>NZ_JBVHNF010000029.1:0-61566 GCF_055558055.1 Streptomyces sp. NPDC025833
GTTGCTGCCATACGTCGGCTACCAGCCATCGGTGCTCTTCACCGAGGGCGCCGAGCACCAGCGCCGGGCGGGCGTGATCACCCAGGCGCTGGAAGCGGTGGACCAGTTCGAGCTGGCCCGCGAGTGCCAGCTGATCGCGGCGCGGCTGATCTCCTCCTTCGCCGGCAGTGGCCGGGCGGAACTGATGAGCATGTACGCGCACGCGCTGCCCGCCCGCGGCGTGCTGTGGATGTGCGGCATGCCGGCTGAGGACACAGACACCGAACGCCTCGTCGACGACCTGCGCATCTCCCTGGACGCCGGTGAAGGCGACGACCCGGTGGCCGCCTACACGCGCGTCAGCGAGCGCATCATGCGGCTGGTGCAGGAGAAGCGCGAGCGTCCCGGCCCCGACGTCACCTCCCGCATGCTGCTCCACCCCGCCGGGCTCAGCGACGAGGAGATCGTGCAGGATCTGATCTCCGTCATCGCCGCCGCGCAGCAGCCGACCGCGAACTGGATCTGCAACACGCTGCGTCTGCTGCTGACCGACGAGCGTTTCGCGGTCAACGTCGCCGGCGGGCGGATCAGCGTCGGAGAGGCGTTGAACGAGGTCCTGTGGCTGGACACACCCACACAGAACTTCATCGGCCGCTGGGCCGTGCGCGACACGCAGCTGGGCGGGCGTCGCATCCGGGAAGGGGACTGCCTCGTGCTGGGCCTGGCGGCGGCCAACACCGACCCGCAGATCTGGCCGGAGCCACAAGCCGGTTCCGGCAACTCCGCACACCTCTCCTTCAGCAACGGAGAGCACCGCTGTCCGTACCCGGCACCGCTCCTGGCGGACGTCATGGCCCGCACGGCGGTGGAGACGCTGCTCGAACACCTCCCTGACCTCGTACTGGCGGTGGAGCCTGGGGAACTGACCTGGCGTCCCTCGATCTGGATGCGTGGCCTGACGTCCCTGCCGGTGGAGTTCACCCCGTCCGTGAACTAGGCACCGCGAACCAGCCCCCTTCGCGCCCGGGCCGACCCCCGGGCGCGGAGGCAGCGATCCCGTCAGGCCGTGACCGGTGTGAAGCGCACGGGCAGCGTCTTCGGGCCCCGGGTGAAGACCCCCTGCTCGACGAGGTCGTGTCCGTCCGCGAGGCGCAGGTCGGGCATGGCGTCCAGCAACTGGTTCAGGCCCACCTCGACCTCCGCCTTGGCCAGGAGCGCGCCCACGCAAAAGTGCCGGCCGAGTGCGAAGGCGAGGTGGCCGGCAGCGGCCGAGAAGGCCGATGTCGTGGCAAGGTCGTCGCGGAAGATGTCGAACCGGTCGGGGGCGCGATAGCGCCGCTCGTCCCGGTTCGCCGCACCGATGAGACAGGTGACCGTGGCGCCCGCCGGTATGGTGCCCCCGGTGACCTCGACGTCGGTCGCCGACTGTCGCATGATCATCTGGACCGGCGGTGTGTAGCGGAGGGTCTCCGCGAAAGCGGCGGGTATCAGGCTCCGATCCGCGCGGACGGCCGCCAACTGGTCCGGGTTGTCGAGGAGGTTCGCCAGAATGCCGGCTATCGCCTTGTCGGTGGTCTCACCGCCCGCCGCGAGCAGCAGGCTGCAGAAGGCCTTGATGTCCTCGTCGCTCATGCGCACACCGTCCACCTCCGCGGCGCACAGGGCGGACAGCAGGTCGTCGCCCGGGCTGGCACGCCGTTCACGGATGACCGGAAGCATGTACTCGGCGAACTCCACGCGGGTGCGCTCACCGGCGGCGGCGACCCCGGGGTCGCCCGAGAGGTTGCCGAGGAAGGCGATGACGGCCGTGTACCAGCCGTGGAACCGGGCGTGGTCGGCCTTGTCCAGCCCCAGCATGTCCGCGATGACGTTGACCGGGAAACGGGTCGCGTAGTCGCTGACGATGTCGGCGGATCCGGAGTACCGGAAGGTGTCGATGAGCTCGCGCGAGTTGCGCTCGATGACCGGCAGGAACTTTTCCTGCAGATCGCTGCCGCGGAACGCAGGGGCGACCAGGGCCCTGCGTACCGCGTGTTCGCGGCCGCTGAGCTGGAGGATCGTCCTGCCGTGGACCGGTTCGAGCTGCCAAGTGTAGTTGTCGGTAGTGAACTCCGCTTTCTTGTCCTTGAAGACGCGTTCAACGTCCTCGTAGCGGGAGATGATGTAGCTCTGTGTGGCCTCATGCCAGATCAGGGGTTCTTTCTCCCGCATCACCGCATAGGCGGGGTAGGGGTTCGCGGCGAACTCGGGTGACAGGATGTCCGGGTGGTGGTGGGCAGCGGACACGGAACTCCTCAAGTCAGATGCGTGACCATCCCCACAAGGCTATGGATCTTCCAGCTCATCAAAGACGTCTGGGATCGGGAAACTCTGCTACCGCCGATTCGACTGGGGTCCAAGCGCGAGGCGTACCACGAAGCCGTCGAGCAAGCCCACGCTGACTTCGCCGCTCCCCAAGCCGCTGGCGACATCCCCCAGCCCCGCCCGGACGTCGCGACGCTCAACTCACGAGCATGATCGTTCTCACCTTCCAGGCCGGGAGTTCGGTCTGACCGCGCTCGCGGCGGTGCGGGATGACCAACCAGACCGGTGCCTCGGTAGCCGCCGTCTGCAAGGACCGGGGTCCTGCCGACAGCGTCCTTCGCGCCGGAAAGTCCCCACGCCTTATACCGCCTGGCGATGGTGGGGCGGGCCGCGGGCACAGGCAGGCGCGCGGCCCGCACGGCGGTCGTCCGGGGTGGAGTTGCCGGCCGGCTCAGCCGCAGGGCGCGCCGAGCGGCGAGCAGCGCGCGCCGGGCGGCGCCCGGCGCGGATCGGGGCCGGGATCGGACGGTGCGGCGGAGTGCCGCGCGCAGTACCGGCGGCGGGTGACGTACGGTCCCCCTGCCCGGCTCGACAGGACGGCCGCGGCCTGCGGTCCCGCGCTTCCTTCGCACGTTGCGCGGGACCGCACTGCCCCAGCGGCGCGCCACCGGGCAGGCATCCTCCGCCGCGGATTCCATGGATCTGTTTCCGCGAACGTGGTCAGTTCCGGGTCCGTGATGCTGCCTCCGCCCGTGTGCTCGGCCCACACCCGCTGGATCTCAGGCTTGATCTCCTCGGCCAGGAGCGGGCGACGGGAGCGCCCGGCAGGGCTGCGGACGCAGCCGGCCTGTGGACGGTGCCGGCCAGGCACGACACGGCCCGCGGACCGGATCGCGGGCCCAGTGGAGCAACGGGAACGCAGGGGACGGATACACGGCGCCGACGGGGCGAGCAGGGTGGTGCGGCAATCCGGCCGGGCAGCCCGGCCGACGGCGGCGAAGAGTCCGAAGTCGCACCGTCAGGAGCACGAACTCCTCGGCCCACGGGTGAACGGCGGCCCGGGGGGGCGGCGCGTGACAGGCCGGTACGACGAGGCAGCGGGACCGGAGCGCGGAACGACGGAGAGCGCGGAACGGTGGAGAACCAGGCACAGCGGACGGCGGCGCGCGGCGGGCCGGCCCTGGCTGTCAGAAGCGCGAGTTCTCCGGGCAGACACGCGGCCGGGTAGACGCGGCGGGACGCAGGGGGGAGTCGGCAGACGGCCGGCCGGCAGGGCTACCAGCGGGCGCGGATGGCCGCGTCGATCCGCTGCTGGATGTTCCTGGGCGGGTGATTGCGCCCCGCGCCGGTGGCGGTTGACGGAGTCGCGGTGACGCCGATCTCTGCCGCCACGGCCTTGGCCGTGCCCAACTGCTTGATCAGGAAGTTGATCTGGCCTGGTCTTGGGCGGGTCCTGGGTGAACGCTCTACAGATCTCCCTCGCACCCAGCGACGGAAGGCGGTGTGACATCGATGATCACTGCCGTGCCGACAACCGGTCTGCCCTCGTGCATGGTGATCACGTCGCCGGGCTGGACATGGCGCCACTGTTCGGGGCTGAGTGGCGCCAAGCGGACCGTCGCGCTTTCTCCCGGTGCCAGGCCGGGCGCGCCTTCCACCCACAGTCGCGCGACGTTCACTGCCTGCCCGCCGTCGGGGGCCTGGTTGCCGATATTCCAGAGCGGCCGCAGCTGCCCCTGCCCGGAAAAGGCGGTCTGGCGTCCGCCTCTCTCCGTGCTCAGCAGGCTCAGCCTGGCCCGGAGGCTGCCGTGCTGCGTCTCCCAGGCCCGCCACTCGCACCAGTCGGCGCTGTGCTCCAGCATCATCTGGCGGGCTGCGTCTTTGAGTAGCGACCAGAATTGCAAGGGAACCGGCTGCTCGTCCGCGATCTCCATCAGGAGGTCGAGGACAAGCTCCCACTCCTGGTGCCATTGATAGTCGCGCACGTCGTCGACCGTCACACCGTTTTCAGTCCGGGCACCCTCGGGGAGTAGATCAGTCGCTCGCCGAAGGAGCGTGAAGGCATCGTCCATGAGGAGCATTCTTCAAGGCCCCAGCGGCGGCTGCCTGCCGTGCCTTGCCAGCAGGCAGCCCGCGGGCGGCCTTGATCGGGGCCGTCCGCGCTGGATGGCGCCAAGGACTTCGGAGCGGCGTCGGCCCGGTGCTGCACGGCACGCCTCACGTGGTCGCAGGGTGCGAACGGACTTGCCAGGCCGGCACGAAGCGGCAGTGGTCCGGCTGCAGTTCCAGCTCGATTGCGCGGTCGAGCGCAGGGTCGGTGTGCCGGCGCAGGGTGGCCGCGGTGGAGGCGGTGTGGGTCCAGTAGGTGCCTGGCCGGTCAAGGACGAGGACGTGGTCGCTGTGTTCGGCCATCCCGGCTGGCAGGTGCGCGGCGGTAATGGGCTCTTCCGGGTGCTGAGTGATCACCCTGGAGGTGACCAGGACGGCCAGGTTGTACTCGGCTGCCAGGGCGTGAAGCTCGGCCATCGTCGCCGCGGTGTCGGGACCGTGGTTCGTGAGGTCGCTGAAGTGCAGGACTGAGTCGACGATCCATAGCCTGAGTTTTCGGTTGGTGCCGGCTGCGGACAGCAGGCCTCGGCGGAGGCTGTCGCGTGCGCTGTTGCGCGCTCGTGCGCCGTGAAGGGACAGGGGCAGGTCCTTCATCTCGGAGAGCACGGTGGTCTTGAAGGCGGCCCAGCCGCCACGTGGTTCCTGATGGCGGACATCGACGCCGTAGCGGGCGGCGAGAACCTTCTGTTGCAGGGAGCGGAAGGAGATCTCCCCGGAGGTGAACAGGGCGGCGGTACCGGCCTGGGCGTTGTGGAGAGCGATGTTCAGGGCCAGCGTCGACCGGCCGGCCGTCGGCAGTGACACCAAGCCCGTCACCGACCCGGGGGCAAGGGAGGCCAGTGCGTCCCCGCCGGTCCAGGGCAGGGCACTGTGCTCTGAGGATGGTTGCGCAGGGGTGCTCTGCGGCGCGACTTGTGTCCGGCTCGCTGCGGTGGTGGCTGCAGCGGTGACGCTATGGGCCAAGAGTTCGACGGCTGCCGCGCGTCCTGCGGCATCCAGCCGGGCGGGCAGCAGTCCGGCGGCGGCGGCCTCCCGGACACGGCGCAAGGCCTCCTGATAGCCGCATCCCACGGTGTGATGGAGGGTTTTGGCGATGCGCTGCTGGTGGGTGGTGTTCGGTTTCGTCATGACTGCTCCAGTGAGCCTCCGCCAACCTGAAGAAGCAGGTCAAAGGGCTGGTGTGGCGGCCCTTCGGGGTACTCGCGCTGGTCGTGGGCGGCATTCCATGAAGTAGATCGACCGTCAGGGGATGACTTCGGTTCCTGCTCAAGGTCGATGAACGGAGAATGCCCGCCTGAAATGAAGATGATCCGTAGTCGATCAGACCTCTAGCCTGACGGTCATGACTTCACCTGCATATCCTCCAAAGCCTGTGCCCGGTGACCGCATAGCGATCATCTCTCCTTCGTCCGGATTGCCCGAGCTCTTCCCTCTGCCGTACGAGCTGGGGCTCAAGCGGCTGCGTGAGGATTTCGGCCTCGAACCGGTGGAGTACCCGACCACTCGCAGAATGGGTTCCACGCCCAAGGAACGCGCCGATGACATCCACGCCGCGTTCGCCGATCGCTCGGTCAGGGCGGTGATGGCCAGTATCGGTGGCGACGACCAGATCACCGTGCTTCCGTTGCTGGACCGCGAGCTGATCCGCGGAAATCCCAAGCCCTTCTTCGGAACGAGCGACAACACCAACCTGCTGGTCTTCCTGCACAACCTGGGCATCGTTGCCTACCACGGCGCCTGCCTGATGACCGAGCTCGGCCGCCCCTACGCACTCCACCCCATGACCGCTGACTCGGTACGCGCGGCCTTGTTCACCTCGGGCCCGTACGAACTCCGCCCCGCCACGCGCTACCGCGACACCGACCGCGACTGGGCCGCCCCGGCCACCTTCGACAGGGAACCGGACTCGCAGCCCGCCGACGGCTGGATCTGGCACCAGCTCGACCAGCTCGTCGAGGGCCGCGCCTGGGGCGGCAATCTGGAAATCCTGTCATGGCTGCTGATGGCCGACCGCGAGATCGCACGCGACCCAGCCGCCTACGAGGGCGGCGTGCTGTTCTTGGAGACGTCGGAGGAGATGCCGAGGGGGAGGAGGTCTTCCGGATCTTGCGCAACATGGGAGAACGGGGCCTGCTGGCGCGCTTCCCGGCCCTGTTGATGGGCCGCGCCAAAGCGTGGTCCTTCCAGCAGCCGAACAAAGCGGAGGACAAGCTGCGCTACGCCGCTGAGCAGCGCGAAGCGGTGCTACGCGCACTGGCGACGTACGCCCCGCACACCATGGCTGTGTTCGATGTCGACTTCGGGCACACCGATCCCCAACTGGTGATCCCTTACGGCGGAACGGTCAGCGTGGACGGTCCCGCGCAGCGGATCACGGTGACGTACTAACGGCGCTGGAGATCCTCAGCTCACGGCAAAGCACCAGAAACAGGCCCTCGCCAGGAGGCACACAGTACGATCCGGTGCATGGATCCCGAATTACTGAAACGGATCACCGTTCGGCGCGCGGAGCTGGACGAACTCGAAGAACAGCTGGCCAAGGAGCTGGCGGACGTACGGGCCGAGCGCGACGAACTCGAGGTCGGCGAAAGGGTCCTTGAGTGCGTGAGCGAGCAGCTCGCCAACGAGCGTGCCTCGGTCATGCCGGTGCCCGGGCAAGTGGCTGGACGGGCCGTGATGCTGATCCCACACCGCGCGCCGGACGTGGAGGAGGCCATACTTCCGCCGGACTACCAGCGCATCCTCGCCGCTGTGCGGCAGGCCGCCGGACCGGTCATGGCCCGTCAGGTCGGCGAGATGCTGGGCGTGGACATCAGTGCGCGGGGCAAGCTGGAGCCGTTGCGCGGGAAGCTGGTCAGGTTGGTCGACCGCGGCTGGCTGCGGAAACTGCCCGACGGCAGGTTCACCACCCGCCTGTGATGCGGGCGTAACCACGGCGCCCCCGGCGGCCGTTGGAATTGTGTGACGCAAACCAATGAACACGCCGAAGACACTTGCCCGCTTGTCCACCAGTGCCGTCTACCGCTGTCCACGGGCACCGTCAACCACCTCGCCAGCCTGCTGCGGCGTCATCTGAAGGCGATTCGATCAAGGTGGCGGATCCTGCCGCCGGGGAAGATCACGGTGATCGTCTTGGCCGTGCTGCGCCACGACCAGCGCCTGGCCGACATGGCCGGCGGCAACAACGTGTCCGAGTCTACCGTCCGCCGCTGGCGCGACGAGCTGATCGGACTGCTCGCCGCCCAGGCCCCACGCCTGAACCGCGCCCTGAAGAAGGTCGCCAAGCAGGGCGGAGAGGTGGTCCTGATCGACGGCACCCTCATCCGAACCCAGCGCCGCACCGGCAAGGCCGACCGGCGGAACTACTCCGGCAAGCACCGCAGCCATGGCCTGCACTTCCTCGCCCTGACCGACGAGAACGGCCGTCTGATCTGGATATCCGCGGCCCGGCCCGGCCGCACCCACGACAACACCGCCGCCCGCCACGACCACATCCTGACCCACCTGCGCGCCGCCGGCCTCGGAGCGTTGGCCGACCTCGGCTTCCGCGGCCTGGACAACGACATCCTCGACCCCGTGATCGTCACCGGCTACATCGCCACTCGTACCCACAAGATCATCCCCGGCCAGAAGGAAGCCAACCGTGTCCTCGCCGTCGGACGGGCACCGGTCGAACACGGCTTCGCCCACCTCAAGAACTGGCAGATCCTCACCAAGCTCCGCACCGCTCCCGCCCGCGCCACCCGCCTCCTGCGCGCCCTGCTCGTCCTGACGAACCTCGAAATCAACCGCTGACGGATGATCTTCTCCGTGGACTCCCGCTCACGACCAGCATGAGTACCCCGAGGACCGGTCACACCAACCCTTTGACCTACTACTTCAAGTTGGCGAAGGCTCAGTGCACCGGCGGTGCCGTCCCACCACGGCGTGCCAGATGCACGGACGTCACGGCGCGTTCGCGAAGCACCATCCATCCTTTTCGTCTTCCGAGCGGCCGCTCAGGTTCGCTTGCGGCCGGGAGGTGGGTCCTGGCCGTGGCACGCGCGAGACGAGGCACGTGGGAATGGAGGATAGCCACCGCCGGGTGGACTGAAAAGACGGCATCGCGTCACCGCCGGTGGACCATGACGCCGTCCCTTCGGGTTCGGTATCTGTCCGACGCTTCCCGGCCTGCCGAGGTCACGGTGCGACGGCCGGGCTGGCTGTGGGCGTTAGCTAACGAGAGCGCCCCTGAAACCGGGGGGCGGACTCTGCGGCGCCACCTCGGACGCAGTACCGGCAGCCCCTTCTCGCCGGGCCCCTGCCCGCTACTGGCAGCTTTGTGTCCGGCGTGCGGGGAGGGCGCTGCGCTGGACACTTCAGGCCCGCGGTTGCTCCGCTCTCGTCTCGGCCCCGGTGTCCTAGCTCAGACACCAGCCGCAAAGTAGGTCGTGGGTAGCCGGACGAGTCCCGTTTCCGTGTCCGGGGCGCCGTCGTTGATCTGATCGAGTGATCGAGGCCAAAGGGGCGCTGTTCTGGTCGAACGTCAACTCGTACGGCACCTTCCGCCTGGACATGGACGCCCGGCTCGACCTGGGACCGGTTGCCGCCGTGCCCCGCCCCCGCACATCTGCCGGCGCTGCCGACCGATCACGCACGCAGCCACGATGAGGGACTTCCGGGTTTAATTGCCTTGGCGCCCGGTCCCGAGCCGGCCTCGAATCCGAGCGGACTCATCTCGACCGGCTAGGTGGTCAAGAATCGCCACCTAAGCCGCTCACTGCGTGGGCTCGCGGTTGTAGAGCTTCTTGGCCCACAGATAGCCGCCCAGGGCGATCAGGGCGCACCAGCCGATGGCGAGAATCGCGTTGTTGCCGATCGGGGTGCCCATCAGCAGCCCGCGCAGGGTCTCGATGAACGGGGTGAACGGCTGGTAGTCGGCGAACCATTGAAGCCCGGCGGGCATCGAGTCGGTGGGGACGAATCCACTGCCCATCATCGGCAGGATCATCAGTGGGGTCAGCATGTTGCTCGCGGCTGCGACGCTCTTGGCCATGATGGCCAGCGCGACCGACAGCCAGGTGAGCGCGAAGATGATCAGCACGAGCACGCCGATCACGCCGAGCCATTCACCGAAGTCCGCGGTGGGATCGAAGCCCACCAGTAGTGCGACGCCGGTGACGATGGCCATGCTCAGCAGGGTCTGGGCCAGGCTGCCCAGCACGTGGCCGGTGAGCACCGAGACCCGGGCGATGGCCATGGTGCGGAACCGGGCGACGATGCCCTCGGTCATGTCGAGGGCCACCGAGATCGCGGTGCCCTGGGCCGCGGTGGCCGCGGTCATCAGGATGACGCCGGGGACGACGTAGTTCACGTAGGTGTCCCGGCCGCCGGACGGGCCGCCGAGGCCACTGCCGAGGATGCCGCCGAGGACGTAGACGAACAGCAGCAGGAAGACCACCGGGACCCCGGCCGCGGTGAGGGTGAGTGTCGGGTAGCGCAGCAAGTGCCGCAACTGGCGGCGCAGCATGGTCATCGAATCGGTGAAGGCGTGGGTGGCGGTGCTCATCGGACGGGCTCCTGTTCCGCGACGGGGTTGCCTGTCAGCGCAAAGAAGACATCGTCGAGATCGGGGGTGTGGATCTGGAGTTCCTCCACGGTGAGCGAGGCGCCGTCGAGCCGGTCAAGGAGTGCGCGCAACGACCGGACGTCGCCCTGGCTGGCGACCTGGAGAGTGAGTGCCTCATCGTTGCGGGACACGACGTCCAGGATCTGGGCCGCGTGGTCGTGGTCGTGTGCGTCGGTGAATGTCAGGGTGATGTGGCCTCCGCCGACCTGCTGCTTGAGCTCCTCCGCCGAACCCTGGGCGACGATCTTTCCCTGGTGCAGCACCGCGATCCGGTCGGCGAGTTGGTCGGCTTCGTCGAGGTACTGGGTGGTGAGGAAGATCGTGACGCCTTCATCGGTCACCAGACGGCGGATGATTTCCCACATGGTCCGCCTGCTGCGCGGGTCGAGGCCGGTGGTCGGCTCGTCGAGGAAGATCACCCGCGGTCGGCCGACCAGCGTCATCGCGAGGTCCAGGCGGCGGCGCATCCCGCCGGAGTACGTCACCGCGGGCTTGCGGGCCGCGTCCACCAGGTCGAATCTCGCCAGCAGGCCGGTGGCGCACTGCCGCCGTTCCCGGCGGGGCAGGTGGTGCAGGTCGGCCATCAGCAGCAGGTTCTCCTCGCCGGTGAGGAAGCCGTCAACCGCGGAGAACTGGCCGGTGACGCCGATCGCGGCACGGACCGCGTCCGGATCACGGACCACGTCGTGGCCGGCGACCCGGATGTCGCCGGCGTCAGCTCGGATGAGCGTGGACAGGATTTGCACCATGGTGGTCTTGCCCGCGCCGTTCGGGCCGAGTAGGGCGAAGACCGATCCTGCGGGGATGTCAAGGTCGATGCCGCTCAGCACCACGTGGTCGCCGTACGCCTTGCGTACCGCGGCCGCCGAGAGGGCTGGGGGACCGAGATGGGTGGTCATGGGTTCCGCTTCCGTCGATGAACTTCAACTGACCTTCACGTCTCGGTAATAGTTGCGTTGCATGCACTAATTCGTCAATCGCACTAACGCGAAGCAATGATGTATATGCAGGTAGAGTAGGTGAATCGTTGCATGGCGGATGCCTGGTAATGCAACGGAGGGCGTTGCACTAAGCTGGTTCGGACGTCGACCAGTGGAGGACGCTCTGATGCCCGGCGACCGACTCACGCTCCAGGACCGTCAGCAGATCGCCGCGGGGCTGCGCGAGGGGCTGACCTACGCCGCCATCGGCCGCAGCGTCGGGCGGCCGACTTCGACCGTCACTCGCGAGGTGATGCGCAACGGCGGGCCGCGCGGCTACCGCGCCGAGGCGGCGCACCGAGCGGGCGCAGGGCACGTGCGTCAGCGCAGGACCGCCGCGCCGGCACTCTCAACGGGAAGGGCCGACTTCGGCGGGCGCGATCCGAGGATCGTGGACGAGGCGGGCGCGCAGAACGTGGAGCTGATGATTCAGGCCGGGCTCCCGCAGATGATGGCCAAGGTGCTCGCCGCGCTGTTCACCACCGACAGCGGCAGCCTCACCTCTGCGGACCTCGTGCGACGCCTGCGGGTCAGTCCCGCCTCCGTCTCCAAGGCCATCGGCTACTTGGAGAACCAGGCACTCATCAAGCGCGAGCGCGACCCCCGCAGCCGCGCCGAGCGCTACGTCATCGAAGACGACGCGGTGTTCACATCCATCATGGCTGGCGCGCGCAACCAGACCCGGATCGCCGAAGCCTGCGCGGCCGGAGCCCGGAAGCTTGGCGTCACCACCCCTGCCGGTGCCCGACTGGAGAACACGAGTCAGTTCCTCCGCCACGTTATCGACGACCTGGTCCGCTCGGCCGAGCACTGGCACAAGGTCTACTCCACCCGCCCTCGGCAGGCATCTGAAACCGACTGAGCGGGCCACGTTGGCCACAGGTCTCGCCGCATTGCTTCCGTCACGATTGACGGCCCTGTTCTCCCGAGGGGTCGACACCCTGACAGTTCCCCAACCGCAAGAGATGCGGGCAGCGGCCCCGCAGACAGGAGGCGCAGAGTTCCGCTGCTGGGCCTGCGGGGCCGGTGCATCACTCACCTACCCTGCGATGCGCCCGATACGCCCGATCCCTCCCAACGGCTCACAGCCCAGGAGACCGTGTCACGCGAGTGGGGCCCGGCCGCATCCGGCCGGGCCCCACTCGTCTCGCATGCGGCGCGTTCCTCACGCCGGGTGTGTCGGTCGTCTACCAGCGGTACCAGCGGCCCTTGCGGCCGCCGCTGTCCGCGGTGCGGACGACGAAGCCCAGCAGCCACACGACGAGCACGATCACCGCGATCCACCACAACGCCTTCAGAGCGAAACCCGCACCGAAGAGGATCAGAGCCAGAAGAAGAACCAGAAGCAGGGGAACCATTGTTATCAACCTCCTGACCAGCAGATGCCCTTACTTTTTTCCGACAACCCCACAAAGCAGGAGTTATTTCCGCGCGGCGCGGGGCATATGCGCGGGCGCCGAGCGCCAGGCCTGCTTCCCCCGGTGTCACTTCCTCACGCAGCACGGGCCGCCTCGTCATCGGCCTCCGCACCGGGCAGTCCACGGTCTAACGCTTCGCGATCGACGCCCAAGCGCGATAGCCGGTGCCGGCTCGTCCGCCGGTCCAGGTCACAGACCTCGATGCACGCGCCAGTGGCCCACGGCGGCCAGCCGTTCACGCCTCCTTCTTGCCGTGCTGGCCGTCGAACTCACGCAGCATCCGGGCCGGAGCGCGTGACGGGGGAACTTCTGCAACAGGGGCGGTCGACGTCACCGGACTCGCCCGGCGCCAGGCCGACCGGCCGTACCTGACGCATCAGACCGGCTTCACGCCCGCTGTCGCAGCCGCCGTCGCCCCTTCCTCGGCGCAGCAGGCCAGTGCCGCTTACCGCGCCCGCTACGAGCCCGCTACGACGAGGAGGGCTTCCTGCGTGCTGCGACCCGGGACGGCGCGCGGCCCTTCGCCGGGCGGGCCGCCCAGATCCAGGCCACGGCCGAACGGCTGCTGCGGGGCCAGGCCGCCCGTGCCCTGGCGATACCCGCAGGACGGATACACAGCGCCGGCGGGGAGACAGCGAACCGCCCCGGCGCAGCGGAGCCCGACGGGACGGCGAGCGGCGGCGCAAAGTCACACCACCGCCAGGAGGAGCGCGAGCTCCCGGCCGGGACGCGACGACACGGTCACCCGGCGCGGCCGGGAGCGGCGGCGGGCAGGGAGCGGCGTGCGCGGCCGGTCCTGGTGGGCGGGCGCGCGGCCCGGGACAGGGCGGGACCGCCCGGCGGTGGTGGGGCGGGCCGCGGGCACAGGCAGGCGCGCGGCCCGCACGGCGGTCGCCCCGGGGTGGAGTTGCCGGCCGGCTCAGCCGCAGGGCGCGCCGGGAGGCGAGCAGCGCGCGCTGCTCGCCGCCCGGCGCGGATCGGGGCCGGGATCGGACGGTGCGGCGGAGTGCCGCGCGCAGTACCGGCGGCGGGTGACGTACGGTCCCCCTGCCCGGCTCGACAGGACGGCCGCGGCCTGCGGTCCCGCGCTTCCTTCGCACGTTGCGCGGGACCGCACTGCCCCAGCGGCGCGCCACCGGGCGGGCATCCTCCGCCGCGGGTTCCATGGGCCGGGCGAGTGTGACCGGTGGCTGGTCTTCTCGCTCGTGTGCTGCAGGGAGGGGGATGCTCAGCCGCGCGCCGAGCCACTCCAGTTCCGCGGGGAGGGGCCGGGGCCGGTCCGGCGGGGCCGAACGTTCAGGGAAAGCGCTGTGTACCGCTCGAGAGGGCGGGGCGGCGAGCGCGGGCCAACGCGCCTGCCGGAGAGTCCTGAGCCGGGTTCGGGCTTGCGACCAGGAGCCGGCAGGCGGGGCGCACTGGCGGGGAAGTGGCCGGAGGGCATGCAGCCACCGATCCAGTCGCAGGGACCCGGGTTCGGAGAGGTGGTCGGCTGCCGGATGCCTGCTGAACTCGTGGACGTCTTCTTCACCGCTGTCAGGAACACTGAAGCGACTGGGGGCGTCGACCCGCACCGTCTCAACGAAGCGGCCGACGCCGTGCACGAGCTGATCGAGGCGTCTAACGCCCCTGTCCGGAAGAAGCGCACCGCCGAGAAGTGAGGAGGCAGTCATGCAGAGCAGAACCCACAAGCAGCAGATCGCACAAGAGCTGATCGACGGCGCTGCTGCGGTCCTGATGCTCGATGAACAGACCATCACCCCCGACCTCGGTCAAGCGGTGGCCAAGCTGCTGCGTTCCTCTGCCGTGTACGCCAACGCGGTCGGAGACGAGCCCCGCACGGTGAGGGACGCGCTGCTGCTGGCGCGTGCTGTGAAGGCCGCGGACCACGACACCGAGAAGTGACAACACGGTGAGCGACTGGCTGGCCGACTACCTGGACTGGAAAGCCGACCACCTCGAACCCTGGCTCCCACCCGAAAGGCACCCGACCATGAACACCCCGAGCGAACTTCGAGGCCGCGCAGCCGAGCTGGAGCAGCGCGTGCCGCCGGTCTACGCCGGTCCGCGTACCGACGACGAGCGGATGTGGCTGGAGAAGGCCACCGCCCTCCGCGCCGAAGCCGACCAGATTGAAGAGCAGGAAGACGACGAGCCGGCGCGCGCCCGGACGGGGGAACTTCTGCAACAGGGGCGGAAGTTCGCCTTGCGGAACAGTCCGCCAGTCCAGGAGAGCAGCCGGTCGTGAACGAGTCGTTGCAGGCAACACAGCCTTCTTACAGTGCCGTCGAGTTGAGTGGGCCGCCGGAGGCGGTCGCCCGGCTCATGGCTGCTCTCGCCACGGCGGGAGAGATCATCTTCGATCACCGCTCGGCGCCCGACGCACGCGGTGACGTGGTGTACAGGGCGAAGGTGGTCACCTACGAGGCGGCCGGCAAGGAGGCGGCGCCCGGGCAGGTCGAGGCGGTCGTGCAGAGCCGCCTGCGTCTGGACCCGGTGCGCCGGCCCGGTCTCGGGCAGGACGCCGGCGGGCGGCGGCTGGAGGAGGACGTCACGGCCGCGCTCGCCGCAGTGCAGGGCGTCGGTGAGGTGGCAGGGAGCAGGCTGGTGGCCGTGGTGCCCTCCGGGGGCGCTCACTAGCGTGGCTGCGGACGCGGAGGGTCTGCCCGAGGAGGGGCTGGCGCTGTGGCTGACGGAGTGGAAGGTCAGCGCAAGGATTCCGTGGCTGGGGCGTCATCTGGTGGCGTCGGTCGGCCCGAGCGTGGCGGGACAGCTCGACTTCTTCCTGCATCCCGACGGGCAGGCGGTGAAGGTGGCCATGTTGCGCGTGCATCCCGATTTCCAGCGGCGCGGTCTGGCCGGCGTGCTGATGGACGCGCTGTATGCGGCGCATCCCACGGCCTGGATCAACCACGGCGGGCGCACCGAGAGCGGTGCGCGCTGGTGGAACGGCTACCGGGAGCCGGCGCCGCAGCGCAACGTCCACAACCGGCCCCCCGAGGACCCCGAGGAGTGGGCGAGCTACTTCGACGCGGTGGATGTCGCCTCGGACAAGGCCCACAACGCGCACCAGAACAGGCACTACGGGCTGGACGGTCACCGAGACGCCGTCTACCGCTACGGCGAGCGTCTGGAGTCGGAAGCAGCCCTGCACGCCAGCGCCTACCGGCCGGTCACGCCGGTGCGGGTGGATCCGGGCGCTCAGCCCTTGCACGGTGCGGTCCGGCTGGTCCTGCCGCCTTCCGTCCACGAGTACGTGCACGACCGTACGCAGGACCCGGGCGCGCGGGCCGCGGCGCTGCTGGAACATCTCGGGCACGGCAACCTGCCGCGCGAGGCGTACTGGAACACCACCCGGCAGGCCGCGTTCGCCGACGCCCATCACGAGGAACTTTTCGAGCGCCAGCCGCCGGGGCCGCCCGTCACGCACGTGGTGTTCACCCTGGCTCCGTTGCCGCTCTCGGCCCTGCATGCGGCCCGCGCGCTGGCGACGAGCGTGGAACTCGAGCACCCCGGTGACGTGGCGGTCGACGTCACCGGGCTCGCCTGGCGCCAGGCCGACCGGCCGTACCTGACGCATCAGGCCGGCTTCACTCCCGCTGTCGCAGCCGCCGTCGCCCCTTCCTCGGCGCAGCAGGCCAGTGCCGCTTACCGCGCCCGCTACGACGAGGAGGGCTTCCTGCGTGCTACGGCCCGGGACGACGCGCGGCCCTTCGCCGACCGGGCCGCCCAGATCCAGGCCATGGCCGAACGGCTGCTGCGGGGCCAGGCCGCCCGTGCCCGGACACCACAGCCACCGCCACCGCAGTCAGCCGTGCCGCAGCCCCCCACCCCCGGACAGCGCCCGCACGGACCAGGCCGGCGCGCCTGAGAAACCGGCCCCGGGAACGCCGACCTTCACGGTGCATACACGGGAGTTCCGTTGGCCTCGTCCGCGCGCCGGGCGACAGCGGCCGCAAGCGCTCCCCAATCGGTGACCTCCGGGGCGGCCCGGAAGTACTGCTGCGCGGCGTCGAAGATCTACGCGCGGTCGACGTGCAGGATCACGCGGCGGCTCCGCCGGCACCGGTCGTGCCGAACGCCTCGTCGAAGGCCGGCCGCCGCGCGGTGAGGGATCCGCCCACGCAGGAAGGCCGAGTCCGACGAAGTCACGTCCAGGAAGCCGGCCACCAGGCAACCGGCGCGCGTCGTACGGGTCGGCAGCAGTGTGCGGACTGACCCTGGCGGTCTACCGTCCCTCGGTAGGCACCGCTGACCCACCGCGTAACCAACTCGGCTGCTTTGTCCGGCAGTTACGCCGCCGTCGTCCACGGCCGGCCTGGGGATAGGGACGGGGGGACGCGCTGCTCCCCGGGCCTGTGGACCGCACACGCGGTGCGCAGCAGGACTGTTCTGTCGGTGGTCGGTGGGGGCGCGTACCGTGAGCCGGCACACCGAACTCGCAGCAGGAATCGCCATGCCACTCACCGCGGAGCAGTCCGTTTCCGTCGCCGTGCCGGCCGCGCGGCAGCGTCGGCCGCGACGGTCGTCGGTCCGCCACGGCCAGGCCTCGTGCGCCGACTACGGCTGCACCCGCGCCGAGTGCCGCCAGGCAGCACTGCGCGCCCGCCGCCGGCGCAACCAGGATCGCGCACGCGGTCGATCCGCCCGTGTCCCACCACATGCCGCCGCCCGGTGGGCGGTCCGGCTGCGCGAACGGGGCATGTCCGCCCAGGACATCGCCGACCGGGCCGGCCTGTCCGTGACCCTGGTCCGCCGCGTGCTGCGCACCCCGGCAGACGGTCAGAGCGCCCGGGAGATCGCCCGCACCTCCGCCGACGCCATCCTCGGCATCCCCCTCCCCCACCGCCGCGCCCCCGGCTCCCCCGGCCTGACCGACTCCGTCGAGGCATCCCGGCTGCTGGCCGACCTGGCACGAGCCGGATGGCCCGCCACCGCACTCGCCCAACGCCTGGACGTCAACGCCCGCACCGTCGCCGAGGTCCGCGACACACGCCCCCGCCTCCACCTCGATCTGGCCCTGCGGATACGCCGCCTGCACCGCGATCTGATCAGCCTCGACCCGGTCGGCTACGGCATCCACCCCACCGACATCGCCCGCACTCGCGCCGCCGCCGCCCGACGCACTGCGAGGACCGTCTAACGGGTAGCTCCAACACGATGGCCAACCCTCGTCGGCTCCGAGCGCAGACAGGAGACGCACGTGACCGCCATACCCCAGGGCCGCGACTGGACCCGGATGAAGCGCGCCGATTTCGACGACTGCGCCCCGCTCAACCTGGTCGACGCGGCGGTGTGCCGGCCGGTGCCCGCCGTGCCCGACGAGTGCGGGACCCAACCACTGTTCGGGAAGGACCCGAAGCCTCCGCGTCCCCGCCGCCCCCGCACGCTGGCCCAGGCATCCGCCGAGGATTCCGAGAGCACTGACACCTTGTTCTGAAGCCGGCACGCCGCGCCCGTTGGGTGCGGGCATGACCGACCCCGTCCCGCTCACCGGCCGCCAGGCCGACCGGCTCATCACCGTTTCCCGGCACGGCCAGGACCTTGACGTTGCGGCCACGGAACTCGGCATCGACCTGCGCGCTGTGTGGGCCGGGGCCCGGTACCGACACCCGGCTGGCGGTCGCTCTCGCCGGCCGGGATCCCGACGTCCCCGAGGAACGCGGCCACACCCTGCGGGACTTGCGGCTACTTGATGGGGTGGGCGTCGAGCCAGCGGTCCAATTCGTGCGCCGACCCGAAGACGTCGTCCCGGTTGGTCGCCTGCGGGAGCGTCGCGGCGCCAGCCGGGGCGCCCAGGTCCCGGCCGGTGCGGGGGCGGGGTTGTACCGGCTCGCCGCCGGTAGAGCCCGCGCCTCACACCCTTTTCTCCTCGATGCGGTCAGCCCCACAGGGCGCCCCGTCGGCGGCGACGGCCGGGGCCCCGGGTCGCGGCGCCGGCGGGCCTTGCAGTCGTTGCGGTTCCCGGCGAGCGGCCGGCCGACCACGACGACCAGGCGGGTGTCGGCGTCGATGACGACCTGGTGGTTGGTGGAGTACCGGTAGTTCTTCGACCGCTCGGCGATGGTGTGGTCGCGGGTGGGGACCAGGGTGCCGTCCACAATGAGCACGGTGTCCTTGGCGAACCGCTTGCGGGGCTGGAGCGCGAGCATCGGTCCGAGGTGGTCGATGATCCGGCCCGCCGCCGACTTGGACACCCCGAACAGCGGGGCGAGCTGGCGCATGGTCAGGTTCGTGCGCCAGTACGCCGCGACCAGCAGTGCCCGGTTCTCCAGCGGAGGGCTCCATGGCCGGCCCCTGCGGACCGCATCCGCACCCTCGCGCCGCAGCACCGTCACCAGCTTCCCGAAGGCACGCGGGCTCAGCCCTGTGAAGGGGGCTATCCAGGAGGGCTCCGACGCCGTGATCACACCAGCCACATCAAGATCATCCCAGTTGCCGAGGCTGTCCCCTGTCCTCGATCCTGTGTGCTCGGCAAGCAGGAGGGCACATGGGGCTGGTTCTTTTCCCGGGCGATGGAGACAACAGCAGTCCGGATGTCTCCTGGTCCTACAGCGGCTTTGCCGCGTTCCGGCGGCGCCTGGCCGAGGCCGAGGGATTCGTCCTCTCCGAAATGTGGGGCTTCGGCGGCGAGCGCCTGTGGAGCGAGGTGTCCACCGCTCTGGAGCCACTCCTCGATCATCCAGATGCCGGCGGTGACGACCTCTCGCCCACCGAGTGCGCGTCCATACTGGTCCGGCTGGAGGCGATCACCGACCAGTGGGCACGGGAGGAAGGCGACCAGCTCCTCCAGCAACACATCGAGGACGCCCGCCAAATGGCGGGCGTCCTACGGCTCTGCATCGAGAAGGACGTCCCGCTGGCCTTCCTCTGAAGCCCGCCATAGGGGTCCTCCCACCAGACCCACGACGCGCAGCATCGTTACCCGCCACCCTTCCCACCGCTCACCGCAGCTCCGATCCCGTCCGCCGTCGACCCATACACCGTGGAGCAGGCGCGGTGCCTGGCGTCCAGATGGAGCGCGCCACTGTATGAACGACCTGGACGCCAGGTGCCGTGTCTGCTCGGCTCTGCCTGGGTCGGCGGTGGACGGGATCGGAGCACCCCGCACACGCCACTACGTGCCCGCAATCGGCGACGGCGCCCCCTCCATCCGGGTGCCGGCCGATCCCCCGCCGGAGGCTCCATCTTGACCGCGGGCCGCTCTATGCGGTGATCGACTCATGGCTCCCGGCCCTATCCACCTGTGGGCGCGCGTCGGCGCAACACGGGCGGAGCGGGCCGAAGGCAGGAGCGGCGCCCGCAGCGAAGCCGGGAGCGCGCCCGGCGGGGCGGAGCGCAGCCGGGGCATGATGGCAGCTTTGGATGCCACGGCCCCTCGTCTCACACATCGCCGCAGGCAGAGGGGCCGTTGCCGTTGATCAGAGCGCGAGCATCCGAGTCTCGTCACAGCTCCCGGGCACCTCTCCGCGTGGGCAGGGCGACACGTGCGCGGCGCAGGTCTCGGGGCGGGACAACCAGGCCCGGAAAAACAGCGGGGCACGGCAGGCATGCCGCGCCCCGGCTAGAAACGCGGGACCGGGTCTACAGAGGTCCGGGGCTGTGCAGGCGGCTGAACTCCCCTTCAGGGAGCAGTTGGCGGCCCAGAGTCCCTGTACGGGCGCTGGCCGCCGGGCTGTCCGTGCTGGCGGGTCCATCGTTTCCGAATGCACGCTCGCTCAGCCGCAGAACGGAAGCTCCGATATGGGCGTGCCGAATTGCAGCGCGCGGAGGTGTCGGAGCCGAACGGCCCCCCAGGGCCGGGCGGCGGAACCACGCACCGGCACCAGCCACGCCTCAATGCTTTTGAGCGTCACGGTCGGCACCACCCGAGACTCAGCAACGCTGATGCCGCCTACGGTCCGCACGAGGCCGCGGAGCCGCGCGCGAAGCCGCCTCAGCCCACGACCGGCAACCGAACCTCAGCAGTCGGCGGCCGTCGGCGGATGGATCCGTGGCCTCACCCGCCCGGGCGCAGCCCTCGCTGCTGTATGCAGGGGTTGGAGGGTGCGGCTCGGGCTGCGGGGGTGCGCCTCTAAAGATCAGATAGTCGCAACGCGCTGACCTGCGAAAACGCGGACGATGCATGCAACCAGGGTGCATGCATCGTGGTCGCGGGCGGTGAGATGCATGCACGTAGGTGAATAGATCGTTCCTGTCCAGGGACACGCCCGCCGCATGCATGGATCCCAGGCATAACATCGCAGATCTGCTATGTTATGCGGCGCCAACGATCATGAAGATGAAGGAGAGGCCCGTGGCCCAGCCCTTGAGGCGCAGCGCGGAGGCGTCACGGCTGGCTCCGGCTCCCCCGCCCTCGGATGCCGTCAACGGCATGGAGTCGGCGCGGGATCTGCTGAAGCGGTTCGAGAAGCTCGCCAAAAAAGGCGGCACCTTCAGCACGAACCCCGAGGTCAAGCCGTACGTCTTCTACGGAACCCAGCACCTGAGCATGGCCCAGGTGATCGAGGACAGCCTGTGGAAGTTCGACCTCAGCACGATGTCCCGCAACGTCCTGGACCACCTGAAGACCCATCACGACGACCAAGCTCTCGTGGAGATGACCCAGAGCGGCCTCGCGGCGAAGTTCGGGTGCTCGCAGTCGAAGGTGTCGCGCGCGATCGGACAGCTCAGCCGTCACAACTTCACCTGGAAGGAGCGGCGAGGGGTGTACCGGGTCCACCCGCTCTACGCTTACCGGTGGGGCAGCGTGAAGCAGCGGCGGCTGGTGAAGTCGCTGGAGAAGGTGCTCTTGGAGCACGAGATCGTCATTCCGACCGTGAGGAACGAGGTCACGCGATGAGCAGCACTGTCCCTGGTTTCCACAACCCGGAGATCTTCGAGGTCCTGCCGAACGCGTGCCTGTCGCCGACGGCCCGCGACGTGTTCGATGTCCTCACCGCCCGCCAGGAGCCCGGCGGCCTGGTCCGCATCCGGCAGCAGGAGATCGCCGAACGCCTCGGGCTGACCCAGCCCGTCGTCTCGCGCGCGATCGGCCAGCTGCGCGACAAGGGCATCCTGAGCGAGCGGCAGCGCAAGGGCACCGTGCTCATCCACCCGCTGCTGGCCGGCTACGAGTCGCTGACCCACATGGTCAACCACCTCAAGGACCCCGACACGTTCGTGTGGCCGCTGAACTTCCCCACCGGCGACATCCGGCCGCCACGGGCCCGAGACGCCCGCACCGGCACCGACTTCGACCCCGACCCGGACGGCGGCGAAGACGCCCCGGTTCCCGAGGCCCGGCCCACCCTTCGGCTGGCCGGCTGACCGCCGCCGACACCGCGCACCATCACGGCGCCCCCCCGACCGGGAGGCGCCGTCGCCGTTAACGCCCTTTGACCGAGCAGCGCACCGGTAGCACTGGCTAAACCGGATCGTTCTGGAGCAGCAGAGCAAACCGGCGCCGGCGACGACACGGTAACCTGGCGCGGCCGGGAGCGGCGGCGGGCAGGGAGCGGCGTGCGTGGCCGGTCCTGGCGGCCCCCGACCCTGCCGCACCCATGTGCTGCGCGGACCCATGTAGTCGACAGCGGGCCTTGGCCTTCGCTCGGGCGAGACGCCGCGACGAGGTCGCCTGGCGCACGACCGCAGCCGGACAGAGCGGAACGCTCGGGCGCAGCCACTTAACCCCTGATTTTACCCTTTTTGCAACCCGGGCGATGGGGAGATCTGTCCTCGCTCGGGGGACACAATGCGCCGGAACGTCAGCGAGACCGACGTATATGTCAGCGTGGCCGACCTATCGCCGCCGTCCACGCGGCATGGGCTCCGGGGAGAACAGCCAGGTGGTCGTCCCAGGATGCCGCGAGCGTGATGTCGAGCCGTCGTACTGGTCAGTTCGACCTGATTCTGTGACGGCTGTACGTCACGCTCGCTGCCGTGCGCGACGAGCCGCGCGGCGGCGCCACGCTCTGGACCGGCAGCGGCCGGAGCAGTACACCGCGTCCTGGCGGCGATCACCGCCGGCGAAAGTAAGCACGCCGCACTCCGGACAGGTCAGCAGCCTGACCATGCGGGTGTCACCGTTCCACTCCGCTTCGGCCAGCATCATCGCGAGGGTCATGATCCGGTCGGAGGCCTGCCGGGCCCGGTATGCCTGAGCCCGGCACACGTCGTCGCAGTACCGGCGCCTGACTGACGCGCTCCTCGGCAGCCGGGCCCCGCACAGGGCGCAGAAACGGATGCGGGCCACGACCTCAGCGTCGCTCGCCGGGGCCTCTTCCGCAGGCGCGTGCCGTCTGAGCGCGTGAACAGTCCGGTCTCGTCACAGCTCCCGGGCGCCTCTCCGCGTGGGCAGGGCGACGCGTGGGCGGCGCAGGCCCCGGGGCGGGACAGCCAGGCCCGGAAAACAGCGGGGCCCGGCAGGCATGCCACGCCCCGGCTAGGATGCGCGAGCGGGGTTGCGCTGGTCCGCCGCCTGTGGAGCCCCGCACTCTCCCCCTTCCCGGACGGCCGACGCGTGTGGGGCACCGGCCGATCGAGGACGTGAGATGTCATGACCGACCGCCGCACCCGGCAGTTCGACCGCGCCGTGCGCGAGTACCAGCGCACCCACCCCGGAACCAGCCTGACCGATGCCCGCGGGGCCGTCGCCGCTCTCGCCGCCGCCCGGCCGCAGGGCGGCCTGCCGGCCCGGGTCCCCGGCGCACCGCTGCCCCGCCCGGGAGAGGCGCTGGACGGCTACACGAAGCGGGTCGCCGCCGCGGCCGGCGTCCACCGGCACCGGGCCATGGAACTCCTCGCCCTGGCGCCCGGCTCCTCAGCCTCCCGGCGTCTGGCCGAGCTCACCCGCGGCCGACTGCCCGACGACGCCGTCCGGGCCCTCGTCGCGGCCACCGGCATGACCCCCGCACAGGCCCGGTCCCTCACCACCGCCCCGGCCCCCGTCCCCAGCGGCACGGCTCCAGCCGCCGCCTACGAGGCTCTCCGGCGCACCTCCCGGGAGGTCCTGAACAGCAAGGCGATCCGGCCTGGCGGGCGGGGCAAATCCCGCACGAGTTTCACGCTCGCCCTGGCCCTGGCGGTTCGTGACGAGCGAGTCCGCCTGATCGACACCGACCCGCCCCGCAGCCTCGACGGCTGGACGGAGCCGGCCGCCCGCCCTGTGCTCGTCGACCTGCCATGGCCGGTCGAGGGCAGCGCACCGCTCGCGGACCCCGACCTCGTCGACGAACTCCTGGAGGAGCTCGGTACCGCGCCCATCGCCCAGGCCGAGTAGTCCGCGACGTCCCCGGTCAGCGCGGAGCAGGGCCGGACGCCGGGTGGGGCGTGCCGGGGTGTCGGTGGGCGGCTGCGGCGTCGTCGTGACGCCATGGCCAGCGGGACGGCGTGGGAAGGGTGCACTCGGCCGCGCGCCCTCCCCGTCGCGCTCTGGCTGCCCGGAGAGCGCGCGGCAGGCCGGTGTTCCGGGTCCGGGCCGGTCGGCTGCTTCTCCCAGGGGTCGTGACCGGTCGGCTGCTCGTCGGTTGAGGAGGGTGGCGGGCGGCCGTTGCGTTCGGCCCGGGAGTTTCTATGTGCGGCCGGGGCTTGGGGGAAGGTGCGGCTGGTGGGCGGCGGACTGCTCCTGGCCGTGGTCGCGGGTGACCGGTTGCGCGGGACGCGGGGCGGGGTAGTCGGCGGCCCGCTGCCTGTGTTGTTCCTGTACTCGCGCGATGCGCCGTCCGAGGTCGTCGAGAACCGCTCCCTGCACCACCTCCGCCACCTCGATGACCCCCTCAGCGCTCACCGGGTCGTGTTCACCCGGAGTCCCCGGACGCTCCTGGCCGCCCTTCATCCCGGCGAACCCGTCCGTGAAGGACGGGTCGGTGGCAGCCTCGAACCTCCCGCGGATTGCGGGGCCCGGGTCGTTCGGAGGAACAGGTGGCCTCGGGGCGAGGGATCTCACCAGGAAGGGAAGGCCGGGAAGGGTGTTGAGCACGCGTTGGTCGCTCTCGGTCCAACCGGCCATGATGAAGCTGTCGGCCGTGCCGACCCGCGCAAGGAGCGCCTGGCGAGTACCGGGGTCGTGCAGGAGGTCGGCGTGAACGACCAGGACGCCACCGGTGTTGCGCTGCGGGTACCGCAGCGCCTCACCGACGGGCATGAGCGTATAGGTGAGGTCCGGGTGCGTCTCGTCGACGGTGGCGCGGAACTGTGGCAGCTGGTGACGGAAGTGGATCACCGTCAACGACGTGCCCGTGCGGGCGGCCAGCTGCGCTCCCGCAGCGACGGCGATCTGCATGCCGGGGGCGCCGAGGCTGTAGGAGACGAGACCTCCGCCGGAAGCCACCAGCGACTCGACCAGCTGCGCCGCCTCGGGGTGGTTGATCACATCGTTCATGAGAGTCCCTCCTGCAGCGAGGTCCGGATGACTCGCAGCCTGGCCTCGCAGTATGCCGATCTGGACGGATGATTAGGTACGGCCTGGCCCTGGTGGCTGGTGCTGCTGTGCGGCAGCCTGCTCTGCGCCGTGGTCGTGGCTGGCCGGGCGACAAAGACCGGGCGCGGGATGGTCGGTGATCCGCTGCTCCGTCTGTTTCCTCAGCTGCTGGATGCGCCGGCGGACGTCGTCCGGATCCGCATGCAGCACTTCGTCAGCGAACTTCTCTGCTTCCAGCCGGTCCTGTTCGGCCGGCCGGTTGAGCTGCCGGATGAACCGCTGCTTGCGCTGTTCGCTGGAGGGCGGGGTCCAACGAGGGGCAGCGCCCGCAGCGTGCAGGCGCCCGGCGGCGGACCGGGTGATGGCCTCACTGCGCTCGTCCGCCCCGGGACTGGGCGCGAGATTCTGCATGGCGGTCGGCAGCAGGTCGCCGGCCCGCAGGACGAGCCCGGGTGTGGCCAGGGAGTCGAGGGTGGTGTCGCTGTAGTCGTGGCGGGCCACCACAAGGTGGCTGGCGTGGCGGGCCATGGCGAGCAGCGGGCGGCGTACGTCCGTGGCGCGCAGGACGTCGGCGTGCACGGCCAGGACGCCGGTGATGCTGTCGGCCGGCTGGAGGGCCGCCTCGTCGGCGGAGATGACCGCGCAGTGGATGTCCGGCTGCAGCTCGCGCACGAAGGCCCGGGTTTCGGCGTGCAGGACGCGGGCTTCCACGATCGTCAGCGGGGCGCCGGTCCGGGCCGCCAGTTGTGCTGAGGCGGCGACGAGCGTCTCCCGGCCGCCGCAGCCGGTGTCGTAGGTGACGCGTCCTCCGCCGGCGGCCACCAGGGTCTCGACGGTCCTCGCGATCTGCGGATGGTTCAGCACGCTGGGCTCCATACGGACCTTCCCTTCGTGTGATCAGTGGTCGTGGGGAGGCCGCCGGGGCCCTGTGCGCGCTGTGCGGGCGGTGCTGCGCCTTTCGGTGTCAGTGGCGGGCGGTTCGTGGGCAGGGGCGCGGATGCTCGGGGCGTTGGACGGGGCTGGTGCGAGACAGGCAGGCGGCCCCGCGGGCGGCGCGGCCGGGCGGGGTGCTGTCCCGTCTGTGGCGTCGGCGTCCTGCTGGAGGCTGCGGCGCGGCGGCGTCGGTGCGCCCGGCCGTCATGCGGCAGTGTCGTGGGGTGCGCCGCAGCGCGGGCAGGGGCAGGGATGGTTTTCACAGGGGGCGTTCAGCGTCCGGCAGCGGGGACAGGTGCAGCGGGCCGCTTCGCCTGGTGAGCGGCGTGGCCCGGCGGCCGGCGGTATGGCGCAGGGCCAGGCACCGGGTGTGTGGCCGGCGGGCGGCGGGAGCGTTGCCACAGTGCGACGACCTGGGCCGTGGTGCGGGCCGGGCGGATGTGCAGGCGGATGAAGGCCGGCAGGTCGCCCTCCTTGCGCATGGCCGTGATGTCCTCGGTCTGGAAGTCCTCCATGGCGCACTCCCCCGTCTTCTCCGGCCTGTGTGGCCCGGTGCCTGGCCGAGTCAGTGTCGGCAGGGCGGACCGGGGGCCCGGGGTGCACGGCGCGGGGCGTTCCGTCCGGCGGGGCGCGGCGTCCGGTTTTCTCGTCGGGCTTCCCGTCAGGCGGTCCGGGCGGGGAGGGCGTAGGGGTTGAGGGGTGCAGCTGTCTCCTCGGCTGGAGCCGATGCTGGCCCGTTCGGTGAGCGTGTTGCCCGCGAGCGGGCGGCGGGTCGTGTTCGAGCCCAAGATGGACGGTTACCGGGTTGTCGTCTTCGCCGGGCCGGTCCCGTACCTGCAGTCGAGGCGGGGTGCGGCGTTGAACGGGGCGTTCCCGGAGATCGCCCGGGCGGCCGCTGCGCTCGGTGTCGAGGCGGTGGTGGACGCCGAGCTCGTCGTGAGTAGCAGTACCGGGTGCCTCGACTTCGCGGCCTTGCAGCAGCGCGCTCGCCGCCGGGGCGCCGGGGCCGAGCGGGCGGCCGTGGAGCAGCCGGCTCATCTGGTCGTGTTCGATCTCCTGGAAGCCGGAGGGGCTGTTCTGCTGGCCGAGCCGCTGTACCGGCGTCGGGCGGCGCTGGAGGAGCTGTTCGCGGGTCGTCGGCTGTCCGCGCCGTGGACGCTGTGCCCGCAGACCACCGACTGGGAAACCGCTCGTGCCTGGCTGGATCCGGCCTGGGGGGCGGTCGGAGTCGAAGGCGTCATGATCAAGGACCGTGCGTCCCGGTACCGGCCCGGTGCGCGGGGCTGGGACAAGCTGCGGGCCCGTACGACGGCCGAGGCCGTCATCGGTGCCGTCACCGGCACCGCCCGCTCCCCCACCAGTCTGCTGCTGGGCCGGTTCGATGGTGCGGGCCGCCTGCGGATGGTCGCCCGCACCACGCCGCTGCACCGCGCGGCGGCCGCCGAGCTGGGCGGGGTGCTTCGGCCCGCCGGCCCCGAGCATCCCTGGCACAGCCGGCAGTTCTCCGGCGGCTGGAACACCACCGGGCCACTGGTCTTCCAGCCGGTCGTCCCCGAGTGCGTTGCCGAGTTCGCGGCCGATACCGCCGTGGACGCGGGCCGCTACCGCCATCCGGTGCGCTACCTGCGTCTGCGAGACGACATGACCGTCGACGACATCCCGGGATGAGCGGAGCGCCGATGCCGCCCGGAAGAAGGGGGCAGCCGGTCGCATCCGCAAGGCTGCTGTCAGTGCCACCAGCGATGATGCCGGTATGACAACCACCATGCGCAGCTACGGCTTCACCTGGACCGACCCTGACGGCACCCCGCGCGCCTCCGCCGTCGCCTACGACAGGATTTCGGCCGACCGGCGGCAGGAGGAACTGCAGAAGGCCGGGGCCACCGACATCGAGAGAGTCGACGTGGGACCCGGTGAGCTGCCGGCCCCACGAGGCTGAGCTGGCCCCACTGCGCGGATGAAGACGATCCGCGTCCTCTTCGCCGTGCTCCGAGACGACACGTTCTATGAACCACAGCCGGGTGCCGCGGGCTGCGGGGACGAGGGCGAGAGCCCGTCCCTGGCGGAAGATGGGCAGCCACGTCGTGGTGGGTGATCCGTCCCGCCAGCGTCCGCGGGCTCACACCATGGGCGTTGTCCCGGTCGGGGTCGGCGCCGGCTTCCAGCAGCAGCCGGATCGTCGCACCCTCGCCCTGCGAGCAGAACACCGCCCTCAACAGCGGCGTATTGCCGTGACGGTCCGCGGCGTCGACCGCCGCCCCTGCGGACAGGAGGACCTCGACAGCCGATGGATCCTGGGCCTGAGCCGCGAAATGCAGCGGCGTCCAGCCCGCATCGTCGGCTGCCTCCACCGCGGCGCCTGCGGCCACGAACATCCGCAGGCCCTCCGTGTCCCCGTCGGCAGCCGCATAGTGCACCGCCGTCCGCCCCGATCCGTCATGCCGACCATCCTCACCCGGCTTCACCCCACAGATAACGCACAGGAAGCACGGCTCGGAGGGGATGAAGGCCGCGCAGACACCCTCACCGGGGCCCTGCACGCGGCAGGCCGGCTGAGAACTGCGTCTGGCCGCGCCCCTCCCGGACCGTGCGGGGCGGGTGCCCGGCTGTTCAGGGCCCGGGGTGGGCGGTGGCGGCCTTCAGCTTCCAGCCGCTGCCGCTGCAGGCTTCATGCAGGGGCGGGAACCGGTGCCCCTTCACGTCGGTGCTGTACCCGTGGCCCTGGCCGCAGTCGCATTCGTAGATCCCGGACTGGGGAACGATCTCGCCGGGGTGGTGCACCTTCTCGCTGCTCTCGCTCATGACGCCAGTGTCTGCAGCCGCTTGTTGCGCGAGGTCCTCGTGCACGTCGAACCGCGACCGAAGGCACCCGAACGGCGTCGAGCGCGATGAAAGCCATCGAAAGAGCCCTGGAGCCTGTCGGCACCGACCGGACCCCGCTCTCCCGCCCCGGCCGGCCGGACGGGCTGGCCGACGGACCCGGCCCGGGCCAGCCTGACCCGGATGACCGGGCCGTGCGGTCCGACAAGGTTGCCGTCCTCTGCGGGGCTGATTTGTTCAGCTGGCGCCGGCAGGTGCTCACCGGCGCCGCCGGGGAGCGTCGGATGTCGTCCGGCGTGCTCGGGGGGCTGCCTGCGGGTGCGGTGGGCTGGTGGGCGGGCGGTGGGCGGCGGCCAGGAGCGCGGTGACGCGGGCGGGGTCGGTGCCGGTGATGGTGGCGATGCGGTCGATGCTGAGGCGGAGATGGTCGTGGAGGAGGGCTGTGTCCTCGGCGGGGGTGGGGGTGCGGCCGGCGCGGTGGGCGACGGCCCGGGTGTGTTCTTCCCAGGCCCAGGCGGAGGGGCGCTCTTCGGTCATGATCCGGGTCCAGTTGCTGGCGATGAGGTCGAAGAGCTGAACGACGCTGAGCCGGGCTTCCTCCTGGGGGAGGCGGGCTGCGGCGTAGGCGTGGTAGGCGGGGCGGTGCAGGTCGTAGAAGGCGTAGAAGGCGGTGGTGAGTACGCCCGCGGCGGGCGGTGTGGGCTTCATCGTGCGTCCCCCCGGGTGGTGGGCGGGCAGATCAGGTGCCGGTGGCGGCGGAGTGGTTCTCGGTGGCGGCTTGGGCGCGGCGCCACAGGGGGCGGGTGATGGCGGGCAGGCCTTGCAGGGCGAGGGTGAGGCGGTCGATGACGGGCCAGTCGGGGACGCCGGGTCCGTGCAGTGCGCGGGTGAGGTCGTCGGCGGTGAGGGTGTGGTGGGCGGCGGCGAGGGTGACCTCAGCCTGTGGTGAGCCGAGTGCGTAGTGCAGGCCCTGGAGGTAGAGGCGCAGGTAGTGGACGGGGTCGTCGGTGTTGGAGGGGTGCACGGCGGCGGCTGCTTCCCACAGGGGTTTCATCCGCTCGGGGTCGGTCCCGCACAGCTCGCAGATGGTCTTGACGTGCTTCCAGGACAGGGGCCTGTGGCCGGAGAGCATGCGGGAGACGTAGGACTCGTGGACGTTCAGGCTCGCGGCGAGTTCGCGCTGGCGGCGGCCGGAGCCGTTCTTCATCCGGGTCAGTGCGCAGGCCAGGCGCTGGCCCGGGCGGCGCAGGGTCGGCGCGTCGGCGGTGGCCGCGTTGTGGGCGCTGGTGGCCGGCCGGGGCCGGCGGCGGGTATTCAGGGCTCGGTCGACGGCGTCGGGGTTGTACTTCTTGCGGAGCCGGTCCTCGGTGCGCTGGGCGATCGGTTCGAGGTCGGCGAGCGGCTTGCCCTGGGCGCGCTGGCGGACGACGACGGCCCCGATCGCTTCCTCCACCAGGGTCTGGAGGTTGGCGAGGTGCTGCAGGAGGTCGGTGTTGGGGGTGGTGGCGTTGTATGCGTCGAGCAGCAGGTTCTCGGAGACCACGGTGCAGTCCTCGGCGATGTCGCGGAGGGCTTCGGTGCAGCGGGTGGCGCGGGCGGGATCGGCGGACGGCAGGGTCCGGGCGGGGCGCGGGGCGCCGTCGGCCCTCTGGGTACGGGAACGGGTGGACACGAGCGGCCTCTTTCGGGGGTGCCGGGCGGGTATCTGTACCGGTCGTCCGGGCGCGGGCGGCCGGACGGGAGCGGGAGCCGGCCGGGCGCGGGCGCGGGCCCGCGCCCGGCCGGTGCCCGGGTCAGCGGCGACAGATCCGCTGGTGGACCAGCACAGACTGGTGAGCGGCCGTCAGAAAGAGGGCGACGAGGGGCAGTACACGCGGTGGCAGAGCGCCCGGGAGGGCGAGCAGGGGAAGGCAGATCGCGGCGATGGGCAGGCTCCCGCGGAGCGTGACAGCCTTGACATGCCATACCGGGGTTTGGGCCGGGCATGGCGGCGGGATGATACGTTCGCGACTCGTTTTCCGTGCAAGTGCAGGCGCGCTTACGGGAGGACGAGTTCGGCGTCGGCGTACAGGCATGAGGGATCTCCCCCTTGTTTGTCGGGGCTGGCGTTGAGAGCGACAGGACCCCGGCGCACGGGCGACCAACCAGGTGCCGGGGTCTTTGCCGATCCGGCGGAAGATGCCGGGAGCAGGACGCTACTACCTTGCGCAGTGCCGTGATGCCAGAAAGTAGCGTCATGGGCATGGGTGCCCGCCCCCGCACGCTCGACCACGCCGAAAGGGCATCGAGCACAAACGGCGGGAATTGATCAAAAACGGTCACCCAAAAAGGGCATGCCGGGTGAATGCACGAATCTGAGTACGCCCGCGCAGACTTTCGCGCCCCCCGGCCCCCGGCCGCGCGCCACTCGATCAGCCCGCCAAGATCCTCAAGCGTGTCAACAAAACCAGCGACACCCGGCACAGGCGCAGCCCGGCCAGCCCGGTCGGCGGCCCTCGAACGGCCCCGGGACGACGTCCAGGCCACGGCCGGGAGCGGAGCCTGGCAGTCGAGCCCCGGGGCTGTTCGGGTGCCCGGCCGGCCTGTTCAGTCAGCTGCCAACTGTTCTTACGGGCCAGCGGTGTGAGCAGCCCGCGTACGTAGTCACGTATGCGGCGGCGGAGCTCGGCCGAAGCGGTGCCCGATGTTCCGGAAGAGATCGTCCGGTTCAAGGTCCCATTGGCGCGGCGGCATACTCGGTGGTCACCCTTGGAGGCTGCCCTGCCACTGTCACTACCTGCGGCGTTGTCGCACGATCGAGGGGCGGTCCCCGTGAGACCGCCCCGGATCGTTCCGTGTCCCGCCAGACTCCAGCCGCCCAGCTAAACCCGCAGGTCAGACAGCAAAACCCTGCTGGGGCGCTAGTCCATGGAGACAGTGGAATACCCGAGGGCGACGACGACCACCACCATGACGACGAGCAGGGCCAGCACCGCCACCGCGAGGAAGCCGGTCACACCGGCGATCGCCGCCCAGCCCCACCGCGTGGCCCGCTCAGCCTGCCGGGTCGGGTCCCGGTAGTCCCCGTCGTCGTACCAGTCGTTGTCGCTCATGGCGCACCCCTCAAGGTTCACCGGGGGCGTGTGTCCCGCCCCACCCTCTGCAGGACGTCCGCCCTGCCACCCGAGGATTCCGGCCGGGTCGACGCCAGTCTAGACGCTCGCCCTGGTGCACGATCCGCACGATGTCCGGGCCGATCTGGCCAGGTGACGACGAGGGGCGGCGCATGCAAAGACGCTCGGCCGGGCGGACCGGTCGAGCGTCTTCATGAACTCCGCGCTGATGCGCCGCTCCCTGCTCGAGGAAGCGATCGACAGTCAACGGGCCTTCTCTGACTCCCCCTAAGGTGAGCGCATGACACCGTCCCCCTGGTCCAGCGCAGCCACGCCCTCCACCGGGCCGCTCGCGCCGGTCGGCTGGATCGATCACATCGACACTGACCCCATTCGCGCATTGGAGATGCTCGTTCTGGGATGGTTCCCCGCCGAGAAGGCCGTTGGGTGGAGCGGGCGTCGGGGTGCCAGTGGGCCATGCTCGGGACCTTAGGGGGCGGCACTGACATTGGTGCCGGGCGCTTTCCGGTGGCCGTGATCCCGGCACCGGCCGGCGTCCTGCTCGTCCCGGCGTTGGACGTCGGGAGCGTGGGCCGGATGCGGGCGGCGTGTGCGGCGCCGGGCAGGGCAGCGAGTTGCCCGCTCGCCGTCAAGGGCCGCGGCCCGCGCGCGGGGAGCTGTGGAGGAAGGTGAGGTGCCCGGCCGGAGGTCCGTCACTTCCTTCCGTCCGGGCGTCTGAAGCCTACGGGTCGGCAGGGCGACGGGAGCGTCGGTCCAGGCAGGTTGAGGTGCCGCGGGCGTCCGTCCGTTCCCGCACCCGGTAGCGGCGGCCGTAGGCCGTAACCGCCGGCCGTTGTCGGCGTTGAGCACGGCATCGCGTGCATGGAATCCGACCCCCGCGGATACGCGAGCGAGCCCGGACCGACTCGACTGGTCCGGGCTCGTGGGCTGTTCGGGACGTGGCTGCTGCAGGTTGAACTCGAGGTGGCCGATGTCCGTGAACCGGACACGTCCTCCAGCCGGCCGGGGCGGCGGCCTCCGTGACTGACAGCGCCGGGCAGGCGGGTGGGGGGCGGTCGCGTGCCCGTGCGCTGTTCTCGCAAGAGTGAGGGCGTCGTCCGGCTACAGGGCGCTGAAGGGCTGCTTCGGCGTGAAGACGTTCTGCGGGGTGCTCGGCTGGGAGGTGGACGTCGAGGGCAGGACGAGTGCCAGGTCGCGGCGTATCCGTTCGGCTTCGCCGCGGACCTGGACGGGGATGTCGCCGCGCTCGGCGACGAGGCGGTCGTAGACGGGAGTCTGCGAGAACACGGTGGGGGTCCCTTCGGTGGGCGGTTCGCCGGGCCCGCGCAGCATACGAGCCCGGCAATCACTCCCCTCGGCCCGGGCGGGGCATTCAGGCCAGGACAGCGTATGCAACGCCGCGCCTTGCGCCGGCCGGCTCGCTCGATGCGCGGCACTCCAGCCGTTCAGTTAAGAGCCGGCGGGAAGCCGTGGCGAGGATGCCCGGCCGGGCGGTGAAGGCTCGTTGGCCGCAGGCCCCAGCGACAGGCCGGTCGGCCGCGGGCCGCCGGCGGCAAGAGTGAAGCCAGGCTGAGGGGTGCTGCGTACGGCGCCCCGCCCAAGTCCGGGCGTCCGGGTTCATCGGGCGTGGGTGAGGGTGATGAGGGGGTCGTCGCAGCCGGTCTTGATGCGGTTGAGTGCGGCGAGTTCGGCCGCGTCCACGTTGAGGTTCCACCTGGTTTTCACGGTGACCCAGTCGGCGAGGTAGCGGCAGGTCGCCGAGGCGGCCGGTGGCATCCACTCGGCCGGGTCACGGTCTGCTTTGGACTGGTTGGTTCTGCCACGGACCGCGGCGAGGGAGCGCTCGTCGTCCAGGTCGTTGGCGTATGCCTGGCGCTCGGCCGCGCTCCAGGCGGCGGCGCCGGAGTCCCAGGCTTCTCCCAGGGGGACCATGTGGTCGATGTCGACGTCGAGCTTGTCGGTGAGGGTGGTCTCGTCGTACCAGGACCACCACCGGCCGGTGCCGGCGGTGATGGTGCACCGGCTGGTCACCTCGGGCATGGCGGTCGCCTCCGCGAGGAGGACCTCGTTGCGGGTGTTGCAGCCGTCGCGGTCGGCGTCGATCCAGTGTTTGAACTGCTCACGGCTGTAACCGTCGCGGCTGCCCTCGTCGTGGACGGGCAGGGCGGCGATCAGCGAGGACAGCGTTGCGGTCACCGTCTCCCCCGGCGCCGCAGCGGCCGGGGAGGCGACGGCGACGGAAGCGAGAACCGGCAGGGCGAGAGCTGCGGCCAGAGCCGCGCGGGGGCTGTGCATGGCCCCACACATAGCGGCAGCGCACCAGGCGGAATCCTGAAACCGGCTGCGCCTGGGCGGGATTCACCCGAAGCGCCCACGCCGGGGCGGCGGGCCCCGTGCCCACCAGCGTTGCGTGCGGCCTGGTAGCCGCCGCTCTCACCGTCCTGCCCGCCCCAGCCGTCGCCCGGGTGAGCCGCCGCGGCGGCGCCCCTTGTCTCCCGGGCGACGGCCTTCGCGTTGCCGGGCTGTTCGCACCGGCCTCGTGAATAGACGACGCAAAAGTTGCGTGTGGGGTTAATTTTTGCGTCTGGCGTTGATTTTGCGTGTCCGGGCGGCGCCGGGCCGGAGGCATCGACAGGGCCGGGCGGAGGGGGGGCGGTCCAGAAGCGAGCGGGACCCTTGAGCAGCGCGTCAGGCCTGGCCGGGGTGCGGAGTTAACCCTCGGGAGCCCTGTGCCGCACGGCCAGTTACCGCATCGGTGTTCCCTTTGTCGTGGTTCGCGGGTTACGGTCCCCCTCACGCAAGATCCCGTCACCGGGGGGAGCACCCATGCACGTCACCGAAACCGCCGGCCGGGCCGGGCGGCCGCCCGGCATCGTCACCGGTCCCGATGGGCTCACCACTCGGCAGACGGCCATCGTCCGCTTCATCGTGCACACCGTCGCCCGTCAGGGATACCCCCCGTCGATGCGTGAGATCGGCAAGGCTGTCCAGCTCAAGAGCACCTCGTCCGTCGCGCACCAACTCATGGCCTTGGAGCGCAAGGGCATCCTCTACCGCGATCCCCGCCGTCCCCGGGCCTACCGCGTCTGGCTCCACCACGGCCACGACCTCGGCGTCGGCGCGGGGCCGGCCGGGCCCGCGCCGGAGACGACGGATGTTCCTCTGGTCGGTCAGATCGCCGCGGGCGCGCCGATCCTGGCCGAGGAGTCGGTCGAGGACGTACTGTCCCTGCCCTGGCGTCTCGTCGGGGACGGCCGGCTGTTTGCTCTGAAGGTGCGGGGTGACAGCATGATCGAGGCCGCGATCTGCGACGGTGACTGGGTGACGGTCCGCCAGCAGGAATCGGCCGACTCCGGCGATATCGTTGCCGCGCTTCTGGATGGCGAGGCCACGGTCAAACGCCTGCGCCGCGAGGGCGGCCGCGTCTGGCTGATGCCGCACAACCCGGCCTACGAGCCGCTGCCCGCGGACGACGCCGCCATCCTCGGCAAGGTGGTCGCCGTGCTGCGCAGCCTCTGACCCATGACGCCCGCACCGCGCGGGCCGTCGTCACCCTCATCGGCGAGAGCTCGTCACGGTCGCAGGTCCCGGTGCCCGGTTCGGCGGGCTGGACGTGTGGGTGGGCGGGGCGCGATCCGCGGGAAGTGGCGTGCTTCGGCACGGTCTTCGCCGTGCCGGGGAGCGCCCGCCCTGCGGCGGGCCCGCCCCTTGCACACCACTGGGTCTCGGCTGGCCGCTGGCGTCGGGGGTCTGCGTCGATGTGTGGGGTGGGTGATCGTATGGCGGGGCTTCGGGTGGGGTAGAACGGTGCCGGGTGTGTTCCCGCATGGGAGGTCACCCTCTATTCCCATACGGCCGGCACCCCCGGCGTAATCGAAGGACGCAGTATGGCCAGCGGCACCGTGAAGTGGTTCAACTCCGAGAAGGGCTTCGGTTTCATCGCCCAGGACGGCGGCGGACCGGACGTCTTCGCCCACTACTCCAACATCGCCGGCAACGGCTACCGCGAGCTGGTCGAGGGCGAGTCGGTCACGTTCGACATCACCCAGGGCCAGAAGGGCCCCCAGGCCGAGAACATCGTCCGCGGCTGACGCTGGCCACAGGCCCCGGGTCTGCCGACGGTCGCGCCCTTTCCGGGGCGGCCCCGGGCGGCACACGCTGCCCGGGGCCGCCCCGTGCCGTGTCCCGTCGGCCCGCAGCCGGCGGGCTTCGTCCTGCCTCGGCGCAGCGGCTTCGCGTGCCCGCTCTGTGGCAGGCGTGGTGGTGGGTCTGTTTCGCCGGTGAGTGTGGAGAGCGGATCGTGAGCCGGTCTCCAACACTCACCGCAGGAGTGGTGATCACGCGGGAGAGTAACTGCCGCCTTCCGCAGTGAGTAGCATCCGGCAGCAACAGTCCAGGTAGAAGGAGTGCTGTCGTGGCCGACGAGCCCGCGAAGACCCCCATCCAGAACAAGTACGCGCAGCAGTACACGCACGACCTCGCGGCCGTCCGCAAGGAACGGGGCGAGGTCACCGTGCAGGTCGCCGCTCTCCAGGAACGCCTGCTCCAACTCCAGGCGGAGGAGAGCTGGTTGGTTCAGGCGCTGGGCAGTCTGCCCGCAGGTGCGAGCGCGTCCGAGGCCCAGCCGGCTGCTGCGGGCGAGCAGGACGACGCCCCCGCATCGGCCGCGGCGGTCGGCGAGGCGTCTCAGGACGTTTTGCAGCAGCGGCAGGACCAGTCCGTGCAGGGGGAGCAGCCGCGTCAGCGGGCCAAGAAGACGGCCGCGGCCAGGAAGGCGGGCGCGGCGAAGAAGCCCGCGGGCAAGAAGGCCGCCAAGAAGACCACTGCCAGGACGCCGGCGAAAAAGGCTGCCGGGAAGAAGGCGTCGGCCGAAGGGGTTCCGGCGCAGCGGGCCACGTCCCCGGACGTACCGGAGCAGGGGGCGGCCGAGAAGACGTCGGGGCCGCCGCTGTGGCAGCTCATCCTGGACGTGCTGCTGAAGACGCCGGGGCAGCCGTGCGTGGCCCGTGAGGTCCACGACCAGCTCGTGAAGGCTCACCCCGGCCGGAAGATGTCCGTCCAGACGGTGCGCAACGGCCTGGACGCGCTCGTCAAGAAGAGCCTCGCCGAGAAGTCGCACCAGCAGGGAAGCGCGATGTACACCGCGTACGCGAAGGCCGGGGCGGACGCCGCCCCCGCTGCGGACGGCGCCGAGGGCGGCGAGGCCGAGCAGGCTGCCGAAACCGCTGCCGAGAAGGTTCCGGCGGAGGTCTAGTTCTCCGCTACGACCCGCCCGGGGGCGCCCCGCGGTACTCGGGCCGCCGAGCCGCGCGGGCCTTCACCGCGCAGGAGAAAGGCGAAGGCGTCGGGCGGCTTATCCGGTGCGCTGCGGGCCGGGTGGGGGTGGTGGCCCGTCCGGCGGGTGGTCACTGGTTGTCGGGGGTGTGCGGGTGGCGGCGTCGGCGGGCTCCGGCCCAGACCGCGCCGCCGCCGGCGGCCACCAGGACGCCGACCGCGCCGGTCAGCCAGGCGGTGTGGGCCGAGCCGGTGTGGGCGAGCTGCGCGGTCGGCGTGACCGGCTGCTGCTGGGGTGCGGTCCGGATCAGTGTGGCGACCGGGGACGGTGCGGGGATGGGGGGCACTGGGATGGCCGGGGACGGTGGGGTGGCCGAAGGCGGTGTGGTGGCCGGCGGGCTGGCGGGGGTCCTGGAGTCGGCGAGGGTGAGGGTGACCTGCGCGCCGGGGGTGGCCGTGAAGCGCTGGGGCGCGGCGTCGGCCTGGTATCCGGCGGGTGCCGTGGTCTCGCTCGCCCAGTAGGTGTTGCCCGTCTTGGCTGTGATGTCGAGCGGGAGGGTGGCGGTGCCGTCGTTGCCGGTGGTCAGCCGGGCGATCTCCTTGCCTCTGGTGTGGTTGCCCGAGGCGTCGAGGGTGTCGGCGTTGATCGTGATGACGGCGCCGGGCAGGGGCTTGCCGGTGGCCTTGTCGGTCTTCTTCAGCAGGAGTTCGCCCTTTTTGAACGGGTCGATGAGGATGATCGGGTTGGCGGCCGCGGTCTTGCCCTCGGTGATGGTGAGGTCCTGGTCGGGGATGCGTTCGTGGAGGCGGCTGCCCGTGTCCGTCTCGCGCAGCCGGTAGGCGCCCGGCGTGAGGCCGTCGAAGGCCAGGGTGCCGTCGGCGCCGGTCTTGCCCTGGGCGACGGGCTGGCCGCTGCCGGGGTCGAGGAGTTGGAAGGCGGCGCCGGCCAGGAGGTCGCCGCCGGGGTCCTTCTTGTGGATGGTCACGCCCCCGGGGGCGGCGGTGACCTTGATGGCGGCGTCGGCGGTCGCGGTGGTGGTGTCGCCGGCGAGCAGCATCCGCTGTGCCCGGCTGTCGCGGGGGCTCAGGATCTTCAGCGCGGGGCCGGGCAGGCCGGTGGCGGTGGCGCGGACGGTGGTGGTGCCCTTGGCGTCGGCGGTGAACTCCCAGGTCGCGGTGCCGTCCTGGCCGGTGGTGACCTGACCCCTCTCGCCGTCCTGGCCGGAGGCGGCCAGGGTGACCTGCACGCCGGGCACCTTGGTGCCGGAGAGGCGGGCGGTGACGGAGACGGTGACCGCCACCTTCTTCCCGGCCGGGGTCTGGGTCACCTTCGGGGTGACGGTCAGCCGGTAGGGTCCGGCGAGCTTCCTCGCCTCGGCCAGGTAGCCCAGTGCCGTCGTCCGGGAGGCCGGGGGGACGACCGGGTAGCTCAGGCGCTGTGTGCCCCGGGCGCCGTCGATGCCGTAGGTGCCGCCGGCCAGCCACTCGTACACGACCGCATCGACCGCGGCGGCCTGGGCGGCGTCGCGGGTCTGGCCGTACTTGCCCACGATGTAGGAGACGTAGGCGAGATGGGCGTCGGGGACGGGGCGCCCGGTGACCGAGGAGGTCCAGTGCTCGACCGTCGCCGGTCCGCTGTAGCCGCCCGCCGCGTCGGGTCCCTTGCGCTCGGGGTCGGCGCAGAACGTCTCGTAGGTGCCGTACACCGTCATGCCGGGCGGCCCGTAGGCACCGATGTGGGAGGTCGCGGCGTGCCCGTCGCTGTCGGGGATCGCGTAGCCGGGCCCGAACGCGTCGTGGCCGGAAGCGGGCTGCGGGGCCGCGTCGGCGGGTGACCAGGCGAGGGCTCCCGCTACGACGGCGGCGATGACGGTGGCGGTCAGACGCGACGATGCGCGCCCGAGAGGTGCCTGCATGACGGGGGTGGGCTCCTTGGTCGGGGAAAGGGGGGCGGGACGGGTCCCGGATACGGCAGCGCCCGCCCGGGGGGATGGGTGGGAGGGGGCCCGGGCGGGCGCTTGTGTGGGGGCTGCCTGTGCCGTTACGGGTGCTCCGCCGGCGCGGTGAACGGGTGCTCGTCGAGGTCCTCGCCCGGCCGGCCGGAGGGGCGGAAGGCCGGGTGGGCGGAGGCCGGCGGACGGACGGCGGACAGCCGGGGGAACATGAACGGGCGCTGGTTCATCGCGAAGGCTCCTCGGTGAAGGTGGTGAAGCGTCGGCTGGACAGCAGTGATCTCAGCATGGGCCGCCACACACCGCCAGAGACAAAAGCGGGCGAAGCCCATCAATCCCCGGAGACGGGAGGGGAGTTGCTCCGCCGGTCTCGACAGCGGAACAAAACCCCTCCGACACCGTGATCGCGATCCGTGTGGCGGACCGGCCCGCACACGGGCAGCAGCGTGACGTCGGGGTGCGAGGTCGTGCGCTAAGGACTCTCTCTCCGGTCCGTTTGGGTCTTCGACCTGGGGTGATTGGGCGTCGGAGCCTTCGAGGGTTGCTGTTGTCGATCTTCGGAGAGCTGTTGCGGCGGTCGGGTTCCTGACGGACGAGCAGGCCCGGTACAGGTCGTTTGCGAGGCGCCCTCGCGGGCGGAGCCGGAGCGGTACTTCTTCCTGGACGACGCGGACCAGCAGCATCGCCCGTGTCCATGTCGGGCACGGGCGATGCTGCTGCCTCCAGGCGAACGGTCAGCAGAACACCCTGCAGTCGCTCACCGAGCTGTCCATGTCAGGAGTAGACCACGCCTCCGCTTCCGGCGACCTTGTAGTAGCCCGGTCCGAAGGAGGAGCAGTAGGCATACGACCACTTGTCACCGCTGGTGATCACCCCACGTGCCGTCTTCCTGGTGGACCCGTTGGTGCACGTGACCTTCGCGTAGTACGCCTGGCTCGTCGCACAGCGGGCGCCGTACGTGTAGTTGTCGGTGTCCCATTCCACGCAGCTGGCAAGCAATGACGACTGCGGCGCGGAGGCTGTTGCTGCCTGTGCGGGCGCAGCCAGAGCGCCAAGCGCGAGTGCTGCACCGAGTCCGACACCTAGGGCAGAACGAATGCGCACGATGTACTCCTTTTCAGCTGCTTACGGATTCAACCGGGTCGACCCCGACTGACGGCCTCAAGCATGGCGGGGGCAGAGAAGAAAACGAGGCGGGAAAGCTGTCCCGGACAGAGCATGGGCTGTCCGGCCTGGCCAGAGCCCTGTCCGGGAAGTGTCCGGGACAAGCCGCACCGGATCTCCCTCACGACATGGGGATGGATGCTCGCCGGCGAACCCGCGCCGACCGGACCCCGGGCCGTGGCCGGCCGGCCATGGCCGCCGCAATCACCGGCTCGCAGGTATCCGGCAGGTGCCGGGCCCACCCCCACAGCCAGTGCGGATCCTGGTAGACGGTGGCCGCGGCGTCCGTCTCGGCCAGACGGGGCCACGCGTGCGAGAGGAAGTCCAGTGCGGCCTTCCCGCAGTACTCACGGCTTCGCAGATGTCCGGCCGTCCGGCCGGCGCAGTTCTGTGTCCTCATACGCGACAGGACATCCGGTGCGCGCGCCGGCCGGGCCGCTCTGTTCGCTCCCGTTCCCGGGGGCGGGAGGGGAAGCCGCACCGCCCGGCGTGGGGTTCCGCCAGGTGATCCATCGCGGCGGCCCGGCGCGGTGGAGTGCCGCCCGTCGTGACAGTCGGGCGGATGTCGCGGGCTGCCTGCTCCCGGCAGTGTCCGGGTGCTGGAGACGTGCGTGCTCGCGTTCCGGCAGGGTCGTGCCGCGCGGGGCCGGCCCTCTGCGGGGTCTTGCGGGTCAGCAGCCCTGGGTGCCCTTGGGGACGTCCTTGTGCACGAAGGCCCAGTTGACCCAGCCCGTGGTGCCCTTCGCCAGGCCGTTGCGCGACTTGGCCTTCAGCGTGGCCTTGTACCAGAAGCAGTTGCCGAACCCGCCGGGACTGGTGGCGGTGACCCTGATCCTGTCACCGGTGGCCAGCAGTCCCTTGGCCGGCGTCTTGTAGCCCGGGGCGGTGTGGAAGCGGATGCCGGTACCGCCTCCGATGGTGGTGTCGTAGTCGCGGACGTTGTGCACGCCGTACGCCGAGGCGGGACTCACGGCCAGGGCGCCGACGGCGAGTGCCGCGGTCGTCAGGGTGGTCGCGACGCGGACGCGTGTCTTCATGGAGGTCTCTTTCGCGGGGCTTCGTGAACCGGGTGTTGTGTGGTCGCTTGTGGTGGGCCGCTGGCCTGGGAAGCGTTGCGGCGGTCCGTGGCCGGGCCCGGAGCGGGCTGGTTGTCGTCGGGCCGCGCCCGCCTGTTTTCCCGGGCTCCGCGCGGTCTCCGGCCCGGGGTGCAGGCGCTTCACCAGCAGTGTTGCCCTCTGCGGTGCCGGATCGGCCGCTGGACTTCGCCGGTGGCGGCGGGAGGGCGCTGGATCCGGGGTGCCGCGGTGCGGGGTGCGGGGTGCGGGCTTGAGCGTCAGCCCGCCAGGTTCACCAGGCCGTCGGCGCGCACCCAGCCGGTGGTGCCCTTCTTGATCCCGGACTTCGACCTGGTGATCTTGGTGTAGTCCCAGTTGCCCCTGCTGCACAGCACGGTGAGCTTGTCGCCGCGGTAGAGGTAGCCGAGGCTCTTGTAGCCGGTGGAGTTGCCGGAGCGGAGGTTCCAGGCGTTCTTGCCCACGGTGGCGGGCACGTTGGCCCAGTTGCGGGTGCACAGGCGGTTCTCGCCGACGGCGTGGGCGGCCGGGGCGGTGGTGACCGTCAGGGCTGCGGCGGCGGCCACCGCGAGGACGGCGGGGACTACGGCGACGCGAATGGCGATACGGCGGATCATCGAGGAGCCCTTTCGACGGACGGGGCGCGGAAGTGGTCTGGCCGCATCGATGCTGCGTACCGGGCGTGGCCGGTGCCGTGGCCGGCGGCCCGGCTCCCACGGCCTGCGACGGCGACTTGGGGTGCTGGTCCGCGAGGCGGGAGCAGCGCTGGTCTCGGGCATGCCGGGCGCGCGCAGCCCGGCTCCACCGAGCGCCCGCGCGGGCAGGGGTGGGTGTCCGGGGCCCGGGCGCCCAGCGGCATGAGCAGGGCGGGGGCGATCAGACCCACGCGTGCGGCAGGTGGAGTGCCGCTTCCAGCAGGGCGAGCGCGATGACGGCCAGCGGGCACCCTCCGGCCGGCCACCATCGGGCGCGGGCGAGGAGTGCGTGTGCGGCGGCGAGGGCGGCGCCGCACGCGAGTACGGCCATGACGGCCGCGGCGAGGTGGGGCAGAGCGCGCCGGATGAGCGGGCCGGCCGCGCCCAGCAGGCGGCGGACGGTGCTCGGGATGGAGGTCATCGCGTCATGCCGAGGGCGGTGGGGCCGGCGGTCAGGGCCTGGGTGTGGGCCGCGTCGTGGGCGGTGGGCGCCGCCGGGGCGGGTGCTGTCGGGGTGGCGGGGCGGGCCATGGCCTGCAGGCGGGCGCGGATGCGCTCCGCGTCGAAGGGGGCGGGGTCTGCGAGGTGCTCGAGGGCGGCGCGGGCGCGGGTCAGCAGGTCGCTTTCGGCTTCGGTGGTGGCGCTGCGGTGGGCGGGCACCGGCTGCTGGAGCTGGTAGTGGATCTGGCCGTCCAGTGCCTGCGCCGCGCGGTGCAGGGTGCCGAAGGCTTCGGTGACGCGGCGCCGGGTCTGCGCGGCCGCGACCGGTGCGAGCTCCGCGGGCACATTGCGCGGGGGCTGGGCGGGAAACGCCAGGCGGCCGAGCGCGTCGTGCAGGGAGTGCAGTTGGCCTTCGCGGGCGGCCAGGTAGGAGACCTGTGCGTGCAGCAGTTCCGGATCGGCGAAGAAGCGGGTGCTGTCCTCGCTGCCGGTGGCGGCGCGCTGCGCGGCCAGGTCTTCGGCGGCGTCGGCCGCGGTCGCCGAGTGTTCCCGCCACACGGTGGCCGGGCCGCTGGTGGACAGGGCGCGGGCGGGAGCCGGGAACGCGTCGAGGAGTTGCTGCGCCTGGCTCTCGCGGCCCGAGTGGGCGTCAGCGGTGTAGGCGCGGACGGCCGCGCGGGCGTGGGCCAGGTGTTCGGCGCGCGGCGCGTCGAGGACCGGGCCGGTGCCCGGCTGTGCGCGGTCGGCTCGCCGGTCGCGCCGGTAGTCGGTGAGGTCCGGTTCGAGGACGGCCCGCAGTTGCTGGGCGGACGCGTCGCGCAGGGCGATCTGGTCGAGCAGCCAGTCGGCGATGGGCGCGAGCGCCGGCACGTCGGCGGTCAGGGCTTTCACCGCGTGCCAGTCCTCGACCAGCTCGGTGCGGGTGCGGTGGGCGTGCTCCAGCCGGTCGAGGAGGCCGGTGATCCTCAGCCCGGTGCCGACCACCAGGTCGGCGGTGGGCTCGTCTACCTCTGCGGCCCGTTGCAGGGCCGCGGTGAGCACGGCAGGCGGCGGACAGTCGGCCAGGGCGCGCATGTGGCAGGTCCAGGCGGCACCCGCGGCGCTCCAGCCGGACTCGGGACCCTGCTGCACCTCGGCGTGCTTGCGGTGCAGCCAGTCGGCCAGTTGCTCGGTGAGGTGGGCGTCGTCGACGGCCGGGTCGCGCAGCAGCTCGGCGGCCAGTTCGCCGGGGGTGTACTCGCGCAGGCCGCCGGCCTCGGCCGTGAGGATGGCCAGGTGCGTCCTTGGGTTGTCCAGTTGCAGCCAGCGGCGCAGGGACTCGGCCCGCCCGTGGGCGACGTCCTGCACCACGATGCGGGTGAGGTCGGCGCCCGCGCGGGCGATCCCGCTCTCCCCCACCCGCGGGGCCTCGGCATCGTCGAAGCCGGCCGGCTCACCCCCGGCGGTCACCCACGCCAGGGCGTAAGCGTCTGGGCCTTGCCCGGCCAGCCACGTACGGAAGTCGTCAGGGAGGGGGGTGAGCTGCTCACTCATCAAGGGGGGCCTTCCGGCTCGGCGGTGGGAGTGCCGCGCGGCCCGTGGACGGCGGCTGGCGGCAGCCTGCCCCGCCGGTGATCACCACCGGCGGGCGCACCGGAAAAGGTCCGCCCTGCGGGACGGCAAGGGAGGCCAGCCGCAGGCTCCGCCCCGCGGAGCGGGACGGGGCCTGGGAAGAGGCGGCTGCCGGACGCGGCGCGCGGGTAGTGGCCCTCGGGCACCACCGCAGTCCCCGGTCCGGCCATCGCCTCCCCTTTGAGTCGGCATCCTCCTGGACGACTACGAGCTGGTGCGGGGCACCGTGACCGGCGCCCCGCACCGCTCCCCCGGTCAGTACTCCCGGCTGATGATCGACTTCATGAACGCGCCCAGGGCGACCGTCGCAAGGGCGCCGCCCACAAGCGGTTGGCCCTCGAGGGTCAGGTCTGCGGCCTGCACCAGTGCCAGACCGAGAAGGCCGGTGGCCGTGGGCGTGGGCCGACTGATCGACGCCCAAGCCGAGTCCTTCGAGGCCATGATCCGGTTGTGTCGTCCTGCCATGATGGGTATCTCCGTTGCTGTCGAATGCATTTTGCAGTGCACGGAGTTCGAGGGGGCCGCCCTGCCGGGGGCGGCCTCCTTCCGTGCGGCGGCGGCTTGCCGGAGTCCCATTACAGCGCAGACTCGACCCGAGGAAGAGTTGCCAGACACCGCTTCTCGAGGGCTTGAATGACAGTCTGGCGAGTAAGCCGAAGCCTGCGCTCCATGGAATCATCACGAGCGCTCTGACCAGCGGGTATACCTTTTAGAGACCCCATGTCGCCAAGCAAGGCGAGAAGCGTTTATCTCACATTCTCACCCGGAAAAAGTAGACGCGGTCGCGTTATTTTTTCTTGTTTCCTTCTGGCCGCCTCGGCCTACTGTTTCTTCAGCTTGGCTTGGTGAGGGTGGGCTCCCAACCACGCTCGGGACCGCTCGGTCCGGGAGGGGGCATCCGGTGCGCACGCCACCGCCACTCCCAGCTGCGGCCATCGGTCGCCCCAGTGGCCACCGCCTATCCGGTCCGGCGTTCTTGACCGCGCGTGCTGCGCGCACCGTATAGGCCGTGGCGCTGGTGGCTCGGTGGGCTCGTCCTAGCCCCGTTCGTCGGCGCCACGGCGGAGGCCGCCCGCCTGCCTGGCCGCCGGTCGCGGTGGGCCATTTCGAGGGGCTGGACGTCCGGTTCGTCCGCGCGCGGCGTGCACCATGGCGGGGTGTGCGGGATGAACGAGGCGCGCATCCCGCAGACCTCGTGAGGCGGCCACGTGCTCTCGTGTCCCCCTCTCGGCCGGACGTGCCGGACCCGGTCTGGCTGTTCAACATCCATGGACAGACCGAGATCGTGATGGTCACCCATGCGGCGGAGCTCGGCGGCCCGGCCGACCCGGCGCCGCAGGACGACGACCCTGTGCCCATCGGTCGCCAGCTGCTCCGCACCGCCATGTCCTGGTCCCCTCGGGTGACGGGCCGGACGAGCTGTGGATCGGTGGGCCTGACGTCGCCCGGGGTTACACCGGCCGTCCCGTCCTCACCACGGCGTCCTTCATTCCCGGCGCCGGCGAACGGTTCTACCGCACCGGTGACCTGGTGCGAGCCTTGCGCGCCGGTTCGCTCGTCCACGCGGGCCGCGCCGGCCGGCTCCAGGTGCGGGGGCGGGGTACGCGTCGAGCCCGCCGAGGAGGAGCGAGCGATGACGACCTGCCCGGGAGTCGCGGCCGCTGCTGTCTTCCCCGTGGGGGACGACCGCGGACTCCTGCCCCTGTACGCGTCTTCGTCCCTTCGGACAGCAGCTCCGCCACCGGGCGGGAGGTGGCGGAGCACTGCGCACGGCGGCTGCCGCGCGCCCTGCTGCCGTACCGGATCGCCGCGGTGACCGCGCTGCCGCTGCTGCGTAAGGGCAAGGTCGACCGGGCGGCACTCCTCCCCGTTTCGCCAACCGCCGCCCCCGGGTGGAGGCGTCCGTCGGGCTGTTGCTCACCGTGCGCCTTGGAGAGCCAGGCATGCGTCCGCCCCTCCGGCCGGGCCGGCGTCCGGCCCGGCGGTCTCTACCGGTAGTCGCTGAGGCCGTCGGCGAGTTCGTCCTCGTCGCTGTCGCGTTGCGCGGAGAGGGCCTGCTGGAGGGCGAAGGTGCCGCGGATCGCCGAGATCCGCTCGGCCGTTCCGTCGTCGGCCCAGCCGCCGAGGGCGAGCACCCGGCCCAGCAGTTCGTCGCCGTAGCTCGCCCCGATGGCGGCCAGGTCCTCGGCCGGGTCGCCGATGCCGGCCTCGTCCCAGTCGACGACGCCGCTCAACCGGGGCACTCCCTCTACTGTCTCCCACAGGACGTTCTCGGCGCCGAGGTCGCCGTGGACCACGGCGGAGGTGAGGTGCGGCAGGGCGTCGAGCGCGGCGAGTTCGTGCTCGGCGCGCTCCCGGCCTGCGGTGGACATCAGTGGGAACAGTTCAGTGCGCACCGCCGTGGCGAACTTCTGCCACTCGTCCGCGCGAGCCTTCGGCAGTGCGGCGCGCACCTTCTCCTCGTCACCCGCCGCCGCGAGCCCGCGCAGCAGGGTCACGTACTGCCGGACGACAGCCTGTGCCACTTCGGGGCGGCCGAGCATTTCCTCCTCCAGCGGCGCTCCGGGGATCCGGCTCAGCACCAGGTGAGGCGGTTGGTCCGTGCCCTGGGTGCCTCCCTCGGACAGCGGCTGCGGGGTGCGGAAGCCGAGGTCGGTCGCGGCCAGGGCGCGCAGCACGGCTGCCCGGCCGGGCAGCCGATCGGCGGCCGCCTGGGTGCGGGCAAGGCACACCACGCGATCCGAGCCGATCACCACCTGGTGGAACTGACCCTCGCGGACGGCGAGTTCGTCCACGGTGTCCTCGGGCAGCAGTCGGCTCAGCAGATCGCGGTGCGTCTCCGTGATTCCCATGATGAGTGCAGTCTCCCCTTTCCAGTCGTCGCGCCGGCGCGGTGGCCCGTGTCAGGGGTGGAGTGCGGGTGGGTGCCGGTCGGGATGGGTGAGGTCGGGGAGGGGGTGGGTGATGTCCCACTCGATGAGCCGGGCCTGCCGGCGCTGGTAGATCTCCCGCTTCGCGGCCTTGCGCTGTTCGTAGCTCTCGCGGCCGTGGATGCCGTAGACCTCGACGTAGGCCGGGGGCGTCACGTCGGTGAGGACGAAGTCGGGCAGGACGGCGTCGGCGCTGTCGTAGCTCAGGGGCTTGCCGAAGGCGCGGCCGTGGGCGGTGAGGGCGTCGGCCATGACGATCTCGTGGGAGGAGTCGGCGGGGATGAAGGTGTCGGTGGTGAGCATCGCGGCCAGGTCGACGGCGATGAGATGTCCCTTCGGAGTGCGCTCGACGACGAACAGGGCGATCCGTGTAGCGCCGTGCTCGGTGGCCGTCTTGCCGAGGGCATGGCGGTAGGAGCGGGTGGCTCTTGCGTGCAGGGCCGCGCGGGCGTAGAGCGGGGTGCGCTGGTGGGCCAGGCGGTAGGCGACGCCGTACGGGGTGGGGGTCACCTCCCTGATCTGTCCGAGGAGCAGGGCGCGCCGTTAGGTCGTTCCGTGGCGTCCCAGGCGTGCGCGGAAGGCGTCGAGGGCGGCGGTGTTGGTGTCGGCCGCGGCGGGGGTGAAGGGGAGTACGACGTAGAGCGCCTCGTCCATGGCGTGGCCGTTGATGGTGGTCTCGCGCAGTTGGTGGTGCAGCCGGGCGTGGCACGTGCGCCAGGTGAGGCGCCGGGTCTGCGGGTGGGCGGAGTTGAGGCGGGCCTGTTCCCAGAGCCAGTGCAGCAGTGCGAGCAGGCTGAGGGAGCGGCGTGAGCCTGCTGCGTCGTCCGTCTCCTGCGGTGTGGCGTCGCGGGTTTCGGGCTGTGCCAGGGAGGTGGTGAGGGGGGTGGTCAGGCGGATGAGGACGCCGGCGTCGGTCTCCTGGATGGCCTGGGCGTGGTAGCGGTCGCGGCCGCAGTGGCCGGGGCCGAGCTTGTGGAAGGGGCAGTGGGGGTGGTGGTGTTCGCCCTCCCCGGGCCAGCCCGCGACGTGGTAGCGGCCTGCCCGGGTGCAGCGGATGACCAGGCGCAGGGCGGGGCGGCGGCACAGGCACCAGGCGTGCCCGACCTCGGCGCGGGCGCGGGCGAACAGTGGAGCGGCCTGGGTGGAGTGCTCGCGCAGCCAGGTCAGGTGCAGGGTTTGTTCGGCCAGTTGGATGCGTGCGGGGTCTGCTGTGGGTGCCATGTCCGTCTCCCTTCGGCCCGGCCGAGTGGAAGGGCCGGGCCGGGCCGGGGCTGCTGTCTTCAGTGGCGGGGGTTGCCCGGTGCTCGTCGCGGGGTGCCGGAGGTGGCGCCCGCGGTGGGCGGGTCAGCGGGTCGCGGGCCGCTGGCCTGGGGGGCGGGTGTCGGGCGGGGGCTGGCGGTGCGGTGGTGAGGCCGGTGGCAGGAGGGCGGCGCGTTCGGCGGCGGTGCGGGCCCGTATCTGTTCCAGGCGGCGCTGAACGCGGGCGTGGGTGTAGAGGTCGATGGCGTCGGTGAGGTGGTCCCATTCGTCGCTGCCGAGGCCTGCGGGGCGCGGGCCGAGCACGTCGGGGCCGGCCCGGTGGTGGCGGCGCCGGTAGTCGCCGATGGCGGTGAGGAGCTTGGTGTAGGTGCGCTGCTCGTCTTCGTCGTCGCCGGGGGCGGTGATCTCCTCCATCCAGGCTTCGGGCGGGGCCTCACCGCCCAGAACGGCGGCCAGGGCGCGCCGCGCGGTGCGTGCGTGCAGGGCGCCGTGGGACAGGGGGGCGACGCCGAAGGGGTCGCGCAGGGCCGGGTGGTCGGGCAGCGGGCCGGTGGGCGGTGGTGTGTCGAGGTGGCTGAGGGCGGCTTCGATCATGACGGAAGCGGGGGCGTCGGGCGGCGGGAGGTGGAGCGGGCGGCGGCGTCCGGTCAGGGCGCGGACCCGGGCGTCCAGGTCGTCCCAGGCGGCTGCGTCCGTCTCGTCGGTGGGGCGCGGGCCCGGCCCGGGCACGCCGGTGATGGCGTGGCGGGTGCGCCACAGCTCCACGAGGGCTGCGGTCATGGCCCAGGCGTGGCGGCGGCGCGGGGCGTGGGCGGGTGGCGGCGGGCCGAGCGGGCGGGCCCAGGCGGGCGGGAAGCCGGCCAGGGTGTGGCCGCGGTCGGCGAGGGAGCGGGCCAGGATGCGGTGGCGTTCGGCGAGGTGGCCGGCCCAGTGCTCGGGGGTGTCGGGGTGGGCCAGGGCGTGCCGGTCGGCGGCCCAGTCGGGTATCTCACCGCGGTGGTGGGGGCGGTATGGGGGGTGATCGGGTAGGCGTTCGCGCCACCTGAGTTCGGCGTTGATCTTGCCGGTGGCGGCGTCGGCGCGGGCCAGCGAGGCCCGCGCGGTCTGTTGCCGCTGGGCGGTCACGGCGCGCCGCGTGGTCAGGGTGTCGCGGATGGCGGCTGTCGAGGTGGCGCCGGGGGCCGCGGTGGCCGTCGCGCGCTCGCGCTGGAATTCCTCGCGCGCGTTGTCGCGCCAGTGCAGGGCGCGGCGCAGCTGGGATTCGTGGGTGAGCGCGGTGATGACGTGTCGGGCTGTGTCCGAGAGCGGGGTCCGCGTCGTCTGGGCGCGGCGGATCTGTGTGCGGACCAGGGCGAGGTGGGCGGCGAGTGCGCTGCGGGAGAGGTCCCCCATCGGGCGGGTGTCCCAGGCGGGGTGGGTGTGGCCGGCGCGGGTGGTGACGGGTGCGGGCAGGTGGGTGAAGGCGGCGTCGGCGGCTGCGAGTGCCTCGCGGGCAGCGGCCCGGTGGGCGGCGGCGAGCCGGGTGAGGGTGTGCAACTGGGCCAGCGTGAGCGCGGCGAGCGGGCGGGGCCGGTCGTCGTGCTGGGCGTCGGCGGCGTCCCGCAGGCGCTCGCGCAGCCGCCAGGTCAGTACCGCGGCAGGGTCGTCGGCGTCGGCGAAGCCGCGCCGGGGCACGGTGTTTCCCAGCAGGCGGGGCAGGTCGAATCCGGTGCGCTCGGCGTCGTGCAGGGCTCGGATCAAGGCCGGGTAGGCATCGGCGGCCATGAACATCGCGGCCCGGTCGGCGCCGAGGGTGCGCTCGAGCAGGCCGGTCAGGCGGGCGGTGGTGGCCCGTTCGGCGACGTCGGCGAACTCGGCGGACAGCTGCCCGGGCGCGCTGATCTCGCGTTGCAGCGCGGCGATCGACTCGGTCGCGGAGAGCTGGGCGCGGCGCCGGGCGGCGATGTGGGTGAGGACGTCGTCGAGGTGGTCGCCGTCCTCGATGGCGACGTAGAGGCGGTTGGTGCGCGCGCCCCGGGTCAGCTGGACGTAGACGCCTTCGCGGTGGGAGCGGGCGGAGACCAGCGCGTGCGAGGTGTCCACGGTCATGCCCTGGGCGCGGTGGATGGTGGAGGCGTAACCGAGCTCGCACTGGGCGGCCACGTAGTCGGCGGGCAGACGGATGCGGCCGCGGTGCTGGGTGTGGCGGACCACCACGTCCCCGCCGGGCAGGATCTTCTGGACGGTCCAGGTGTCGCCGTTCTTCACGAAGTCCCGCCCGCGCACGGTCATGCGGCGACGGTTGAGGCGGGTGACGATGACGTCGCCCGCGTGCGCGCGCTGACCGGCGCGCAGCGCGGCGGCCGCGCTGGTGTCGACGGTGCCGGCGGCGATGTGCCAGGCCTGGGCGCGCAGGTTGAGCGCGGTCACGGTCGCGGTGTCGGCGGCCGTCATCAGCGAGGTGAGCCCCTTGTCCAGGTCCTTGGCCCAGGCGGTGAAGACCATGTCGCACATCGCCTCGTGGTCACCGGCGACGATCCGGCCCTTGTCCCGGTACCAGGTGAAAACCGCCCGGGGCTCCTCGCCGTCGCGCAGGACGAGGGAGGCGTCGGCTTCGCCGGGGGTGCGGAAGCGGTGCAGCTGGTCGAGTTCGGTCGCGCCGCCGCAGCGGGCGATGAGCCGGAGGGCTCCCCCGGCCTCGACGGCGGCGAGCTGCTGCGGGTCGCCGAGCAGGCGCACCACCGCCCCGGCGGCCGCGGCGTCGGTGAGGATGCGGTCGAGGACGAGGGTGCCGGCCATGCCCGCCTCGTCGATGAGGACGACGTCGCCGGGGCGCAGCTGGAAGTCCACGGCGACCGTCTTGCCGTGGGCGGCGCGGCCGCGCTGGTGCAGCCAGGAGTGCAGGGTGTGGGCGCGGCGGTCGAGGTCGCTGCCGAGGACTTTCGCCGCCCGGGAGGAGGGCGCGAGCGGGATCAGCCGGCCGCCGGCGGCGTCCACGGCGCGGGCCACCAGCTTCATCGCCGTCGTCTTTCCCGCGCCCGCAGGCCCGAGCCCGGCCAGCAGCAGATGTTCGGACAGGACGAAGGAGGAGGCCAGGGCACGTTGTCCGGCGTCCATCGGGCCGCGGTGCAGGGCAGCGGTACGGGCGAAGGTGCCCCGTCCGACCGGCGGGATGACGGGGGTGCGGGCGGCGGCCAGGAGCCGGTTCTCCGCGGCGAGCAGGGTGTGGGTGGTGTAGGTGGCTGAGCCGATGGGCCGGTAGACGCTGGTGCCGTCCGCCCGCTGGAGGTCGGGGTGCGGGGGGTTGATCTCGGGTGGGGTGATGTCCAGGCAGTCACGGTGGGCGAGGACCTTCTCGGTGATCTCCTCGGCCGCCCGGGGTGCGGCGGTGGCCCCGGCCAGGGTCCGCATCAGGTAGCGGCGTGCCTCGGCCAGGACGTGGCGGCGACGGAACGTCGTACGCCGCTCGGTGACCGCGGCGAGGACTTCCCCGGCCGCCGCGGTGATGTCGACCGCGGCGGGGGCGGGCCGGCGCAGGGCTGCGGCCTGGGCGGTGGCCAGCAGGTTGTCGACGGTCGCTTGGTCGGTGACGGCGACGGCGCGGCGCCGCCACGTGGCGAGCAGCTCGTCCAGCGAGCGCGCCTGGCGCTTGGCCGGGCGGGTGCGACTGCGTGCCTGCTCGAGCAGGGCGTAGCGGGCCGGGCCGTGCGGTTGTCGGCCGTGGCGTCGCCGGTAGTCGTCGAAGAGGGCGTCCGCGGTGGTCCGTACGGCGTGGCCGCGCTGCGCGAAGGCGGCGCGCAGCCGTGGGTCGATCCCGAGGAGGCGCATCACGGGCCGCTGGCCGGGCGTGACCTCAACCTGTTCGGCGGCAAGGCCCAGCCGCGAGCAGATCAGTTCCAGGGAGCGCTGGTTGAACAGTTCGCTGGCGGCGACGACATCGCGCAGCAGGAGCCGGGAGTCCAGGTTGCGCCAGCGGCCGTCGGGGCCTGTGACCCGGGGGGAGATGACCGCGTGCTCGTGCAGCATGGGGTCGCCGGCGCGGGATTCGTAGTGGAGGTAGACCGTGGCCACAAGGCCCGGTTCGGCGCGCTGCTGGGCCACGCCGCGCGGGCCGGTGCGTACGGCGAGCGCGTGGTGCTCGATCCACGTCAGGGTCTGCGAGCGGGCCTGGGCCAGGACCTCCAGCACGGTCCTGCGTACCTCGGGGCCGCCGAGGGCGAACAGCAGCGACAGCTCCTCGTTGGAGAAGGTGAGGTCGTAGCCGGTCACGGCGCGGCGCTGGGGGCCGGTCCGCGCGGTGAGGTACCGGCCGAGTTCGGCGCCGTCGGCGGGGGCCCGGTGGTACTCGGCGGTGAAGGCGTGCGCTGCGGTCCGCATCCGCACCTCCTTCGTCTCGGCCTTCGTCAGCGGGCGGCACAGCGCCTCGCTGACGTGCTGAAGGACCTGCTCGATCTCCTTGTCGAGCGGTGAGGATGCGGCGAGGTGCGGGAGGGCCGGTCCGAGCTTCGCCGCTCTCATGGCCCGCTTGGGGGTGGCCCCCTCGCTCAGTTCGCGGGCCGCGATCGCCTGGGCGTCGGGGTGCATGCCGAGCCCGAACAGGGCCCGCATCTGGGCGTCGCTCACGATGCCGGACAGTCCCAGAGCCGCGGCGGCCTGTCCGTGCCACACGCCGGGCGGCACCCCCGGCACGGCGGAGGACACCGTCGGCTTGGTGCCCTGGGCGCCGTCGCCGAGGGCGATGCCCAGCCGGTAGTAGCGCTCCTGCCCCGCCGTGATCCCCTTTACCGTCATCCCCACCACGCCAGAAGATCACCGCCGTACAGGCCGGCGCGGGCGCTGTCCGGTGCTGGACCCCGCCCCTCCCAGGCCCCTGGATGCGACGTTCGCACGCGTCCCGCCGGGAGGGAAACCGGGCCCGGAGCCCGGTGCGGCGTCAAAAGTGCCAGAGGTGCGCGGCGACCGGCCTGTCACCGGCCGGGGACCACACGCCCCCCACCGTCACCGGCCCTTCATCACCGACCCGGGACCCGCAGCACCCACACCACCGGCACCCACCAGCACCCACCGGCAACCGGACTCGGCAGCCCGTGTCCACACAGGCCGCCTCCGCCCTGGAGGGTGCCCCTCCCCCGGCTGACGAGGTGCCCCTCGCCCCGGTCGACGGCCGCCCGGGCCGCGGCCGTCCCGTGAGCGGGACCGGGCGCGGCGACGGGGGTGCTACGGCCTGGGACGCGGGTGGTTCGCGTGGTGTGGGGGGCTGGCGGGCGGCTGAGACTGGCCGGGCGGGGCCCGCGACGGGCGGGCCCGGGTCGGCCGGGAGGTGGCTGTGGTGGCGGCGAGTGGGGCCAGGGGCAAGGGGAAGGCCGGCGGGGTGCTGGCGCGGCGGAAGGCGGCGTTGGAGCGTGCCGCTTTGCGGGTGGCGGAGCAGCGGCGGGAGGCGGCTCAGGCGGAGGCGGAGCGGCTGCGTAAGGAGGCGGCGTTCGATGAGTTGGTGGCTGACTTCGAGTTGGCGGTGGAGGACGAGCGGGCGGTGGTTGCCGAGGTGGAGGAGGAGCTGGCGCGGGTGCGGGAGCGGGGGCGGGTGCGGATTGAGGCGGCGCGGGTGGAGGCGGCGCGGGTGGTGTTGGCGATGGGTGAGGCCGGGGAGACGGTGGCTGGGTGTGGGCAGCGGTTGGGGGTGGGGGTGGAGCGGGTGAAGGAGTTGCGGCGGTTGGGGCGTGAGGCGCTGGCCGGGGAGGGTGCGGGGTCGGGCAGGGGGAGCGCGGGCGGGGAGCGGGTGGCCGCGGGTGGGCGGCGGGAGGGCGTGCGTGCGGCGGGGGCGGGGCCGGTAGCCGGTCCCCCGGTAGCCGCGACCCCGGTGGCGGCTCCGCCGGCTCCTGCGGTGCCTGCGGTCGCTTCTGGGACTGCACCGGCCGCTCCGGTCGCGCCGGTTGCCCGGCCGTCGCAGGTGTCGGGTCCGGCGGGCGGGGACGGGGGTGGGGTGCGGTCGGGGTGGCCGGAGGCGTCACGGTGAGTGGGGTGCGGGCATGCGGCGGCCCCGGCTACCGCGGGGCGGTGGCCGGGGCCGGGAGTGGGGCGGGGCGGGGCGGGTCAGGCGGGGGGTTGCTGGTTTGCCCAGGGGGCGGCGGGCCGCTGGGGCGCGGCCGGCTGCGGGGTGGCGTGGGCGGGGGCCTGGTAGGCGGCGGGCGCGGCGGGTTGCTGCTGCCATGCGGCGGCCGTGGCCGGGGCTGTGGGTGTGGCGGGGTGGGGGGCGTGGGGCTGGTGTGGGGGGACGTGGCCGGTGAAGCGGCCGGGGTCGACGTCCTTGAGGTAGACGGTGATGGTGGCGTGGTCGCGGACGAAGATGCGTTCGTGGATGCCGGGCGGGGTGAGGATCCACCAGGTGGTGTTGTCGCGGCGCTGGGTGCGGCGGATGAGCGGCGGGGGGAGGGTGACCTCCTCGGTGATGTCGGTGTCCGGGTTGGTCTCGGGGACCGTGATGTGGTCGACGGTGCTGAAGAGACCGGCGAACTGGGCGAGTTCGTTGATGGTGGTGTCGTGTTTCACGGTGCTCCCCCCTTCTGGTGGTGGCCTGGGCCTGCGGGTTCGCTTGGGACGGTAGGCGGCCGGAGGCGCGGGTGGGGCGGGTGTGGGGTGCGGGGTGCCGGGGGGCGGGATACGGGTCGGGGTGGCGGGAGCGCGGGACGGGAAACACGGGGGCGGCCCCGCGCCGGGACGGGTGTCCGGGGTGCGGGGCCGCAAGAGGGTGGGGCTACTTGGTGGTCATGGTGAGAGCCATGCCCTCGTCGTCGTGGGAGATGTGGAGCAGGAAGCGCGTGGCGTGGTCGGGGGCGGTGCGCAGCAGGTTGATCAGGGTCTGGCCGTCGGGGAGCGGCTGTGTCAGGTCGAGGGTTTCGTGGAGGTCTTCGCTGCCGAGGACGGTGGAGGGGTCGGTGTCCGGCCCCCAGTTGTCGGCGTGGACGATGTGGTGCCAGTTGCCGTCGGGGTCGCGGGTGTTGGGGGTGTTGTCGATGCCGTTGCTCATGAGGAAGGTGCCGTCGCCCTTGATCCACCACAGGCGGGGGCGGGCGTCGGGGTCGCCGGGGCCGAGGGCGTGCTTGCGGGCGGTGACGGCGAGCTCGGCGATGGAGCGGACCTTGTCGAGTGGGAAGGCGAGTGTGCAGTTGGGCGGGGCGGGGGGCTGGTAGTCCTCGCCGAGGACTTCGCGGAGCAGGTCGTCGAAGTGCTCGGGGGTGGTGGGGGCGGTGGGGTCGGTCATGTCGGGTCCCTCGCATCGGTCGGTGTGGGTGGGCACGCGGGGCCGCCGGCGGCGCGGGGGCCGGGGCGGGTGTGACGGGTCCGACAGTGGGGCGGCGGGGAGTTAGCGTGACAAGGCCGGGCCCTTGCCCTCCTGGAGCGGGGGGCGGGGGCGGGGTGGGGCGGTGCTAGTCGTCTGTCTTCGGGTTGGGGGGTTTCGGCGAGGGCGGTGCGGTCGGCGCAGGTGCCGCACTCTCCGTCGTGGCCTTCGTCGTCGGCGGTGCTCTCGCCGCAGTCCTCGTTGCGGCACAGGTCGTCCAGGATCGCGGTGGCGACGGCGTCGGGCGAGGGTGGGCAGGTCGTTGCCGTCGAACTCGGCGCACGGGGTGGCCCACCGCTCGTGCTGGAGCTGGAGGGTGCCCTCGACCAGTAGGTGCCGGTGTGGCGGGTCTTGGCGGCTGCGGTCCGGTGCGGGGTGCGGGCCGGGGGTGCCCCGGCACCGTGGGGGCGGGGTACGCGGGCGGCCCCGTGCCGGGGCGGGTGTCCGGGCACGGGGCCGTTGCGAGGGGGCCGGGTGTGGTGGTGGGCGGGGCGCAGCGCGGGCGTCTTCTTCGGCCGCGATCCGCTTCCGGGGGGGGGTGAGCGCGGCCGCGGGCGGGGGTGGGGGGTTACGGCTGGGTGTCGTTCTTGGTGAGCGATACCCGGGGCTGTCCGTTTGTCCGGGGGGCCTGGGGGGTGGGGCGGTGCTTGGGGGTGAGGGCCAGCACGAGGTAGAGGCCGGACAGGCCTGCGGAGAGGGGGTAGAGGGGGTAGAGGGGGTTGGAGTGGACGGGTGCCGCGACGAGGGCTGTGCAGGCGAGTCCGGTGGAGGCGGTGAGCCACCCGAGGTGGGGGCGGAAGTGGCGTCGTCGTAGCAGGACGCTGAGGATCAGGCAGAGCATGAGTGCGGGGGGTGTGAGGCGGAGCAGGGTGAGCATGGGCTGTCCTTGTCACGAGGTGGGGTGTGGCCGGGGTCCGGTGACCGGTCGTGGGCTGAGGTTGGCGGTGGGGCGGGTTAGGTCCTCAACTGCGTGAAAGGGCCGGGGCCGGCCACGGCTGGCCACCCCGGGGGCGGGTGCGGGTGGGGTCGGCCGATGGCGCGCCGGGCGGCCCCGGCCAGGGGCGGGTGTGCGGGCGTGGGGCCGGTGGGCGGTGCGCTTGGCGGCCCCGGCCGGGGATGGGGGCCTGGGCGCGGGGCCGGTGGGCGGTGCTATTGGGTGATGTAGGTCAGGGTCATGTGGTGGTCGTCGAAGGTGGCTTCGAGCTGGAAGCGGGTGGCGCCTTCGGTGGCGGCGGCGCGGAGCATGCCGAGCAGGGTGGTGCCGTCCTCGGAGAGGGGGGTGGTCAGGTCGATGGATTCGCGGAAGTCGTCGCCGCCGAGGATGGAGCGGGCGTCGGTGCCCGGGCCCCAGCCGTCGGCGTGGACGACGGTGGGCGGGTACTCGTCGTCGGGGGTGTCGGTGGGGTCCTGGCCGTTGCTCGTGAGGTAGGTGCCGTCGTTCTTGATCCACCACAGGCGGGGCTTGGCCTCGGTCTCCCCGTAGCCGAGCTTGTGCCTGTGGGCGGCGGCTGCGTGTTCGGCGGCGGCGAGGACTTTGGCGAGGGGGAAGGTGAGCGTGCAGTGCTTCTCCCCCATGGCGGTGTTGGCCATGACGACGTCCAGCAGGGGGTTGGTGCTGGTGGCGGGGATCGGCGGGACGGTCATGGTGCCGAGGAACTCGTTCAGCCAGTCGGGGCGCTGCTCGGCGGGCAGGGCGAGCAGTCGCCGTGTCTCGTCGGAGAGGGTGACGAGTCCGGCACTGTCACCGCAGGTCCCGGCGTGGCCGTCGACGGCAGGGGCGCGGCCGTCGACGGTGGAGGCGCGGTCATCGGCGGCAGGGGCGTGGCCGTCGGCCGGGACGGGGGTGTGGTCGTCGTCGGTGGGGGTGTGCTTGTGCATGCCGGTTCCCTGGAGTGTCTCGGGGGTGGAGGGACGGGGTGCGCGGGGCCCGCTGGTGCGGCGGGGCCGGGGCGGGCGCTGCGGGATGGACGGTGGGATGCCGTGGGGTTAGCGCGGCAAGGTGCCGGGGGGCGTGGAGCGGCCCCGCCCCCCGGGTGTACGGAAAGGGGCGGGGCCGGGTGGGGGTGGGTCAGGGCTGGGTGCGGGCGGGGGCGCCGGTGGCCAGCACGTGGAAGAACGCGGCGGCGGTCAGCCAGGCGGTAGGGCAGGCGGCTCGGTTGTCGGGGGCGATGGTGAGTTGGGCGTTGACGTCGCCGTTGGTGTCGGGGAGTTCGGTGAGGGTGGTGGCCTGGACGTGGTCGGCCGGCTGGAGGTGGCCGCTGAAGCTGCGGTTCTTCAGCTGGGGACGCAGCGACCAGGCGGGGGTGGTGGGGTCGGCGGGGTGGGTGGGCGCGCCGGGGTGGATGGCGCGGGCATCGAGGGTGCCGAGGTGGCGGAGGGCGGTGAGCCACCGGTGGCCGGGGATCGTGTAGGCGCGGATGGTGAGGTGGCCGTCGGGTGTGGCGATGATGGTGCCGGTGGTGCGGGCCGGGCCGGTGTGGGGGACGTCCTCGGTGAAGCGCAGACCGGTCAGGGGTTCGCCGTCGGGGTTGGGTCGGGTGTGGCTGGTCAGGCGGGGGGTGGAGGCGTGCACGGCGGCGTGGAGGGCTTTCCAGGTGCCGGTGGTGGTGAGTTCCTGGTCGAGGGCCTGGTGGGTGGTGAACAGGTGCGGGGCGGGGGTTGCGGGGCGCGGCATGGGATTTTCCTTGTGACGGTTGGTGAGTGGGTGCGCTGACCGTGCCGGGCTGGGTGGTTACGTCCGCAACGGGTGTGTGGGTGCTGTCGTAGGAAGGTCGAGCAGGTGTGACGGCCCTGCGCCACGGTCCGCGCGGGCGGGCCTGGCCGGAGCGGGGTGCGGCCGTGGCGAGGCTGGGGGCAGGGTGCGGCGGCACACGGAACAGTCCCGCCCCCCCACGGTGTGCGTGGGGGGGCGGGACCGGGCGAGGGGGGGCGGTACGACCGGGCCGGTCCGGCGAGGCGCCCGCTACGGCGCGGTACGACCGGGGGCGGGGCGAGCCAGGGCGGGGGCCTTCGGGGGCGACCCTGGGTGGGGTCAGAAAGCTAAGCGATCCGCCCCGGGAGTCGGATCGCAAGACGGGCCGAGGCGCGCCGGGACGCGGTACGGGCGCGGCGAGGCCGGGGGGCAGGGTGCGGCGGCACACGGAACAGCCCCGCCCCCGCGGTGTGCGTAGGGGGCGGGACCGGGCTGGGGGTAGTCAGTCGTCTTCGGGCGCGGGGTCCTCGGCACGCGCGGTGCGGTCGGCGCAGTTGCCGCACTCGCCGTCGTGGCCTTCGCCGTCGGCCGTGGACTGGCCGCAGGTTTCGTTGCGGCACAGGTCGTCCAGGACCGCGGTCGCCACGGCGTCGGCGAGGGTGGTCAGGTCGTTGCCGTCGAACTCGGCGCACGGGGTGGCCCACTGATCGTGCTGGAGCTGGAGGGTGCCCTCGGTCACGGACAGGGTGTAGATGCCGGTGCCGCGGGTGGTGTTCTGCAGGTAGCCGGTGACGGCGTACGGTCCGGCGGACGCGGTCCAGTGTTCGCCGAGGACGCGGGCGGCGACGCGGGTGATGTCGGAGATGTGGAAGGTGGCGTCGGGGAGTGCGTCCTCGACGAGGGTGTCGTTGATCGTGTCGATTTTCGCGGCGGCCGGGACCAGGTCCAGTGCGGTGACGGTCAGGGTTCCGATGCGCAGGTTTTTGTCGTGCAGGTCGGTGGTGTTTTCGGCTGCCGCGGTGAGCGTGGACCGGGCGGCGGCCTCGGTGCGGGCGGGGACGTGGACGGTGATCAGGCCGGGGACGAGGAACCCGTACGTGCTACCGGGCGCCTCCTCAGCCGGGCCGGTGTCGGCCGGGGTGGGGTCGGCCGGGGTGTGCTGGGCGTGGGTGGTCACGGGGCCCCCTCGTGGGTGCGGTGCTGGGGTGTGCCGGCGCGGAGGCGCCGGTGGGTCACACGGTCGGGGGCACGGAGGTTAGGACGGCAAGCGGGCGGGCGGGGTCGGCGGGGGCTGGTCTCCGCACCCGTGGGCGGTGCCCAGAGTGCGGGGGCCCCGGGCCCGTCGCGGGACGGGGCCGGGGCCGCGGGCGGATGCCGGGCGGGGGTCAGGCCAGGAGGCCGGTGACGGTCGTGAGGCCGCGCTGGGAGGTGAAGGTGACCGTGGGGTCGAGCGGCTTGACGGCGTACTTCCAGGCCGGATCGTGGTGGGTGAACAGTCCGAAGGGCGGCAGGTCCACGGCCAACCGCGGGAGGCTGGTGTAGCCGTGGGCGGTGAAGAAGCGCTTCTTGTCGTGTTCGTGGCGCAGGGTCAGCGCCCGGTATCCGGCGTCGCGGAAGTCGGCTTCGACACGGGCCATGAGGGTGGACGCGATGCCCTGGCGCCGGTGGTCGGGGTGGACGGAGATGGTGTCGATGTTGGAGACCCGCTCGACCAGGGCGCGGCGGGTGTGGGCGGGGATCTTCCGCTCCATCATCCACCGGGCCGGGCCGACGTGGACGGCGCCGACGGGGGTGCCGTCGGTGGTTTCGGCGAACAGGAAGTGGTTGAAGCCGTGGGAGAAAGGTCCCCGCTCGTCTTTCAGGGCCTGTCCGATGGTGTCCTTCAGGGCGGGGAGGTGGTCGGCGGGGATGTGGAGGTCGACGAGCAGGGTGAGCGCGAAGTAAGGGTCGAGTTCGTCGGCTTGCACGGGCCGGATCGTGATGGCGGGGGCGTGCGGGAGGCTGCTCATGGGTGGGGCCCTTTCGGTCCGGGAGAGCGGGGGCCGGACTCGCCTCAAGGGGGGTCCGGCTGGGGTGCGGACCGTGACGGGGCTGGGGGTTAGCGGGGCAACCGAGTCCGTCACCCGGGGTTTCGGGGACGGCAGCCGAACACGGGCGACGTCGCGCCGGGCGCGGTGAGCGGGCTCGTGCCAGGCGTGGCGGGCGACGTCGCGCGGGCGCGGCGGGCAGGGAACAGGTCAGCCCCCGCACCCGGGGGCGGGGCGCGGGGGCTTGAGGGGCCTGCCGGGGGTCAGCCGGTTCGCCGGGTGGTGGCGGGGTCGGTGGCGCGGGCGGTGATGCGTGCCCACTGCTCGCGGCTGACGTAGCGGTGGGGCAGGGTGCGCAGTGCGGTGAGTTGGCGGCGGAGCCGGGCGGCGTCGGCCAGGGCCTCGCGGGCCCACCGGCGGCACTGGCCGGGCTGGTAGGAGGACAAAGGGGCGGAGGCTTCATGCCACCGGGAGCGGGCGGTGTGCAGGGCGCGGCGGGCTTGGCGCAGGGTGAGGTCGTCCAGGTGGCAGCGTGCGTACACGGCGGTGGGGGCGGTCATCGCGTTCCTTTCGGACGGGGTGAGTGCGGCAGGGGGCGCGGTGTGGGCGAGGACGGTCAGGGCGAATCAGCACGGCCACGCCCGGGTGCCGGTGCGGTGCTGGGGTGTGCCGGCGCGGGGGCGCCGGTGGGTGACACGGTCGGGGGCACGGGGGTTAGGGCGGCAAGGGACGGCGGTGCGGGCGGGTTACGGGACGTCCGTGCGGACAGGGCACCGGCGCGGGGCCGGGGTGGGCGGGATGTTGTTCACCGGCCGCACCCGGGGCCTGTGAGACTGCGGGGCCCGCGCGCGCCTCGCGCCCCGCGAGCAGGACACGAACACGCCGCGGACAAGGCGCGGCACGGGCGGGACGGGCAGGGCGCGGGGCGGCGCGGACGGGATGCTGCTCGACGCGAGCGGGCGCGGTGCGGGCGGGGTTCGGGGCGGCGCGGGCGGGATGCTGCTCGACGCGGGCGGGCGCGGGGCGCGTCGGCGCGGCGGGGGCGCGGCGGGGGCGCGGGTTGGGCGGGGTTCGGGGTGGCTGTCCGGGGACCGTGCGAGGGGGCGTGGGGCGGCCTTGCCTGCGGTGCGGGGTCGGCGGCGCCGCGTCCGGGTGTGGGTGCGGCCCCGCACCTCGGGCTCGGGGGGCGCGGGGCGGCTGGGTGGGTTCCTGGGCGCGGCGCCCCCGGGCCGGGCGTCCGGTACGCCGTGGCGGCGGCGCGCGGGGCGGTTGTCCCCGGTGGCGGGGGCGGCCGGTGTGCGCGGTGGTGGCCGCGCCCGGGGGGTGGTGGGTGCGAGGTAGCGCCGGCGGGACTCGAACCCGCGACTTCGTGGCTTAGACCGTGTCCTATGTGGTGAGGCGGACAAGGCGCTTGTAGCAGCAGAGGGCGGCGGCGAGTCCGAGAAAGGCCAGGTAGTTGCGGGGATCGCGC
>NZ_JBVHNF010000030.1:0-46215 GCF_055558055.1 Streptomyces sp. NPDC025833
CGCGTGGCCCGCGCCCGGGGGGGGGCCCCCCCCGGGGGGGGCGGGCGGGGGGGGCCCCCCCCCCCCCCCCCCCCCCCCCCCCCGTCACCCGCCGGACACCGACCCGGACCGGTGCGCTGGCCGGCGGGCGGCGCGTCCGCCGGCGCAAGGCACGACGTACGGCGCTGATGACCGCCGTGGTCACCGCGGGGGGACTGCTGATGGCGTCACCGGCACACGCGGACTACGACGACACCGCGTTCAGGAGCGTTTCGATCAACGGGGGCATGCCCATCGTGGTGGGCGACACGGAGTCCCTCACCGTCCCGGTCGTCGCGGAGATCCAGGACAGCGCCAAGGTCCTCGCGAGCATCGCCGCGGCGCTCCTCATCGGCGGCCGCGGCTGGTTCCTGGAAGGCGACGCCGGCCGCGACATGACCTGCACGCGGTCCGCTCAGACGGTGAGCAGGTGCACCGGGACCTCGATCGTCGCCCCGACGCAGCCGGTCAACTCCTCGGCGGCACCGGTGTACCTGAGCGTCATCCGGTACGGACTGGCCACCTCGTACCCCGCCCCGAGTACGCCTCGCTGCCCGGCCGCAGCGTGCCGCTGCTGAAGCGGACCGCGCTGACGGCGGACGCCGCTCCCGAGCCCGTCCGCAAGGGCGGCACCCTCACCGTCACGGGGCGGCTCACGCGACCGGACTGGCAGACGTGGGACGCGACGGGGCACCCCGTCCTGGTCGGGTACGCGGGGCAACGGGCCGTGCTCCGGTTCAAGAAGTCGGGCGCCACGTCCTACAGCACCGTGAAGACGGCCACCATCGGCACCGACGGCAACCTGCGCACCACGGTCACGGCGAACGCCTCCGGCACCTGGCGGTGGTCCTTCGCCCGGAACGGCACCTCCTCGGCCGCCGTCTCGGCAGGTGACACCGTCGCCCTGTCGAAGGCCGCCCGGCTGACGGTGGACGCGGCCCCGGAACCGGTGGCCAGGGGCGGCAGGCTCACGGTGCGGGGCCGCCTCACCCGCGCCACCACCGACGCGGCCACCACGTTCGTCGCCCTCGCCGGCCGGCCGGTGAAGCTCCAGTTCAGGAAGTCCGGCACGAGCGCCCACACCACGGTCAAGACCGTGACCAGCGGCGCGGCCGGGAACCTCACGACGAGCGCCACCGCGAGCGCCGCGGGCCACTGGCGCTGGTCCTGCGCGGGCAGCCCGGCGGACGCGCCCGTCAACGCGGCCGCCGACCACGTCGCCCTTCGGTAGCCGGGTCCGGGGCCCGTCCGGGACTCAGAACCGGGCAGGCTCCATCCCTGCGTTGTCATCTTGATGCGTTCTGCGGAATCCGAATGACAGTTTCGGTCAATTTCCATCACGGTTATCGATCATGTTCAGATTGCGGACGCCGCACCGCCGCGGGGAGCGCCGCACCAATCGAAGCCGCCCCTCCTTCAATTCGAAGATCCACCTGCTACGGTCGGGAAGCGAAGCGGCCGGACCGCGGGGGCAGCCGGGGGGCGAGGGGGCGTCATGGGTGACATTCGTGAGTTCTTCGGCGGGTTAGGCGGAACGCCGAAACGCAATGAGAACCGCAGGAAGGTACTGCTCGCCATCGCGATCAAGGCCGACACCCAGGTCGGTATCGCCCGGCGCACCCTGCTTTCCCAGGCCACGGTGTCCACGGCGGTCCGGGAACTCGAAAAGGAACGCATGGTGACCGGCCGGGTCGGCAAGGTCTGCCTCGTCCCCACCGAGCTGGTCGGCGTGGGAGTGCACCTCGGCTTCAACCACGTCACGGTGGTCGCGCGCCGGCTCGACAAGGAATTCGACACGGTGTCCGTCCGCATGAACTCGGAAGGGGTGGGCCGGGGCTGGAACCGCGCCCGGCCCGCCGTGCAGGACCTGATCCAGGAGGCCGTCAGGGAGACCGGCTGCACGCTGCCCGACGTCTTCTCCCTCGGCATCGCCGTGCCCCGGATGATCGACCCGCGCACGAACGAGTTCACGCAGCCCATACTCCACCCCTGGCGGACCGGCGACAGCCCGGCGCGGGACCTGGGGAGCTGGCTGGGCGTCCCGGCGTCCATCGACAACGACGCCAACCTCGGTGCGCTCGCCGAGCAGACGTACAGCCAGCGGGAACACGCCGAGACCGTGATCTACGTGAAGGTCTCCACCGGTGTCGGGGCCGGGATCATCATCCACAACAGCCTGCTGCGCGGGCGCGGCGGGATGGCCGGGGAGATCGGCCACCTCACCCTGGAGCCGGACGGCGCGATGTGCCAGTGCGGCGGGCGCGGCTGCCTGGAGACCGTGATCGGCGCCGCAGCGCTGGTGCAACGGGTGCGCCAGGCCCGGACCAGGGCGGGCGCCGCCGACTTCGAGCACCTGGAGGACGTCATCCGGGCCGCCAAGGAGCAGGACCCCGTCTGCATGCGGGTGATCAAGGACGCGGGGCGGACCCTCGGTACCTACCTCGCCCAGCTCTGCAACCTCATCAACCCCGACGTCGTGGTCGTGGGCGGCCAGCTGACGGAGTGCGAGCTGCTGATGGAAGGCTGCGAGGAGTCGCTGCACCGCTTCGCCCTCCCCGGCGCGGTGGCCAAGAGCTCCGGCTTCGTCCTGGAACTGAGCGAACTGAGGACGAGGGCCGAGGCGCAGGGAGCCCTCGTCCTCGGCCTGCGCGGCCAGGAGAGCCCCCGAAACGCGGTGTGACCCCGCACCGGAGCCACGCACCGCCGCGGGCATCGGCACGCCGTGGAGGCGCCGGCCGCACGTCCGGCGAGGGGTGCGGCGCGGCACTCGAATCCGGTCGGGCGTCTTTCCGGGATCCCTTTCTTCGAAATCAATGAAGGGGCGCGGGCCGGCCGTGATATCGGCTTCGAATGCTTGAGCCGCGGCCGTCGAACTGCACGGCGGCCGAATCGCACGCCGGAACCCGGACCGCGCCGAAGCCGTTCACGGAATCGGCCCCCGCGGGAAAAGCGCCTGCTCAGCCGATGGGCCGGCGGATTGCCGGATCCCGGCTGCGCCGAAAGATCACGTGGCATACTGCAGGCGTGTGCCCAGTGGCCGAAAAGGCCGCTTCCCGTGCCCTGTTCTTCCTGACGAGGCAGCCGTGCCCTTGACCCGAGGCGGCCCGATGTTCCACGAGCCCATTTTCGAGTACCTGTCCGACCGTGCGGCCGGTGAAGGAAAAGGAACACTTCCGGGCGGGCCGCCCCCGGGCGAGGACATCTCCTATGTGTCCCCTGCCCTCGTCGATCTGGGACACGTCCGCGATGTGACGCTGGGCAGTTCCCCGAACGGAAACGCCGACGCCAACTCCCAGTACTACTGGTAGGGATCTCGTGGTCGCCATGCCCGTCGGTCCCGGCAGGACCGGCCCGGCGTCCGCCACCGGCGAACCCGGCGTCCGCCTGCCGGCCGGGCCGGCCGTCGCCGGACTCCTGCCGCCGGGTCCCCGCTTACCGGACCCGGCTAGACAGATGTGGGCCGCCGACCCGCGGCTGTGGTCGTGGGGGGCCTGGCACCCCGGTGAGGTGCGCACCGCGGTCACCGAGCGGGCCGGGATCGTCGCCGTGGGCCAGTGTCTGGCCGGTTCCACGCGGATGCGGGACGACGTGACGCGGTCGGCGCAGGACGGCGACTGGGAGAGGCTGACCCGCTGGCCGGGGGCCTACCTGCTGCTGGTGTCGGAGCGGAGCGGTCGCTTCACCGCCTTCACCGATGCCGCCGGGCAGTTCCCCCTCTACTACGCGCGGTGTGACGGCCGTACCGTGGTCTCCACGCGCGCCACGGCCGTGGCCGTCCTGACGGGCCGGGACGCGGCCCCGGACCCGCTGGCGCTCACGGCGCACATCGTCTGCCCCGCGGTGCCCGAACTCCTCGGGACGCGCACGGGTTTCGCGGGCGTGCACCGACTGGGGCCCGGCGAAACACTGTGCGTCGACCCGGCCACGGACACCTTCGCCCGGTCGGCCCACGTGTCCCCCGCACCCGACGGCGCCGCCCGCACCGCGGACGCGGCGGCCCGCCTGCGCGGCTCCCTGACACAGGCCGTCGCCCTGCGCGTCCGCGAGGCCTCCCACGTCACCAGCGACTTCAGCGGAGGCATGGACTCCACCTCGCTGGCCATCCTCGCCGCGGACGGGGGGCGGCCCCTGGACGCCTTCGTCTACCACCACCCCGCGGCGCCGGCGGGCGATCTGGAACACGCCCTGCGCCACGCCCGCGAATCGACCGGCATCCGGCTGCGCGTCACCCGGGGCGGCGACGCCTCGCTGCCGTACGCCGGCCTGGACGCCCGGGGACGGGCCGACCAGCCCGATCCGTCCACCGCGATCGTCGCCCGGCTCCGGTTGCGCCTCACGCACATCGCGACCCGCGGCGGAGGCGTCCACCTGACGGGTGAGGGCGGCGACGCCCTGCTGACCGCGCCGCCCGCGTACCTCGGCGAGGTGGCCGCGTCCCGGGCGGTGCGCCGGCTCACCCGGGACGCCTTCGCCCTCGGCAGACTGCGCCGCGTCTCCCCCGCCAGGGTGGCCCGCCAGGCGCTGCGCCTGGCCCACACCCCGCTGGACCGGGCACTGCTCGACCTGGCCGCGCGCCTGGAACGGCCGCTCCCCCGCCCTCCGCAGTGGCTGGACGCCATCGGCTGGTGGCCGCCGCCAGGCCCCGAGGCCTCGTGGCTGACCGCGCGGGCCCGGCGCGACCTCGCCGAGCTGGCCGCCGAGCGGGCCGGGCAGGTGCGCCGCGCCGGGCCGGGGCCGGGTCCGGGCGTGCGCGCAGCCCTGTGCGAGCTGCGCAACTCGGCGAGCCTGCACGGTCAACTCGTAGATGTGGCCAGACCGTTCGGGGTGTGGCCGCAGGCTCCGTTCCTGGACGGCGATGTCGTCCGGGCGGCCATGAGCCTACCGATGCCGGGGAAGGCGGACCCCTTCACCGTCAAACCGCTCCTCGGAGCCGCCCTGGCCGGTGCGGTGCCCGCGGCCGTGCTGGACCGGCGCACCAAGGGCGCCTACGCGGCGGAGGACTACCTGGGCGTCCGCCGGGCGGCGCCGGACCTCCGTACGCGTCTCGCCCGGTCGCCGCTGGCCGACCTGGGCATCGTGGAGCCCGCGCGGGTCGTCGCCGCCCTCGACGGTGCCGTGCACGGCCTCGCCTCCCCCTTCCCCGCGCTCAACCGCCTCCTCGGGGTGGACGTGTGGCTGGACGGACTCCACGCGGCCGGGGAGACACGATGAGCCCGGGTGCGACGATCCGGTTGCACGTGCCCGACCACGTCCAGGAGAGCCCGGGCGCCCACGGCGACGCCGTGCTGCTGGACACCCGCTCGGGCCACTGCTTCGCCATGAACCCCGTGGCGGGGCTGCTGTGGCGGGAGTGGTGCCGCAGCCGGGACTTCGAGACCGGGGTACGCGTGGCGGCCCGGCGCTTCCCCGGGCTCGGCCCGGACCTGATCCGGCGGGACGCGCGGCGGCTCGCCGACGACCTCCTCGACCGCGGCCTGCTGGCCGCCCGCCCGGCGGGCGGTGCCCCCACCGCGCCCGACGGGGCGGGCCCGTCGGACGCGGTGGGAGAACCACCCGCCGGTCCCGGGCGTGCGGCCGGCGGGGCGGAGGTGACCATGGCGGCCGCTCCCGTGGCGGATCCGGCCGGGGCGGGCCGCTCGCCCGCCCGGCGGACCCCGCCCCTGGCGCTGCTCGGCCTGCTGGTCGCCCTGGTGCTGATCCGGCTGCCCTTCGGCATGCTGCTGCGGGCGGTGCGCTGGACCTCGCGCCACTGGTGCCGGCGGGAGGCCACCGCCGCCGAGGGGGCGGTGGCCCTGGCCGCGGTACGGCAGGCCGCCGCAAGGTACCCCGGACGCGCCGCCTGCCTCGAGACCTCCCTGGCCACGCTGATGCTGCTGGCCCTGCGCGGGCGCCGGGTGACGTGGTGCCTCGGCACGGCCGCCGACCCGTTCCGGTTCCACGCCTGGATCGAGGCGGGGGGTTCGCCGGTCACGGCCGCCGACGAGCACGGCATCGAGGACTTCCGGCGTATTTTGACGGTCTGAATTCTTCGAAAACCGATTCGCCCGGCCGCACCGAGTGGAATTACCGGGCAGTTTCAAGGGCGATCGCCGAACGGATGCGCAGAAAGCCTTCACCTGTCACCGGTCCTGCGCTAGCCTGGCAAGGCGAAAGGGCGGCTGCCCGCCTCGGCAACCGCCCTCCGCGAGGGATCCTCACATCCCTCAGATGCGCCCGAACAGCGCGTCTACCGGTGTCGTCGTACCCCCGTGCGCCTGTGCCAGCAAGCTCCAGAGCACGAGGACGACGACGATGACGACCATCCGCAGCTGCTCCTTTCGCAGGGAGACCGAGCAGCGGGTGGTCATCGTCATCTTGAGACCCATGATTCCTTCACCTCCTTTCCGGGGGTCGTCCCCCCTTGCGTAATCCAGTGTTATCCGGCACCTGGACTAAATCAATCGCCTTCACCGTGGCCGGTGACGGTCTTACAGGCGCCTTACCGCGTCACGTTGTCCGGCCGGAGAATTCAATTCGCAGCGGTCCGTGCGGCGCCGCCGTCCGCACGGCGCGGTATTGAAAGGCGGGGCGGCCCGCCGCCCGTCCCTGACCCCGGGCGGCTCCGCGGACGGCCGGCGGGACACCGGCAGAGCGCGGCCGCACCGGCGTACCGCCACCCACGCGGGAGTCCGGGCGGTCCGGCACCAAATCGAAGGCCGGGCGGTGCGCCACCCCCCTTTCGGGGCCCGAATGGACGGTCAGGCCGCCCGGTTGGGCGGTATATAAGCCCCATATCGACCATCACTCCATAGAATGTGATGCTGGTCACATTTACTGGACCGTTCCCGTCGACGGGCTGTACAGGCCGGTCCGAGTCGTAAGCGCGGACCGAGTCGCACCCGCCCGGGCGACTCCCGTTCTTCCGCCTTTCCATGATCGCGGAATGCGGACGACGACCGGCCGGTTGGTCCACACATTCCCCGCGCAAGACCTCCTGGAATATGCGCAGTCGATCACCGTGCCCCGGAGACCCGGTTCAGGCCATGTTCTCGGGCCTTTCGCCGACCTCTCCGCACCGGCGGGCGCCGGGTATTTCGATCAAGGTGGCCAACGGCGCACAGACGGCCGGCGCGGTCATAAAGCCTGGCCCGCTCCCCTTTGGGCATGCCGTAGGACATCGACACGATCAAGTGTGCGATTCGTCGCCCCGGGCAATCGACACTGCCCACGTCGGGCGCCCGAAGGGGGTGACCGGACCGTGGACCAAGTCTCAAAGCTTGAACACGAATTACACACATCCTCTCTCCATCTCGGTTCCGATGGTCTAGATTGACCGTGCTTCAGCGCACACGAGGCGACCATTGACGATCTATCGGTCCGGCGTTGCGGAAAGCCAGAAGTCACGTCCCCGGCGCCAGACGTGGGGATGATCGAATTTCGGGCCCTGAGGGGTTTGGGTGTGGGGGCACCCGAGGTTCCGCGACGGGCTGCGGCACACCCAGGAGATCCGGCAGCCGTGCCTCCGCTGCCGCCCGGGTGGAGTGTCCGAACAGTTCCACGACAGCCGGGGCGACCCGCGCGCGGAGCCGGGGGCCGCCCGCGGGGAGGAGCAGCGCGGTACGGGGGCGGGGGCCCCGAGGGGAGGAACGGTGCGGGGGGGCGAGGGCCTCCCGGGGGGAGGAACAGTGCTGGGCGAACACGTCGGACCACTGGGGACCTGGGGGGTTCTGTGCGGCAGGGGGGTGTAGTCAGCCCGTTCCCGTCGGCGCGCGAGCGTCTGGCGGACGGGGCGATCGGCCGACCCGCGGCCGACTGGGAGCAGCGGTACCGCCGTACCGTGATCATCGGCGACACGGTCGCCACCGCCTTCGTCGTGGCGGCGATCGGCGACTTCTTCGGGGCCCGGGACGCGGCCAACTGGCACGAGAAGTGGGGCATCCTCGCCTTCGGCACCGAAGTGCTGGTGCTGGGCGCGCTGGCGGTGGGCCGGGCCTGGGCCCCGGCCGTACTCGGCCAGGGCGCCGAGGAGTTCCGCCGGCTCGGGCGCTCGCTGTTCGCGGCGACCGTCGTCCTGGCGCTCGGCGGGATCGCCCTGACCTCGCGCAACATCAAGCTCTGGATCTTCGTCGCGATCCCCGCGATCGCGCTCGTCACCATGACGACGCGGTACCTGCTGCGCCTCTGGCTGCACAGACAGCGCAAGGACGGCCGGTGCCTGAGACCGGTGCTCGCCGCCGGGAGCCCGGCCACCGTGCGCGACCTGATCACCCGGACCCGCAAGTTCCCGCACCTGGGCTGGCGGGTGGACGCGGTGTGCACGACGGACGGCCCCGGGCTCGACGGCGACCAACTGGACGGCGTGCCGGTCGTCGGCCCGCTGGCGGACGTCGCGGGCCACGTCCGCCGCGACGGCTACCGTGTCGTCGCGGTCACACCGGACCCGCACTGGTCCCCGGACCGGTTGCAGCGGCTGGCCTGGAACCTGGAGGGCAGCGACGCCGAGATGGTCGTGGCCCCCGTGCTGATGGAGGTGGCCGGCCCGCGGCTGCACATCGACGCGGTGCTCGGGATACCGCTGCTGCGGGTCAGCATGCCGACCTTCACCGGCGGCCGGCGGGCGGTCAAAGGCGTCGTCGACCGATTGGGCGCGGCGATCCTGCTGGTGCTGTTCGCACCGCTGATGGTGTTCGTCGGGCTGCTCGTGGTGGCGGACAGCCGGGGCGGGGCGTTCTACCGCCAGCGCAGGGTCGGCAAGGACGGCCACGAGTTCACCATGTACAAGTTCCGCACCATGGTCGTCGGGGCCGACGGGGCACGTGCCCAGCTGGCCCACCGCAACGAGGGCGCCGGCCCGCTGTTCAAGCTCCGCCGGGACCCGCGTGTGACCGGGGTCGGAACGGTGCTGCGCCGGTACTCGCTCGACGAGCTCCCGCAGCTCCTGAACGTGCTCACCGGATCGATGTCGCTCGTCGGTCCACGGCCTCCGCTGCCGGAGGAGTGCGCCGCGTACGACCCGGACATCCGGCGGCGCCTGCTGGTCAAACCGGGGCTCACGGGCCTGTGGCAGATCAGCGGGCGCAGCGACCTGTCGTGGGAGGAGGCGGTCCGGCTGGACCTGCGGTACGTGGAGGACTGGTCGCTGGCCCTGGACACGGTGATCTTGTGGAAGACGCTGCGCGCGGTGTTCTACGGACAGGGGGCCTACTGATGTGCGGGGGCCGTCGTCCGGCCGGTGCGCGGACCGCGGGCCGCAGGGGCCTGCCTGGGGGGAGGAACGGGAGATGAAGGTCAGCGTTTTCGGGCTCGGCTACGTGGGCTGCGTGTCGGCCGCGTGCCTGGCCAGCATGGGGCACGAGGTCGTCGGGGTGGACGTGAACCAGGTCAAGGTCGACCTGGTCAACGACGGCAGGGCCCCGGTGGTCGAGGAACGGATCGGTGAACTGGTCGCCGACGTCGTGCGGACCGGCGCGTTACGCGCCACCCGCGACGTCCGCGAGGCGATCGCGGCCAGCGAGATCTCGCTGGTCTGCGTGGGCACGCCGTCGGAGCCCAACGGGAGCCTGTGCACCACGTACTTGGAGCGGGTCACCGCCGAGATCGGCGCGGCGCTGGCCGAGCGGGGCGGGCGGCACACCGTCGTGTTCCGCAGCACCATGCTCCCGGGCACCTGTCTGAACCTGCTGGTGCCGATCCTGGAGAAGCACGTCGGCGGCACCGCCGGGGTGGACATCGGGGTCGCGGTCAACCCGGAGTTCCTGCGCGAGGGCACGAGCGTGCGGGACTTCTTCGACCCGCCCAAGACCGTCATCGGCGAGCTGGACCCGGCGAGCGGCGACGCGGTGCGGGCGCTGTACGACGGCTTGCCCGGCGAGGTGTTCCGGGTGCCGGTCCCGACGGCCGAGGCGATCAAGTACGCGGACAACGCGTTCCACGGTCTCAAGATCGGCTTCGCGAACGAGCTGGGCGCGGTGTGCCAGGCGCTCGGGGTCGACTCGCACCAGGTGATGGACGTCTTCCTGGCCGACCGCAAGCTGAACATCAGCTCCGCCTACCTGCGGCCCGGCTTCGCCTTCGGTGGCTCGTGCCTGCCCAAGGACCTGCGCAGCCTGGTCCACGCGGCACAGCGCGCCGACGTCTCGGTGCCCATCCTGTCCCATGTGCTGCCCTCCAACTCCGACCACCTGCAACGCGCGGTGGAGCTGGTCGAGCGCACCGGCAAGCGCCGGGCGGGCCTGTTCGGGCTGTCCTTCAAGCCCGGCACCGACGACCTGCGCGAGAGCCCGCTCGTCGAGCTGGCGGAGCGGCTCTTCGGCAAGGGCTACGACCTGCGGATCTACGACGCCAACGTGAGCCTCTCGCGGCTGCTCGGCGCGAACCGCGAGTACATCGAGACCCGGTTGCCGCACCTGGCGCAGCTCCTCGCGGACTCCGTCGAGGAGGTGCTGGACCATGCCGAGGTGTGCCTGGTCGGGACCAGGGACCCGGCCGTGCTGTCGGCGCTGCCGCACGGCGACGGTCCGCTGATCGTCGACCTCGTCCGCCTTCCCGACGCCGATGTGCGCCGGGCCGAACCGGGATACATGGGCCTTGCTTGGTGACACGAACGGCGGCGGCCGGCCGGTCCGGCGCGCGCTGATCCTGGTGGAGAACCTCTCGGTGCCGTTCGACCGGCGGGTGTGGCAGGAGTGCACGACGCTGCGCGACGCCGGCTGGACGGTGCACGTCATCTGTCCGCGGGGGAGCAAGCGGGACACGGAGCCGGAGGCGGTGATCGACGGGGTGCGGATCCACCGCTACCCGCTGGACGCCGCCACCGGTGGGCCGGCCGGCTACCTGCGGGAGTACGGGACGGCGCTGTGGCACACGTTCCGGCTGGCCCGGAAGATCGGCCCGGTCGACGTGGTCCACGCCTGCAACCCGCCCGACCTGCTGTTCCTGCCGGCGCTGTGGCTGAAGCGGCGCGGGGCGCGGTTCGTCTTCGACCAGCACGACCTGGTGCCCGAGCTGTACCTCTCCCGGTTCGACCGCGGTGAGGACCTGCTCTACCGGGCCGTGTGCGCGCTGGAGCGGATGACCTACCGGGTGGCGGACGTCGTGCTCGCCACGAACGAGAGCTACCGGGACGTCGCGGTGCGCCGCGGCGGCCGGCGGCCGGAGGACGTCTTCGTGGTGCGCAGCGCACCGGACGTCGAGCGGTTCCACCCGGTGCCGCCCGAGCCGGAGTTGAAGCGCGGCAAGCCCCATCTGCTCTGCTACCTGGGCGTCATGGGTCCGCAGGACGGCGTCGACTACGCGCTGCGGGCCCTCGCGAAGCTGCGCGACGAGCTGGGCCGGACCGACTGGCACGCGGTGTTCGTCGGTGCCGGCGACACCTTCGACGCGATGGTGGAGCTGTCCCGGCGGCTCGGGCTCACGGACCAGGTGCAGTTCACCGGCCGCATCGCGGACGCGGACCTGGCGCGCTACCTGTCCACCGCGGACGTGTGCCTCTCCCCCGACCCGCACAACCCGCTCAACGACGTGTCGACCATGAACAAGGTCCTGGAGTACATGGTGATGGGCCAGCCGATCGTCTCGTTCGACCTCCGGGAGGCGCGGGTCTCCGCCGGTGACGCCGCCGTCTACGCGCCCGGGAACGACGAGTCCCGGTTCGCCGCGCTGATCGCGCTGCTGCTGGACGATCCGGACAAGCGGAACGAGATGGGCAAGATCGGCCAGGAGCGGATCGGCGGGCCGCTCTCGTGGCGCAACTCGCAGGCCTCGCTCCTCGCCGCCTACGCCGCCGTCCGCGGGGACCGGGGTCCGGTGCGGGCGGGCGGTCCGGGCCGGGCGGGGAAGAGGCCGCGTCGTTGAGCGATGACACCATCCGCCTGGCCACGGTCGGACGGATCATCCGTCGGCGGTACCGGCTCCTCACCGTCCTCGCCGTGCTGGGCGCGCTCGTCGGCTACGGCGCCTCGCTGCTGTTCCCGCCCCGGTACACGACATCCGCATCGGTGCTGCTGCCGGGGGCGTGGGAGGAGCGCGAGCTGCTGACCCAGACGGAGATCGCGACCAGTTCCGTGGTGGTCGACCGCGCGGCCGCCGCGCTCGGCTGGTCCGGGGTCGACGGTGGCGAGCTGCGGGACCGGGTCGGCGCCAAGGCCACCGATGGGAACATCATCAGGATCTCGGGCACGGCGGACACCCCGGAGCGCGCGCAGCAGCTCTCCGACCAGGTGGCCCGGCAGTTCGTCGCGTTCGCCGCGCGGATCGCGGGGGACGGCGGGGACCCGGACGGGGCGGGGCGGCCCGAGGCGCTGCGGCAGCTCGTGATGCGGACCAGCCGCCGCATCACCAAGCTGGCGGACGCGGCCGGTCCGGGGCAGAGCGTGGAGAGCGTGCAGACCAGGACCGAGCTGGCGAAGCTGCGCACCGCGCTCCAGGAGGCCGTCGACAAGCTGGAGCGGGCCGACCCGGCCGCCGACCAGGGCAGCATGGTCGTCATGGGGCCCGCGGCCCGGCCGGCCGGCGAGGCGCCGCCGACGACGACGCAGCTCGTCGGCGGCGGGGCGCTGGCGTTCTTCCTGCTCGCGGTCATCGGCCACCTCGCCGCCGCGCGGATGAGCCGCCGGCTGCGCACCGAACCGGAGATCGCCGCGGCACTGGGCTCGGCACTGCTGGGCACCGTCGACGTACCCGGTGAACGGGCCGCGCTCCGCGCGGAGGGCGGTGGCGCGCGGGACCGGGTCCGCCGGCTGCTGGGCGTCGACGTCCGGTGGGACGCGCCCGCGCCGCGCGCGTCCGGCGACGAGGCAGGCGGGCTGATCCGCTGCCGGCGGGTGTGCGCGCGCCTGCGGGACCGGTCGCCGGCCCCCCGGCGGCTGCTGGCCGTCGTCCCGGAGGGGGACGAGCTCGCCCGCCGGGCCGCGGGGCGGCTCGCGGCCGAGGCCGACGGCGATCCGCTGCTGCGGGTGGTGGAGGTGCCGGTGAACCGGCCGATGGTGCCGGACCGGGGTGCCGAGTCCGGCGCCCTGGTCGTGCTCAGCCCGGGCAACTGGACCGCGGCGGAGCTGGCCGGCATCGCCGAGGCGTGCGCGGACGCCCGGCACGAGGTCGTCGGCGTCGTCGTCGCCGGCCCGCTCCCGGCCCCCGCGACGCGGCCGGCCGGCCGCCGTCCCCGGGCCGCCGCCGCGCCGGCCCTCGCGGTGGGCGACGACGCGAGGGAAGGGGCGAGGTGACGGCGCGTACGGCCGCGGAGCCGTCGTCCGCCGTTCCGCTGCTGGACCTGCACGCGCTGGTGGTGGCGGTACGCAGGCGGCGCCGTCTCTGGGCGTCCCTGGCGCTGCTGGGCCTGCTCGCCGGGGTGGCGGTGGCGGTCCTGCTGCCGCCGCCGCCGACCGCGGTGACCAAGGTGCTGGTCGCGCACCAGCAGGACCAGCCGAACGACCCCGGGACGCTGATCCGCACCGACGTCGGGCTGCTCCAGACCACCCGGATCGCCGGCCAGGCGCTGCGCTCCCTCGAGTCCTCCGAGAAACCGGAGGACTTCATGCGGGAGTACGCGGGCGCCGGGTTGACCAACAACCTGCTGCAGATCACGGTGACGGGAGACAGCGAGGCGGCGGCGGTGGCCCGCGCCGACGCGCTGGCCGGCGCGTTCGTCGCGGACCACGTGCGGCGGATACGGCAGGCCGCGGACGCCGAGGCCAAGGCCCTGCTCGGCCAGCGCGACCGCATCCGGGACGACCTCGCCCAGGTCGACAAGGCGATCGAGGACGGATCGTCGCAGGACGGGCCGAAGGCGTCGGCGAACATGGAGTCGCTCTTCGCCCGCCGGGCCGAACTCACCTCGCGGATCGCCGACTTCGGCCAGCGTGCCGCGGAGGCGCGCGTCGGCACGCCCCAGCTCATCGCCGGGACCCAGGTCGTGGACGCCCCGCGTCCGGTGCGGACCTCCCTGCCCAGGACCGCCGCCACCGACGCCGTCGTCGGGTGCGTCCTCGGGCTCGCGCTCGGGCTCGCGGTGGCCGCGGTCGGCGCGGTGGTGGCGGACCGCCCCGTGCTGCGCCGGGAGATCGCGGCACACCTCGACGCCTCCGTCATCGCCGAACTGCCCTGCCGCCCGGCCCGGTTGTGGGGGCGCCGCCGGGTGCGTGCGGCCCGCGAACGGCTCACCACGTCGCTCGCCCGCACCGTGCGCGACTCCGCGGAACCGGTGTCGCTGCTCGAACTGGGCTGTGCGCGCAGCGCGAGCACGATCGCCCTGGACCTCGCCGGGGCCCTGGCGGCCCAGGGGCCCGTGGTGGTCGTCGACGGGCTGCCCGGCCCGCAGCTCTCCGGCCGCCGCCCGAAGCCGGGCGACCCGGCCGTGGTCGGCGCGGAGCGCGCCGCGGCCGGGTCGCCGCAGGAACGCCGGCTCGGCGTCGGCTCGGTGGCGCCCGGCACGGCGTGGACCGACCTGCCGCACCTCGGCACCCGGACGGTGCTCGTGGTGCGTGCCGGGCACGGCAGCGTCGCCTGGCTGCACACCGTGGCGCGGCAGCTCGCGGACCAGGACATCGCGGTGATCGGTGTGGTGCTGATCGACCCCGATCCGCGTGACCGGACCGACGGCACGCTGTGGGACGGGCTGCGCACCGCGCCGCGCGGCAGGAACGAGCGGCCGGCCCGGCGGATCGGGCCGGGCCGGCGGCGCAGGGAGCGGCTGCCCGTCTGGGCGGACGCGGTCCCGGACAGCGACCAGGAGGCACGGTAGGACATGTGTGGCATCGCAGGCACGTACCGGTGGCCGGACGGGAAGGCCGTGACCGACCGGCTCACCGACACCCTCGCCCACCGCGGTCCGGACGGGTCGGGCCGGTACAGCCATCCCCTCGGTGACGGCGAGGTCCACCTCGGGCACCGCCGGCTGGCCATCGTCGACCTGTCCGGGACCGGCGCCCAGCCGATGGCCTCGGGCGGCCTGGTCCTGACGTACAACGGCGAGCTGTACAACGCGCCCGAGCTGCGCGCCGAGCTGGCGGCCGCCGGGGTGCGCTTCCGCGGCACCTCCGACACCGAGGTGCTGCTGGAGGCGTGGCGGCGCTGGGGCACGGACTGCCTGCCCCGGCTGCGCGGCATGTTCGCGTTCGGGGTCTTCGACGAGCGGACCGGGGAGCTGGTGCTCGCCCGCGACCAGCTCGGCGTCAAGCCGCTGTTCCTGCTGCGGCGCGGCACGGGGCTGGTGTTCGCCTCCGAGCTGAAGGCGCTCGCCGCCGTGGCCGGCGGATCGCTGGAGGTGGACCACGCGGCGCTGGTGGCCTCGCTGCTGTACTACTGGGTGCCGGACTCGCGGTGCGCGTTCCGCGAGGCGGAGAAGCTGCCGCCGGGGAGCTGGCTGCGGTGCCGGCCCGACGGCCGGGTGGAACGCGGCCGGTACTGGAGCCTCAGGGACGTCGCCGCCGAGGCCCGGGACCGCGCCCGGGACGGCGACCGGCCGGACATCGCGGCCGTCGTCGAGGAGTCGACCCGGCGTCATCTGATCTCCGACGTGCCCGTGGCGACCTTCCTCTCCGGCGGGCTGGACTCCAGCTACCTGACCGCGCTGGCGGCCCGGGACCGGCCCGGGATCTCCGCGTACACGATCGGGTTCCGCGCCGAGGACGCCAGGTTCGAGGCGATGCCGGACGACCTGCGCCACGCCCGGCGGGTGGCCGAGCGGTTCGGCGTCGACCTGCACGAGATCGAGATCGCCCCGGACGTGCTCGACCTGCTGCCGCGGATGACGTACCACCTGGACGAGCCGATCGGCGACCCCGCCGCGATCAACACGTACCTGATCTGCTCGGCCGCCCGGGAGGCCGGCGTCAAGGTGATGCTCTCGGGGATGGGCGCCGACGAGCTGTTCGCCGGGTACCGCAAGCACCTGGCGAACCTGCTCGCGCTGCGCTACCAGCGCGTCCCGCGGCCCCTGCGGCGCGGCCTGGCCGGGGCCGTGGACCGGCTGCCGGTCGCCTCGTCCCGCCGGGGGTACCGGTCGGTGCGGTTCGCGAAGCGGTTCCTCTCCTTCGCCGATCTGCCGGAGGAGACCGCGTTCCGGCGCAGCTACACCATGTACGACCGGGACGAGCTGCTCGCCCTGGTCGATCCGGACCTGGCCGGGACGGTCGGGGACGTGCTGACCGAGCACGCGGACGTCTACCGGGACAACGACCTCGACGACTTCGTCAACCGCATGTGCCTGGGCGACGCCCGGATGTTCCTGCCGGGTCTGAACCTCGCGTACACGGACCGGTCGAGCATGGCCGCGTCGACCGAGGTGCGGGTGCCGTACGTGGACGTCGAGGTGGTCAAGGCGGCGTTCGCCGTGCCGGGCGACCGGAAGATCGTCGGGCGGCAGGGCAAGGCGGTGCTGAAGGAGGCGGCCTGCTCGGTCCTGCCCCGGGAGATCGTGTACCGGCCCAAGGGCCTGTTCAGCGCCCCGCTGCGCGCCTGGATGAGCCGGGACCTGGCGCCGCTGGTGCGCGAGGTGGTGCACGACGGCGTGCTGGTCCGCTCCGGGTTCCTGCGCCGCGACGCGCTGGCCCGGCTCGTCGCCGAGGACGCCGCCGGGCACCGGGACTACTCCAAGCATCTGTGGCATGTGCTGACCCTCGAGTACTGGTACCGCGGCGCGACCTCCGGGTCCGGCCAGGGCTCCTCCGTGACGGCGTAGAGACAAGAGGACGAGGACATCGGGTGAAACAGGTTGTGCAGAACTACAAGAGCGGCGAACTGGCGCTGCTCGACGTGCCCGTGCCGGGGTGCAAGCCGGGCGGTGTGCTGGTCCGCAGCGCCTACTCGCTGATATCCACGGGGACCGAGCTGATGAAGGTGTCCGAGGCCGGCATGTCGATGCTGGGCAAGGCCCGCTCCCGGCCGGACCAGGTGGCCAAGGTCGTGCAGAGCGTGGCCGTCAACGGGGTGCCCGCCACCTACCGCAAGGTGATGGGCAAGCTGGACTCCTACACCCCGCTGGGCTACTCGCTGTGCGGGGTGGTCGAGCAGGTCGGCGCCGGGATCGACGACGTGGCGGTCGGCGACCTCGTGGCCTGCGCCGGCAACGAGCACGCGCTGCACGCCGAGCTGAACTGGGTGCCGAAGAACCTCTACGCCCGGGTGCCGGACGGTCTCGCGCCGCGGCACGCGGCCTTCGGCACCGTGGGGTCGATCGCGTTGCAGGGCGTCCGGCAGGGCGAGTCGCGGCTCGGCGAGGTGGCGCTGGTCATCGGCCTCGGGCTGATCGGGCAGTTGGTGGTGCAGTTGCTGGCCGCCTCGGGCGTCCGCGTCGTCGGGGCCGACCCCGATCCGGTGCGCTGCGAGCTGGCCGAGCGGCTGGGCGCGGCGGCCTGCGGCGATCCCGCCTCGGCGGCCGTGGAGAGCGCCGTCGCCGATCTCACCGGCGGGCACGGCGTGGACCAGGTGTACCTGGCCGCGGGAGGCGGCAGCAACCAGCCCGTCGAGCTGGCCGCGCGGCTGAGCCGGGACCGCGGCCGGGTCGTCGACATCGGCAAGTGCAGCCTCGACCTGCCGTGGAACGCGTACTACGAGAAGGAGCTGGACGTCCGGTTCTCCCGCAGCTACGGTCCCGGCCGCTACGACCCGGAGTACGAGCTCCAGGGGCGGGACTACCCGATCGGCTACGTGCGCTGGACCGAGCGCCGCAACCTGGCGTGCTTCCTCGACCTCGTCGCCCGCGGCAGCGTCGACGTGGAGCCCCTGGTCTCCCACGTCGCCGACTTCGACGACGCCGTCGAGACGTACCGGAGCCTGGAGGACGGCGGGCTGAAGGCGGTAGCCGTGCTGTTCCGGTACCCCGGGCACACGGCCGGGGCGCCGGCCCCGGCGGTGGCCGTGCCCGCGGTGCGGCGGCCGGGCGGCCCGGCGGCCGCCCCGCGCCGGGCCGCCGGGTCGCCGGTGCGGCTGGCGTTCGTCGGCGCGGGGAACTACGCGACGTCGATGCTGCTGCCGCACCTGGCGCGGCGCGACGGCGTCGAGCTGTCCACGGTCGTCACCACGACGGCACTGTCCGCGGCCAACGCGCAGCGGAAGTTCGGCTTCGCCGGGGCGACCACCGATCTCGACGCCGTGCTCGGCGACGAGTCCGTCGACGCGGTGTTCGTGGTCACCCGGCACAGCTCGCACGCCGAACTGACCCGGCGGGCGCTGCTGGCCGGCAAGGCGGTGTTCGTGGAGAAGCCGCTGGCGCTCACCGAGGACGAGCTGGCCGGGGTGGTCGCGGCGGTGGAGGAGTCCGGCAACGACCGGTTGCAGGTGGGCTTCAACCGCCGGTTCGCGCCGCTGCTGCGGGAGGCCAGGGAGCGGTTCGGCGCCCGGACCGGTCCGGCGAGCCTGCGCTACCTGGTCAACGCGGGCCGGCTCGCGCAGGGCAGCTGGTACCTCCGGCAGAACACCGAGGGCTCCCGGTTCGCCGGTGAGGGCGGGCACTTCATCGACACGGCGAGCTGGCTGCTCGACGCCGATCCGGTCTCGGTGCACGCGGTCGCCGCGCCCGGCGACGAGGACCTCCAGGTCGTCCTGCGCTACCCGGACGGGTCCACCGCCACCGTCAGCTACGTCACCAACGGCGCGCCCGGCTTCCCGAAGGAGACGCTGGATCTGGTCGCGGACGGCAGGGTGCTGCGGCTCGACGACTTCGTCCGCGCCTCGGTGTACGGCCGCAAGCGGTGGGTCAGTTCGCGGCTGCCCAAGGCCCGGGACAAGGGCCAGTCCGCCGAACTGGCCGCCTTCGTCAGGGCCGTGCGGACCGGCGGTCCGATGCCGGTGCCGCTGGAGTCGCTGGTCGCCACCACGGCGGCCACCCTCGCCGTGCGGACCGCCCTGGCCGGCGGGGCTCCGGTGACCCTGGCGGGGGCCCGATGACCACGAGCGCGGGCTGGTACCTGCGGCGGCTGTCCCGGATGGGGCCGCGGGAGGTCGGCGGCCGGGTGGGCGACGCGGTGCGCAGGCGGCGGTGGCGGACGGCGCGGCCGGACTGCCCGAGGGTGACCGGCGCCCGGTTCACCGCGGTGCTGCCCGCGGGCGCGGTCGCCGCGGTGCCGCCGGACGCCGCGAAACGGCTCGTCGCCGAGGCGGACCGGCTGCTGGCCGGAGAGGCCGGGTTCTTCGGCGTGGTCCGCGACGACCTGGCCGACCCGGACTGGTGCCACGACCCGAAGACCGGGCGCCGGGCCCCGTGGGCGTACGCCTTCGACGTGCCCTACCGGGACGAGGACGCCGTCGGGGACGTCAAGCAGATCTGGGAGCTGTCCCGGCACCAGTACCTCACCGTGCTCGCGGCGGCCTACGCGGTCACCGGCGACGAGCGGTACGCGGAGCGGGTGGCCGGGCACCTGCGGTCGTGGTGGGCGGCCAACGCGCCGCTGCGCGGAGTGCACTGGACCAGCGGCATCGAGCTGGGCATCCGGCTGCTGTCCTGGGTGTGGATCCGGCGGCTGCTCGACGGCTGGCCGGGCGCGGCCCGCCTGTTCGAGGACAACCCGGTGGCGCTCCGGCAGATCTGGCACCACCAGCGCTGGCTCGCGGCCTTCCCCAGCCGGGGGTCCTCGGCCAACAACCACGTCGTCGCCGAGGCCGCGGGGCAGTTCGCCGCGGCGTGCGCGTTCGGGTGGTTCCCCTCCTCGGCGCGCTGGCGCGCCGACGCGCTGCGGTCGCTGGAACGCCATCTGCGGAGCAACACCTTCGGCTCCGGCCTCAACCGCGAGCTGGCCACCGAGTACCACGGGCTGGTGCTGGAGCTCGGCCTGGCCGCGGTGGCCGAGGCGGACGCGGCCGGGGTGCCGGTGCCCGCGTCGGTCCGGCTGGTGCTGCTGCGGATGACCGACGCGCTCGCGGCGGTCGTGGACGGCCGGCTGCGGCCGCCGCGCCAGGGCGACGCCGACGACGGGCACGGTCTGGTCGTGGACGGCCCGGACACCGACCGCTGGGGCTCGCTGCTGGCCACCGGGGACGCCGTGTTCGGCCGGCTCGCCTGGTGGCCGGAGGTGACCGGCACCGATGTGCGCACCCCGCTGCTGGCCGCGCTCGTGCGGCCGTACGGGCAACCGGGCACCGCGCCGGCCCTGTCCCGCCCGGCCGTCCGGCCGGCCCATTTCGCCGACGCGGGCATGACCATCCTGCGGGGCCCGGGGGAGATCTGGTGCCGCTGCGACGGCGGCCCGCACGGCTTCCTGTCCATCGCCGCGCACGCCCACGCGGACGCGCTGTCCGTGGAGGTCCGGCACGACGGGGTCGACGTGCTGGCCGACCCGGGGACGTTCTGCTACCACGGGCAGCCCGAGTGGCGGCGGTACTTCCGGTCCACCCTCGGCCACAACACCCTGCAACTGGACGGTGCCGACCAGTCCGTCTCCGGCGGCCCGTTCCTGTGGACCCGGCACGCCCACAGCCGGGTCCTGGCCGTGGACGCCTCCGGCGAGGGGGTGGCCCGCTGGAGCGCCGAGCACGACGGCTATCCGCGCTCCGTGCACCGCCGCCGGGTGGAACTGACGGCCGCGCGAAAGGAGTTGAGGGTGGTCGACGAGGTGCGCGGCCCGGGCCGGACCGTGCGACTGGCGTTCCACCTCGGGCCGGCGATCACCGCGGACCTGGCGGGGAACCGCGCGCGGCTCACCTGGAGCCGGGACGGCGAGGCCCGCTCGGCGGTGCTCGACCTGCCCGGGCAGCTGAGCTGGCGGGCGCACCGCGGCGAGAGCGACCCGCCGCTGGGCTGGTACTCCCCCGGCTTCGGGCGCAAGGAGCCCAGCACGACGCTGGTCGGCACCGGGATCGCCGAGGGCGTGGCGGGGTTCACCACCGTGCTCGCGTTCCAGGATTAGGGGGGCGGGACGCTTGGGGATCAAGTGGCGGCACTGGGCGCCGCCGGCGGCACTGCTGGCGCTCGCCCTGCCGACGGCGACCGGCTGCGAGGGGACGCCGGTGGCGCGGCCGAAGCCGGCCGCCGCGCCGCCCACGCCGGTGGCGCGGGTGTGCGACGCGCCCGCTGCCGGGCCGGTGAGGGCGCCGGCGGGCGCGGTGACGGTCGACCCCGCGGTCCCCGGTGACCTGGCCGTGAAGACCGGAGACAGTCCCCCGGGCAGCACGTTCTGGCTCGGGCCCGGCAGGCACGTGCTCGGGCCGGACCGCTACGCCCAGGTCGTCCCCAAGGAGGGGGACGTCTACCTGGGCGCCCCGGGCGCGGTGCTCGACGGCCGGCGGACCAACCAGTACGCGTTCGGCGGCACCGCCCGCGACGTCGCCATCCGCCACCTGACCGTGCGGGGTTTCGTCGCGCCGCACGACGAGGGCGTGGTCAACCACGACTCGGCCGACGGGTGGGTGATCGAGCACGCGACGATCCAGGACAACTCCGGCGCCGGGCTGATGGCCGGGGCCCGCCAGCGGGTCCGGGCCAGTTGCCTGCGCCGCAACGGGCAGTACGGCATGAACGCCTACAAGGCCGGGGGCCGGATCAGCGGCCTGGTGGTCGAGGGCAACGAGATCACGGGCAACAACCGGGACGACTGGGAGCGCCGGCGGCCCGGCTGCGGCTGCACCGCGGGCGTCAAGTTCTGGGCCGTGGACGGCGCCGACGTACGCGGCAACTGGGTGCACGGCAACCGCGGGACCGGGCTCTGGGCGGACACGAACAACAACGACTTCCGCATCGAGGACAACGTGCTGGAGGCCAACGACGGTGCCGCGCTCATCTACGAGGCCAGCTACAACGCGGTCGTCCGGCGGAACACGATCCGGCGGAACAACTGGGTCGTGGGCCGCGGCTACGCCGAGCGCGGCGACAGCTTCCCGTTCGCGACCGTCTACCTGTCCGAGTCCGGCGGCGAGCCACGGGTCCCGGCCCGCACGGACGGGATCGAGATCTACCGGAACGTGCTGGAGGACAACTGGTCCGGGATCACCCTGTGGGAGAACGCGGACCGGTTCTGCAACAGCCCGGCGAACACCTCGTCCGGTGACTGCACGCTGCTGGTGAAGGACGTCCGGCGCTGCGCACGGCCGGCGATCGCCACCGCGCCGCTCTACTCGGACTGCCGGTGGAAGACCCAGCGCGTGGACATCCACGACAACCGCTTCGTGCTGGACACGTCCGTCGTCGACTGCCTGGTGAAGTGCGACCGCATGGCGGTGCTGGCCAACTACGGCACCTTCCCGGACTGGTCGCCGTACCAGGGCGAGCGGGTGGCCGAGGCGATCACCCGCCGGCAGCACAACCGCTGGCACGACAACGTCTACGTCGGACCGTGGAAGTTCGTCGTCCACGACCCGAGCCGGATACTCGACCCCGGGCAGTGGCAGGGCGCGCCGTACCGGCAGGACGCGGGCAGCACCTTCCGCACCGTCCGCGCACAGGGCGGTGGCTGAGATGGGCGCGGACCGCACGCCGCGGCTCGTCGGGGCGGCCTGGGGGCTGCTGGTCCTCAACACGCTCGGCTCCGCCGGGGCGAAGACCATCGTCCCGCTGCCCCGCTCCCTCATCCAGATGGTCACCATGGGCTCGCTGGTCGCCGCGTTCGTGCTGGCGCTCGCGGTCAATCCCCGGCTGCGCATCCGGCCCAGCGCCTTCCTCCTGCTGCTCACCCTGCTGCTGGTGCCGAGCGTGCTCTCCAGCGCGGACCCGGAGTCCGGGTTCGGCGCGCTGTTCCGCTGCGGCCGGCTGGCCCTCTTCGTCAGCACGCTGTGGCTGCTCAGCCGGTGGTGGGACGGCGGCACGACGTTCGTCCGGCACCACATCCGGATGTACTACGCGGTGCTCGGGACGGTGGCCGCCGGCGCGGTCGCCTCACCGGGCGCCGCCACGCCCGACCTCTACGGCGGGCGGCTGGTCGGTGCGCTGTGGCCGCTCACCCCGCCGCAGATCGGGCAGTACGCGGCGGTGATCACCGGGCTCGCCGTGCTGCTCCTGCTGGGCCGCCGGACCGACGGGGCCGGCGCGGCGGCGGTCATCGTGCCGGCCCTCGTCCTGCTCGCGCTCACCCACACCCGCACGGCCACGCTCGGGCTGCTCGTCGGGCTGGTGCTGGCGGTCGGCTCGCTCTTCCTGACCAGCGCCGCCGCCCGCCGGTTCTTCGGCTGGGCGGTGCTGACCGCGGCCGTGGCCGCGGTGGGTTTCCGCTCCGCGCTCCAGGCGTGGTTCCTGCGCGGGCAGAGCCAGGAGAACTTCTCCACCCTGACCGGCCGGGCGAAGGTCTGGAACGCCCTGCTGGCGGCGCCCCGGACAGCCTCGGAGCACCTGTTCGGCACCGGCCTGGGCGACAAGTCGTTCGCCGGGCTGCCGATCGACAACAGCTGGCTGGCCGTCTACAACGAGCAGGGGATGACCGGTGTCGTCCTGGTGGGGGCGATGATCGCCGTGCTGGGCGGTGTCGCGCTGCTGCGGCCGCCGTCGCTGTCGCGGGCCTGCGCGCTGTTCCTGATCAGCTACTGCGCGATCGCGTCGTACACCGAGGCCGGGCTGGGCGACGCCTCGCCGTACCTGCTGCACCTGGCCGTGGCCGCCTCGCTGCTGGCGGCGCCCGCCGCTGCGCCCGCCCCCTCCACGCCCGAAGCCCCCCGCCGGCGCGTCCCGCGGTGGGCCCGGAGATCGGAAGTGACCTGACGATGCACGTCCTCGTGGTGCACAACCGCTACGCCTCGGCGCAGCCGAGCGGGGAGAACAAGGTCGTCGACCAGGAGGTGGCGCTGCTGCGCGGGGCCGGGCACCGGGTCGGGGTGTTCGAGCGGCGCAGCGACGACATCGCCGCCCGGTCCCTGCCGGGCAAGGCCGTGCTGCCGCTGCTGGTGCCATGGAACCCGGCGGTCCGTGCGGAGCTCGCCGCCCGGCTGCGCGCCGAGCGGCCGGACGTGGTGCACGTCCACAACGTCTTCCCGCTCCTGTCGCCGGCGGTGCTGGCCGCCTGCGCGGACGCCGGTGTGCCCGCCGTGGCCACGCTGCACAACTACACCCAGGTCTGTCCGCCCGGCACACTGCAACGGGACGGCCGGCCGTGCACCGAGTGCGTCGGCGCCACGCCGCTGCCCGCCGTCCGGCACGGCTGCTACCGGAACTCGCGGCTGGCGACGGTGCCGCTCGCGGTCAGCCTCTCGGTGAACCGGCGGCGGTGGTGGTCCGGTGTGGAGCGGTTCTTCTGCATCTCCGGGGCGCAGCGCGACGTCCTGGTGCGCTCCGGGATGCCGCCCGGCCGGCTGGTGGTCAAGCACAACTTCGTGCCCGAGCCGGGTGTCCACCGCGCGGGCGCCGGCGAGCACCTGCTCTACCTCGGCCGGCTCGCGGAGGCCAAGGGCGTCCGGCTGCTCATGGCCGCGTGGGACGAACTCGCCGCCGGGGGCGGGGTCGGCGTGCCGCTGGTGATCGCCGGGGCGGGGCCGCTGGAGCCGGAGGTGGCCGCCTGGGCGGCGGGGCGGGACGACGTGCGGTACGCCGGCCTGTACGACGCGGCGGAGTGCCGGCGGGCCGTGGCGCGGTCGGTCGCCGTGGTGGCCCCCTCGACGTGGCTGGAGGCGTTCGGCCTGGTGGTCGTGGAGGCGATGGCGGCCGGGGTCCCGGCCGTCGCCGCCGGTCACGGCGCCTTCGCCGAACTCGTCGAGGACGGGGTGACCGGGCTGCTGCACCGGCCGGGCGAGGCCGCCTCGCTCGCGTCCTGCCTGCGCCGGATCACCGCCGGGGCGGACCGCAACCGGGAGATGGGCCGGGCGGCCCGGCGCCGATACGAACAGGGCTTCAGCCCGGCGGTCGGGCTGGAGCGCCTGGTGGAGGGGTACCGCACCGCGATCGCGGGTCGGTCGGCACTGGCTCGCGGCGGGGAGATCCGCGCGGGCAGGGGGGATGGAGACGGAAGATGACACGATGCCGACTCTGCGGCTCGGAAGCGATGGCGAGCGTGGTCGACCTCGGGGCGACGCCACCTTGTGAGAGCTTCCTCGCCGCGGACCGACTGGACGAGCCGGAACCGGCGTACCCGCTGCACCTGCGGGTCTGCACCGACTGCTGGCTCGCGCAGCTCCCACCGCTGATCACGCCGGAGGAGACGTTCAGCGAGTACGCCTACTTCTCCTCCTACTCGACCTCCTGGGTGGAGCACGCGCGCGGGTTCGTCGACGGCGCGGTGGAGCGGCTGGAGCTGGGCGCCGACGCCTTCGTGGTGGAGGTGGCGTCCAACGACGGGTACCTGCTGCGGCACCTGGTGGACCGCGGGATCCGCTGCCTCGGCATCGAGCCCTCGGTGAACGTCGGCGCCGCCGCGCGGGAGGCGGGGGTGCCCACGCTCACCGAGTTCCTCGACCCGGCCACCGGCGCCGCGGTCCGCGCCGGACACGGCCCGGCGGACCTGGTGGTGGCCAACAACGTGTACGCGCACATCCCCGACGTGGTCGGCTTCACCCGGGGGCTGCGCTCCCTGGTCGCCGACGACGGCTGGGTCTCCGTCGAGGTGCAGCACCTGCTGACGCTGATCGAGGAGAACCAGTACGACACGATCTACCACGAGCACTTCCAGTACTACACGGTCGCCTCCGCCTCCCGGGCCCTGGCGAGCGGCGGACTCACGCTCGTGGACGTCGAGCTGCTGCCCACGCACGGCGGCTCCGTCCGGCTGTGGGCGCGGCCCGCCGAGGCGGCCGGGGAGCCGGCGCGGCGGGTGGCCGACGTGCTGGACCGGGAGAAGGCCGCCGGGCTGTACGAGCTGTCCGGGTACACCGAGTTCTCCGCCCGGGTGGCCAAGGTGCGCCGGGACCTGCTGCGGTTCCTGGTCGAGGCGGCCGACCGCGGCGAGCGGGTCGTCGGCTACGGCGCCCCGGGCAAGGGCAACACCCTGCTCAACCACTGCGGCATCCGGCCCGACCTGCTGCCGTACACGGTCGACCGCAACCCCTACAAGCACGGGAAGTACACCCCGGGCACCCGCATCCCGATCCTGCCGCCCGAGCGGATCGCCGCGGACCGGCCGGACTACGTCCTCGTCCTGCCGTGGAACCTGCGGGACGAGCTGGTCGACCAGTTGTCCTTCGTGCACGACTGGGGCGGCCGCCTGGTCTTCCCCATCCCGGAACTCAGCATTGTCGAGGTCAAGTCATGAAGGTCGTCCTGTTCTGCGGGGGCTACGGGATGCGGATGCGCAACGGCGCCTCCGACGACGTGCCCAAGCCGATGGCGATGGTCGGCCCCCGCCCGCTGATCTGGCACGTCATGCGCTACTACGCGCACTTCGGGCACCGGGAGTTCATCCTGTGCCTCGGGTACGGGGCGCACCACATCAAGGACTTCTTCCTGCGCTACGAGGAGACGACGTCCAACGACTTCGTGCTGCGGGGCGGGCGGACCGAGCTGCTGTCGACCGACATCGCCGACTGGACGATCACGTTCGCGCAGACCGGCGTCGAGTCGCCGATCGGGGAGCGGCTGCGCCGGGTGCGGCACCACCTGGACGGCGACGAGATGTTCCTGGCCAACTACGCCGACGTGCTCACCGACGCCCCGCTGCCGGAGATGATCGACCGGTTCGCGCGGCGCGACGCGGGCGCGTCGATGATGGTGGTGCCGCCGCAGTCCTCGTTCCACTGCGTGGACCTGGGCGACGACGGCCTGGTGGGGGGCATCACCCCGGTGAGCGAGCTGCCGCTGTGGGAGAACGGCGGCTACTTCGTGCTCCGCCAGGAGGTCTTCGACCACATCCCGGAGGGCGGGGACCTGGTCGCCGACGGCTGCGCCCAGCTCGCCAAGCGCGGCCGGCTGGTGGCGCACCAGCACCGCGGCTTCTGGAAGCCGACCGACACGGTGAAGGAGCGGGCCGCGCTCGACGACGCGTACGCCCGGGGCGACCGCCCGTGGGCCGTGTGGGAGCGGGACGGCGCGGGCGCCGGGGCGGGGGCCGCGTGATCAGGCTCAGCGCCGGGCGCCCGGAGCGGATCGTCGCCGTGGGCGCGCACTGCGACGACATCGCCATCGGCGCCGGCGGCACGCTGCTGACGCTGTGCCTGGCGCGTCCGGGCCTCCGGGTCGACGCGCTGGTGCTCTCCGGCGGCGGAGGCGAACGGGAGGCGGAGGAGCGGGCCGCGCTCGCCGCCTTCTGCCCGGGCGCCGACCTGCGGCCGACCGTCCTGAAGCTGCCGGACGGCCGGATGCCAGCGCACTGGGAGGAGGCCAAGGCCGCCGTCGAGGAGCTGCGCGGGCGGACCGAGCCGGACCTCGTGCTGGCCCCGCGCACCGATGACGCGCACCAGGACCACCGCGGCCTGGCGCGGCTCGTGACCACCGCGTTCCGCGACCACCTCGTGCTGGGCTACGAGATCGTCAAGTGGGACGGCGATCTCGGCCGGCCGGTGGCCTACCAGCCGCTGCCGCCGCAGATCGCGGAACGGAAGGTGCGGCTGCTGCAGGAGCACTACCCCTCGCAGCGGCACCGGCCCTGGTACGACCGGGAGGCGTTCCTCGGCCTCGCGCGGATCCGCGGCATCGAATGCCACGCGCGCTACGCCGAGGCGTTCGCCGTCACCAAACTCACTCTCGACCTGGGGGAATGAACCTTGCGCGTACTGCTCACCGGACACCAGGGCTACCTGGGCACCGTGATGGCCCCGGTCCTCGCGGCCGCCGGGCACGAGGTCGTCGGGCTGGACGCCGGCCTGTTCGCCGACTGCGTGCTGGGGCCGCGGCCCGCGGACCCGCCGGGCTCCCGCGTGGACCTGCGCGACGTCACGGCCGAGCACGTGGCCGGGGTGGACGCCGTGATCCACCTGGCCGCCCTGTCCAACGACCCGCTCGGAGCGCTGGCGCCGCGGCTCACCTACGACATCAACCACCACGCCTCCGTACGGCTGGCCCGGCTGGCCCGCGACGCCGGGGTGCGGCGCTTCCTGTACGCGTCGACCTGCTCGGTCTACGGTGCCGCCGGCGGCGACGCGCTGGTGGCCGAGGACGCCCCGCTGCGCCCGGTGACGCCGTACGCGGAGTCCAAGGTGCGGGTGGAGGACGACCTGCACGCGCTCGCGGACGGTGACTTCAGCCCGGTGTACCTGCGCAACGCCACCGCCTTCGGCTACTCGCCCCGGCTGCGCGCCGACATCGTGCTGAACAACCTGGTGGGCCACGCGCTGCTGTCCGGCGAGGTGCTGGTGCTCTCCGACGGCACCCCCTGGCGCCCGCTGGTGCACGCGGCCGACATCGCGCGGGCGTTCACGGCCGCGCTGACGGCGCCGCGGGGGGCGGTGCACGACCGGGCGTTCAACATCGGCAGTGAGGTCAACAACGTGACGGTCGCCGAGATCGCCGGGCAGGTCGCCGAGGCGGTGTCCGGCTCCAAGGTGGTGATCACCGGGGAGACGGGGGCCGATCCGCGGTCGTACCGGGTGGACTTCTCCCGGTTCCGGGCCGCGGTGCCGGGCTTCGACTGCGAGTGGACGGTGAAGCGGGGCGCGCTCGAACTCGCCGACGCCTACCGCGAACACGGCCTGACCCGGGAGGACTTCGAGCGTCGCTTCACGCGGCTGGCCGTGCTGCGCGCGGCGTCCGACGCCGGTGCCGTCGACGACACCCTGCGGTGGCGCCGGTGACCGCGCCGGGCGAGGAGATGCACGCGCTGGTGGAGCGGTTGTACCCGCTGTGCCGGAGCATCACCGGCGACGGGGTGCGCGCCACCCTGGAGATCGTCGGCGAGTACCTGCCCCTGCGGGTGCACGAGGTGCCGACCGGGACCCGGGTGCTGGACTGGACGGTGCCGCAGGAGTGGAACATCCGGGACGCGTACGTCGCGGACGGCGCCGGGAACCGGGTCGTCGACTTCGCCGCGTCCAGCCTGCACGTGCTCGGGTACAGCGTGCCGGTGTCGGCGACCATGCCGCTGTCCGAGCTCCGCCCCCACCTGCACACCCTGCCGGACCATCCGGCCTGGGTGCCGTACCGCACCAGCTACTACGAGCCGGCGTGGGGGTTCTGCCTGGCGCAGGAGACCCTGGACGCGCTGCCGGAGGGCGAGTACGAGGTGCGCATCGACTCCACGCTCGCCGACGGCCACCTCACCTACGCCGAGCACGTGCTGCCCGGGCAGGTCACCGACGAGGTCATCGTCTCCTGCCACGTCTGCCACCCGTCGCTGGCCAACGACAACCTGGCCGGCATCGCGGTGGCGACGTTCCTGGCCCGAGCCCTGGCCGAGGAGACGCCGTACTACACCTACCGGTTCATCTTCGCGCCCGGCACCATCGGGGCGATCACCTGGCTGGCCCGCAACGCGGAGCGGATCGACCGGGTCAAGCACGGCCTGGTGCTGGCCTGCGCGGGCGACCGGGGCCGGCTGACGTACAAGCAGAGCAGGCGCGGCGACGCGGAGATCGACCGGGTGCTGCGGCACGTGCTGAACGCCTCCGGCCGCCCGCACCGCGTCACCGAGTTCACCCCGTACGGCTACGACGAGCGGCAGTACTGCTCGCCGGGGTTCGATCTCGGCGTGGGCTCGCTCAGCCGGACCCCGTACGCCGGCTACCCCGAGTACCACACCTCGGCGGACGACCCGGACTTCGTCTCCCCGGAGGCGATGGCGGACACGCTCGCCCTGTGCCGGGAGGCGTTCGCCGTGCTGGACCGCAACCGGCGGTACGTCAACCTCAGTCCGCACGGCGAGCCGCAACTGGGCCGGCGCGGGCTGTACGACTCGCTCGGCGGCCGCAGCGACGCGAAGCAGGCCCAGCTCGCCATGTTGTGGGTGCTCAGCCTTTCCGACGGCGAGCACGGCCTGCTGGACGTCGCCGAGCGGTCGGGGCTGCCGTTCACCGCCGTCGCCGCCGCGGCCGACGCCCTGCACGGCGCCGGGCTGATCAAGGCGTGACGCCGGTGACCACCAGGGGGGAGGAGACGGCGGCGCCGGCGGGCGGGTCCGGGGACGCCCGGCGGTCCGGCAAGCGGGCCCTCGTCGGCCGGCTGTCCTGGGGGCTGGCCGACCAGGCGGCCTCCAGCGTGACCAACTTCGCGGTGGGGATCTGTGTGGCGCGTTCGCTGGGTGTCACCGCGTTCGGCGTGTTCAGCCTGGCCTGGGTGACGTACGGCGTGGTGCTCAACGTCTCCCGCGGGCTGGCCACCGACCCGCTCGTGGTGCGCTTCAGCGGTGTGCCGGAGGCGTCCTGGCGCGGGGCGGTGGTCCGGTCGTCGGGCACCGCGCTCGGCGTCGGCACCGCCATCGGCGCGGTCTGTCTGGTGGTCGGGCCGGGGCTCGGCGGACGCGTGGGGCCCGCGTTCGCCTGCCTCGGCGTCACGCTGCCCGGTCTGCTGCTCCAGGATGCCTGGCGGTTCTCGTTCTTCGCCGCCGGCGACGGACGGAAGGCGTTCCTCAACGACGTCGTGTCGGGCGTCGCGCTCGTCCCTGCCATGCTGCTGGCGGCCCGCGTGGGCACCGTGGCCGCCTTCGTGCTCGCCTGGGGCGCGTCCGCCGCGGTGGCCGCCGCGTACGGCTGCTTCCAGTCCGGCATCCGGCCGCGGCTGTCGGGGGGGCGCGGGTGGCTGCGCGAGCAGCGCGACCTGGGCTACCGGTACCTGGTCGAGAACGTCAGCCTCAGCGGAGCGAGCCAACTGCGGGCGTACGGGCTCGGCGCGATCGCCGGGGTCGGCGCGGTGGGCGCGGTGCGGGGCGCCGAGCTCCTGCTCGGCCCGTTCCTGGCCGTGCTGATGGGGCTGTCGCTGGTCACCGTCCCGGAGGCGGCACGGGTGCTCCGGCAGGCCCCGCACCGCCTCGGCAGATTCTGCCTGGGGCTGGGCGGCGGGCAGGCCACCGCCGCGCTGTGCTGGGGCGGGGCGCTCCTGCTGCTGCCGGACCGGCTCGGCGAGCTGGTGCTCGGCGACGTCTGGCACTCCTCCTCGGCGCTCATCGTGCCGGTCACCCTCAGTGTCGCGGGCGCGGGGCTCGGCACCGGCGCGGCGGCCGGGCTGCGCGCGCTCGGCGCGGCCCGGCGCAGCCTGCGCTGCCAGTTGTTCGCCTCCTGCTGTTACGTCGGCGGCGGGCTCGGCGGTGCGGCACTCGCCGGCACGGTCGGCTCGGCGTGGGGCGTCGCCACCGCGACCCTGAGCGGCTCGGCCGTGTGGTGGCTCCAGTTGCGGGCCGCCCTGCGCGAGCGCCGCCAAGAACCCGTTCCCGAAGTGAGGACCTCATGACCGCCCAGCCCAGGCTGAGTATCGGCCTGCCCGTGTACAACGGCGAGGAGTACCTGGCCGAGTCGTTCGACGCCCTGCTCGGCCAGACCTACGAGGACTTCGAGCTGATCGTCTCCGACAACGCCTCGACCGACGGGACCGCGGACATCTGTCGCCGGTACGCGGCCCGGGACTCCCGCATCCGGTACCGCCGGCTGTCCCGGAACATCGGCGCCACCCCGAACCACAACCTGGTGTTCGCCGAGTCCCGCGGCGAGTTGTTCAAGTGGGCCTCGCACGACGACCTGTACGGCCGGGACCTGCTGCGGGTGTGCGTGGCCGCGCTCGACGAGCGGCCGGGGACGATCCTCGCCCACACCGGCCAGGCGGTGATCGACGGCGACGGCCGGCTGAAGGTGCCGTACGAGTACGGGCTGGACACCGCTTCGCCGCACGCCCCGGACCGCTTCCGCAGCCTGCTGTTCGAGCCCGGCGGCGACGACTTCTACGGGGTGCTGCGGGCCGACGTGCTGCGCCGGGTGCGGCCACTCGACAGCTACCACCACGCGGACCGCACGTTCGTCGCCGAGATCACCCTGCACGGGCCCTTCCACCAGGTGCCGGAGGTGCTGTACTTCCGCCGCGACCACCCGCACCGCGCCGAGCGGGCGAACCCGGGCAAGCGCGCCCGGTGCGTCAACCTGGACCCGCGCCGGGCGGGCCCGCTGCACCCGACGCCCCGGCTGCTCGCCGAGTACGTGTGGGGCTTCGCCGCCGCGATCCGGCGGGCGCCGCTGTCGACGGCCGACCGGCGCGCGTGCTACCGGCACCTGGCCGCGTGGCTGACGGCGCGGGCCCGGCCGGGCGGCGCCGGCGAGCGGGTCGAGGACCGGGCCCCGGTCGTCCCGGGCCGGCTGGACACGTCGGTCGACGCCCTGGTCGCCGGCCGCGAGGGGAGGCGGGCGTGAGGCCCGCGGCGGGGACCGCGGTGCGCGTCGGGGTGTTCGGCCTGCTCGGCTCCGGCAACCTCGGCAACGACGGGTCGCTGGAGGCCGTGCTCGGATACCTGCGGCGCCGGCACCCGGAGGCGGTCGTGGACGCGCTGTGCGGAGGGCCCGAGGCCGTCACGGCCCGGTTCGGGATCCCCGCGACACGGCTGCACTGGTACCGCGGGGAGTACCGGACCGCATCGCGCGCGGGCGCGGTCGCGGCCAAGGGGCTGGGCAAACTCGTCGACGCCGTCCGCACCGCGGCCTGGGTGCGCCGGCACGACGTGGTGATCGTGCCGGGCATGGGCGTCCTGGAGGCCACGCTGCCGCTGCGGCCGTGGGGCTTCCCCTACGCGCTGTTCCTGCTCTGCGCGTCCGGCCGGCTGCTCGGCACCCGGGTCGCGCTGGTCGGCGTCGGCGCCGCCCCGATCGGCAACCGGTGGACCCGGGCCCTGGTGCGCCGGTCGGCGCGACTGGCCGCCTACCGGTCGTACCGGGACGCCCCGTCCCGGGAGGCGATGCGGGCGATGGGCGTGGACACCTCGCGCGACGAGGTCCACCCCGACCTCGCGTTCGCCCTGCCGACCCCGCCCCCGAGCGCGTCCCCGGGCGGGCCGGGCCGCGTCTGCGTCGGCGTCATGGCCTTCCACGGCGGCGACGACGACCGCGCGCGGGCCGAGGAGATCCACCGGCGCTACCTCGACGGGACGACCCGGTTCGTCCGCGCGCTGGTCGCGGAGGGCAGAGCGGTCCGGCTGCTCACCGGCGACGACGTCGACGCGCCGGTGGTCGCCGCGATCCTCGCCGCGGTGGACTCGCCGCTGGTCACCGCCGCCCGGGCGGCCTCGCTGGCCGACCTGATGGAGGAGGTCGCGGCCGCCGACACGGTGGTGGCCACCCGCTACCACAACCTGATCTGCGCCCTGCGGGTCGGCACGCCCACGCTCGCGCTCAGCTACGCGGCGAAGAGCGAGGCACTCATGGCGCGGATGGGGCTGGACGCCTACTGCCACCCCGCCCGGGAGGTCGACGCCGACCGGCTGCTCGCCCAGTTCCGCGAGCTGGAGCTTCGGTCGCCGGAGCTGCGGCGGATCCTCGCCGAGCGGGACCAGGACGCCACCCGGCACCTGGAACACCAGTTCACCGTCCTGTCGGCGGCCCTGTTCCCGCCGGCCGGCCACACCCACGCCCTGCGGGAGCCCGTATGAACGCACCCGGAATGACAGCGACCGAAGTCCCGGCGATCGCCGGGGCGTACCTGTTCGAGCCGACGCGACACACGGACGAGCGCGGCTTCTTCTGCCGCACCTTCGACGCCGACGTGGCCCGCTCGGTGGGCCTCGACCCGGACGCCTTCGTCCAGGACAGCCTGTCCCGCTCGGCGGGGGGCGTGCTGCGCGGCCTGCACCTGCGCTCCGGGGCGGGCGAGGCCAAGCTGGTGCGGTGTTCGTACGGCCGGGTCTTCGACGTCGTCGTGGACCTGCGGGCGGACTCGCCGACCTACCGCAACCTGGCCTTCTTCGAACTGTCCGGCGAGACGCAGGCCACCGTGTACGTCCCGGCGGGATGCGCGCACGGCTTCCAGGCACTGACGGAGACCGCCGACGTCTCCTACCGCATCGACCGCCGGCACGATCCGGCCGAGGACGTGACGATCGCCTTCGACGACCCGGAGCTGGCCATCCCGTGGCCGCTGCCGGTCACCTCGGTGTCCCCACGGGACCGGAAGGCGCCGGGCCTCGCCGAGGTCCTGCGGCTGAAGGGGAGTTGAGGCCGCGTGGACACCGAGGACACCGAGGACACCGGGCGGCTCCACCTGCCCCGGTCGCGGAGGGCGAACGAGCGGTTGCACGCCCTGATCCCCGGGGGCGCGCACACCTACGCCAAGGGCGACGACCAGTACCCCGAGGGCCTGGCCCCGGTCATCAGCCACGGCCGCGGCGCCCACGTGTGGGACGTCGACGGCAACCGGTACGTCGAGTACGGCTCCGGCCTGCGGTCGGTCAGCCTCGGCCACGCCCACCCGCGCGTGGTCGAGGCGGTGCGGCGCCAGCTCGGCCGCGGCAGCAACTTCGTCCGGCCGTCCGTCGTGGAGGTCGAGGCCGCGGAACGCTTCCTGGCCACGGTACCGACGGCCGAGATGGTGAAGTTCGCGAAGAACGGCTCCGACGCCACCACCGCCGCGGTGCGCCTCGCCCGTGCCGCCACCGGGCGCCCGCGGGTGGCCCTCTGCGCCGACCACCCGTTCTTCTCCAGCGACGACTGGTTCATCGGCACCACGCCGATGTCCGCGGGTGTGCCGGCGGCGACCGGCGAGCTGACCGTGGCCTTCCCGTACGGGGACCTGACCGCCGTCGGGGACCTGCTCGCAAGGTACGCGGGCGAGGTCGCCTGCCTGGTCCTCGAACCCGCCACCCACACCGATCCGCCGCCCGGGTACCTCGCCGGCCTGCGCGAGCTGGCCGACCGGCACGGCTGCGTCCTGGTCTTCGACGAGATGATCACCGGCTTCCGCTGGTCCGAGGCGGGTGCGCAGGGCCTGTACGGCGTCGTCCCGGACCTCTCCACGTTCGGCAAGGCGCTGGGCAACGGCTTCGCGGTCTCCGCGCTGGCCGGGCGCCGCGAGCTGATGGAGCGGGGCGGACTGCGGCACTCCGGTGACCGGGTGTTCCTGCTGTCCAGCACGCACGGCGCGGAGACGCACTCCCTGGCCGCCGCGATGGCCGTGTTCGCCACCTACGTCGAGGAGGGTGTCACCGCGCGGCTGCACGCCCTCGGCGAGCGGCTGGCGGCCGGTGTCCGGGACGCGGCGGCCGCCGCGGGCGTCGGCGACCACGTCGTCGTGCGGGGCCGGGCCAGCAACCTGGTCTTCGCCACGCTCGACGAGCACCGGCGGCCGTCGCAGCGGTACCGCACCCTGTTCCTGCGCCGGCTCCTCGAAGGCGGGGTGCTGGCGCCGTCGTTCGTGGTGAGCAGCGCGCTCGACGACGCCGACATCGACCACACGGTGGAGGTGGTGGCCGAGGCGTGCGCGGTGTACCGGCGGGCGCTGGACGCCGCCGACCCCGCCCCGTGGCTGGCCGGGCGGCCGGTGAAGCCCGTCTTCCGCCGCCGGTCGTGAGGTGACGTCAGCGGCGCTCACGCCGCCCGGCCGGCGGGCCGGTGAACCGGTCCGCCAGCCGGTCGACCAGCCACCCGGCCGCCGGTGTCACGGCCAGCGCGGTGCACCAGCCGCCGAGGACGTCGGTCGGGTAGTGCGCGCCCAGGGCGACCTGTGCCCAGCCCATGGCGGCGCCGGCGGCCAGTGCCGCCGCGAGCACCAGCGACGTCCCCGCCCGCGCGCCGAGCCCGAGCCGGCCGGCGGCGACCAGCGCCGCGACGAGGGCGAGCGCGGTGAGGAAGGCGGTGTGCCCGCTCGGATAGGACAGGCTCCCGGCGTGGATGGTGCGTCCCACCACGGACTTGAGCAGGGTCGCCGTCCCGACGGCCGATCCGGCGCCGACCACGACGAGCACCGCCGCGCGCGGACGGCGGAGCAACAGGCAGGCCGCCACGGCGGCCAGGACCACGGCCACCGCTCCCCCGGGCTCCCCCAGGAAGTCCAGGGCCAGCGCGACGCGCCGCCACGGTGGTCCCACGCCGACCAGCGCCGCGGAGACCCGCGCGTCCACCCTGCCGGGCGTGCCGTCGCCGGCGTAGCGGACGCCGAGCACGGCGACCACCGAGGCGGCGAGGGCCGCCACCGCCGCGAGCCGGGCGCGCAGCGCCGGGGGCAGCACGGCGGGCGCCGGCCGGCCGGTCACCCGCCCGCCGCGTCCGGTGCCCCCCGGGTTCCGCCGGTCCTCCCGCTTCCCCACCAACGACCCCCCGTCGTCACGGACTCGGCCCGCCCGGGAGCCGTAGCCACCCTAGCCAACTGCGCGGCCGCGCCGGGCCCGTGCCGCCGGACGGGCAAAAGGAGTTGCGGGCGCCGCCCTCCCCTGGGCACGGTGAGGCCGCGTCGCCGACGCCGTGATCACAGCCACCCGGAGATCATCTCAGGCCCACCGATCCCCGCATGCGACGGCCATATGCGTCAGGGCCGAAGGTGCCTGAGGGTGAACTCGGGCTCGGCATAGCGGCCGGCCTGGACTCCCGTCGGATCGGCTGGAAGATCTCCGGGGATGTCCGCAGCGTGGGCTTCGGCGTTGTCGACGGGGACGTAGGCCAGTTCCGTCACGTCGGGGAGTTTCCAGAAGCGACGGGTGTTGGCGGAGACGGCGTACGCCGTGACGAAGCGGGTGGAGGACGGCGCAGTCAGGGCGGCCCGGACATATCCGACGGCGTCGCGCGGGCTCAGCCAGGTCGCCAGGTGCCGGGGTTCGGTAGGCATGGGCTCGAAACTGCCGATGCGCAGGCAGATCACCGACAGACCGAACTTGTCGGCGTACAACTGCCCGAGGGCCTCGACGGCCACCTTGCTCACCCCGTAGAGGCCGTCAGGGCGTGCCGGCTCCTGCGGGCCGGTGAGATGTCCGGCGGGGTAGAAGCCGGTCACACGGTTGCTGCTCGCCAGCACCACCCGCTCGATGCCCGCGCGCCGCGCCGCCTCCAAGACATGGTGCGTGCCCAGCACATTGGCTTCGAGCAGGTCCGGGAGAGGAGCCTCGTCGGGCACGCCGCCCAGGTGGAGCACGCGGTCGGCTCCCGCGAGGGCCGATTCCACTGCGGCGACGTCCCGCAGGTCCACCGTGTGGACGTCTTCGTTCTCGGCCTCCGGGCAGAGCGGTACGCGATCGAGCAGGACCAGGCGTGAAGCCTCATGTCGCAGCGCCTCACGCACCACTGAACCGATGGTGCCCGCCGCTCCTGTTACCGCCACCGTTCCCAGACTCACTGCGCTCCCCCTGTTCTTCGACACCTCTTCCACCTTTGCGCCCATTGATCCACTCCTCAAGGCGCCGGGGCCGGCCGTCCGCCGCCTGGATCCGCACGGGGCCCAGCGGGCGGCCCGTTCGGCGGTCCAGCAGGCGGGAGTGCTCCTTCCCGGGGGCGAAGCTCTCCTCCTCGTTTGTGCTGCGCATCCTCCAGCGGACTGTCAGTCCGCCAGTGGCCAGTTGAGCTCGGTACGTAGGTCACGCGGGTCCATGTCCGGGGATGGCTGCGTGACATACGTCTCCCACCTGTCCTCTCCGCCGGGTAGTCCCCGCGCCCGCATCCAGGAGTGCAGCCGTTCCCAGGAAGACCCGAGACGGTCGAAGGACCCGTAGTGCGTGAGCCGCGCGACCCGGCCCCCCGGAAGTGAACCGGCCACGACCCCGGCCTCCGGCCGCACCGCCCGGCTCGTGACGAACCCGACCTCCAGGTCCAGGGTGTTTCCCGGCGGCCCGTGGTAGAGGCCGAAGGCAGGGCTCAGCGTGGTGATCCGCTGGGCCTCGATGATCCGGGCCAGGGCACCGAAGGAGGCATCGAAAAAGTTCCTCAGTTCGGCCACCGGAACGACGCCACGGACAACCGCTGTCGTCGCCGGGTCCGAATGCACACAGTGCGGCTCCGAGAAACTGGCCCCACTGTCAGTTCCGTGACTGCTCATGCCACTCCCGTTCACGTTCCAAGGGTACTCAGCACATCCAGACCTCTCGCACGCCGAGAACTCATCGCTCGGGCAGGCCGGCATTGCCGGATGATCGCGCCACCCTGCTTGAAGCCGCTCAGGACCGCCTCGTACTGCTTCCACTCGGTTGTGGGGGGCGGGGTGTATGACCTCCTGGAGGTCGACCAGCTCGTCGTCTGCGAGGGTGCTGCCGGAGGTGTCGGGGAGATCGTTGTGGTGGAAGGTAAAGCTCAGGCCGGTCGTGCTGCCGTCTTCCACCCTGACGAGTGAGATCACGCTCGTCCGCAGGGCCGCAGGCCGGGTTACTGTAGAGCGGGTCAAGAATTTGACAGAGGATCCGTGTCGGCCAGGCGACGCAAGCGGTAAGGACGACACAGGGTGACAGGCAAAGACGTGACGGCCTACCCACACGGGCTGCGCGCGGACGGGCTGCCGGCCGCGCTCGGTGACCCCAGGCGCCTGGCCGCGGTGGCCGCCACCCGGCTGATGGACACCGGCGCAGAGGCCGCCTTCGACGACCTCGCCCGACTGGCCTCCGAGCTCACCAACTGCCCGCGGGCGTTCATCACCCTCGTCGATGATCACCGTTCGTTCTGGAAATCGTGCATCGGCGTGGATCTCGACCACATCGAGGACCGGCAGAATTCCGTCCGCGAGAGCTTCTGCTCCTTCGTCGTCGGCCTGGCGGGCGAGCCATTCATCGTCGCCGACGCCGCCGCCGACCCGCGTACCCGTGATCACCCGGCGGTGGAAGCGATGAAGATCGGCGGCTGGGCCGGTCACCCGATCCTGGGCCCCGGCGGAGAGGTCCTGGGCAGCATCTGTGTCATCGACGAAGCTCCTCGCGATTGGGGTCCAGGCGAACTGGCCGCCCTGGCCACCCTGGCCCGCTCCGTCGGCAACGAACTGCACCTGCGCCAGTCCCTGAACACCACCCGAGAGGCACTGGAGACCTCCCAGCTGCTGGCCCGCAACCTTCAGGACAGCCTGCTGCCCCCGGTCCTGGCGAACGTGCCCGGCCTGGAAACAGCCGCTTCGTACCTCCCCGCAGCCGGCGGCACCACCGTGGTCGGCGACTTCTACGACCTCTTCCACGCCAAGGGCCCCTGGTGGTGCACCGTCATGGGAGACGTGTGCGGAAAGGGAGTGGAAGCGGCCAAGGTCACGGCACTGGCCCGCTACACCCTGCGCGCCGAAGCCACCCAGCACCTCTCCCCGGCCACCGTCTTCACCCGCCTCAACTCAGCCCTGATCGATCAGCGCGGCGGCGAGCGTTTCCTCACCGCCGTCTACGCCACCTTTCGTACCACTCCCAGCGGTCTCGCCGGACGCCTGTGCACGGCCGGACACCCTCCAGCCCTTATTCGCCGCGCGAACGGCCGCATCCAGGAAGTCGGCCGGCCCGGCACCCTCCTCGGCATCCTGCCCGAGGTACGGCTCAGCGACGTCCGCTTCCGTCTCGCCCCCGGCGACACCCTGCTCCTCTACACCGACGGTGCCACCGAAGCCCGGGCCCGCAAGATCCCGGGTACCGCCGCACCTGCCCAGTTCGGCGAGAACGCCCTCGCCCGTGCACTCGCCGACTGCCACGGCATGAACGCCGCCCAGACCGTGACGCGACTCGGTGAAGTCCTCGACCAGCACAGCCGCGGCTGGGCCAGCGACGACACCGCCTTCCTCGCGCTGCGCGTGCCCCCAGCTCCTGACCGGGACATACGGTAGAACACATCCCGCAAAGGCCCGTCAGCGAGCCTCTGCCCCGACAGAAGGCCGGCCCCCTGTCCGACGACACCGAATGGACCACTGGACAGAGGACCGAGAACGCTGCCAAGCGGCCCGCATTCCCGACGAACGCACCTTCCTGCATCTGGCTGTCGAGCAGCGGCAAAAGCCGATGTCCCCCGCATCGGGCCAGGCCGACCGCGTACCCGACCCGATCGAGTGCGCGCCGACAAGGCATACGCCTCCCTCAAGAACCGCGCGCGCAACGAGTGGCTATGACCTGCGATGTCAGGTCAGGCTGCGGCGTGCCACGGCGAGGAACTCCGCCTTGAACGGCTCCAGGCGCTCGGCCAGGCTCCCCGCGTCACGCTCCTGCCAGACCGCTTGGTTAAGGGCGCGGGCGTAGAGGGTCGTCGGTGGGTGGAGGCCAGGGGCACACAGCAACTCGATGCTCTTCTCGGCTATTCGAAGACCGTCCATCACCGGCCTGGCTGTCACGTACCAGTCATCACCGACCTCCCACTGAGGCGGCCGCGCATACGCCACACCCTCAGCCTCCAGGACGCACCGGATGAACTCCAGGACGGTCCTGATCTGCTCGGCACGCCGCTCCTCCGCTCGCGCCGCGGCCCGCCTTCGCTCTTCAACCCGGTCAGCTGCCCGCTGCGTCGTGCGCTGGGTCAGGTACGTCAACGCACCGCCTACAGCCACACTGACCATCGAAATCGCCGGGGTCCACAAGTCTCCTGCCACGGCCGACTACTACCACTACCTGACCATCGACCGCTGCCGATCGTCCAGACCGGCTTACCTGCCAGGGTGCGAAGCTGTCCGTCGGGGTACCGCGGAGATCTCGGCGTGGGCAGACGGCACAAGACGCTGATGTGAGTCGAACCGCCTGTCGGCTGGTTCATGGGCGCCCGGCTCCGACCAGCCTGGGGCTGACGGGCTGACATGGTGAGGTGCCGTGATCAAACCTCGTGGCGCCGGCGCGCGAGATGGACGGTGATGTCCGCGGCCATCTCGACTCTGTCCGGCAATACCTGCATGATCTGGCTGAACACCTGCTCTTGCTCCGCGGCCGGCAACACGAGATAGGCCGAGATGGTGGAGAGATGACCCACGTAGTCGCGAGCGCTCATCGTCACGCGCCGTTCGATCACGCTCTGCTGAACGCCGGTGAACCACTCAGACCGTTGCAGCTCCGTACCCGGCCACTGCATCTCATGATCCGGAGGCGTCCCGTCAGGCGACGGAATTTCGTCACTCTCCAGGAATGGCGCTCGCGCCGCGCGGACAGCTTCCTCCACAGCCGGGTCGGCCAGTTGGAATGGCCCGCCGCATGAGGCGAATACGCCACCCGGTTCCAGCAGCGTGGCCATGCGCGACCACCGGCCCTCCGGGTACGTCCAATGCAGCGCTGCTGCCGCATAGACCAGTCCGTACCGTTCACCCGGTCGCAAGTCCTCGAACGCGGCTTGCACCGTTCTGACGCTCGTCGGCACATGCTTGCGCAGTTCGGCGAGCATGGCACCGTCAGGATCAGTCGCGGTGACCACGAGCCCTCGTTGAGCGAACAGGCGGGTTGCCTTGCCTGTCCCGGCGCCGATCTCAAGGGCGGTCCGGACCGGGCGGCCCGCATAGGCCATCACCATGTCGAACAGCTCCACGGGATACCCCGGCCGGAACCGTTCGTATGCTTCCGCCACCCCTCCGAAACTCAGCGCGCGACCAGACATGCCCAGCATCCTGGCACGAGCGGCCCCCGCGGTGCTTGATCTTGGGGGCACAGACGCGAGCTGCTGTCTCATGAGACACATCAAAGTCTGGAGGAGGACGGTTACCGGGTTGTCGTCTCCGCCGGGCCGGCCCCGTACCTGCAGTCGAGGCGGGGTGCGGCGCTGAGCGGGGCGTTCCCGGAGATCGCCCGGGCGGCCGCTTCGCTCGGTGCCGAGACGGTGGTGGACGCCGAGCCCGTCGTGAGCAGCAGCGCCGGTCGCCTCGACTTCGCGGCCTTGCAGCACGCGCCTGCCGCCGGAGCGCCGGGGCCGAGCGGGCGACCGTGGAACAGTCGGCCCATCTGGTAACTGGAGTGCACGCGGGTTCCTCAAGACGTACCGCGGTTGCATCCATGCAAGAACGCAGGTGAGCGTGCTGCACCGGGCGAATCAGCGAGCGCACGGGGTTCTCGCGCTCATGGGCGGATTCCGCGAGATGAGCCGGGGACTTGCCCGTGTGCGCGGGAATCCGGAAGTCGCGGGTCAGTCAATCCACGCCTCGCCGCGCCGGTGCCGATCCAACCCCACGGCTGAGAACTCGTCCGCCGCTGCCGTCTGCCACGGAATCGAACAGGGCGTCCGTCATCAGCATCAGCGACAGGCCCTGCCCGATCGACGCCAGCCGACCGGCAGGCAGGCCCCGCGCCGCACCACGCAGCGCCTTCCCCTCAGCGATCACTGCTTGCAGGTCGTAACCCGTCCAACGCCACCCTCAAGATCGGAAATCCCATCTTGTCCCAGACGGCGAAGGCGAACCGCGCGGTACTCCCTCCCAGGACCACCACACCACCAGCGCGTCCCCGCCGGAGCACCGTCCAGATCCCCGGTCTCGGCGGGCCGCTGTCGACGAACCCGAGACTGCCGTTCGTGGTCGCGGACCGCCACAGCGCCGTGTTCGGTGGCCGCGTCGTTGATGGTGGGGTGATGTCAGGTGAGCGGCCAGCAGGGTGTGTTGCCGGAGTCGTTGACCCACATGTACTGGGTGGTGCCGCTGTCCGTGACGGTCATCCTGAAGTCGTACAGGGCGGGTCTGCCCTGGGCCAGCCAGGTGTCCCAGGCTGCCTCCAGTTCGTCGGCCAGGCGTCGTGGGCCGCCCTGGGTGGCGATCGTCCGGCCGCCGCCGATGGCCGACAGCATCGCCCAGGACTGCTGAGCGTCGTGGATCCAGGCGTTGAGTCCGTCGGCGTCCTCAGCGAGGGTGATCCTGAGGTGGGGCACGGCGACGCGCAGCGCGAACCGCAGATGGACGTCGTCGCGCAGCGGGGCGAGGCCGCGGTCGAAGGGCCGTTCCTCAGTCGGTTCGCTGCGGGCGCGTACCTGGGGGTATCCCGGCTCGGTGCGCAGGGCCTGGCGGTCGGGCATGAACTGTGCCAGTCCCTGCACCCACCCGGTGGCGGAGCGGCCGTCGTCGGCGACGGTCAGGGCGACGTGGCCCAGGCGGCCCCACGGGAACACGATCCGTCCGCCCGGTCGGGTCTGCGCGATCCAGGCCCACGGGATCCGCTCGACGGCGTAGGTGGCGATGACCCGGTCGTAGGGGGCGCCGGGTGCCCATCCGTGGTTTCCGTCACCGGCGTGCACGTCCACCGTGGTGCCGGCTGCGGCCAGTGCCCGGCGCGCGGTGTCCGCCAGATCGGGGTCCGCCTCGATGCTGACGACGCTTCCCGGGCCGGCTCGCCACGTCAGCAAGGCGGCGTTCCAGCCGTTGCCCGTGCCGAGTTCCAGCACGCGGTGGCCGGGTTCGAGGAGCAGGGAATCCAGCATGTCGACCACCACGGCCTGGCTGGACAGGCTCGATGTCGGCAGTCCGTCGGTGACCTGGGTGACGGTCGCCGCATCGGGCCCGGGATACACCTCGCTCGCCCAACCGGCCGGGTCGCCGTCATGGTCCACCGGCAGGTAGGCGTGCCCGTCCCATCGCCACAGGCGTCGGGGGGCGAACCGGTGCCTGGGCAGTTCCTCGACCGCGTCGCGGATCCAGGCGGAGCGTTTGGGCCAGTCGCCCCGCTGGTCCATGGCAGCCCTCACGGACTGCTGGAGCCGGCCGAGGTCGGGGGCGATCACCGTCATGCCGGCCTACTTCTTGTGCTTGCCGTCGCTGGGCGGAGGCGGGGGGACCTGTCCGTCGCTGTTGCCGGGCGGCGGGTTGCCCGTGCTCGGATCGGCCGGCGGCTTCTCGTGCTTGCCCAACGTTTCCTCCTCGTCCGGGAGCTATCGGCACGGCCATGATTTCGGCCCCCTGTCGCCGCTGTCGGCCGGATGCCGGAAATCACCGGTGGGACGGCTGAAAGGCACCCGCCCTGCCGCGGCCAGCGCTCGGCCCTGCGGACTCGCTTCGGCTTCTCGCCGGGCCGGTCCGTCATCAGCGCGAAAGTCAGCCGGCTGGCCACTGTTGAGCCGCGTTACGTCCAGTACCTTGCTGTGCTGATGCGCCAGACGCTGACCGGGGCTGTCTGACAACGTGCCGGACTGCGCCGCGCGACCGAACGACCCGGCACCACGCGGCCTGCTCGGACGGTTCGGTTCGGTTCGGTGACAGTCCCGGCGGGCGTCTATGTGACTCGTCAGAGGGCCTCGGGGATGGATGGGCGAACCGACGGCCTCCCGCCCCCGGTCGTCCTGGCGGCAGGATCTGGAGGCGCGCCCGCCGTGAACACGAACAGCTGCCCCGGTCCCGACACCGGTGGGACGATCACCATGCGCGGCCACGGTCTCACCTGGGCTGACCACGACGGCACCCCGCGCGCCTCCGCCGTCGCCTACGACAAGGTTTCAGCCGACCGGCGGCAGGAGGAACGGCAGAAGGCCGGGGCCACCGACATCGTGAGAGTCGGCGTGAGGCCTGGCGAGTTGCCGGCCCGACGAGGCTGAGATCTCCTGACGCGGGTCACGGCCAAGGGGACGCCTTGCTGTGCGGACGCGAGGGACCCGCTCGCCACGTTCCGCAAGGCGCGCGGCAGTCGTAGGCGGCGTGTTGCACCACCCCGCGTGCAGGGAACGGGCGTGGGTGCTCAGCGCGGCCGGGCGGGACGTTCTGTTCGGCCTCGTTGCCGCCGGGCGTGGAAGGGAAGACTGCGGCCTCGTGTGTCCGGGCGGGCCGGACCCAACGAGAACGCCATGTCGTGCCCAGGCGACATCTGTGTCAGGCGGAGACGACACGGCTGCCTGTTGCACCGCGGTTACGGCGCGGCAGCCGGCCCGCGGTGTCCGGGAGCTTGCGGTAGGGCGTGGGCGTGCCTCGTGGGGGAACTTGGCGGTGCGGGCAGACGCAGGACCTGTGCCAGGTCGCGGCGTATGCGGTCGGCTTCGCCGCGTACCTGGGCGGGGACGTCGCCGTGCTCGGCGACGAGGCGGCTGTAGATGGGAGTCTCCTGGAACACGGCGGGGACTGCTCTCTTCGTCTGGGTGGAGCGGGCATCGGGGTGCCAGCGAGTGATGCTCGGGACACTAGGGCACGGCACTGACATTGATGCTGGACGGGTTGCGGTGGCCGTGATCCCGGCACCGGCCGTCGTCCCGCTCGTCCGGGTGACGGGCGTCGGGAACCTGGGCTGGATGCTGGGCGGGATGCGGGGCGGGGTGTACGGCGCCGGGCAGGGCGGCGAGTTACCCGAACGCCGTCAAGGGCTGGACCCCCGCAGCCCGCGCGTGTCTTGGCGTCTGAAGACCACGGGTCGTCAGGGAGTCGGTTGCTTCGGCCCTGGCAGGTTGGGGTGCCGCAGGCGTCCGTCCGCTCCCGCAGCCGGTAGCAGTGGCCGTAGGCCGTAACCACCAGCCGTTGTCGGCGTTGATTACGGCATCGCGTGCATGAAATCCGACCCCCCGCGGATACGCGAGCGAGCCCGGACCCACTGGTCCGGGCTCGCGTCCTGTTCGGGGCGTGGCTGCAGGTCGAACTCAAAGTGCCGATGTCCGTGAACCGGACACGTCCTCCAGCCGGCCAGCGCGGTGATCCCCGTGGCCGACAGTACCGGGCAGGCGAGTGGGGGGCGGTCGCGTGCCCGGTGCTGGTGTCTCAGGGGTGAGGGCGGAGGTCGTCGGCCTACAGGGCGTTGAAGGGCTGCTTCGGCTCGAAGACGTTCTGCGGGGTGTTCGGCTGGGAGGTGGATGCCGGGGGCAGGACGTGTGCCAGGTCGCGGCGTATCCGTTCGGCTTCGCCGCGGACCTGGACGGGGATATCGCCGCGCTCGGCGACGAGGCGGTCGTAGACGGGAGTCTGCGAGAACACGGTGGGGGTCCCTTCAGTGGGCGGTTCGCTGGGCCCGCGCAGCATACGAGCCCGGCGATCACTCCCCCCTGCCCGGGTGGGGCATTCAGGCCAGGACGGCGTATGCGGCCCGCGCCTTGCGCCGGCCGGCTCGCTCGATGCGCGGCAGTCCAACCGTTCAGGGCGGAGCCGGCGGGAAGCCGCGGTGAGGATGCCCGGCCGGGCGGCGAAGGCTCGGCGGTTGCCGACCCCGGGGGCAGGCCGGTCGGTCGCGGGTCCCCGGCGGCAAGGTGAAGCCGGGCTGAGTGGTGCTGTGTGCGGTGCTCGCGCAGGTCCCGTACGAGGTTGGCCTGGTTCATCGGGCGTGGGTGAGGGTGATGAGGGGGTCGTCGCAGCCGGTCTTGATCCGGTTGAGCGCGGCGGGTTCGGCCTCATCGACGCTGAGGTTCCACCTGGTCTGCACGGTGACCCAGTCCGCGAGGTAGCGGCAGTCGCCGAGGCGGCCGGTGGCATCCACTCGGCCGGGTCGCGGTCGGCTTCGGGCTGGTTGGTTCTGTCACGGACCGCGGCGAGGGAACGCTCGCCGTCCAGGTCGTTGGCGTATGTCACCGACGACGTCAAGCACAGCCGGGCCGTGTGGGGCCACCTGACGGTCCGTGTGCGGGGCCGGCGCTGCCGCTGCGGCGCCCGGGGCTGCCTGGTGGCCTAGTACTCCAGCAGCGTTTCGCTATCTTGCCTGGTCACAGGCATCGCCGGGAGTGTAGTGGGCTGCTGGAACGTCAGGGGCGGTCTTGCCGGAC
>NZ_JBVHNF010000031.1:0-42304 GCF_055558055.1 Streptomyces sp. NPDC025833
CGGGTGCGGCGGTTGGAGGTCGGTCGTGCGTTTCATTCGGCGCGGATGGATCCGGTGCTGGAGGAGCTGGGTGGGGTGGCGGCGGGTTTGTCGTTCGGTGAGCCGGTGATTCCGGTGGTGTCCACGGTGTGTGGTCGTCCGGTGGACATGGGGGAGCCTGCGTATTGGGTGCGGCAGGCGCGGGAGCCGGTGCGGTTCGCGGACGCGTTGGAGTGGCTGGCGGGCCGGGGTGTCACGGGGTTGGTGGAGGTGGGTCCGCATCCGCTGCTGGTGGGCAACGGGTTGATGCGGCGTGGTGCTGATTCCCCGGAGCGGTTGTTCGCGGGATTGGGCCGGTTGTGGGCGGACGGCGCCGCGCGTTGGACACCACCGACTATCGCGGAGACCGGGGCGGGCGCGGGGGTGCCTTCGTATCCCTTCCAGCACCAGCACTACTGGCTCCAGCCCACCACCCCGGCGGAGGGCCTCGACACGCCCGACCATCCGCTGCTGCGCTCCCTGGTGAGGCTCCCCGTCGGACAGGGCGTGGTGCTGACCGGGAAGCTCTCCGCGTCCGTCCACCCGTGGCTGGCCGAGCACACCGTGCTCGGTTCCACGCTGCTGCCCGCGATGGCGTTCGTGGACATGGCCGTCCACGCCGGCGAGCACACGGCCAGCCCCGTACTGTCCGAGCTGGTCCTGGAGGCGCCGCTCGTGCTGTCCGAGCACGACGGTGTGCACGTGCAGGTCACCGTCGGCGCGCCCGACGACACCGGACGCCGGCCCGTCACCGTCCACTCCCGCACCTCCGCCGAGCCCGACGAGTGGACCCGCCACGCGACCGGCGTGCTCGGTCCGGCTACGGACCGGGCGACACGGGCCGACCGGGCGGCCGTGCCCGGGGCGGACGACAGCGAGACCGTGCCCATCGACATCGGCTCGCTCTACGACCGGCTCGCCGAAGCCGGCTACGACTACGGGCCGACCTTCCAGGGGCTCACCGGCATCCGGCGGCACGGCGAGGACCTGCACGCCGAGGTGAGCTTCCCGGCGGACCCCGCACAGCTCACCGGTTACCGCGTCCACCCCGCGCTCCTGGACGCCGCCATACAGCCGCTCACCCTGCTCGCCGGCCTCGCGGGCGAGGACGGCGGCGCCGGCGGCAGCCCGGCGCGGCTGCCCTTCTCGTTCTCCGGTGTGTCGGTCACCGGTTCGGCGGCGACGGTCCGTGTGGTGCTGCACCCGACCGGGCCGGACACCTGCGCGGTGCGGATCACCGACACCGCCGGGACGCCGGTCGTGAGCATCGACGAGATCGTCCTGCGGCCCGTCGAAGCGGCGGGTCCCGGGGCCGGGCGCCTGCCGAACACGCTGTTCGCCGTTGACTGGACCCCGCTGGCGGCACCGGACGGCCCGGACACCGAGACGGTCCTCCACGAGGTCGCCGGCGAGGGCGAACCGGTCGCGGCCGTCCACGCGGTGACCCGGGAACTGCTCGGCAGGGTCCGGGAGTTCCTGGCCACCGACACGCCGGCCCGGCTCGTGGTCCTCACCGGCGACGACCTGGCCTCGGCCGCCGCCCGCGGCTTCCTGCGCAGCGCGCACAGCGAGAACCCCGGGCGGATCCTGACCGTCCGGCACGACGGCACGGCCGCCTCACGGCGGGCCGTCCCGGCCGCGGTGCGCGCCGCCGTGCGCGACGGCGAGCCCGAGATCCGGTTGCGCGACGGAGCCGCCCTCGTGCCGAGGCTGGTGAGAGCCGCCCCGGCCGCCCCGGCCGCCCCGACCGGGCCGCCCGCCCCGACCGGGTCCCTGGACGGCGTGCCCCTGGACGGCACCGTGCTGATCACCGGCGGCACCGGCACCCTCGGCGCCCTGGTCGCCCGGCACCTGGTCGCGCGGCACGGCGCCCCGCACGTGGTGCTCGCCGGCCGCCGCGGCGTCGAGCCGCCCGTACTCCGGCAGGAACTGGGCGCCGCCCTCACCGTGGTCGCCTGCGACGCCGGTGACCGCGGGGCACTGAGGGACCTCGTCGCCTCGGTCCCCGACCTGCGGGTCGTCGTGCACGCCGCCGGGGTCGTCGACGACGCCGTGGTGGGATCGATGACACCGGAGCAGGTCGACACGGTGCTGCGCGCGAAGGCCGATGCCGCGTGGCACCTGCACGAGGCCACCGAGCACCTGGACCTGCGGGCGTTCGTGCTGTTCTCCTCGGCGTCCGGGGTGTTCGGCGCCCCCGGGCAGGCCAACTACGCCGCCGCGAACGCGTTCCTCGACGCGCTCGCCGAGCACCGGCACGCGCGCGGTCTGCCGGCCACCTCCCTGGCCTGGGGCCAGTGGGCCGAGTCCAGCGGCATCACCGGGAACCTGACCGAGGCCGACCGCCGCCGGCTGGCGCGGACCGGGATGCTGCCGCTGGCCACCGAGCACGCCCTCGACCTGTTGGACACCGCCCTGGCCGGCGAACGCCCGGCACTGGTGCCGGTCCGCCTCGACCTCGCGGCGATCGACACTCCGCCCGCGCTGCTGCGCGGACTCGCCCGGCCGCGGCGCGCGCCGGCCCCGGCGGCCGGCCCCGGCGACCTGCGGGCCAGGCTCGAAGCCCTGCCCGAGCCCGAGCAGCGCGCCCTGCTGCTCGACCTGGTCGTCACGCACAGCGCCAGCATCCTCGGGATGGCCCCCGGTGGGATCGACGACCCGCGCCGGCTGTTCCGCGACCACGGCGTCGACTCGCTGACCGCCATCGAGCTGCGCAACCGGCTCAACGCGGCCACCGGGCTCCAGCTCCCGGCGACCCTCGTCTTCGACTTCCCGACGCCCGAGCAGCTCGTCAACCACCTCTACGGGCAGCTGTGCTCGCCGGAGAACCGGGTCGCCGGGCCGATGGAGCGCCTGCTGCGCAAGGCCGTCGACGTCGGCCGCGCGCAGGACGGCCTCGACCTGCTGGCCACGGCGTCCCGGCTGAGCCCGGCCACCGACGCGCCGAAGGCCGAGGTGGCCGCACTCGCGACCGGCTTCCTCCAGCCGTCGCTGGTCTGCCTGCCGTCCGCGCTGGCGTCCGGCGGCATCGAGGAGTACGGGCGCTTCGCCGCGGCGCTGGAGGCCGCCCGCGACGTCACGGCGGTCACCCTGCCGGGCTTCGCCGGCGACCCGCTGCCCGCGGACGCCGACGTCCTGGTCCAGGCACTCGCCGAGGCCGCGTCGGCCGTCGCCGCGCCGGTGCTGGTCGGCCGTTCGGTGGGCGCGTGGCTGGCGCTGGCGACCGCCGGAGAACTGGAGCGGCGGGGAGCCCGGCCCAGCGCCGTGGTGCTGATCGACGGCTACCCCGAGGACCTGCCGGGTGTGCTCACCGGCATGCTCGACGCCGGCCACCAGGTCCAGCCGGTCGACGACGACCGGCTGGTGGCCATGGGCCGCTACCTCGATCTGGCCGGCGCCCCGGAGCCCGTCACCGCGCCGGTGCTGCTGGTGGGCACGGGGAAGCGCTCGTATCCCCGGCTGTCCACCACCGCCCAGGAGGTGCTCACCGTCTCGGGCGACCACTTCACCGTACTGGAGGAGCACTCCGCGGCCACGGCGCTGGCCATCAGCACGTGGCTCCTCGACTTCAGCGGATACGGGGCCGGGTTGTCCGCACTCAGGGGAAAGGACGATGCATGATCTGGGACAACGTCTACATCGGCGGAACGGGGCGGTACCTGCCGCCCCGCACGCCCGCGACGCAGGCCGTGCCGGACACCGAGACCATGCGGCGGCTGCTCGCGCTGTCGGACTTCGTGTCGTTCACCCGCTCCGACGACGTCACCGAGCACGCGATGGCCGTGCACGCGGCGATCGGAGCCCTGCGCGAGTCCGGCCTCAGCGGCGCCGACATCTCCATGGCCGCCTACGCCCAGATGGACCACCAGGACCACATGGCGTCCTCCTGCCACCTGCAGCGCGTCCTCGGCCTCGGCCACGCCCTCGTCTACGAGGTCGAGGCGACCAGCAACGGCGGCTCGGCCGCGCTGCAGTCCGCCGCCGCGCACCTGGTGGCCGACCCGGCCGCGACCGCGACCCTGGTCACGGCCACCGCCCGGTTCCTGCCGCCGCGCTGGGAACGCTGGCAGCCCACCATCGGCATCTTCCTGGCCGACGGCGCGGTCGCGGCCGTGCTCAACCGCGAGGGCGGCCGGGCGCGGCTGGTCGCGACCGCCAACAGCTCCGCGACCCAGATGGAGGTCCTCGCCACCCCGACGATCCCGGACCCCGAGGGCCACCGCAACCGTACGCCGATCGAGGTCACCGGCCTGGCCCCGTATCTGACGCTGATGAGCGGGGCGCTGGTCACCGCGGTCGAGCAGGCCGCCAAGGAGGCCGGCGTCAGCCTCGCCGACATCACCAGGTTCGTCGTCACCGGTCTGGGCCTGGCCCAACTGGAGGTCGTCGTGCTGGAGCCGCTCGGCATCGACCTGGGCCGCACCACCTGGCCGATGCTGCGCGAACTCGGCCACGTCGGGCCGTGCGACCAACTGCTCGGCATGGACCACCTGCTGCACGACGAGACCCTCAAGCCCGGCGACACCATCATGTCGATCGGCCTCGGCATGGGCTCGCGGTTCACCGCGTCCCTGCTGGAGGTCACCGAGCAGCCCAAGCCCCGTACGGCCACCGTCTTCACCGAGCCGGTGCGCGCGCAGGCCCCGCCCGCCGACGCGTATGTCATCGACCCCTCGGGCGGCGACATCTTCGGCGAGGCCGCTGCCCTGCGCGAGCGGGGCCCGGCCACGCCCGTCGAACTGCCCGGTGGCGTGTCGGCCTGGGCCGTCACCGACCACGACCTGGCGAAGAAGCTGCTGCTCGACCCGAAGGTCTCCAAGGACGCGAACAAGCACTGGCCCATGTGGCGCGACGGCGACATCCCGCCGGACTGGCCGCTGATCATGTGGGTCGCGATGCAGAACATGTTCACCGCCTACGGGGCCGACCACACCAGACTGCGCAGCCTGGTGGCCAAGGCGTTCACCCCGCGCCGCATCGAGGCGATGCGGCCGCGCGTCGAGGAGATCACGGCCGGTCTGATCGCCGACCTGGCCGCGGTGCCGCCGGGGCAGGCGGTCGACCTGCGGGCACGGTTCGCGTTCCCGCTGCCGATCCAGGTCATCACCGGACTGTTCGGGGTGACCGCGCGGACGGGCGCGGACCTGCGGCGGCTGGTGGACGCGGTGTTCAGCCTCGACGCGGACCCGGCGGGCGTGCAGGCCGCCTCCGGCGAGCTGTACATGCTGCTCAAGGACCTCGCGGCCGCCAAACGGCGCGACCCCGGCGACGACATGACCAGCGACCTGATCGCCGCGCAGGAGGCGGACGGCACACGACTGTCCGAGCGGGAACTGCTGGACACCCTGCTGCTGACCATCTCCGCCGGCTTCGAGACGACGGTCAACCTGCTCGACCACGCCGTCCACGCGCTGGCCACGCACCCGTCTCAGCTCGCCCTGGTCCGGTCCGGGACCAGCACGTGGGAGGACGTGGTGGACGAGACCCTGCGCTGGCAGGCGCCGGTCCCGAACCTGCCGCTGCGGTACGCCGTGGAGGACATCTCCGTGGACGGCGTGCGGATCCGCAAGGGCGAGGCGATCCTGCTGTCCTACGGCGCGGCCGGCCGCGACCCGGCTCAGCACGGGGCCGACGCGGACGGCTTCGACGTCACCCGGCCGTCGCGGGCCGACCACCTCACCTTCGGGCACGGCGTGCACTTCTGCCTCGGCAGCCCCCTGGCGAAGCTGGAGGCGACGACCGCGCTGTCCGCGCTGTTCACCCGGTTCCCCCGGCTGCGGCTGGCCGTCCCGTCGTCCGAACTGGAGCCGCTGGGTTCCTTCTTCACCAACGGACACAAGACCCTGCCGGTCATCCTGGAGGAGAGCTGATGGCCCATCTCGCCTTCGTGAGCGCGCCGGCGTCCGGGCACGTGAACCCGACCCTGCCGCTGGTCGAGGAGCTGGTCCGGCGCGGTCACCGGGTCAGCTACGCCACGGGACCGGCCACCATGGACGGCCCCGTCGCCGCCGGGGCGTCGCCGGTGACCCTGCCCTCGCAACTGCCGCCCGGCATGGCGGCGCGGGGCGAGTTCACGGCGGAACAGCTCGCCGTGACGATGGAGTACTACCTCGACGACGCGCGTGCCTCCTTCCCCGTCCTGGCCGAGCACTTCACGGCCGACCCGCCGGACGCGGTGTGCTACGACTCGGTGACCTTCACCGGGAGGATGCTGGCGAACCTGCTCGCCGTGCGGGAGGTCTCCCTGGTGCCGACCTTCGCGGAGAACGAGTCCTTCTCGGCGGCGCAGGTGTACCTGCCGGCCGACTTCGACCACACCGACCCCCGGCTGGTGGCCGCGGTCCAGGAGATGGGGAAGTTCGCGCAGGGCCACACCTTCCTCGAGAACCCGAACCTGATGTTCGGCCACGTGGCCCCGACGAACCTGGTGTTCGTCCCCCGCGAGTTCCAGATGGCGGGGGAGACCTTCGACGAGCGCTTCCACTTCGTCGGCCCGTCGCTGAGCGGCCGGCAGACCGCCGAGGAGTGGAGCCCCCGGTCGCGGGCCCCGGTGCTGCTGATATCGCTGGGAACCGTCTTCAACGACCGGCCCGAGTTCTACCGGACCTGCGTCGAGGCGTTCGGGGACAGCGACTGGCAGGTCGTCATGGCGGTGGGCGGCCTGGACCGGGAGTCGCTGGGCCCGATCCCGGCGAACGTCGAGGTGCACGCGCACGTGCCGCAGGTGGCGGTGCTGCGGCACACCGAGGTGTTCCTGAGCCACGCCGGGATGAACTCGGCGATGGAGTCCCTCTACCACGGGGTGCCCTTCGTGGCGGTGCCGCAGATCCCGGAACAGCGGGCGGTCGCCCGGCGGGCGGAGGAGCTGCGGGTCGGCAGGACGCTCGCCGAGCCGACCGTGCGGGGCCTGCGCGACGCCGTCCGCGAGGTCCGGTCCTGCCGTCCCCGGGCGGCGGCCCTGAGCCGGATCGTGCGCGGGGCGGGCGGCGCGGCAAAGGGGGCGGACGTCCTGGAGAAGCTGCTGACGCGGTAGCGGCCGGGCTCCACCGGGCAGTCCCCCCCCGCGCCCCGGCCGGTGGAGCCCGTTCCCGCGCGCGGTCCCGTACGGCGTGCTGTCCGGCGGTCGGACCTCCCGGCCGCCGGCGCACGTGTTCGTCGCGCTTGGCCGGATCATCCCCCGGCCCCGACCATGTGGTCCCGCGTGAGGAGCGGCCGCCGAACCCGCGGAGTCTTCGGCGAACACCCGTTGGACCACGGCGAACGCACCCGTGCGGCAGCGGGAAAAGATCCCGGGTCCATCCGCGCCTCAGCCGGTGTCCGTGGGAAATTCCGTTGGCCTGAACAGCCCTGCCGATTCAAGCCATGCTGCACTAGACTCCCAACGAATGATCACGGGGAGGCCGCAGTTGCTGCATGTCGCTTTGGTGAACATGCCATTTGCCGACTGGAATCGTCCGTCATTCGCCCTGGGGCAGTTGTCGACTCTCGTGCGCCGGGATTTCGACGACCGGGCGCGAGCGCGCGTGTGCTATCTCAACCAGGACATGGCCGAGTTCTTCGGGACACGTCTGTACGAGGCACTCTCCGTGAGTCACGATCATGTGGACACGGGGATCGGGGACTGGCTGTTCCGGCACATCGCCTTTCCGGACGAGTCCGACACCGCCACCGAGTACTTCCAGCGCTACTACCGGGGTGCCCGATGGGCCGACTTCCGCGAGCAGATCCTGTCGGCGCGGGACGGCCTGCGGGAATTCTGTGCGGAACTGATCGACCGCTACCGGCTCGACGAGGCCGACATCGTGGGGTTCAGCTCGATGTTCGCCCAGCATGTGCCGAGCATCGCCCTGGCGCGGCTGATCAAGGAGCGCAGCCCGCGGACGCTCGTCGTGCTGGGCGGGGCGAACTGCGAGGCGCCGATGGGATCGGTGGTCGCCGAGCACGTGCCGGCCGTCGACTTCGTCTTCTCCGGGCCCGCGCTGAACACCTTCGGTGAATTCCTGCGGTGTGTCCTCGACGGTGACCCGGAGCGCGCCGATGCCGTTCCGGGAATCCTTTCCGAGCGGAACTGCCGAGACCCGCGCTTCCGCAGGGCCATCGGCGCGGAACGCGATATCGACGACTTCTTCCTTCCCGACTACGGCAGTTTCTTCGAGGCGCTGGAGGGTCATCCGGAACTGCGCCGCACGGGGACCAGTAAACCCATGCTGTTCTTCGAGACGTCCCGCGGCTGCTGGTGGGGACAGCGTTCGCACTGCACGTTCTGCGGGCTGAACGGCGAAAGCATGGCTTTTCGGGCCATGGCTCCGGACCTTGCCGTCCGGCAGTTCGAGTGGCTGTTCGGCTTCGCGCCCACCTACGCCTTGTTCTTCTGTACGGACAATGTCATGCCCCGCAATTACTCCCGCGAGGTCTTCCCCCGGCTCGATCCGCCGCCGGGGACGGAGATCTTCTACGAGGTCAAGCTCCCGCTGAGCCGTCAGGACCTGCGTGCCATGACGGACGCGGGCGTCACCGTCGTCCAGCCCGGCATCGAGGCGCTGGCCTCCTCCACCCTCACACTGATGGGCAAGGGCACGACCGCGTTCCAGAACCTGCAGTTCCTCAAGAACTGCGAGGAGTTCGGGATCAAGCCCGAGTGGAACCTGCTGATCGGCTTCCCCGGGGAGGACCCGGCGGTCTACCGCAAGTACGCGGAGGAACTGCGCGACTTCGTCCACCTGGTGCCGCCGCACGGCGTGTACATGGTGCGCTTCGACCGCTTCAGCCCCTACTTCAAGCGGAGCGACGAGTACGGGCTAGCCCTCAAGCCGGTGGACTACTACTCCCTCACGTATCCCTTCGACGAGTCGGCGCTGACCGATCTCGCGTACTTCTTCGCCGACCAGAACCTGGCGCCGTACATGCTCGACGCGGTCGAGTGGCACGACGAGTTGAGCGGGCTGGTCACCCAGTGGCGTGCGGCCTGGTCCGGGGAGGACGGAGCGGCCCGTCGCGAACTGCGGCTGGTCGCCGACGACGACGGCCGGCTCACGGTCCGTGACTCCCGTTCCGGGACTCTCCGGTCGCACCCGGTCGACGCGGTGACCGGCCGGCTGCTGCGTCGGCTGTCCTCGCCGGCCAAGCCCGAACAACTGGCCCGGGACTGGCCGGAGGGTCCGGACGACCTGCGGTGGCGCCTGGACACGCTCACCGGACAGCGGTTCCTCTTCGCGGAGAACGGCCGGGTGATGAGCCTGGTGCTGACCGGAGCGGACGGCGAGATCGAGGAACCCGCCCGGGAGGAGTCCGCCACGGTGGGCGCCCGGCGGCTGCTGCCGCTGTTGTCGGAGGCACCTCGATGACGGTCGAGACCACCCCGGTGCTCCCGCTGGTCGTGGAGGGGCACGGCGAGTCTGCCGTCGAACCGCTGCGTGCTAGGCGGGAGGAGCTCCGGGCCGTGTTGCGTGCACGGGGTGCGCTGCTGCTGCGCGGCTTCGACATCGGGGGCGCCGACGGCTTCACGGACATCGTCCGCACGCTCTCCGGCGAGCCGCTGCCGTACACCGAGCGTTCCTCCCCCCGGAGCGTGATCAAGGGGAACGTCTACACGTCCACCGACTACCCGCCCGGTGAGCCGATCTTCCTGCACAACGAGAACTCGTACCAGTCGAGTTGGCCGCTGACCCTGTACTTCCACTGTGTGCGCCCGCCGTCGACCCTGGGCGCCACCCCGCTGGCCGACACCAGGCGGGTACTGGCCGCCGTCGACGACGAGGTGCGCCGGGAGTTCGACCGGCGAGGCTGGATGGTCGTACGCAACTACGGCGACCTGGTCGGCCTGCCGTGGCAGGAGGCGTTCGCCACCGAGGACCGCGCGGAGGTCGAGCGGTACTGCCGGGAGCGGGGCATCGAGGCGCAGTGGCTCTCCGGCGGCGGGCTGCGCACCCGGGCGGTACGGGAGGCCGTGCACCGGCATCCGGTGACAGGCGAGCCGGTGTGGTTCAACCACGCGACCGTCTTCCACGTCACCACGCTGCCGGAGCCGGTCCGGCTCGGGCTGCTGGAGATGCTGGGAGAGGAGAACCTCCCCAGCCAGACCCGCTACGGCGACGGCGGACCGATCCCGGACACCGTCATGGACCATCTCCGGGCCTGTTACCGAGCCGCGGCGACCCGCTTCGACTACCGTGCGGACGACGTCCTGGTGATCGACAACATGCTGGTCTCGCACGGCCGGGAGCCGTTCACGGGACCCCGCCGGATCGCGGTCGCCATGGCGGAGCCGTACACCCCCGACCGTTAGCCCCAGGACGGAAGACCCTCGCATGTTCGCACGTTCGCTCTGGTCCAACCGGGACTTCTCCGTCTTCTGGGCGGTCCAGGCGCTGTCCGAGGTCGGCAACGCGTTCTCCCTGGTGGCGCTTCCGCTGCTGGTGCTGCACACCACCGGGTCGGCGGCGCAGATGGGGTTGCTCACGGGCGTCGCCGGTGCCACCTCGCTGCTCGTCGGTCTGGTCGGCGGGGCCTGGGCCGACCGCTTCGACCGGCGGCGCCTGCTGATGCTGTGCGATGCCGCCAGGCTGGTGCTGTACGGCGCGATCCCGGTCTGCTGGGCCCTGAGCCCCCAGATCTGGCTGCTGTACGTGGTCATGGCGCTCGCCTCGGTCTTCGAGATGCTGTTCAAGATCACATACGTCACCGCCGTCGCGAACCTCGTCGACAAGGAGCAGATCGTCGCGGCGAACGGCCGGCTGGAGGCGACGAACGCGATCGCGTACATCGCCGGCCCCGCCCTGGCCGGTGTGGTGGCCGGGTTCTTCGGGCCGACGGCCGCCGTCGCCATCAACGCGGGCAGCTTCGGCATCTCCCTGGTGGGCCTGGTGTTCATCAGGTTCAGGCCCGTCGCGCGGCCGCCGGCCCACGACACCGAGAGCAAGGCGGCCCGGGCCCGTGACCTGCGCTCCGGCTTCCGGGTCGGCGCGGCGTTCCTGTGGCGCACCCCGGTGCTGCGGGCCCTCACCGTGCTGCTGACCGTCACCACCTTCCTCAGCCTGGGCATGACCGACGTGTTCATCTACCACCTGCGGCACGGCCTCGGGCAGGACGAGCGCACGGTGGGCTACGTGCTCGCGCTGGCCGGGCTCGGCACCTGCGTGGCCGCCGCCGCGACCGCCAGGCTGCGCCGCACCTGGGGTTTCGGCCCCTGCTGGCTCGGCGCGATGAGTCTGTGCGCGGTGTCGGTGCTGGTGCTGGGCGACACCGGGTACGTGTCGGTGGCGGCCGTGACGATCTGTCTGTACTCCTTCGGCATGGCGCTGGCGGGCGTCTGCTCGATGTCCCTGCGCCAACAGGTCACGCCCGACCATCTGCTCGGCCGGGTCACCTCCGCGTTCTGGACGATCCACGGCAGCCTCGCGCCCCTCGGCGCGGCCCTGCTCACCGCCCTGGTCGGCCGGCTGGGGACACGCGGGCCACTGACCGCGGTGGCCGCCGTCTTCCTGATCGTGGTCGTGGCCGCCGCCTTCACTCCCATTCGGCAGCGCCACCCGGAGCGGACCGCCGTACGGCTCCCGCGGACGGGACCCGCCGATACGCAGCCACCACGAGAGGAGAGTCACGGGGATGACGCCGAAGCCCGACGATGACGACCGGCTGTACAAGGTCGTGGTCAACCACGAGGAGCAGTACTCCATCTGGCCCGCCGACCGGGAGAACCCGCCAGGGTGGTCGGACGCGGGCAGGACCGGCCCGAAGCCCGACTGCCTCGCTCACATCGAGCACGTGTGGACCGACATGCGCCCGCTGAGCCTGCGCCGTCGTATGAAGGCGGGCGAACAGGACGCCCAGGACGGGCGGAGCGGACAGGACGGGCCGGTGGCGGAGGGTGCCGACCGGGCGGGCTGACTCCCGGCCCGCCACCCGCGCCCGCCGTACCGCGAACCAGGGGAGGCCATCGTGCACGACGACCTGGAAACACGACCGACGGCCCGCTCGGCGGGGACGCCCCGGCTGCCGCTCTCCCACGGCCAGGAAAGGCTCTGGTACCTGGAGCGGATCGCCTTCGCCGCGCCGGTCCACCACGTGTCCGCCGCCACCCTCGTCGAGGGCCCGCTCGACGCCGTCCGGCTGGCGTCCGCCCTGCGGGACTGCGCCTCCCGCCACGAGCTGCTCCGCAGCACCTTCGACGATCACGGGGACGGACCGCGCCGTACCGTCCGTGCGACGGCCGAGGTGCCGCTGCGGCGGCTGGACCTCGAAGGACCCGGGGGAGGCTCGACGGGGACGGACCTCCGGGGCGCATCCGAGCCGGAGGCGCGGCTGCGGAGTGTGCTCGCCGAGGAGAGCGCCCGGCCCTTCGCCCTCGACCGCGGGCCAGGCCTGCGCGCCACCCTGGTGCGAACCGGCGAGGAGCGGCACGTGCTGCTGCTCACCGCGCACCGCATCGTCGCCGACCGGGCCTCGCTCACGGTGCTGGAGCACGAACTCGCCGACCGTTACACGGCATCGGGCGCGGACCCGGCGCGGCTCCCGCTCCCGCCCCCGCACCGGCCGGCCCCGGACCCGGACACCCGGGGCGAGGGACTGGCGTACTGGGAGCGGCGGCTGGCGGATCGCCCGCCGCTCGACCTGCCGCTCGACCGGACCCGGCCGAGGACGCCGACCCACCGGGCGACGGGCCGACGGCTGCTCCTCGACGCCCGGCGCACCAAGGCCCTGCGGCGGCTCGCCCGCGAGGAAGGCGTACCGGCGTCGACGGTGCCGGCGGTCGCCTTCGCCGTGCTGCTGGCACGCTGGACGAGCCGGCACGACGTGGTGTTCGGGACCCCCGTGGACCGTCGTCCGCCGGAGTCCGCGAGGACGGCGTTCGGGCCCTACGAGGATCTGCTCCTGTTGCGCATCGATCTGTCCGGCCGTCCCTCCTTGCGGGAAGCGGTGCGTCGCGTCGCACGCGCCCGGGACGAGGCGGCGCGGCACGCCGACGTCCCCTTCGGACGGCTCGTCCAACTCTTCGATCACGAGCGGAACCTGAGCCGCCACCCGCTCTGCCAGGCGGTCTTCGCCGTGACGGGGGAGCGGCGTACGGGCTTCACCGCGGCGGGGCTCACCACGGCCCCACTCACCCTGGACGACGCGACCATCCCCTACGACCTGCGGTGCACGGTGACCGATGACGACGACGGGCGGGGCGGCTTCGAGGCCGAGTTGCGCCTCGCGTCCGACCTGTGGCTGCCGGAATCGGCCGACCGCATGGCGACCGCCTTCCGCGGCCTGCTCACCGCCCTCGCCGAGACCCCCGACCGCCGGATCGGGGAGATCCCGCTGCTGTCGCCCGAGGAGCGGGCCCGGATCGACGCCTGGAACGCCACCGACCGTCCCCTGCCCGAACCGGCCACCGTGGACGGCCTGTTCCTCGGGTGGGCGGAACGCACCCCGCGAGCCGTCGCCCTCACCGACCGCACGGGCACCTGGACGTACGCCCGGCTGCTGGAACGGGCCGACCGCGTCGGACGGACCCTGATCGCGGCCGGCGTCACCCCGGACTCCGCCGTCGCCTTGCACATGCGGCGCTCCGCCGACCTGGTCACGGGCATGCTGGGGGTGCTCCTGGCAGGCGGCGCCCCCCTCGTCCTCGACCCCGGCCAGCCCGGGGAACGACTGCGGTCCATGGCCGGCGACGCCGCGATCTCGGCCGTCCTCAGCCGCGCCGAACCCCCCGCCTGGCTGTACGGCCTGGGCGTACCCGTACTGCGACTCGCCGACGCGGAGCACGACGGCGCCGATCCGACCGCTCGGCGGGGACAGGGGCCGGCACCGGCCGACCGGGAACCCGGCACGCCTGCCGCACCCGGGCCCGCACCCGCCCCGGCCGCCGCCACCGGCCCGGGGCGGGGGGAGCCCCCGGCCGCCGGCCCGGCGCCCGACATGCCCGCGGCAGACGGCCCGGAGCACGTCGGACGCCGCCGCGTCGGCCCGCTCCCGCGGTTCCGCTCCCACCCCGTCGGGCTGGCCGCCGTGGTGCACACCTCCGGGTCGACCGGGCGGCCCAAGGCCGTCGGGATACCCCACCGGGCCGTCGTACGGCTGATCACCGCGACCGACTACGTGTCCATCGGCCCGGGCGACGTCCTGCTGCACCTCGGCGACCCGGCCTTCGACATCACCGCCTTCGAGGTGTGGGGAGCGCTGTGCAACGGCGCCCGGGTGAAAGTGCTGCCCGGCGACGAACCCCTCGGACCCGACGAGGTGCTGACCGCGCTGCGTGAGCTGCGGCCGACGATCGTCGCCCTCACCGGCACCCTCTTCAACCGGGTGGCCGACATCGATCCGAGGGCCTTCGGCGGACTGCGCCACCTCTTCGTCGTCGGAGAGGTGATGGACCCCCGCCGCACGCGCGCGGTGCTGCGCGGCGGCGCGCCGCCCGAGCACCTCCACAACGGGTACGGCCCGAGCGAGAACGCGACGTTCTCCACGACCCACCTGGTGGACCGGCCGGACGAGGACACCCCGAGCGTGCCCATCGGCTCCGCCCTCACCAACACCACGCTGCACGTGCTGGACCAGGAGCTGAACCCGGTGCCGATCGGGGTGACCGGCGAGTTGTACGTCGGCGGGCTGGGGGTCGCCCGCGGCTATCTGGGCCGCCCGGCCCACACCGCGGAGCGCTTCCTGCCGGATCCGTTCGCCTCCGGGCCGGGGGCGCTGATGTACCGCACCGGCGACCTGGTGCGAAGGCTCCCGGACGGGGCGCTGGACTTCCTCGGCCGGGCCGACCAGCAGGTGAAGATCCGGGGCTACCGCATCGAGCCGGGGGAGGTCGAGGCAGCGCTGCTGGCGGACGACGGCGTGCGCGAATGCACCGTGCGGGCGGTCGACGTCGCCGGGGACCGGCGGCTCGTCGCCTACGTCGTCCCCGGGCCGGGGCGCCGGCCGTCCCCACCGGAGCTGCTGGGCGGGCTGCGGGACCGGCTGCCGTCGCACATGGTGCCCGGCCATGTCGTCCTCCTCGACGAGCTGCCCACGACGCCCAGCGGGAAGATCGACGCACGGGCGCTGCCCGGCATCGCCGAGGGCGCGGCCGGCCCGCCGGACGCCGTCACCGTGCCGCCGAGGACGGCCACGGAGCGCGTCCTGTGGGAGATCTGGGCGGATGCCCTGCACGTGCGGTCCTTCGGGGTGCACGACAGCTTCTTCCTCATCGGCGGTCACTCACTGCTGGCCTCGGTGGTGCGCACCGCGGTCCGCGAACGACTCGGGGTGGCGCTGCCGTTGCGCACCCTGTTCGACGTGCCGACCCTGGCCGGTCTCGCCGCCGAGGTCGAGCGGGCCGCCGGCGAGGCGGCGGTCGTACCGGAGCACGGGCGAGCGGACGACGACTCGGAACGACTCGACGGCCTGGTGGCCGAACTGGAGCGGCTCGCCGAGTCCCGGCGCGCCGAGGGACGAGCGGGGGAAGCCACATGAAACGCACCACGACGACGGACGACGGGATGGACGCGGACCTGCGGGACAGGATCGAACGCCTCCCCGCCGGGCAGCGGGCCCTGCTGCGGCAGCGCCTGTGGGAGAAGGGCGCCCCGACCGGACTGCCCGCCCTGGACGACGACGGGGAGGCCCCCGCGTCCTTCACCCAGCGCAGGATGGCGTTCCTGGCCGGGCTGGATCCGGACAGCCCGGCCTACCACAGCCCCGTCGTGCACCGCCTCACCGGACCGCTGGACGACACCGCCCTCGAAGCGGCCCTCAACGACCTGCTGCGCCACCACGCCGTCCTGCGCACCGTCCTCCCGGTCCGGGACGGCCGTACCGTGCAGCGGGTCCTGCCGCACCGGCATCGCGCGCTGCCCGTCGTCGACCTGTCCGCGCTGCCCCGGCACGACCGGCAGGCGGAGGCCGAGCGCCTCGCGCGGGCGGACGCCGGGAAACGGTTCGACCTGGCCGAGGGACCGCTGCTGCGGTTCCGGCTGCTCCGCCTCGCCGCCGACGACGCGGTCCTGGTGCTCACCTTCCACCACGCGGTCGTCGACGGCTGGTCCCTGGACATCCTCCTGCGCGACCTGGGCACCGCGTACGGGGCGCGCCTGGACGGGCGGACGCCCGAACCGCCCGCCCACACGGTGCAGTACGCCGAGTACGCCCGCTGGCAGCACGAGTGGGCCGAAGGAGCCGAGGCCGCCGCCCAGTTGGACTACTGGGAACGCCGGCTGGCCGGCGCCCCGGACCCGATGCCACTGCCCGCCGACCGCCCCCGGCCCGAGCACCCCCGGGGACGTGCCGGGTCAACGGTGTTCACCGTTCCCGCACCCGTGACCGACGAGTTGCGGGAGATCTCCGCGCGCACCGGCAGCACCCTGTTCATGGTGCTGCTCGCGGCGTTCCAGATCGTCCTCGCCCGGTACGGCGGCCACGACGACGTGGTGGTCGGCACCCCGCTCGCCAACCGGCGCTACCGCGGCTTCCACGACCTGGTGGGCTTCTTCGCCAACTCGGTCCCGCTGCGCACGCGGGTCGCACCGCAGGCGTCCTTCGAGGACATCCTCGCCGAGGTCCGCACGACGTGCCTGGAAGCGTACGAGAACCAGGACGTGCCCCTCGACCTGGTCGCGCGGCGACTGCACCCGGAGCGCGGCCCCGGCCGGAACCCCATCTACCAGGTCAACTTCACCCTGCACAACACACCGTCGCGTCCGGTGCGCACCCTGCCGGGCGGGATCGGTCTCCTTCCGCTGGACCACCTGGACCACGACGCCGCCCGCTTCGACCTCGACCTGAACGTCCGGGAGACCGACGCCGGGCTGGAGGGCCGGCTCATCCACGCCACGGACCTGTTCGACACGGCGACCGGTGAGCGTCTCACCCGGTCGCTGGGTGTCCTGCTCGCCGCCGTCGCCGCCGCTCCGGACACGCGGATCGGTGAACTGCCGCTGCTGACCGCCGCGGAGAGCGAGCGGTTCCTGCGCGAGGGCCACGGCGCATCCGCCGGCCGCCCCGAGGACGCGCGCGTGGAGAGGCTCTTCGCCGAACGGGCGCGCACCGTCCCGGACGCGGTGGCCGTGTCGGCGCCGGGCCGCGCCGACCTGACCTTCCGGGACCTCGACCGCCGCGCCAACGGCCTCGCCCACCGGCTGCGCGGTCTCGGCGCCGGTCCGGGCCGCGTGGTCGCGGTGCTGCTGCCCCGCACACCCGAGGCGGTGGTCGCGCTGCTCGCCGTGCTGAAGAGCGGCGCCGCGTACGTGGCCCTCGACCCGGCCTATCCGCAGGCCCGGCGCGCTCACATGCTGCACGACAGCGGGGCCGCGCTGCTCGTCACCGACACACGACCGGCGGACCCGGACACCCCGGGCATCCCGACCGTCGTGGTGGACCCGGACCGGGTGGCCGGGGAGGCGACCGGGACTCCGCCGGAGGGCGACGGCGGGCCCGACGACCTGATGTACCTGATGTACACCTCCGGCTCGACCGGCGGGCCCAAGGGCGCCATGCTCTCCCACCGGCAGGTCGCCAACTACCTGCTGTGGGCGATGGAGACGTACCTGCCGCCCGGGGCGGACGGCGCCGTCCCCGTGCACTCCTCGCTCTCCTTCGACCTGACCGTGACGAGCCTCTTCGCCCCGCTGCTGGCCGGCCGGCGCCTGCTGCTCGCCGACGACTCCGGCACACCCGGCGAGGCCCTGCGCGCCTCGGCCGAGACGGACACCGGCCTCGCCTTCGTCAAGCTCACCCCCTCGCACCTGAGGTTGCTCGAAAGCTCCACGGCCCCCGCGCGTGCCGCGCAGTGGACCCGCACCCTGGTCGTCGGCGGCGAGGAACTGCACGAGGAGCAGCTCGCCGCCTGGCGCACGGGTGCCGGAGCGCCCCGGATCGTCAACGAGTACGGCCCCACGGAGACCGCCGTGGCCTGCGCCGCGTACGACAGCGCGCACCCGGCCGGCGGCTTCGGCCGGGTGCCGATCGGCAGGCCCGTGCACCACGTGCGGCTGTACGTGCTCGACGAGGCGATGACCCCGGTGCCACCAGGTGCGCCCGGAGAGCTCTACGTCGGCGGGGCGGGCGTCTGCCACGGCTACTGGAACCGCCCCGGCCTGACGGCGGAGCGCTTCGTCCCCGACCCCTTCGGCGGCGAGCCGGGCGGGCGTCTGTACCGGACCGGTGACCGGGTGCGCCGGACGGCCGGCGGAGACCTGGAGTACCTGGGCCGCCTCGACGACCAGGTGAAGATACGCGGTCACCGGGTCGAGCCGCAGGAGGTCGCCGCCGCGCTGGCCCGGGACCCGGCCGTTCGCGAGGCCGCCGTGATCGCGCACGGCCCCACCCCCGGGTCCCGGCGGCTGGTGGCCTTCGTGAGTCCCGACACCGATCCCGGCGCACCGCTGGACGCGGCGGCCGAGGCGGACTGGGTGCGCCGCCGGCAGACGATGTACGAGGACGTCTACGGCCGCGCGGAGCGCCCCGCCGACCCGTCGTTCGACCTGGCCGGCTGGAACAGCAGCTACACCGGCGACCCGATCGGGGCCGACGCGATGCGCGAGTGGCTCGACGCCACCGTCGACCGCATCCGCGCGCTGCGGCCGAGCCGGGCCCTGGAGATCGGCTGCGGCACCGGCCTGATCCTCTCCCGCATCGCCCCCGACTGCGACTTCTACCAGGGCGTCGACCTGTCCGAGCAGGTCGTCGAACGGCTGCGGGCCGCGATCGGCACCTCCGTCGCCCCCGAACGGATCGGGCTGCGGGCCGACCCCGCCCATCTCGCGATCCGCCCGGGCGAGACGTACGACACCGTGATCCTCAACTCCGTCGTCCAGTACTTCCCGTCCGTGGACTACCTGTCGGCAGTCCTGGAGCGGGCGATCGACGCGCTGCCCGCCGGCGGCCGGATCTTCCTCGGCGACCTGCGCAACCTCACACTCCTGGACGCCTTCCACGCCTCCGTCGCCGCCCACCGGGCGAAGCCGGGCACACCCGACGCCGTCCTGCGCGCCGAGACCGCCTGGCGAACGGAGACCGAGAACGAACTCTGCCTCGACCCCCGGTTCTTCGCCGGACTGACCGCACGGTGGCCGCGGGTCGGCCCGGTGAGGGTCCTGCCGAAGCGGGGAACGGCCGACAACGAACTGACCCGGTACCGCTACGACGTCGTCATCACCGTCGCAGGCGGACACACGCCGGACGACGGCCCAGGCGCCGGGCCGGCCGGGGCGCCCCTGGAGCGGGACTGGCGGACGGAGGACCTGGACGCCGACGCCCTGGACGCGCTGCTCGGCACCGAACGCCCCGACCGGCTCGTACTGCGCGGCATCCCCAACGCCCGGCTGACGGGGGACCTGCGGCTGCTGGCCCGGCTCTCCGGCGCGGCGCCGGACACCGTACGGCCGGGCGCCGACCCGGAGGAGCTGTGCCGCCTGGCCGGGCGCCACGGGTACGAAGCCGAACCGAGCTGGGCCGAGGGACGACCCGACGGCTCCTACGACCTGCTGCTGCACCGCCGGGGAACACCGCCGGCGGTGCCGCCGCCGGTCGTCCCCGCCGCGGAGCCGCACCGGCTCGCCACCGCACCGCTGTGGCGCCCCGCGGCTCTCGCCGCACTGCCGGGGATCGAGTCCCGGCTCGCGGAACGCCTGCCCGGCCCCCTCCTCCCCGCCCGCTACGTCGTGCTGCGCCGCATCCCGCTCAACGCCAACGGCAAGGTCGACCGCGCCGCGCTCACGGACCTGCTGCCGATGACCGGGGACGAGGACGGCACCGGGGACCACGGAGTACGGCCGGAGACCGAACTCACGCCCACACAGCGGCGGATGGCCGGCATCTGGAGCGAACTGCTCGGCCGCGACGGCATCCGCGCCGAGGACGACTTCTTCGACCTCGGCGGGCACTCCCTGCTCACCTTCCGGCTCGTTTTCCGGCTGCGGGAGGAGTTCGAGGTGGAGGTGCCGATCCGCGGGCCCTTCGACGCCTCGACACTCGGCGCACTGGCCGCCCTCGTCGACGACCTGGTCGTCGAGAAGAACCGGCCCGTGCTGCCCGCACTGGCCCCCGCCGAACGGGACGCGACCGTACCGGCCTCCTTCGCGCAGGAACGCCTGTGGTTCCTCCACCAGATGAACCCGGACACCGCCCAGTACAACTTCCCGGTCCTCGTCCGGCTGACGGGCGAACTCGACGTCGGCCTGCTGCGCCGGGCGCTGGCGGAGATCGTACGGCGACACGAGGTGCTGCGGACGGTGATCACCGCCCGCGACGGACAGCCGTTCCAGACCGTACTGCCCGCCGAGCCGCCCGCGCTCCCGCTCACCGACCTGAGCGGCCACCCGCCGGAGAGACGGGAACCGGAGGCGCGACGGCTGGCCGGGGAACACTACGCCGAGCCCTTCGACCTGGCCACCGGGCCGGTACTGCGGACCGGCCTGCTCCGGCTGGACGCGGCGGACCACGTCCTGCTGCTGACGGCCCATCACGTGACGGTGGACGGCTGGTCGGCCGCCGTCCTGATGGACGAACTGGCCGAGCTGTACACGGCGGGCCGCGAGCACCGAGCGCCCCGCCTGCCCGAACTGCCCGTGCAGTACGCGGACTACGCGCTCTGGCAGCGCCGGCTCGCCGAGGCCGGCCACTTCGACCGCCTGGTGGACCACTGGACGGCGCGCCTGCGGGGCATCCTCGATCTGCCGGGGCTGCCCCTGGACCGGCCGCGCCCGGCGCACCCCGAGAACCGGGGCGAGAGCCTGCGCTTCCGGATCCCGGCCCCGACCACGGACGGGATGCGCGCACTGTGCCGGGCGGAGGACAGCACCCTGTTCATGGCGCTGCTCGCCGCCCTGTACGCGGTGGTGAACCGGCGGACCGGGGAAACCGATCTCGTCGTGGGCTCGGACGTCGCCGGCCGCTCCGACCTCGGGACCGAACCACTGATCGGCTTCTTCGTCAACCAGATCGTGCTGCGCGCCGACCTCACCGGCGCCCCGACCTGGCGCGAGCTGCTGCGACGCGCCAAGGACGTGGCACTGGACGCCTACGCGCACCAGGACCTGCCGTTCGAGGAGATCGTCAAGGCCCTCAGCCCGCCCCGCACCCGTAACCAGAGCCCGCTGTTCCAGATCAAGCTGGTGCTCAACAGCAACCGGCGGGCCGCCGACGCCATGGCCGGCCTGCGGCTGAGCCCGTTCCCGGTGGACCTCGTCGACACCAGCCGCTTCGACGTCACCCTCGTCCTGGAGGAGGACGACGACGGGATCGCCGGGTACCTCAACTACGACCCCGACCTCTTCGACGCGTCGACCATGGAGGAACTGCGCGAGCAGTACGTCGCGCTGGCCGCGGACATGGCCGTCCGGCCGGACGCCTCGATCGCCGGAGCACCCCTGCCCAGGACCGCGCCCACGGCCCGTTCCGCGCCGGGCCGGGCCGGGCGGCGCGGCCCCGGCGCCCTGCGCGGGATCAAGCCCACCAAGGTCACCGTGGCCCCGGACGAGGTGATCGTACGGGGGCCGCTGGGGGACGGAGCCGACCTGCCGCTCGTGCTGCGCCCGGCCCGCCCCGACGTCGACCTGGTGGCCTGGGCCCGCTCGCACCGGACCCGGCTCGACACCGAGCTGGAACGGCACGGCGCCCTGCTGTTCCGGGGCTTCGCCGTCACCGACCCGGCCGCCCTGGAACGCTTCGCCTCCGTCTTCGTCGACGACCTCTTCGGCGAGAACGGCGAGCACCCGCGTGCCGCACTCGGCGGCAACGTCTACACGCCGGTGTTCTTCCCGCCCGAGGAGAAGCTGCTCTGGCACAACGAGAACTCCTTCAACGACCAGGGCCCGGCCCGCATCTGGTTCTGCTGCGCCCGCGCCGCCGACTCCGGCGGCGAGACCCCCCTGGTCGACAGCCGCGCCGTCCACCGGAGGCTGGACCCGGCGATCCGCGAGGAGTTCACCGCCAAGGGGGTCATGTACGTCCGCAACTACGGCACCGGACTCGGCCTCGACTGGCGGGACGTCTTCCGGACCCGCGACCGGGCCGAGGCCGAGGCCCGCTGCGCCCGGCAGGGACTGCGCCACGAGTGGCACGACGACCGGCTGCGCACCACCGCCGTACGGCCCGCCGTGCTGCGCCATCCGCGCACCGGCGAGTGGTCCTGGTTCAACCAGGCACAGCACTGGCACACCGCCTGCCTCTCCGCCGAGGTACGGGAGTCGCTGCTGTCCACCATGGCTCCGGAGGAACTTCCGCGCAGCTGCCGGTTCGGTGACGGCACCGAGATACCCGACGAGGCGATGCACGAGATCCTGCGGGTCTACCAGGAGCTGGAGGTCTCCTTCCCCTGGGAGCGCGGTGACGTGATGCTGCTGGACAACATCCTCACCGCCCATGCCCGCAACCCCTTCCGCGGCGAGCGCGAACTGCTCGTCGCCATGGGCGACATGGTCAGGTACCGATGACGGCGGAGGCGGAGCGGACGCGCAGGGTGGAAGGGTTCCGGCTGTCGTTCCGGCAGCGACGGCTCTGGGCACTCGCCGCACGCGGCCCGTCCTGGGCACAGGTCCTCGTCACCGTCGACGGTGAGCTGGACACGGACCGGCTCACGGTCGCCCTGCACGAAACGGTCGCCCGGCACGAGATCCTCCGCTCGGCCTACCAGCAGGTGCCGGGCGCCCGCACCGCCCTCCTCGTCGTCCACGCCGCGGACCATCCGGGCCCCCGCTGGACCCATGAGGAGCTGGGCCACCTGGACGGGACGGCGCGCCGCCGCAGGATCGACGCCGAGGTCCGCGCCCGACGGAAGCAGCCGCACGGCGGGCCGGACGACCCCGTGCTGCGGGCCACCCTCTTCGCCCTCGGCCCACGGCGGCACGCGCTGCTGCTCACCACCACCGTCCTGGCCGCGGACGGCCACGCGCTGCGGCTGCTCGTCGACGAGCTGGCCGAGCGGTACGCGGGCACACCGCCCACCGACGAGGTCCTGCAGTACGGCCAGTTCACCGAGTGGCAGTACCAGGAGTTCGGCGAGGCACCACCGCACCCGGCATCGTCGGGCGGCCCCGCCCCACGGCTGTCCCTGCCGCTGCGCCGGCCTCCCGGCCCCGGCCGTCCGGAGCGCCGTACCGTCACCGCGCCCCTGCCGGAGGCCGTCACGACGGCCGTCCACGACTACGCGCGGCGGCGGCGCGTGCGGCCGGGGAGCGTGCTGCTCGCCTGCTGGCAGACGCTGCTGGCCAGGATCGGCGGACAGCGCGACCTCACCGTCGACGTGCTGCTCGGCGGCCGGGAGTTCGAGGAGACGGCCACCGCCCTCGGCCACTTCGCCGAGTGGGCGCGGATCACCGCGCGGATCGACCCCGGTCTGGTCCTCGACGCCCTCGCCGCCCGTGCCGAACGCGCCCTGTCCGACGCCGAGGAGGCCCAGCCGGACGCCCCGTCCCGCGGTGGCGTGGAGCAGGCGGTAGGCGACATCGGCTTCGTCTGCGTGGACATCCCGGCACCGCGGCGCACCGGCGGCGTCACCTTCACCGTGGCCTGGGACGACGTCGAGACCGAGTCCCACGCCCTGCGGTTGACCTGCGCCCTGGGCGCGACGGAAGGCCGCACGACCTGGCACTACGACGGCCTCCAGTTCGAGGACGGCTACATCCGGGTGCTCGCCGATCAGTACGCCGTACTGCTCGCCGGGCTGCTGGCCGCGCCCGCCACCCCCGTGCGCGAGGCCGGCCTGCCTCCCGCGGCCGGCGCCGCCCGGCCACGGGCCCGCCTCCCGGAGCCGACGGACGGCCGATGCCTGCACAGCCTCGTCGAGGAGCAGGCCCGACGGTCCCCGGACGCCCTCGCCGTCGTGGCCGGAACCGACCGGCTGACCTTCCGGGAACTCGACGCGCGGGCCGACCGGTGGAGCGGGGTGCTGCGCGCCCGGGGCGTCCGCGTCGAAACCCCGGTGGCGGTGCGGGCGGCCCCGTCCGCCGCGCTGGTCGTGGCCCTGCTGGCCGTGCTCAAGGCCGGAGGGACCTATGTGCCGCTCGATCCGCTCCTGCCGCCCCTGCGGATCCGGGAACTGCTGGAGCGGTCCGGATGCCGCACGCTGCTCACCGACCGTCCGGACGAGGCGGTGGCGGCCGAGGGGGTCGCGTGCCTCGACCTGCGTGACCTGAAGCCCGCCGGTACGGACGCGCAAGCCGAACCCGGACCGTCGTGCGGGGCAGGCCCGGACCACCTCGCGTACATCATGTTCACCTCCGGCTCCTCCGGGACACCGAAGGGGGTGATGCTGCCCCACCGGGCCGTCTGCGACTACCTGCTGTGGAGCGCTCGAACGTACCTCACTTCAGGCGCCCCCCACGACGTCGGCGACCAGGGCGCCGGCGCGGAAGGCCGCTCCGCCGCGGGCGGAGCGATGGCGCACTCCTCGATCGGTTTCGACCTCACCGTGACGAGTCTGTTCCTGCCGTTGGTCACCGGTCGCCCCGTCCTCCTGGACCCCGCCTGGCGGGACGTCCTCGCCCTCTCCGCGGACCTGGCCGGCCGAACCGGCCTGGACCTGCTCAAGCTGACCCCGTCGCACCTCGAGGTGATCAACCGGTCCCTGGAACCACGCGACCTCACCGGAACCACCGGCTCCCTCGTCCTCGGCGGTGAGGCCCTCGACAGGAGCGCGGTCGACGTCTGGACGGCACACGCCCCGGGCACGAGGATCTTCAACGAGTACGGGCCGACCGAGACGACCGTCGGCGTGTGCGTGCACGAGGTGGGCGCCCACGACGGCCCCGGCCCCGTTCCCATCGGCCGGCCCATGGACCACGCCGAGGTCCTCGTCCTGGACGAGGACCTCACCCCCGTGCCCGTGGGCGTACCGGGTGAGATCTACATCGGCGGCACGAGCCTCGCCCGCGGATATCTGGGCGCCCCGGCCGCCACCGCCGAACGGTTCGTACCGCACCCCTTCTCACCGGAACCCGGCCGCCGTCTCTACCGTTCGGGCGACCTCGCCTGCGTCGGCCCGGACGGACTGATCCGGTACCTGGGGCGAGTGGACGACCAGATCAAGGTCAACGGGGTACGGGCCGAGCCCGAGGAGATCCGGGCCGCGCTGCTGCGGCACCCCGGTGTGCGGGACGCCGCCGTCGTCCTGGTCGCGGACGAGGAAAGCGGTGACCACCTGGCCGCCTGTGTCGTCACCGACGACGTCCACACCACGACGACGGGGGTCCTGCGCGCCCACCTGGCCGAGCGGCTGCCGGACCAGCTGGTGCCGACCGCGTATGCCAGGACCGGGGCGATACCCCTCACCCCGAACGGCAAGGTGGACCAGGCCGCGGTGCGAGACCTCGTCCGGGCCGGTGCCACCGGGTCCCCGGGCTCGTCGGCGGGCGGGGCCGGTACGCCGCCGGCCGACCCGGTGGAGGCCGCCGTGGCCCGCATCTTCGAGGAGTTGCTCGGCGTCGCCCCCGTCGGCGCGGACGACGACTTCTTCACGCTCGGCGGCCACTCCCTGCTGGCCGTACGGCTGATCGCACGGCTCAACGGGGAGTTCCACGCCGAGCTCCCGGTCCATGTGCTCTTCTCACAACCGGAAGCGGCGGAGGGGCCGGACCACGGGGCCGGACCGCCGGAAAGGGCGGCCACTCCGAAACACCTGGCCCGGTTGCTCAGGGCGCGCGACGCCGTTCCGCACGCCCTTCCGGACGACATCGCGGCCCTGCGGCCCCGGGCCGAGGGGACCCCGCTGTTCTGCGTCCACCCGGCGGGCGGCGAGGCCACCGGCTTCCGTCATCTCGCCGCCTGCCCGGAGCTGCGCGGCCCGCTGTACGCCCTCCAGACGTCGGCGGACGGTGCCGATCACGGGGACCGGAGCGTCGAGGAGCTGGCCGCCCGCTATCTGGCGGCCGTACGCGCGGTGGCGCCGACCGGCCCGTACCTGCTGCTGGGCTGGTCCATGGGCGGGCTGGTGGCCTTCGAAATGGCCCGGCTGCTCGAACTGCGGGGCGAACGCGCGGAGATGGTCTTCCTCGTCGAGAGCTACCTCTCCGCACAGCTCCCGGAGTCCGACGAGGCCGACGACCGGGAGAAGCCCGGTCCGGTAGCGGCGGAGGAGGACATGAGCGCCGCCGAGCTGCTCCGGCTGGACCTTCGACGCCGTACCAACCGCGCTCATCTGCGGGCCGCCCGCGCCTACCGCCCGTCGCGGTACACCGGCCCGGTCACGCTCGTCCAGGCCGGCGAACAGGACGCGGACCTCCGGCGCGCCGCGATCGGCTCCTGGGCCGGCGTCTGCGCCCCTGCCGGGCTGACCCACCACGTCCTGGAAGGAGACCACCTGACCCTGTTCGAGCCACCGTACGTCACCGAACTCGCCCGCCTGATCCACCGGACGGTGCGGTAGTGCACGGGACGCAGGTCGCCGCAGCCGCCGGAAACCCCGCCCTCCGGCGCGGCGCGTCCGCCGCAGGAGACCGGCTCGGTCTGTACCTCACGCGGCGACCGGGGCGGGCCGGCGGCTCCGCCGCTTCACAAGAAGGAGATGTGGTGCTCCTGGGCGTCGACCACGCCCCGCCGTGGGACGCTTGGCCACAGTCGGCAGGTCCTGACATGCTGCGTTTCCGCTACCTGGACAGGACTGCGCTCCACGAAGGACCGGAGGGGGCAGACATGGATCCGCAGCTCGTCGCTCTGTCGAGTACCGCCGGAAGCACCCTGGTGACGCTCATGGTCACGGACGGCTGGCAGCAGGCCCGGGACAAAGCCGTCCGGCTGTGGCGGCGATTCCGCCCCGAGAGCGCCGTCGCCGTGGCGGACGAGCTCGACGCGGCGCGCGTCGCCGTCGTGGCCGCCAGGGAGTCCGGGACTCCGGTCGACGAAGAGGCGCTGGGCACGGAATGGGGGCGGCGGATCGGCGAGTTGCTGGCGTCGCACCGGGACGCCGAACCGGCGCTCCGGGTGGTCCTGGCCGACTGGGAGGCGGCGTCCGGCGCCGGGACCGTGCGGGAGAACGTCCGTCTCGAAGCCCACGCGTCGGACAGCAGCCGCGTCTACCAAGCCGGCCGCGACCAGCACATCAACGAGCGTTGAGCACCGAGGACGGGCCCCGGGAACCGGCCTTCCTGCATGCCGAGGCGTCGGACGAGGCCCGTGTCTTCCAGGCCGCCGGAGACCAGTACATCGTCGAAGTCCGCGACCTTCGTGCCACCTTCGTCATGGATCAGGGCCGCGTCCACCGGGTCGGCAGGCCCGCGGCGGACGAAGACTGCCCTTATCCGGGCCTGGGCCCGTTCGGCCTCGACCAGGCCGACTGGTTCTTCGGCAGGGAAAGGCTGATCACCGACCTGACCATACGGCTGGACGGCAGCGTCGCCGACCGCGCCCCGCTGGTGGTCGTCGCGCCCTCGGGCGCGGGCAAGTCCTCACTCCTGCGGGCCGGTCTGCTGCCCGCGATCGAGCGCGGCGATCTGCCCGCAGCGGGTTCGCGGCGCTGGCGGCGTGTGGTGTTCACCCCCGCCCACAGCCCGATGAGGGCCCTGACCGCGCACCTCGACCTGCTGACCGACCCCCGCCAAGGCGCCGCCGAGCCCCCGGACTGGCGTTCGGTGGACCGTGAGGTCCGCCGGTCGACGCTCCGCCGGACCCTGCGCGGGAACGCGGCCGGCACCGACTCCCGGGTCGTCGTGATCGTGGACCAACTCGAGGAGATCTTCACGCAGTGTGAGGACGAGGAGGAACGGCGGGCTTTCGTCGAGGAGCTGGCATGGCTGGCGGATCCGGAGGACGGGCACGACCCTGTAGGCCTCATCGTCCTGGGTCTGCGGGCCGACTTCTATGCGCCCTGTGCCGGCTATCCGTGGCTGCGGAGCGCCGTGCAGCGCAACCAGGTCTTCCTGGGGCCGATGTCACCGTCCGAGCTGCGGGACGCGATCGTGCTCCCCGCGCACAGGGTCGGTCTCGAGGTCGAACCGGGCCTGGTCGAGGTGCTGTTGCGGGACCTCGGCGCCGCCGGCGGCGAGCCCGGTGGCAGGGACGGGACCGCCGAGAACCCCGAGGACTACGAGGCCGGCCGGCTGCCGCTGCTGGCCCACGCGCTGCGCGCCACATGGATGCAGCGCGACGGCGGTCACCTGACCGTCCGCGGGTACCAGGCGACCCGGGGGATCGAACACGCGGTGGCGGACACCGCCGAGCGGGCCTTCGCACAGCTGGGGCCGGCCGAGGAGGCCGCGAAGAGCGTCTTCCTGCGTCTGGTGACCGTCACGGAGGGCTCCGAGCACTCCAGACGACGGGTCCCGCGGGCGGACCTGCTGCGTTCGCAGGCCGATCCCGCGGCCGCGCGGACGGTCCTCGACGCGTTCACCGGGGCCCGGCTGCTGACGCAGGACCGGGACACCGTCGCCATCACGCACGAGGTGCTGCTGCGCGCGTGGCCGCGGCTCAAGGCATGGATCAACGACGACCGGATCGGCAACGTGGTACGTCAGGAGTTGCGCGACGCCGCCTTCTCCTGGGACCGGGCCGGACGCGACAACGACCTCCTGTACCGGGGAAGCCGGTTGCAGTCGGCGGCGGACAGTGCCACGGACGCGGGGGACGTGGACCAGGTGACGCGGGCGTTCCTCGCCGCGTCGACCGGCCGTGCCAAGCGCGCCGTACGGGTCCGCCGCGCGATCACCGCCGTCCTGGTCACCCTCGTTCTCCTGGCTTCCGGGGCCGCCGTGCTCGCCTTCCAGCAGCGAGGCAAGGCGCTGGACGAACGGGACACCGCGATCTTCAGCCAGATCACCGCGGAGGCGGACCGGCTGCGGAGCACCGACTCCTCGCTCGCGGCGCAACTCGACCTGGTCGCCTACCGGATGCACCCCACGCCGGACCTGTACACCCATCTCGTCACCAGCGCCGTCACCCCGCTGTCCACGCCCGTGTCCTCGGGCATCGGCGTCGTCGTCTCGGTGGCTGTCACGCCCGACGGGCGCACCATGGCCACCGGCGGCAACAGCAATGCGGTCAGGCTCTGGAACGTCACCGACCCGACCCACCCGGTGGCACTGGGGCAACCACTGCCCGTGCACGCCGACATCACCGAATCCGTGGCGTTCAGCCCCGACGGCCACACCTTGGCGGCGGGCGGCAACGACGCGACGATCCGGCTGTGGGACGTCACCGACCCCACCCGGCCGGTCGCCCTGGGGCAGCCCCTGAGCGGACACACGAACACTGTCGGGTCCGTGGCGTTCAGCCCTGACGGACACACCCTGGCCAGCGGCGGCGCCGACAAGACGATCAGACTGTGGAACGTGGCCGACCCCGCCCGCCCGGTCCTCATGGGCCACCCTCTCACCGGCCACGCCGACGCGGTCGCGTCGGTGGCCTTCCGTTCCGACGGGCGGGTTCTGGCCAGTGGCAGCTTCGATCACTCGGTCCGGCTCTGGAACGTGGCCGACCCGGCGCGCGCGGCGCCCCTGGGCAGGCCTGGATACGGCCACGGCGACAGCATGGTGGCGGCGGTGGCGTTCAGCCCCGACGGGGACACCCTGGCCAGCGGCGGCGCCGACAGCCGGGTCCGGCTGTGGGATGTGACCGATCCCGCGCACACCGACATGCTGGGCCAACTCCTCGGACACACCGGAACCGTCACTTCGGTGGCGTTCAGTCGGAGCGGCCAGACACTGGCCAGCGGCAGCTACGACGGCTCGATCAAGCTGTGGAATGTGGCCTACCCGGGCAGCCCCGTAGTGCGCGGCGCGAATCTGGTCGGCCACACGGGAGCGGTTCTCGCGCTGGGCTTCAGCGGCAGAACCGGCACCCTGGTCAGCGGCAGCGCCGACAACACGGTGCGCGTGTGGTCCTTCCCGTACCGGCTGATCACCTCCTACAGCCGCTCCCTCAACGCCGTCACGTTCAGCTCGGACGGCCACACGCTGGTCAGCGCCGGAACCGATCGGACACTCAGGCTGTGGAACGTCACCGACCCGGCCCGCCCCACCACACTCGGCCGACCGCTGACCGTCGACGCCCCGGCGTTGATATCGTCGCTGGCGCTCAGCTCCGACGGGCACCTCCTCGCCGGCGGCAGGTTCGACGACGGCACAGTGAAGCTCTGGGACACGACGGACCCGGCCCGCCCCAGCCTCCTGGGCCGCCAACTGGCCACGGGCATGGTCCGGGTGACGTCCCTGGTGTTCACCCCGGACGGCCGTACCCTGGCCGTCGCCGGCTGGGACGGACGGATCCAGCTGTGGAACCTGACCGACCCGGCACGCCCGGTGCTGCTCGGCCGTCCCCTGACCGGTCACACCGGTGCCGTGGCCTCGGTGCGGTTCAGCCCGGACGGGCACACCCTCGCCAGCGGCAGCGCGGACAGGACCATCCGCTTGTGGGACGTGACCGATCCGGCCCGCGCCGAGCCCCTCGGCCGTCCCCTGACCGGCCACACCGGCGTCGTCCTGTCGGTGGCGTTCAGCCCCGATGGCCGTACGCTGGCCAGCGCCGGCTACGACAGCACGGTCCGACTTTGGAAGGTGACCGATCCGGCCCACGCGGACCGCATGGGTCAACCCCTGACCGGTCACACCAGCTCCGTCGTCTCAGTCGCGTTCAGCCCCGACGGCCGCCGGTTGGCCAGCGGCAGCAGCGACAGCACGGTCCGACTGTGGGACGTCGCCGACCCCACCGGTGCGCAGGCTCTGGGCCAGCCCCTGACCGGGGCCTACGGCACCGTCGACTCAGTGGCGTTCAACCGTGACGGCCGTCTGGCCAGCGCCGGGAACGACGGTGTGATCAGACTGTGGGACCTGAACGCCGAGCACGCCGCCCAGTGGATCTGCTCCACCACCCGGAACGTCCTCACACCCCGGCAGTGGCACAAGTACATCCCCCAGCTCTCCTACGCCCCGCCTTGCCCGTAATCCTGGTGGGTGCCGCTTCCAGACACCCGGTCGGCCGGCCGGAGCCGGCATCAAAGCCGACCCACCGCGACGTACCAGCTGTCACCTCCATGACGGGTGGTGAGCGGCTCTCATGCGGTAACGGGCCGGCGAAAGGCCGGTCGCCTTGGTGAAAGCCCGGCTGAACTGCGAAGGGGGCCCGAGTTTCCAGCGCGCCCCGATGACGTGTGCGGGCAGATGGCTCAGCGCCGGATCGGCGAGGTCGCGACAGCAGCGGCTGATGCGGCGCTGACGAACGGCGTCGGTCACGGTGACCCCGTGCTCCTGGAAGATCCGCTGAAGATAGCGCAACGAGATCCCGTGTACTGCCGCGACGCCCTCCGGGCTGAGACTCGTGTGCAGGTTCTGGTCGAGGTAGGCGCTGATGCGCACAAAGAGCTGCTGCACCCGCGATTCGGGCGTGAGAGAAGGTGCGTCACCCAGACAGTGGGTCAGAGCGGTGGCCGTCAGGTCGATGGCGATGTCGCCCAGGTGAGCGAGGGCGGAGGGTGGCATCGTGCGGCGCTCGTCGGCCAGGCCGTCGAGGAAACCGGCGAGCACGCGCCCCACGCCGCTGCGCGCCGTCAACGGCCTGCCCAGCAACTGGTCGACGCGGTCGCTCGCGAGAGGCAGGAGCCGCTTGGGAAACTGCAGCACCAAGGACCGCGAGGAACCGCCGTCGGGGCCGGCCCACGCGTCGAAGGGCCGAGAGCTGTCGTAGAGGACCATGTGCCCTGGCTTCAGCAGAGTCCGGTGGCCCACGTGGTCGATCCCCTGTCGACCGGTCTTGATGACGGCCAACTGGTAGAGCTCGGGGTCTGACTGGCGGATCATGTGAGCGTTACGACGGGAGGAGAGCGGGCTGTAGTGCAGCGCGGACAGCGCGGCGCTGCCGAGCGGCAGGCTCAGGATGCTCGCGTTGATCTCCTGCGGATGGGAACGGCTGGTGAAACTGATCTGAGTCGACACCAATGCCGATGACGTGATCTCCCACCATGCCGCTGTGCGGTCCTCCGCCGGTATGTCGGAGGTGTCGAAAACGGTGAGCATCACCATTCCCCCTAGACACGCCTTGGGTAGAAGCGTCCGCAGCACCGTAGTGAGCAGTCGAGCACGCCAAGAGTCGACAATTGGTCGATCTGGGGAACCTCGGTGAGCGTGTTGTGCGCCGGAAGCCAAGGACTGTACGCGTCCTGCCGATGCGCCGAGGCAGGTGGAGCGGCAACCATCCGGACATGGCCCGCCGCCCTACGCGGGTGTGCGGGGCGTGCTTCCCCGCGGGCCGACGACCTGCAGCACCAAGTCGCTGACGACCGGCTACCAGAAGGTCGGCACGACGGTGAACAAGTCGTCGTCCAGCAGTTGCAGTGACCTGAACCTGACGTACTCGAACGACTCGACGTCCACCATTGGGGACAGCTACCGGGGCTTCTACAAGACGTCGAGTGGCTGGAAGGGCGGCGGCCGTGGGTACGTCTGGGCGGACGACGGCAGCCACAGCCCCTGGATCGTTCTGCTGTCCGACGTCGCGGACGGCACACCGATGGGTGTCGGCAGCGAGATCGACGGTGGGGACAGCGTGACCGTGGCCCACTGAGCCGCACGCGCCGGCCGCCCTGGCCCGAGGGGATCCGGGGCGCCCGGCGCGTCCGTCCGCGCAGTCCGCCCTCGACCGTTCGTCCCTCGCATCACCGCATCCGTACAGGAGGCTTTGCGTGTCTGCCCAACGCGGTACCTCCCGGGCACTGAGGTGCTCGGCGTTGGTCACCCTGTCCGGCGTCCTGGCGATCGTGTCCGTGTCCTGCAGTCCGTCCCGAGCAGACGGCACCGACCGGTCAGCCCCGTCACCGCCGCAGTCGCCACGGTCGGTCGGCGTCCAGTACGGCGTACCCGGCGATGTCGTGCCGATGCTGTTTCCGGCCACGGGGGCGGAGACCCGACAGACGCAGGGACTCGACGGTTTCCTGGACCTGGCGCAGTACACCGGATCCCGCTCGTGCGCCCCAGGCTTCCGGGAGGGGGACGACGGGCCGCCGCCCATGTTCGTCCGCCGATTCTCCGTACCGGACCTCGCCTACGTGGCGGAGTACGGTTTCACCAGCTCCCTGGTTCCCGATCCGGGGACGAGACCCAGGCCGCGTGTCTCCGCGGACACGCGCTCGTCCGCACAGTGCGCGCAGGCCGTACGCCGGGACGTGGACTCGGTCCGGCAACGGTTCGCGGCGCTGCGAGCCGAGTGGTGGCGGACGCTCGCCCGACTGGACAGCGATCCCGAAGTGCGCAGGGCGTACCGGGCGGCCAACGGATGCCTGAGCGCCGACGGTACGGAGGTCACGAACGAGGACGCGTTCTTTTCCCTGACGGACTCGCGACTGCACGCCTTGGACGGTGACGAGCGGTCGACGGCGCGCGAACGGGAAGACCGGCGCCTCGGCGCTTTGTACGCGCGCTGCATGCGCCCGGTCGAGGATGTCCGGGAACGCATGCGCACGCAGCGACGCCAGAGCTTCATCGAGCGACGTGCGGTGCAGGTGAACGTCCTACGCCGCACACTCCCCACGGCCATCGAGCGTCTGGAGGACCGCTACGGGATCCGCTTCGGCTCACCCCGTCTCTAGTGCGCCCCAGCGCGGCAGGGCAGAAAAACGCCTGGGCGCCGACGATCCGTTGTCCGGAAACAGTTGCCCTGTGGCACGCGGGGGGAGTGTGAGCGTTGGGGGACGGTACTCCCACCGTCGGCGAAATACCTGGTGGGACGGGCTGTGAGTGCGGAACCAGACCGGATCGTGCACTGGTGTTCGGTAGTGGATCAACGGCCGCTACGATCCCTGCATGTCCGAAACTGCCGTGCAGCGCCTCCTGAAGAACGACCACCGCACCGCCAGGGCCGCCGCCGGCGAGAGCATCTCCCTTACCGACGACTGTGCGAAGGCGCTCCTCGACGAGCTGGCGTCCGGCGAGGTGGTCAGGGCCCTGTACCACGACGGCTGGGGCTACGCCGCACTCACCACCCGCGGCCTCATCCTCGTCCGGAACCTGCCGGCGTCGAAGGCGGCTCGCGTCCCCGCGCCCCTGCTGATCCTGCGCCGCGCGTACGGCGTGTTCGGCTCCGTGGACGTCTTGGTCGACGGCAAGCCGCACAAGCTGCACGGCTCGAAACTGGACCCGAAGGGAGAGCTTCTCGGCACGGTCGGGCAGCTCCTGCCCACCGACTCGTCGTTGCGCCCCGGCCCCGGCAGGCGGCTGTTCACATGGGTGCGCAGGCATCCCGTCTCCGTGGCCGCCGCCGCGGCCGTGGTCGCGTTCGCCGGACTGAATCCGGGCCCGGGCGGGGAGAAGGCCGTGGCGCAGGACCGGACGTACCGCACCGTGGAGGTGCCCGACTTCAACGGAACGTCCCTCACCTCGGCGGTGGCGAAGGCGCGCCTCGGCGGGTGGCGGAAGGTGTCGACCGCCGACGCCTCCTCCGCCCGCCGGCCGGTGAAGCCGACCGCGCCGGGCTGGCGGGTGTGCTTCCAGAGCCCGTCCGCCGACGTGCCGTCCTGGCCGTCCCTCATCACGCTGACGCTTTACGCGGTGCCGGAAGGGGAGGTGTGCCCGGTATGGCTGCACGACTCCCGCCGGATCCTGATGCCCGGCCTGGTCGGTAAGCGGTTCGACGATGCCTCGCGCGTCCTCGATGACCTGGGGCTCGATCATGTCGACGCCTTCCACGCGCACACCGGCGATCACCTGGACGAAGCCGGGTCGCAGGACCTGGCCGACTGGCGGGTGTGCCGGCAGCGCCCGGAACCGGGCAGCGAGGTCTCGACCATGACGCGGCCCGACCTGTGGCTGATCGGTCCCGGCGTCTCCTGCACCGAACCCAGCCCGAGCCCGACGCCGAAACCCAAGCCCAAGCCCGAACCTGAGCCCAAGCCGCGTCCTCAGCCGTCCTACGGCACCTCGGGCGGCGGCAGCGGGGGAGACGGGACCAGCGGGGGCTCGTCCAGCCGCACGGGTTCCGGCAGCGGCGGTTCCTCCGGCGGGTCGGGCAGCAGCACCGGCGGTTCGGGCAGCACCGGCGGCTGGGCCGGTGTCCAGTTCGGACAGTACTGCTCTCCCGTCGGCGCCACCGCGACGACCGGCGACGGACGGCCGGCGAAATGCTTCATGGGCAGGGACGGTCAGGCTCGGTGGGGCTACAACTCCGGCTGATGCCGTAGCGGTTGAAACTGACGGCAGCGTCGACCGCCGTTGCGGGCCGGCGTGCTTGTCGACGCGGACGCTCGCGCGGGCCTGCATGTCGTAGGGCCGCATCAGGTCCGGGACGGTCGCAGTCACTACGCTGAGCGCCTTCGCACCTCGGGAGGTTCGGTTGGCACGGCAGAGCACGCTCGGACAGGACTTCCGGAGGTTGTGGGGCGCCTACGCGGTCAGCGCAGTGGGCAGTGCCGTCGGCATGGGGGCGTTGCCGCTGATCGCCCTCCTGGTGCTGGATTGCTCCGCGTTCCAGGTCTCCGTGCTCGCCGCGTTGTCCGCGGTGGCCAGTGCGGTGATCGCTCTGCCGCTCGGTGTGCGTATCGAGCACCAGTACAAGCGGCCGGTCATGATCACCGCGGATCTGGCCCGCTGTGTGATGCTGGCGAGCATTCCACTCGCCATGGCCGTCGGCAGGCTCACCTTCACCCAGCTGTGTGTCGTCGGCGTTCTCCAGACGGCGGCGTCCGTCGCGTTCGACGCGGCGAGCGGGGCGCATCTGAAGGTACTGGTGCCGCCCGAGCAACGCCTCCGTGCCAACAGCCTGTTCGAGACGACCAACTGGATCAGCGTCAGCGCCGGCCCGCCCGTCGGCGGGCTCCTGATCGGGGCTCTGGGCGCGGCCGCCACCGTGATGGTCAACGCGGTGTCCTTCCTCGGATCGGCCCTGGGCATCCGTCGTATCCGGCGGCCTGAACCCGCGCCACCGGCACGCGCCGCAACCGCTCATGTCGGCCGCGACATCGCTGCCGGATGGCAGTACCTCCTCGGGCACCCGGGACTGCGGCCGCTGTTCTTCAACGCCTTGCTCTTCGGCGGGTCGGTCATGATGACCTCACCGCTGATGGCCGTACTCATGTTGGATGATCTGGGCCTGGCGCCGTGGCAGTACGGACTCGCCCTGGGGCTGCCGTGTGTGGGCGGCGTACTGGGCTCACGCCTGACTCCGCTGCTCACCCGGCGTTTCGGGGAGCGTCGCGTTCTGCTGCTGTCCGGAGTAGCACGCACACTCTGGACGATCCTGTTGCCACTGACTCCCTCGGGTGCCCTCGGCGTGTTCGTCATCGTGGCCGCCGACTTCGGCCTGCTCTTCTCCGCCGGCGTCTTCAACCCGTCGTTCACGACGTATCGCATGGCCGCCACACCGGACGCCTTCATGTCCCGCGTCGGCACCTCCTGGTCCGTCGGCTCGAAGACGTGCCAGGCCGCCTTCATGACCGCCGGTGGTTTCATCGCCGCCGCAGCGGGGGTGCGCGGCGCGCTGTTCATTGCCGGCCTGCTGTGCATGGCGAGCGCGGTGCTCCTGCCCTGGCGAAGGGCACGCCTCTCCAGCGGGGATGTGCCGGCGCCCCCGACTGACGCTGTTCCGTCCCCGGTCACAGATGGTCCAGCCGCGTAGCGGCTTCTGCCGGCCGGCGCGTAGACCCGGGTCGTGGTTCCGACCCCGCCGATCGCGTCGACGCTCGACGGGCCCCGGCCCGGACTGCCGCCCGGGTGGGCGCTGCCGGGCGGGCAGGCTCGTGCACGAGCAGAACGCCGACGGATACCGTGCGGTCGTCTCCGCAGGCCGAGCCGTTCCGGATATCGCTGATGGCGCCCTGACACCCTGGTCGCCCCACCCTCCACGTTGCCGTTCTCCTCTCCCGCGGAGGGGCGCGAACGTGCAGGTACGGCCGTTGCTCGACGGTGGAGACGTCCTGGCCGGAGGTGTTGACAGAAGGACACGGCGGCGGGGTCATGCCGTGCGGGCGGCGGGCTCGGCGAGGTGCGCCGCCGCCGTCCGCCACGCCGTGGTCACCGCGGTGCGGGCCCGTGCCGTGCGCGCTGTGCTGTCGCCGGTCAGAACGATCGGGGTGCCGACATGCACGTGCAGCCCGGGGCGGCGCAGCGGCGCTGTGGCGAGGCCCGCGATCTGCTTGAGCGCGCTGCCCGAGGTGATGCGGCGGGCACCGGCCTGGCCGACAGGCACGACCGGGGCACCGGTGCGCTCGGCGATGCGGGCCAGACCGGTGCGGAAGCCGCCCGGCGCGGCTTCCGCGGCGTCCTTGCGGTGGGGCAGGCCGCCCTCCGCGTAGATGAGCAGGTACCTGCCCTGCTCCAGGGCGTGCGCGGCCAGGTCGAGGGCGGCCGCGGCCCGTCGGTCGCCGCGGTGCACGGGGATGTGCCCTTCGCGGGTGAGCGAGCGGCCGAGTACGGGCACGCGCCACAGACCGGCGGTGGCCATGATGACCGGTTCGACGCCCAGGCGGCGCAAGGCGGCGATGACGACGGCGGGATCGGCGAGGGAGGTGTGGTTGGCGGCGATGATGCTGCCCGGTGCCAGCTCGGCGCCGGGGTCGGTGGTCACCGACAGGCGGCCGAAGGCGGGCACCAGCAGGTCGGCTATGCGGCTGAGCACGAAGCGGTCTCCAGGTCTCGACAATCTCGGCCTTCATCGTCGGAGACGAAAGGCCTGTCCGGCCTGAGTCGCCGTACTCATCTTCCCCGCCCGCCGGTAATCGGCTCGATCGCATTCCGTCAGGCTGCGGAAAATCCGCCGAAGAGCATTCCGCAGGTACTCCGAGGTGCAACACTTACCCCCTTCAAACCTGACGGGCGTCACTGAGTCGGACGACGGGGGATCACAGTGACACTGTACGGACGCTCGGCGGTCCTCAACGAACTGGTGCCCGAGTTGGTCGGGCTCAAGCCGGAGGGGCATAGCCGATCAGGCATTCCTGCCGGGAGCCCGCTGCTTCTCCAGTGCACCGGCGGGCGGCGCACCGGCAAGACCGCGCTGCTGCAGAGCCTCGCGGAGAGCTACGCGCAGCGCATACCGCATGCCTACGCGGATCTCGAAGCGGACGATTTCGGCCAGCCAGGTCTGGCGCTTCCGGACGATGACGGCACCGCCAACGCATCGCGTACGACGGATCTGCTGTTCTACCTGATGGACAGGCTGAGCCAGCAGCCGCGTGAGTTCCGCGGGAAGCTGACCTTTCCACGGCTCACCCAGGGGCTCCTGGCGGTCACCACGTGGCAGGCGGTCCAGCCTGCCGAACTGGCCGCGGCGCGGAGCCGGCTGGCGGGACTGCTCCGAGAGAGCCAGCCGGACCTCCAGGAGCGCAGGAACCGGGTAGCGGGCTGGATCACCCAGGTCACGGAAGGTCTGGGCGCCGTGCCCGGCGTGGGGCCCGGGCTGAGGGAACTCGTGCCGCCGCTCGCGGAGATCATCACCACCGAACTGCTCGGACCCCGCGCCAACAAGGACGGACTGAAATGGTGGTCCGAGCGGCGGGTGGGCTCGCAAGGCGACGCACACGCCCAACTCACCGAACTCGCCATGCGCTTCCGCGGCGATCGCGACGACCGGCGATTCGCGGAACGACACCTGTATGCCGCCTTCCTGGAGGACATGGCCGACCACTACACCTTGCTGCGCAGGATGAACCGAGTGCCGCGGCCGCTGCTGCTGCTCGACAACGTCCATACGGCGCTGGGCGAGGAGGTCTGGGGCACACTGGCCCGCGTGTGGCACGAGGAGACCCCTCGGACCCGGCCGGGCGTCGTCGCCGCCTCCCTCACCACCGAGCCGGCCGTCCCCGATCCGGAGAGCGTCCCGTCGACGCGGAGTGCGGCGGGCCGGGCGAGGAATGAGGAGCCGCCCGACGCCCCGGCCGACTGGGTGCTGCGGCTGCCGCTGGCGCAGCTCAGCCTCGACGAGGTGAAGGAGATGTTCGGCGCGGACCGGCCGGAGCCCGGCACGGCCCAGGTGATCCACCGGCTCAGCGCCGGACGGGCCGGGATCGCCCACATGCTGGTGCAGGCCGTCCGGGGGCAGATCCGTCGCGGGGAGCCCCTCGATGTCGGGTCGTTGCTCGACCTGCCGTACGGTGCCGAGCCGGAAGTCCCCGTGCTCGAACGGCTACTGCGGATCCTGATCCCCTCGGAGGTCGCCAGAGCGCGCCTGGTCCACTACGCCCCGGCTCTCGACGAGACGGCCGCGCATCAACTCAGCGCCCATTACCCGCCCGGCGATCCCGGGGGCGTCCCCGTGCAGGAGACCTCGGTCGAGATCAGGGACGGCCGCTGGGGGCGCCGTCCGTGGCCGGACGTCGACGGACCGTTCGTCGGCGATCCCACATTGCGTACCCTGCTCCTGCACGAGCTGCGCCTACGGACCCAGGAGACGCCGGGCGCGGAGCGGTGGAGGAACATCCACCTCCTGCTGCGCTCCCTGTACGCGTCGGACGCCCAGGGCGCTACGGCGGCGCTGCCGGACATCCGCTACCTGCACCATTCGCTCGCGATAGGCGACGCGGAAACCGTCGTCCGGGCCATGCACCGCCGCCTGACCCAGCAGGACGCCCCGTCCTGGCTCGCGGCCCTCAACCTGGTCTGCGCGGCGCCGCACCCGCCGGCGAACCTGACCGTCCCACCCGCCTCGGCCATCCCGTCCTGCCCGGCCTGCACGACCGACGACGACCCCGTGCACCGGGCCGTGCGGCTCCTGCTGATCAACCTCTGGGCACAGTCACACCCCCTCGCACCACCTGACACGGAAAAGATCAGCAGTGTCCGGCTGCAACTGCTCACGCTCGCCCAGTGGAGCGCCCCCTCAGCCCAGCGGGTCTTCTTCCAAGCGCACGAGCAGTGGCCGCCGCTGCTCCTGAACCGCTGGCGTCAGGCGCCCGACCTGCCGACCTACGGAGAGGCCCGCACATGAAGCTCTGGCCCGCCGGCCCCCTGTACCAGGCGCTGCTGGTGATAGCCGCTGCCGCCGCCGCCGCGGTCGGCGGCTACTTCGTCTACCACTCCTGGATCGCCGACGACCCGGCCTGCGCTCCCGGGGTGTCCAGGCACGGCCCCCAGCAGGAGTGCGTGGGAGTCACGAACGGTGCCTACGTCTACCACCCCTCACTGGCGAAGGTCAGTGAGCTCATCGAGAAAGAGAACGAACGGGCTGAAAAAGCGGCCAAGGACACGAAGTCAGCAGCCGCCACCATCGCGTTGATGATGCCCATGGTCTCCGACAACCCGGCCGAGCAGAAGGAGTACGCCGAGCAGGTCGAAGGCGCCTACCTGGCCCAGTACCGCGCCAACCACGGCACCGGCAGGCAACCGCCCATCCGTCTCCTGCTCGCCAACCCCGGCCGCGGCTACAGGCAGTGGTCGGTGGTCGCCGACCAACTGGCACAGGCCGCGTCCGACAAGAAGCAGAACCTGCGGGCCGTTGCCGGCATCAACATCAGCCTCCCCCAGACCAAGGCGGCCATCGGCCATCTGACCCAGAAGCTGCGCATCCCGGTGGTCGCCGGGCCCATGACGGCGGACGACATCGCGAACGACGCCGGGCACCCGGACCGGTACCCGGGCCTGGCCCGGGTCGCCCCCGGCAACGCCGCCCAGGCCGATGCCCTCGCCTCCTACAGCAAGAGCGTCAAACCCGCCGAGACGATGATGATCGAAGACCGCCGAAACGGCGACAACTATCTGGAGAGCCTGCGCAGGAGATTCGAGGAACTCACCAAGGACGCGCCCAACGAACCGGAGACGTTCCAATCCCCGCCCGACTTCAACGACGAGGGGAACCTCGCCAACCAGTTCCACCAGATGGTCCCGGACATCTGCACCTCGTCCGCGAAGAACATCTACTTCGCCGGCCGCCCGGTGCAACTGCGGCAGTTCCTGGTCGAACTGGGTGAGCGGAACTGCGACAAGCACTACACCGTCATCACCGGGTCCCACGCCTCCACACTCACGGTCGACAGGAAATTCGCCGACCACTGGGACGCGCTCACCAAGGGCGCGGGCATCACCCTCCGCTACGCCGCCCTGGCCCATCCCGACGCCTGGGGCGAGAAGAGCACCGAGAGGACCGGAGGCAGCAAGACCGCGCTCAAGGAACTGACCGGCATGCTCCCGCGGATCGGCGCCACCCGGGCCGATCTCGTCGACGGCCGGATCATCATCACCTACGACGCGGTCAGCACAGCGGTGGAGGGCATCCGTCGTGCCACCGTGGGCACAGTCGATATGCCCACCCTCGTCGAAGTCGCGGGCAGTTGGCTGCGCATGCACGGCAGTAAACGGGTCGAGGGTGCCAGTGGCTGGATCTGCCTCGACCAACACGGCAACCCCCACAACAAGGCGGTCCCCATCGTCCACCTCGACCCACGCAAGAAGACGGCCGTCTTCGACCGCATCTCCTGGCCCGCGAAGCGGGCTCCGGACGTCAACTGCTCCATCCCCCGCAGAGGGTGAAGCGGAGAGACCACCGGGACCGCTCGACCCCGCCTGAACGGTCTCGACCTGCCCGGCCGACGGGTGCACCGCGAGCACCGCACCCCCGCCCGCATGCTCAAGGACACCCACACCGAGCCGACCCCGACTCCGGACGGTTGCGCAGGGTGCAACTTCTGTTGCGGTGTGTGAAGGCGCTCCTTAGATTTCCTGCATGCGGCGTAACTACCGTGCGTCGCAGGGTTATTGATCGGGAGGACTCCGTGAACGGAAAGCTCGCGACAGCCACACTCGCCGCGGTCGCTGCGGCCCTGTTAGGAGGGGTGGCGCTGGCCACCCCGGCGTCGGCGGCCGGGGCAGCTCCCACTCGGGCAGCGGTGAGGGCGGACTCGTCCACCTACCACGTCTACGCCACCGGGGTCGGCAGCTCGCTGGACGGCGCCCGGGCGAACGCGGACTACAAGCTGCCGCCCGGCTGTTACTCCACGGTGGTGGCCAGTGGCAGCACCGGCGACGGCAATATCTGGGTGACCGTCCTGGGCACCTGCTCCGGGGAGGAGTGACGAGGAGGCGGCACCGCGGGCGCTGTCCCGGCACTCGCGCAGCAACGACCGAGGGGCGCCGACCCAACCGGCGCCCCTCGGGGCCCTCAGTGGCCCGCCGGGGAGCCGGCCCGGCTGCTGTTCGACCCCCGGCTTCGGATCGCCCCGCACCGCGTCGAACAGCCCGCGCTGCCGCACGCGCGGATCGTCACGTCCAGCCCGCGGTTGTCCCGACTGGCGGGCGCCCTCGTGCGGCGGGCGTCGCGGCCGCATCATGCCCGAGCCGGGCCGGAACGGGTACTAGTGCGCGGGTGCGGTGCGGCTCTTGATCTCGTCGGTGAGCTGGGGGACGACGTCGAAGAGGTCGCCGACGACGCCGTAGTCGACGAGTTCGAAGATCGGGGCTTCGGCGTCCTTGTTGACGGCGAC
>NZ_JBVHNF010000032.1:0-38935 GCF_055558055.1 Streptomyces sp. NPDC025833
CGTCTCGGTGTCTCCCAGATGCACGTCTCCCGGCTGCTGTCACGCACCCTGGCCCGCCTGCGCGAGGGCCTGCTCACCAAGGGCTGAGCCCACCGGCCACCGGGCCGACCACCGGTCTGAGCCCACCGCCCACCCCATCCGCCACACCGGACCCGCCGCATGCGCGGCGGGTCCCGCGCGTCCCGGCCGCCTTGCCCCGGGACGTACTCCCGGGGACGCCCCGGCCCGTCATTCCCACAGGTCGCGGCTGGCGCACACGCGCGCGCCCATGTTCCGCTCCATCATCCGCAGTGCCGCCTCGGCGAGGTCCTCGTGGATGTACGCGACCGCGTCCTCGGGAATGATCACCTGGAAGTGGCGGATGTGGGCGTCCAGGGCCGAGTAGAGCACGCACTGCTCGGTGACCTGCCCGCAGAGCGCCACCTGCTCGATGCCCTCCTGCTGGAGCAGGTAGTGCAGCGGGGTCTCGAAGAAGATCGAGTGGCGGGCCTTCATGACGAACAGCGAGTCCTCGTCCGGTTTCAGGGGCTCCACCAGCTCCGCGTGCGGCCCCGACAGGGCGCGGTTGAGCAGTTCGCCGTGGTGCGAGCGCCACTCGCCGAAGTTGTCGTTGACGTAGATGACAGGTATCGACCGGCTGCGCGCACGCCGGATGAGGTCGGCCACCACCGGCACGACCGAACCCGCGGACGGTATCAGCAGGTCGGCGTCCTCGTGGTCGTACGTGTTGATCATGTCGATGACGATCAGGGCAACCTTGCTCACGAGATCATGCTTCCGTTCGGGGGTGCGGAGGGGGCGGCCTCCGCTCTGCCGGGTGCCTGTCAGGGTATCCATCACGATTTGCTCTATTCCTCCCTTACGTCCCCACCCATACGGAGCCGGTTCCCGGCGGACTCGGGCATGGACGCGGTGCTCAGGGGAACCGGGCGTGCGACGTCCGAGCCGGAGGAGGCGACGTGTACGACGGCTTCGAGCTGACGCGATGCGAGGGGGACGGGGTCCGTCTGCGGGTCCGGCACGGTGGGAGCGGCCCGGCGGTGCTGCTCCTGCACGGCCACCCACGCACGCACGCGACGTGGCACCGCGTGGCCCCGCTGCTGGTCGCGGCCGGGCACACGGTCGTCTGCCCCGACCTGCGCGGCTACGGCCAGTCCGGCAAGCCGCCCACCGACGAGCGGCACCGGCCGTACTCCAAGCGCGCCATGGCCGGCGACTGCGTGGCGGTGATGCGCGGCCTCGGGCACGACCGCTTCGCCGTCGTCGGGCACGACCGGGGCGCCTACGTGGCCACGCGCCTCGCCCTGGACCACCCGCGGGCCGTGTCCGCCCTCAGCGTCCTGGACGCCGTCCCCATCGGGGAGGCCCTGCGGCGCTGCGACGCGAAGTTCGCCGCCGCCTGGTGGCACTGGTTCTTCCTCGGACAGACCGACAAGCCCGCCGAACGCGTCATCAACGCCGACCCCGACGCGTGGTACCGGGGCACCCCGGGACAGATGGGCGCGGAAGCCTACGAGGACTACCGGCGCGCGATCCACGATCCGGCCACCGTGCACGCCATGTGCGAGGACTACCGGGCCGGACTCGGCATCGACCGGGAGCACGACGACGCCGACCGGCGGGCCGGCCGCCGCATCGGCTGCCCGCTCCAGGTCCTGTGGGCCACCCGGGACGACATGGCCGACCTGTACGGCGACGTACCGGCCGTCTGGCGGGAATGGGCGGGCGACCGCCTGGTCAGCGGCCCGATCGAGTCGGGGCACCACATGGCGGAGGACGCGCCCGGGGAACTGGTCGAGGCCTTACGGGAGTTCTGGCGGGCCTGACGGCCGCGTGGGGAGGCACCAGGACGCGCCGGGCCGCGCCGCGCCCGGCTCGGACGGGCCGCGGCGGTGATGCCGGGCGGACCGGTCCGCAGCGGACGGGGGCGTGTCCGGGACCCGCGGCCCGGCACCCGCGGCCCGCGAACGATAACGATCTCGGTGCGGCCCTTGCGGGCGGGGCGATCCGTTCTAGCCTCCGCCCATGGGATTCCTCACCGGCCGCCGCGATCGGGCCCGTCTCACCCCGGAACTCGACGACCAGGAGTTGGGCGGGCTGCTGAAGTCCCTGCGGGCGACGACCCGTACGGGCACCGTCGCCACCACCGAGCTGTGCCTGGCGCAGCTCTCCCGGTTCCTCGGCCGGGAACCGGGCGACCGGGACCGCCGGACCCACCGCATCGCGGTGCTGGCCGATTTCCTCTCCGGGTCGCAACTGCCCGGAGCGTGGGTGGCGCGCGAACCCCGCAACGCGACCGCGCTCGTGCTGCACGCCTGGACCCAGGTCGTGCAGGCCCGGGCGCGGGGCGACGGGGGTGACGTGTCCGGCGCCGCGGAGAGCTGTCTGCGCGCCGCCGGGATCGCACCGGACGATCCCGTCCCCTGGGTGGCCCTGCTCAAGGTGGCCCGTCACGAACACCGGCGGCGGCCCCAGGTGTTCGGGGTGTGGAACGAGGTCGTCGCGCGGGACCGCTGGAACCGCGAGGCGCACCTGGACATGCTGGCCTACCTCGCACCCGAGGAGGCGGGCTCCCGCTTGCAGGTGCTGGAGTTCGTCGACGCGCTGACCGCCCGGGTGCCCGCCGACGCGCCCTGCGTGGCCACGGAACTCACCGCCCAGGTCCTCCAGTACCAGGCCGTTCTCGGCCGGGGCGGCTACGAGGCCCTGGTGGCACGGGCCCAGTGGTCCCAGGGGACGGCCCTCAGGGCGCTCGACCGCGTGGCGCACACCTGGGCGCGACCGGGGTTCCTTCGGCACGCCCGGGCCCTGGCCGATCTGAACCTCCTCGCCTACGCGCTGACGGCCGCGGACCGCCGCGCCGACGTCCGGCCGGTGTTCGAGGCGATCGGGGGGACCGTCACGGCCTGGCCCTGGAGGACGGACGGCGACCCGCTCACCCGGTTCGAGCAGGCGCGGCGCAGGGCCACCGGCGGCCGATGAGCGGGCGGTGGCGCCGCAGCGGCCGCGCCCTCAGACGGCGGGCCGGGCGTCCGCGGCGGCGAGGTAGTGCACGCGGGTCCGGGTGCCGTGCGGCAGGAGGAGGGCGCGGAGTTCCTCGGCCGCGGTCTTGAGCAGGTGGCCGTCGCGGGTGGCGTGCAGGGTCTCCAGGACGAAGGCGACGCGGGTGGAGTCCTCGGTGACACGGGTGCGGTGGGCGTCACGGTGGTTCCAGTGCCGGGTCAGGACGCCGGCCGTGTCCGCGTAGATGATCTCGCCCGGCCTGGGGTTCTCGACGGTGTCGGGCTCCCCGAGCGGAGTGAACTCCTCGCTGCCGTCCGCGTGGCGGATGTCGACGTCGCCGCGGACGTGGTCGAGGTCGAAGGCACCGGCGGGCAGGCCGTGCCGGACGGAGACCGTGTTGTACGAGTCGACGGCCGGGTTGACGCGGGGCAGCACGCCCTTCTTGGCGAGGCGGCGGCCGAGGGCGTCGACGCTGGGGCGGACGCGGCGGGGGTTGGTGCCGAAGGAGCGGTAGGCGGTGTGCCACGCCTCGATGCGCGGGTCGGTCTCGTCGGCGGGCCGCCAGGTGCCGTCGGCGAGCTGCCGCTCCAGGTCCGCCACGGCGGTGGTGGTGCCGGGCCACGGCTCGTGTCCGCGCAGGTCCTCGGCGGTGACCACGGCGATGAGGGTGTCGGGGAAGGCGTCGGCGACGGCGGGGGCGATGCGGAAGGAGGTCATGGGCGGGGTCCTGTGGTCGTACGTATGCGGGGGGCGGGTGGGGTCAGGGCTGCCACGGGCCGATGCGGTCCGGGCGGCGCCGCCGCAGGTGCGCGGCGGCCACGTCGAGGCCCCGGCGGCGCGGCAGTGCGGCCTTGGCCTCGGGGGACCGGGTTGGGCCGGGTGAGGTGGATCAGCGGCCGGGTCCGGTCGCCGTCGGGGGCGGGGCCGGCGGTGAAGTGCGTGGGCACGACGATCGGCGCGCGGCCGGGCGCGCCGTTGACGCAGAGCTGCCCGAAGTCGTGGCCGTCGGAGGTCCACGCCTGCCGTTCGGCGTCGTCTAGACAGGCGTCCCAGGGCTGGACGAACATGCGGGATGCTCCTTGTACGAGCTTCGTGCGGGTGCTGCGGGTGCTGCGGGTGCTGCGGAGGCGCTCAGGCGAGGGCGAGGAGACTGACGGCCATGGCGGCCGTGCCCAGGCCGATGAGCTGTCCGCGGTGGATGCGTTCGGCGAGTACTCCGCGGGCCAGCAGGACCGTGCCGGCCGGGTAGAGGGCGGTGATCACGGCGACGACGCTGAGGTCGCCGCTGCGCGAGGCGAGCAGGAACAGCAGGTTCGCCAGCGAGTCCAGCACCCCCGCCGCGGCCGAGACCGCATAGGCGGGCTTCTCCGGTCCGAGCCGCCGGTACAGCAGCGCCGCCGCGGCCAGGGTGACGGCCGAGGACATCGTCCTGCCGACGATCAGCGGGGCCACCCCGCTGTCGGACGGCGCCTGGTGCAGGAAGACGAGCTGGAGGGCGATGGCGGCCCCGGCCCCCAGGGCCAGCAGCAGCGCGGTCCGGGACGGACGCGCCGAGCCCGTGCCGTGCCCGGCGCTGACCAGCACGACGGCCACCAGCGCGAGCGGCAGCCCGATCAGGCCGGCCGGGCCCAGGCGTTCGCCCTGGAGCAGCCCCACGGTGACGGGCAGCGCGGCGGACACCACCGCGGTCACCGGCGAGAGCACGTTCATCGGTCCGATGGCCAGGGTCCGGTAGAGCATCGCGAACGCGGCGGCCGAGGCGACGCCCGAGGCGGCGCCCCAGCCCAGGGCGCCCGGGCTGAAACCGGCCCCGAGCACGGGCCACAGCAGCAGCTCGACCGCCAGACTGGCCGGGGCGGCGACCAGTACGGTGCGCAGGACGTGGGCCCTGCGGGCACCGAGGCCGCCGAGGAAGTCGGCGCACCCGTAGGCGAGGGAGCTGCACAGGGCCAGCAGCAGGGCGATCACGGCACCGTCCTAGGTGTTTCACAATGGAACGACTCGACCGTACAATGAAACGACCGCCCTGTGTCAACCAAACGACCGGACGGTGCAGTGCAATGAACCGCTGGTACGGGATGGTGATCAGGTGGCCGAGACGGAGACGGCCCTGCGGGCACTCGCGCAGAACGTGCGGGCGGCCCGCACACGCGCGGGCCTGTCCCTGGACGAACTCGGCCGGCGCGCCAAGGTCAGCAAGGGCGCCCTGGTCGCGCTGGAGAAGGCCCAGGGCAACCCGAACTTCGCCACCCTCGTCCGGCTCGCCGACACCCTCGGTGTCTCGGTGTCCGCCCTGATGGAAGGGCCGGCCCAGGACCGCGTGCGCGTGGTGACCGCCGACACCGTCATGCCCCTGTGGGCGGGGGAGCGGGGCAGTGAGGCCCGGCTCATGCTGACGACCTCCGGACCGGCTCCCGTGGAGGTGTGGCGCTGGCGCCTGCAACCGGGCGAGGAGTACCCCAGCCACCCGCACCAGGCCGGAGTCGTCGAGACCGTCAGTGTCACCGCCGGGCGGATGACCCTCCTCGTCGACGGCGTCGAGCACTGCGTCAAGGCCGGCCAGACCGCCACCTTCGACGGCGACGCCCCCCACGCCTATCGCGGCGCGGGCGGCGAGACCTGCCACCTGATCATGACCGTGCACCTGCCCCCCGCCCCCGCGAACACCGCCTGACGCCCGGCAGGGGGGGACCACCTGACGGGACGTCAATCACAGTCCGCCCGCCTGTTGGGCTGGGCCGCGCGCGACTCCGTACGGCCGCCCCGGTGCGGCCGCCTTACCCTGGTGGCATGACGATGCGCGTCGTCGTGTACGAGCCCGCCGGGGACGGCGGGCGACGGGTGCGGCTCGACGAGCGGTTCCTCGGGATGGCGTACACCCTGCTCGACATCGCCGAGTTCCTGCGTGCGGCCGGTCTGGACGCCGTGGAACCCGACGAGGTGGCGAGCGCCGGCTGGGTGGAGTGGCGCGGGGGAGGGGCGGACACGTGGCAGCCGTGAGCCCCCGCCCTCGTCCGGTAGTCAGCCCTTCGCCCGCGAGAGGGAGCGGACCGGGGTGACCTCCTGGGTGTGGAGGATGGCGTCGAACCAGTCCGCGAGCGAGCCACCGGCGAGGTGGTAGGCGGCGTTGTCCTCGGGGTCGTAGCGAGGACCGATCAGGCGCGTCTTGGCCGGCGTGTCCAGCCAGGCCCGCACCTGAGGCGGGCAATCGGCGTGCAGGTCCAGGAGGTAGGCGTCCAGCCCGGCCCCACCCAGGACCGCGTCGGCGAACTCCGCCGGCGGGGCGGGGACGGGGTAGGGAGCCAGGCCGTGGTGGAACGTGAGGCCGAGGGACACGTAACCGGCTCCGAAGTGTTCGCGGAGGTAACTGCCCGCGTTCCGGTGCGTCTTCGGCGGAGGGGAGGGGGAGACGGTGCGCGGATTGCCGTTCGCGGTGTGCGCGATGCTCCCCCAGTAGATGATCCTGTCCCCGGTGCTCTCGTGCCAACGGATCGTGTCCTCCGCCAGACCCAGCTCGACGCCGGCGAGACCGTCGAGCGCGACGCCCTGTCTCCGCGAAGAGCCGACCACTCCTGTGAACCGGACCGGGTCGTCGGGATGCCGGCGGTTGAAGGCGCGCATCCACCGGATGACGTCGAGGATCTCCCCGGTCTGCCAGAAGGACCGGGTCTCGGCCAGCAGCGCCAGGGGATCCCCCGTCCCGCCCCTGACGTACGCGTCCAGCCCGACCCTGGACGCGTCGTCCCCCTCCAGCGCGAGTGACCGGAACCCCAGCTCCTCCACCAGCAGCCGGACGACCCTGTGCGAGAGGGCGGACAGCTCGTGGGCCTGACGGGTCGAGGCGCCGACGGCCACGACCCTCGCGTCGCGCACGATGTCGACCAGCGGCAGGAGATCGGTCAACGGCGCCTCGGGATCGACCGCGGTGAGGTGGTGGGCGTGCTGCCCGATCCACCGGGGGATCGTCTCGGTCATCGCCAGAACTCCTCGCTCGGCCCGCTCGGTTCACAGAGACGTCCCAGGTCGCGGCGACGCCCCCCACGCAGCCTCGGACACGAACCACGGTTGAGGTCAAGCCGACGCGGGCGGAACCCATCCGTCCATGGCTGGCTCCGTCGGCGCACCTTCGATGTGCCAAGGGTGTGTGACGCAGGTGCCGGCGGTGCCACCCCGCAACGGCAACGGCCGTCAGACGACGTCGAATTCGTTGCCCTCGGGGTCCTGCATGGCGGCGGCACAGAGCCCCGTGTCCGGCTCGTCCCTGATCCGCAGCACGATGGCACCGGCTTCGACCAGCCGCTCCACCGTGGCCCTGACCCGCTGCGTGCGGACGTCCGGCGGAACGTCACGGCCCCCGCCGACCTTCAGGTCGAAGTGCCACCGGTTCTTGACGGCCTTCGGCTCCGGAACCTGCTGGAACCACACCCTCGGTCCACGTCCCGCGGGATCGACGATCGACTCCGGAACATCCCCGGCCCCGGCCGGCAACTCCGCCTCGGGAACCCCCACGGCCACCCAGTAGGCGCGCCACGTGGCGTGCCCGCCCGGCGGAGGCTCAGGGACGTAACCCAATGCCTCGGCCCAGAAAGCCACCATCCTCCGCGGATCCGAGCAGTCGATGGTCAGTTGCACGGTCATCTCCATCCGCGGAGCATCCCAGACACGTCTGACAGACGACCCACTTGCGCGGCAAGCCCCAGCGGTCGGGTCGGTGGCCGCGCGCAGGGGACGTACGAGAGGAAGTGGGCGGACGGATGGCGGCCCGGGACTCCGGCCTCGGCGCACGATCCTTCGGGCACCTTCACCGGGGTGGCTGACCCCCCGCGGGCGGTGTCCCGAGGAAGTCCAGCACGGTCGCGTCCACGGCCGCCGCGCCGGCGACGGGCAGGGCGTGGTGACCCAGTTCCGGCAGCACTTCGACCCGGGCCCCTGGCAGCAGCCGGCGGGCCCGGTCCGCCGTCGCGTCGGCGTCGTGCACCCGGCTGCGTCCCGCGAACAGCACCAGCACCGGCATGGCGAGCGGTGCCGGGTCGAGCGTCCGCCCCACCACCGGCCGGCCCCGCCCGCGCAGGGTGGCGCCCAGCACGTACACGCGCGCGAAGTCCTCGTCCACGCCCGTCCCCGCGGTCTCCCAGTCGAGGTACGCACGGACTCGCCGCGCGGTGGGCCGCAGCAGCATCGGCAGTACGCGCAGCAGGTAACCCGGCCGGTACCCGCTGAACACCTGGGTCGGGTCGAGCAGCGCGAGGCGCCGCACCCGCCGCGGCGCGTGCAGTGCGTACGCGGCGGCCAGCCAGCCACCGTACGAGTGCCCGCACAGGGCGGCCGCCGGCAGCCCCAGCCCGTCCAGCACGGCATCCAGCCACGCCGTGAGGTCCCGTGGTGTGCGCAGCGGCAGCCCCGCGCGCTCGCTGCGTCCGACGTCGCCGAGTATGTCGACCGCGTACACCCGGTGCCGGGCACCCAGGGCCGGGGCGTTGGCGAACCAGGCCGTGCCGGTGCTCCCGCCGCCGTGCAGCAGCACCAGAGGCGGGCCGTCCGGGGGGCCGTAGGCGTGCACGCGGGTCGGGCCGTACGGCGTGGGCACGGTCAGCCCGGTGGTGCCGATCGGCCAGCGGGCCAACAAGGTGTCGTAGGCGGCGAAGAATGTTTCGGACACACCGGCTCCTCGGAAGATCACACGGGATATTCTCTCGCTGAGCGAGATACTAGGCGAGCGAGAGGACAGTGCGTCAATGAGCGGTGCGGAGAGCCGGCAGGACCCCCGGCTGCGGCTGGTCCACCAACTGCGCGCGGCAACAGTCGAGTTCGACCTGCTCGCCGCGGAGTTCGCCGCCCGCCACGAACTGCACCCCACCGACTTGCGGGCCCTGATCGCCCTGCTCGACGCCGCCCGGGCCGAGCGCCCCATGACCCCCGGCCGGCTCGGCGAACAGCTCCGCCTGAACTCCGCCGGCACCACCACCCTCGTGGACCGGCTGGAGCGCCTCGGACTGGTCCGCCGGCAACGCGACACCACCGACCGCCGGCGGGTCCTGCTCACCGTCGAACCGCAGGCGGTCGACCTCGGCTGGTCGTTCTTCGGCCCCGCCATCGGCACACTGCTCACCGCGATGGACGCCTTCACCCCGGCCGAACTCGACACGGCCGAACGCTTCCTCGCCGCGATGACCACGGCCACCGCCGCCACCCGCGCGAACGCTGCCCGCACCACCTCCGACCCGCCGTCGAGGCGCCGTTGAGATGGCCACCGCCGAGGATTCCCCGTCGCACCCCGGCTTCGGGCATGGGCCGGACGGCACGGACGCGACGTCCAGTCAGGGGCGGCCGGCCGGGGCATACGGCCGCTGGATGTCCTCCGGGTAGGCCCAGGCGCCCCCGCTCAGCCGTCAGCCGGGCGCCCCGGCCAAGGCGCTCCGGTGAGCCGGGTCGCGAGGTGGTAGGCCACGACGACGTCTTCGTACACCCGGCCCGGCACCACCTTGTATGGGAGGCGGACCCGGTCGCTGCCGCTCGTCGACGCACGCTCGCCGGTACCCGGGAAACGGACCGCCGTCCGGGGCTCCTCCGCGAAGCGCAGCCGGCGGGCGCGGACCGTCGACCGGAACGAGATGTCCTGCTCCGGGTCCCGCGCCCGCGCGCCCGCGGTTCAGGGCGGTTCCTCGCGTTCCGCGTCGGAGCGGCGGCCGGCCCGTGGCGGCAGCTTCCCGTCCTCGGCGCGTACCCGGCGCGGGCGGGTGCCGCCCTGCCTGCGCGCGGTCCGGCCCTCGGCCCCCGCGGCCTTGCGCGCCGTACTCCGGGCGGCGGACCCGGCCCGGCGTCCGGTGCGGCCGACGGCGGCCGGGTCCTCGTCGGCGACGGCACCCCTCTCCGCAGCCCCGCCGTCCACTTCCCCTTCGTCCGCGGTCTGCCCGGTCACCTCGCCGGTCACCTCGCCGGTCGCGTCACCGACCGTCCCGACCGCCCCGCCCACGGCCCGGCCGGCCTCCGGGCCGACGTCCTCCACCGCGCGCCCGGCGCTTGTCCCGACCCCCTCCACCGCACGTCCGGCGCCGGTGCCCACGTCCTGCACGGCCGCCCCGGCTCCCCGGCCCACGTCCGTCGCCACCGAGCCGACGCCCCGGCCGACCCCCTCGACGGCGGCCCCGGCGCCCTGGCCGACATCCTGCACGGCGGCTCCGGCGCCCGTACCGAGTTCGCCGAGGGCCTCCCGGGTGCCGCCGCCGACGTCCCGCACGGCGGACCCGACGCCCCGCGCCAGCTCGTGCAGGATCTCCGGGTGGCGGTCCAGGGTGGTCAGCACCCGGTCGATGATCATCGCCACGTTGTCGAGGCGCACCTTGAGCAGGGCCTGTGCCTCGACACCCGAGATGCCCAGGTGGACCCGGCCCAGGGAGACGTCCGCGCCCACGTTCAGCTTCAGCAGGTCCAGCACCTCGGCCTGCAACGACACGTGCGCCCGGAGGTCCTCGACGTCCAGGTCGATCTCGTCGACCTTGAGCACGGGAACGTCGAGGTAGACGTCCGGGCTCGCCTGGGCCGCCACGGCCGGCGACTGTCCCGCCGCCCCGGCGCCGGGAGCGGTGGCCGTTTCGCGGGCGAGGGCCGCCTCCTCGGCGTCGTCGTAGAGTTCCGGCTCCTCGTCGTAGAGCTCCGCCTCCCCGTCGTACGGCTCGGACTCGTCGTACGGCTCGGACTCGTCGTACTCGTCGTCCTCGGTGTCCGGGCCGTCGTCGTGAGGGTCACGTTCGCCGACGGCTCCCTCGTCCTTCCCGTCGTTGCCTCGCATCAGCGCGCCTCCGCAGGTTCCCCATCCGTGGAGTCCAGTGTGATCCGCTTCGGGAATCCCTGCGCGGTGAGCGGCGCGGTGCGCACACCGGCCGGGCCTCGGCGCACCGCCCGCGCCCGCGACGAGCCGGTCCGCGAAGACCGCCGGGAGACGGTCCGGGCACCCGGCCGTGGCAGTCCTGTCCGGAGGGGGCGCGGGGGCGCGGGGCGCGGTGCCCACGCTCGCGGAGGTGACGGGTGTCCTGGGTGAGGGGGCGTACGACGCGACCGGGTGACCGCGCTCGCGCGCGACCCCGGTGGCCGGACCGTGTGCCGGGTGGCGCCGCCGGACGAAGCACCCTTCCCGGCCCCAACCGGCCCGACCCGACCGTGACACAACTTCCGCGCGGGAAACGGCTGTTCACGGCGCGCTCGGCCGTGGTGATCCAATACGGGTATGCATCAAGTGCTTCGCATCTGCGCCGTGACGGCCGCCGCGCTCCTCGTCTCGGGCGGACCGCCCCCCGCGGCCGCCGCGGAGAGGGCCCCCGAGCAGTGGTACCTCGACGCGATGGGCGCCGACGAGATCTGGAAGGTGACCACCGGCGAGGGGATCAAGGTCGCCGTCATCGGCACCGGCGTCGACCCCGACACGCCCGCACTGTGCGGCCAGGTGCTCCAAGGCAGGGACGCCCTGGTGGCGGCCGGTCTGGCCGACGGCAGCCCCACGGACACGCACGACACCACCGGTGCGGGCACCACGGCCGCCGAACTCATCGCAGGAACGGGCCGCGGCGGTGGACTGAAGGGTCTCGCCCCGGGCGTGCGGATCATCCCGATCCGGGTGCCGCCGGTACGGCACGACGAGGTTCCCGACCCCAACTACCCGCTGTCCACCGCGATCAGGTCCGCCGTGGACGCGGGGGCTCAGGTCATCGACATCACCGTCGGCAACCAGTACGTGATCGGCAGCGACTACGACCACCAGGCGCTGGAGTACGCCGTCAAGAAGGGCGTGCTCATGTTCGCGGGCGTGGGGGACAACGCCGAGGAGGGCAACAAGAAGCAGTACCCGGCCGCCTACGACGAGGTCGTCGGGGTGGCGGCCATCGACCGCACCGGCACGGTCGCCCCCACCTCCCAGCACGGCGAGGAGGTCGAGATCTCCGCCCCCGGCGTGGACATCCCGCGCTGGTGCGACGCGGGCTTCCGCCGGTACTGCGCGGACGGCGACGGCACCGCGGCGGCCGCCGCCCTGGCGTCGGCCCAGGCCGCGCTGGTGTGGTCGGAGCACCGCGACTGGAAGGCCGCGCAGGTCTGGCGCGCCATCGAGGACACCGCGGGCCGCACCTGGGCCGCCGACCGGCCCAGCGTCTACCTCGGCTACGGGATCGCCCGGGCCCGGCAGATCGTGGCCCTCGGCCGGGGCCGGCCCGGGCCCGCCGACCCGAACACCGACCCGTGGGACGTCCAGCCACTCCCGGGGTCACCCGGCAGCACCGCCGGCCCACGGCCGTCGCGCAGCACCGGGCCGGCCTCTCCAGCCGCCTCCGCCCCGGCCTCCCCGGCTGCTTCCGCCTCGGCGGCCGGGGGCTCCGGGCTGACGGGGACCGGGGTGGCCGTCGGCGCCGCCATCGCCCTCATCCTCGCCGGGGGAGCCGGCTGGATCCTGCTGCACCGCCGCGGCCGCTGACCTCCGACGCCAGGGCGCTCGCCCCGCTCCGGGCGGGTGCGGTCAGGCCGCAGTCGCCGATCAGGACGCGGCGACGAGTTGGTCGGGGCCGAAGGTGCGCCGGTAGGCCCGCCGCGCGTCGAGCAGCCGGATCGCCCCGACGCGGACGTGTCGCGGCCACTCTCAGGTCGGCGGGCAGCGGGGAGCACTCCTCCCATGCGGGCAGGCACCGCGCGCTGTGCCAGGCAACCTGCCGTACCCCTGCGTCGAGCGCGAGCCAGTCGCCGGGGGCTGTGACGTCCAGCGCGTCCCGCAGCGGCGCACCTGCCGCGAGCCGCGCCGCCGACGATGTCCCGGCCTCGCTGCTCTCAGGCACTTCCGTCCCCCTCCTGGCACAGGTGCGCCAGGGCCGCTTCGGCCACGGGGTAGGGACGTTCACCGGGCAGGAGCCGCCGTGCCGCGTCGAGGTCTCCGTCCTGTACGTGCGCGTGGACGGTACGGGCGAGTGGTGTGACGTCGGTGACGGAGGTGATCCACTCGTCGGCGTAGCGGTGTGCGGCTTCGCCGGCGAGGCCGAGTTGGAGCGACCGGTGGCCGAGTGCCCGCAGGTGCAGGTCGCGCTCGGGGTCCCACTGCACCCGGGCCGGGGACTGCTTCAACTGGCGCTGCCACGTGTCCCGGTCGGCATGGAGTCCGCGCTCGTAGTGGGACAGGCAGGCGTTCTCCAGTGCCCACTCGAAGCCCGCACGGGAGATCTCGACGGCGAGGACGGTCTCCTGCCCTTCCTTGGTGCCCCACCCGCAGCGGTACATCATCCACAGGAACGACGGCTTGATCCAGGTCATCCGGTCCCGCTTCCACGCCGCCGGGAAACGCCCCTCCCTGGCGGCGGGCAGGCCGATCTCCGGTGGGTACGCCTGGTAGACGGTGACCGTGGCGTCCGTGTACAGGGCTCGGATGCGGTGTCTGGGTTCTTCCACGAGGACCAGGGTGGGCACATCGGCGCCCGCACGCCATCGAATATCGACGCACGTGCGGGCCGGCCCCCGGATCAGGAGGCCCGCGTCGGCGCACCGCGCGAGGGGCCGTGCAGTGCCTCGCGCAGGAGCGCGCCGAACTCGGCGGGGTGCGTGGTCAGACCGATGTGCCCGCCGGGGAAGTGCAGGAGTTCCGTGCCGAGCCGCTCGGCCAGGAAGGCGGCCGGACGGTAGGGAAGCTCGCCGCGCGAGTCCTGCCCGGCGGCGAGCACGAGCCGGTCCGACACCGCCTTGAGGCGGTCGAGATCCGGAACGTAGGACATGAAGCCCGGCACGATGCGTCCGACGAAGTACGGCAGGTCACCCATGGTCCGCTCGGTCCGTGCCGCCGCCCGCGGCGGGAGCGCGACCTCGGCCTCGGTATCGGGCCCGGCATCGGCCCCGGCGGTGCCACCGTCCTTCCGCATGCCCGCGGCGAACACAGCCATCGCCGGCACCAGCCCCCGGCCGCGGAAGGTGTCCTGGACGCGTGCGAGGAGCGCGCGTTGCGCGGCGGCGTCCGGGAGGACCTCCACCACCGGCGGTTCGTGCGCGACGACTCGTTCCACGCGCTCCGGGTGGGTGATCAGCAGGTGCAGGGCGGCGATCGCCCCCGAACTGGCGCCGAACACCCGGCCGGGCTCATCGGGTGACAGCACCTCCAGCAGCCGGAACGCGTCCTCGGCGTGCTCCGCCACCCGCTGCTCGGCCCCGGGATCGTCCAGCGTGCTCCGGGACATCCCCCGTGGGTCGTAGGTCGCCACCGTGTAGGTGTCGGCCAGGTCGGCGGCCACGGTGGCCAGGGAGGCCGCGCCGCCCGTACCTCCCGGGATCAGGAGCAGGAGCGGGCCCCGGCCGCGCACCTCGTAGTGCAGGGTCGCGCCGTTCACCCGCAGGGACCCGACGGTCGGCTCGGTCATGCCCAAACTCCTTCTCGGATCGAGGGACGCCTGCCACTTCCCGCGACGGGCCGTGGCGGGCCCCTCTGCCTAGGGGAATTAGTTTTAACCTAGAGGTCCTAGGATCGCAACGGGAAAGCACCTGGACACTGGCGCCCGGACGTCGGCCCCGCGGCCCGAAAAGGCCTGTGGCGCCTCGGAGTCCGGACTCCGAGGCGCCACAGCGGGGGATCAGACGCCGAACGCGGCGGGGTACCGGATGGTGCCCGCCGGGACCGTGCGGGTGTCGTCCAGGGCCATCGCCATCATGGCCTCGTCGGGTACGTCGAAGGGGGCTCGGATGCCGAAGCGGGAGGCCGGGGTGAAGCCGAACCGCGGGTAGTAGTCGGCGTGGCCCAGGACGAGGACGAGATTCTCCCCCGCGGTCCGGGCGGCGGCCAGGGCGGCGCGGATGGCCGCGGAGCCGGCGCCCGCCCGCTGGGCCGCGGGCACCACCGCGCACGGGGCCAGGGCGAGGGCGGGCCGGCCGTCGACGTGGCAGCGGCTGAGGCCCGCGTACCCCACGGGGGTGCCGCCGGGGGCCGTGGCGACCGTCGACAGGCCGTCGATCCACGCCTCCGAGTCGGCCCGCAGGGCGTCGACGATGTCGGCCTCGACGGCGGTGGGGAAGGCCGCGAGGAGGATGTCCCGGACGGCGGGGATGTCGTCGGTGGTTTCGGGGCGGGCGGTCCAGGTGGTCATGGTTCCATCCTCGGTGGTGTCGTGCGCCGCGGGGCCGGTGCCGGGGGCGTGGCCGGGTGTGCCGGTGTCGTTCACGACCGGCGCTCCCGGAACTGGCGGGTGGCGGTCACGCCGCTGGTGACCAGCACGACCGTGCCGGGTGCCACCGCGGACGCCTCGGCTGCGACCGGCCGCGGCTTCCGCAGGCCGGCGCCGCGATGAGACGTGAAGACGTGCTCGCACGCCCCGTCCCAGCCGTGGTCCGCCTGGGAGCACGGCTGAGCAGGGTGAAAGGCAGATGGATACAACGTGGAGACCTTCGAACGAGGACCCCGTCGAGCGTGAGGCTCCGCCCCCGGGAGCCGTCGGGCTCGCGGTGGGGGTGAACGTCAGGTCAGACCGGGGCCCGGGACGTGAGGATGGTCCGGGGTGCCCTGCACACGGCAGCGGCCTTCACGCCAGACATCAACTCACCCCCTCTTCCGGTCGCGCAGTGGATCCGGGTGTCCCTGCTCCGCGAGACGCTAGCACGTCCACCCGTCGACGCGGCATGATTTCGGAGACGGCGGACTTCCGTATGTGGTGGTCCAACTCGGCTGCCGTGCGGCCGAGTTGTCGCGGGCGGCTCAGTTCCGGTGTCGTATGCGCAGCGGGGTGTAGAGGAGCAGGGCCGCGAGGAAGGCCACCGGGTAGGCGAGGTCGGCGCCGTGCAGGGCGTGTGCGACCGGTCCCACGTAGAGGCTGGTGCTCATGAACGGCACCGCGACGGCGAAGCCGGCGACGAACGCGGTGAGGGCCGGCCACCACGGCTGCGGCCGCGCCTCCTCCGCCGCCAGGTCGACCGGGCGGCCGCCACGCGCCCGCGCCCGGGCCGCCCAGTCGACGATCACGATCGCGACGAACGCGGGTATCCAGTAGCCGACGAACAGCAGCACGTTCTGGAAGCGGGCGGTGGTGTCGGCGGCGTGCATCCACAGCACGAGCGGGAAACCGAGCACCGCCGCGAGCCCGGCGGCGACCGGCCGGGGCAGCCGTACGCCGACGGTCTGCAGGGCCAGTGACCCGCTGTAGTCGTTCATGGCGTTGCTGCACAGCGCCGCGAGAGCGACCGCGAGGAGTCCGAGCGCGCCGAGCGCGCCACCGCCGAGCAGCCGGTCCACGCCGCGGGCGGTCTGGTCGGTGAACTGGGCGGCGCCCCACAGGCCCAGCGCCTGCACCGCGACGAAGGACACGCCGACACCGAGCAGGGTGCACCAGAACATGCGGGGACGGGACGCCGTGCGCGGCAGGTAGCGGCTGAAGTCGCTGGCGTACGGGGCCCAGGAGAGGGCGAGACTCAGGGCGATGGCGCCGGTCAGCACGAACGCGCCCGCCCGGTCGGCGCCCTGCGCGGTCGCGGCCGGCGCGGGCTCGCTGCCGGCCACGAGCTTCACCGCCAGCGCGGCGAGCGCGGCGGCGAGCGCGAAGGTCATCACCGTCTGCAGGCGGTGGATCGCCTCGTACCCGATCACGCCCAGCGCCCCCTGGGCCGCCAGCATCACCAGCACGCCCAGCCAGAACGGCCAGCCGAGGAGCTGGGCCAGGGCGTCCCCGCCGAACAGGCCGATCAGCGCGTCCCAGGCGATGGACGACAGCCACTGCAGGATGCCCGGCAGGGCGACGGCCCGGCCGAAGGCCAGCCGTGCCAGCGGTAGTTGGGCTGCCCCGGTCTGGCTGCCCCAGGTCCCCAGGTAGGCGGTGGGCACCGCGCCGAGCAGGGTGCCGAGCACCACGGCGAGCAGCGCGGTGGCGAAGTCCAGTCCGAGGGCCGCCCCTACGGTGCCGGTGAAGACGCCGGTCATCGTCAGGTTGGGGGCGAACCACACGGTGAACAGCCGCCGGGGGCTGCCGTAGCGAGCGTCCTCGGGCACCGGCGCGATGCCGCGCGCCTCCACTCGCAGGTCCCCGGCCGCCGTGGGCATCCGGCCGTCGAAGACGTCCGGCGTCCCGGCGCCGGCCGTCTCCTCATGGGCGTACGGCAACGACATACGACATCCCTCCGCCAGTCCTAACTGGTTCAGGTTCAACGGGTGTGATCTCAGCCCCCACGCAGGGGCACCCCGTGTCCAGGTACGCCGGTCAGGATAGCCCGGGCCGGTGACCGGCCCGCCGGGAGGCCCGGCCGGCCCGGACGGATCGCGACCGGGAGCCGGGTTCCGAGGGGGCCGGTCGTGGAACGCGGCACGTCGGCACGCCCGTGCGGGTCAGCGGAAGATGGCGATCGGGTCCAGGGTCAGTTCTCCCTCGGCCCCGTTCCAGGTGCGTACCTTGCCCAGGCAGCGGGCCTGGAACTCACCGCTGTAGTAGTCGTCGTTGCGGAACTCCCCCCGCCCGGCGGACTCCTGGCAGGTGATCCGCACGTGTGCGGGCGGCGTCCCGTTCCCGTACGGGGCGCGCAGCTCGACGTCGCCCCGCTCGGTACGGCGGGCGGTGAAGCGGCCGGTCACGGAGACGTACTCCGACATCACCGCGCTCAACGGCACCTGCGCGGTCTCGTCCCGGTCCCGCAGGGTCTCGGCGAGCGCCCGGTTCAGGACGAGGTGCCCGGTGGTGAGGTCGGCGTCCACCACGATGTCCTCCTTCCGCATCGTGTCCATGAGCACCCTGATCACCTTGATGGGCGTGCTCTCGCGGAGGTACGTGGTGACGCGCTCCTTGCTGACCCCGCCCCCCGCCTTCCCGCTGCCCCAGCCGAGTTTCGCCCACAGCCCGTACTCGCGGTTGACGTTGATCGTGTCGGCGACCTCCGCTTCCAGGGCCTCCGAGAACCCGCCGACCTCGTAGATGTCCATCACGCGCTGCTCGTGCAGGTAGAAACACATGTCGAGGAGGCGTCCGCGGCGCCGGCGCCGGTCCCTGCGGCTCAGACGCAGCAGCGCGTGGCGGACCGGCACGGCGAGGCACACCACCGTCACCAGCCACACGAGCAGCCACGGCCACCACATGGCCAACCAATGACGGTCAATGACAGCCACGGATTTCCTTGAAGGCGTCGGAGAGGGAGGAGGTGTTGGCGTCGACCATGCGGCCGCCGGTCGCCGCGGCGACCCGCTCCAGCTCGGCCGCGTCGGCCTGCCCGAACTGGACGGGGAAGGTAGGCACCGAGGCCGCCTCGGCGCCGAGCCGGTGGTAGCGGCGCAGGAAGTCGTCGTACGGGAGGCCCGCGTTGCTCTCGCCGTCCGTCATCAGGACGATCGACACGGGACGGCCCGGGCTCTGCCGGAGGGCGGCGACGGAGACGCGGTAACCGCGGTCGAGGGCCGACCAGACGGCGGTGCCGTCGGCGAGACCGCCCTCGGCGACGGTCCGCTCCAGCGTCCTCAGGTCCGCGTCGCCCCGCACGGTCACCGTGCGCTCCTGGAGGATCCGGCCGGCGAACCGGACGACCGTGAGGCGTTCGCCCCGGTAGAAGCGGGCGAACTTGCCGGTGGGCGTCCGGTCGGCACCGCTGAGCCCGGCGAACGCGGCGCGCAGGGCCGCCAGCCGCGCACCGCGCATGGAGGGGGAGAAGTCCAGCAGGAACACGACCTGGTCGCCGGCGGGGCGGTCCGGGTCGCCGTAGTCGTCGATCAGCCGCCGGACGATGGAGAGGCGGTCGGGGAAGGACAGGGCGTTGCCGACGGCCGCCCGCAGGTCCGGGGAGGGCCGCACGGCGTCGGCGACCGGGCGCCGGTGGGTGCGTTCCATCAGCGCCCGCTGGGCGGAGGCGCTCAGCAGCCAATCGGTCACCTTGCGGTACGCGGACCGCTTGCCCGGATCGAGCAGGAGCAGCGGGAAGTCGGACAGCACCATGCCGTCGTCCGGGTACACGATCTCCAGGGAGTGGCGCAGCTTCCCGCCCGCGTCCAGCGACAGCAGCTCCGACTCGTGCGCGATCAGCGCGTTCGTGTCGTCCTGGTGGCCGGGGTAGGCCTCGATCAGCTCGCGCGAGCTGGGAGCGGTGAGGGTCTGGCCGGAACGGAACCCGCGCAGCCGGTCGCAGGAGACGTCGCTCTCGCGCAGCGCCCTGCCGGTTCCGGCGGCCGCGGTGGCCACCCCGACGAGCGCGGCGCGCCCGGTGTCGCTGCGCCGCGGATCGGGCATCGCGAACCGCACGGTGCCGTCGGCCGCCGCGTCGGCGACGTCCGCCCAGGAGATCCGGCCTCCCGGGGCCCGCGCGCGCAGCCTGGCCGCCACCGCCGGGGCGAGTCCGACCACGACGGGCGAGGCCATGATGGAGGTGGACTCGGGCCGGGTCAGCTGCGCGCCGGACTCGCGCAGCCGCAGCAGGAAGGAACGGTCGGAGGCGAGCCAGGCCAGGTCGTAGGCGGGTTCGCCGCGGGTGGACGGCTGCCCGGCGAGGTCCGCGGTGGCCGTGTACTCCATCTCCAGGCCGACCCCGGTCTCCTCCCGCAGCCGGCCCAGCAGCGGTTCCACGTCACGGAGTTCGGGGCTGGCGAGCACCCGGAGGGTGACGTGCTCCCGGTCCCCGGAGCACGCGGCGAGGCAGGCGCCGAGGAGGACCAGCGCCAGTACGGCCGTCACCGCGCCCGAGCGCCCGGTCACGAGGCGTCCTTGACCGGCGGGCGGCAGTGGCCCACGTAGTCGATGATCTGCTCCAGTGAGTCCAGGTCGGGTTCGAGGGCCTGGTCCCGCCTGCGGTTGTCGACCGGCGGCTGGACGCCGTGCTCGCGCAGGTACGCGTTGAGGCGCGCGCTCGTCCCCTCGTCGTGGGCGTACTGGACGCGGAAGCCCAGCTCGATGGCGCGCTCGCGCAGGTCCCTGTCCTCCGCGATCAGATCGACCAGCCGTCTGCCCCGGTCGGTCAGGGAGATCAGCTGGGGTTCGGTGAGGGCGTACGGCGAGGGGTACAGCAGGACCCGGCGGCTGTCCTGCCTCCCGTGCTGGGCCCGGTAGTCGAGCTGGTGGGCCAGGTACTGGTGCTCGTAGATCACGGCGACCTGTGCCGCGTTCTCGCCCAGCTCGGAGAAGTACCTCTCGGCCTGCTCGTCGGCCCACATGCCCTGGAGACTGATGAGGGGCTTGATCTCCCGGGCCAGCCGGCCGACGGCGGTGCGGGGCGGTTCGACGCTCCGGGTGTCCTGCGCGCCGGGCACCCGGTTGCCGTTGGCGACGAAGGCGAGAACGCTCAGGTACGTACCGGCGGAGTTGGATTCGCAGACGTCCGAGGTCCGCACCAGCACCCGGCCGCTGTTGCTGCGACGGCCGCCGGTCTGGCGTTCGTAGCCGATGCCGTTCCACGTGTCCGCCGTGGCGCCGGTGCCGTCCAGGCGCGTCCCCGGGTCGTCCACGCCGTCGAGGAGACCGACGAACTTCCCCATGTCGAGGTTGTAATAGAGGGTCCCGGGGCGGCCCTGCCGCTTCGCGACGCCGGCCCGTACCAGGGTTTCGGCGTAGTCGCGGAAGGTGCCCAGCACCAGGTAGGTGCCGAACGGCGACGTGGACGGCACCGAGCGGTGCATCCTGTCCAGGATCATCGCCGCGGCGGGCCGGCCGGACGGGAAGACGACGTCCATGCCCTCCAGCGGTGTGGTGGCGATGCCGCGGGAACCGAGCCGGTGGATGTTCACCCGTATGCCGTGCTTGAGCAGCAGCCGCCGTACTTCCGGGTCCTTGAAGTAGTCGGACTTGGAGGCCATCTTGGCGTCCAGTGTGGTGATGCGGGTGAAGGGTATGAGCGCGTTGCCGGACACGAGCAGGGAGAACAGGCCGGCCAGGGCGAGCGGCAGCACGAGGACGACGTACCGAGGCGTGCGGCGACGGCGTACGCGGCGAGTGGTCAGCCGCGGTTCCTCGATCGTGGTCGCTCCGGTCTCCGACAACGCCCCTCCTGCCACTCAAGGGGTGAAATCCTCAGGCGTCCCGGGGAACGGCCGCGGCCGGAAGAGAGAATTCCCGGCGAACGCCGGGCGAAGGGGTGAGCGCGAGCGGGGCGGCGGGCGGCCGTCACGGCGACGACGGAGGACCGGGGGCGCGGCGCCCCGGCCCGCCGCCGGGCGTCACAGCAGTTCGCACTCCACCGAGTCGTCGATCCGCACCGATTCGAGGGTGCCCAGCCACTTGTCGAAGACCGACTCGGGCGCGATGCACTGCGCCCCGCCCTTGGTGTCGCCGATCCAGATGGTCTCGTGGCGCGTGTTGACGACCTGGAGCGGCGCGGGCAACAGGTCCGGCAGGTTCTGCCAGGGCGTCACCTCGTCGTACTCGTAGACGACTTCGCCGTCCTTGACGAAGCAGACCGACGGGTACGCGCAGGGTGCCGCGGGTGTCGGCGGGTCCGCGGGCTCGGCCTGCGCCCCGGCCGTCGCCCCGGTGAGCAGCAGCAGGGTGGCCGCCAGCGCGGCGATGCCGCCCCGCGGGCTGATGACTGCCTTCATGTGACCCCCGTCCTCGACGAGATGTGCTCGAACACATCTCCGACCAAGCACACTATCCCCGTGCGTCACGAGCGCGGTCAACGGCCGGAGGCCGCGGTCGACGTCAGCCGGATCGGCTGAAGTCGACGTCAGGGCGCAGCCGCCCGCCGGAGAACCCGTATCCGGTGAAGTCCAGCACCGGGACGTAGCCGAGGCGCCGGTAGAGGGCGTTGCTGGTGGCGTTGGCGGGGTTCGTGAACAGGACGACGTCCGTCGCGCCCGCCGCCAGCGCGGCCCTGCTCACCTCGGCCGTCACGGCGCCCGCGTAGCCGCGCCCCCGGAGGCGGGCCGGGGTGTAGACGGGATCGACCCGGACCATGCCGGCGGTCATCGAGGTCGAGCCCGCCAGTGAGACGGGGGTGCCGTCCGGGGTCTCCCAGAAGGTGAAGTGCTTGTCCGCGAAGCGCGAGCCGGCCCAGGTGGCGGCGTCCAGGGACGGTGCCTCCCCGACGGATTCCGCGAACTCGTCGCACCAGCGGATGAGTTGCTCCCGGTCCTGCGGGCCCAGGACGCGGGCCCGGCCGTCCGGAGCCGGCTCGGGCGGGGTGAGCGTGCCGAGGCGGTGGAGCCGGCCCCGCCAGTCGCGTACCGGTGCCGCGTCCGTGTGCCGGTGCCAGGCCCCGGCGAAGGCGGTGGCGGAGTCGTGGTCCGCGGTGACACCGGCGAGGTGGAGGCCGCGGCCCGACAGCCGGGCGGCGAGGGCGTCGGCCTGCCCGGGGGTGAGAGAGGTGACGGTCAGGCGCCGGGTGGGCATGCGGTAACAGATCGCACGGACCTCGCCGTCCGACTCCAGCCGGCCGAAGACGGTCGCCTCGGCACCCTCCGGGTCCGCTTTCCGTGCGCGCAGCTTCGCGATCGTCGTCAGCGGGGTGTTGTGCGGAGTGGGTCGTGAACGCAGGAAGTCCCCGGCTCGGGCGAGGAACGCGTCGATGTCGTCGGTGAGGTGCCAGTCATCCGGGCGCATGCCTCAGCATCCCCGATGCGCTGCGCGCGGAGGAGCGTTTCGCGAGAGTCGGCCGAACGGGCGAGGCACCGCCGAACGCCTTCGGGCCGGGGCGGTGCGGGCCAGGGCGGTGCGGGAGGCCGTCGGCGGTGCTCCGGGGCGGCCGCGCGGGCATGGAGCCGGGGCCGCGGGCCGCGCGACGGCCTCCCCGTAGGATCACGGGACCCCCTGCTTCGAGGAGTCCAGTGAGTGTTGTTCCGCCCCCGCGTGCCGCCACGGGTGTGCTGTCGGTCGAGACGCTGTTCCGGTCCGAGGACGGTGAGCGGCTGCCGGCGCTGTTGTGGCGGGCGGGCGCCGGCTGGCGGATGATCAGCAGCGCCGTCCTCGGCGGTGGTATCGGGGAGCGGTCCTGGGTCCTCAACGCCCAGGTCGCGCACGGCTACACCCGTTCCGACCCGGACAGGCACCTCGCCGCCCTGGCCCGCGACGCCGGAGCGCGCGGGCCCGGGGTGGGCCTGATGACCGCCGCCGACGTGCGGGCGCGGGGCCACGCGCGGGACGGGGGAGTCGAGGCGGTGGCCACCGCGGGACTCGGCGTGCGCGGGTGGGCCGCCGCTCCCGAGCCGGGCACGGCGGTGCCGGCCGCGCCCGGCACGGTCAACATCGTCGTCGCCGTCCCGGCCGCGCTGACCGACGCCGCGCTGGTCAACGCCGTGAGCACCGCCACGGAGGCCAAGGTGCAGGCACTGCTGGACGCCGGGCACGACTGCTCCGGCACCCCGACCGACGCCGTCTGCGTCGCGGCCCGCCTGCCGGGGGACGGGGCGGAACCCCAGGCCTTCGCCGGCCCCCGCTCCCTGTGGGGCGCGCGCGTCGCACGCGCCGTGCACGCCGCCGTACTCGCCGCCGCTTCCTGACATCCCGTCCGGCCGGAAGCGCGGGGCGGACGCCGTGCGCGGTCGCCCCCGGCCGGTACGCCGTCAGTGGGGGATGCAGCCGAACCAGTTCACCGTGTCGCGGTCCTTGGTGTAGCCCAGGCACCTGATGGTCCTGTCGTGGAGCGTCTTCGTGCCGTCGGTGCCGGAGCTCCAGTAGTCGTCCTTGTAGTGGGGCTGTTGCAGGGTGTCGATGTCGATGACGTACCAGCGGCGCTTGCTGCTCGCGGTGGTGCAGCCGTGGGCGGTCATGTTGCGGCTCGGCCCCTCGCTCCATATCGGGCGCACGGCGAGGTCGCAGTGGGCCTTCGGGCTGTCGGCGGCGGCGGTGCCGGCACCGGCACCGATCAGGGCCGTGGCACCGATGGCCACGGCGGTGGTCGCGCCGAGCAGGCGCTTGGGGGAGAGGTACATCGATGGCTCCTCCTGCCGGATGCGGTGACGTCCAGGAGTTGCCGCGCCACCTTGATGTGATCGTCACACTTATGCGGAATGTCTTGCTCGGCGAGTGGCGGCCCAGTCCCTCGACCCGGTGACGCGGGTGATGCCAATGCAGCAAGCGGCCGGCTTTCGGGACGCCCGAGCGACCCGAGGGGGTCCCGAGCAGCCTCCTCCCGGGCCCGGGCACCTGCCGCCCGGGTGCACGTGCGCCGGGATGGGGCGACCTCGGTCCTCATCGTCCCCTTGCCGTCGGCCCCGCCGGTCTTCCGCAGGCAGCCGGGGACCGCGCCGACGGGCGCGCGCGGTGCCGTCGTCTCAACCGTTGCCGTCGCCGGCGGCGGCCATGAACTCCCCGATCAGTTCGGTCGGGTTGGCGGCCGGGGTCAGTTCGAACATCGCGTCCGGGTCGAACATGTCGTACAGGATCACCGGCACCGGCCGCCGCAGCACCTCCACGATCCGGCCGCTCTCGTGCAGGTGCCGGGCCGCCGTCACGCACACCTCGTGGAACCACGCGGCCAGCCGCTCGCCGCGGTCGCCGGCCTCCTCGCCGTCCTCGTACCAGAGCCCCCGCGACTCGGCCTCCCGCCGGTGCGCCGCCGCCGCTTCGGGGTCGCGGCCGACGACCGCCACCCCTTCCAGCCCCGTCGCGGGGAAGAACGCGTAACTCCAGCGCGCCTCCCAGGCGTCCGAGGTCTCCGCCGCCGCGGCGCACGCGTCGGCCTCGGTCGTGTAGCCGATCGCCAGGTACGGGAAGCGCGGATCCTGGTCGACGCCGTCGACGCGGAACGTCACCGCGTAGATCCCGTCGTCCGCCGGGAACCGCCCGACGGCCTCACCGGCGAGCCGTTCCACGTACGCCCGGAACGTCACGGGAGCCCCTTCGCCGGTCCTGTGGAAGGGGAGGGGGACACGTGAAACCGCGCCGTCGGCGGGCCCGTTGGTCATGCCGGCGCTCCGGGGGCCGGGCCGGGCTCCGGATCCGTCGCCAACCTGGCATGCAGGTGGCAGTCGCGGAAGGCGTCCCGGCGTCCCTCCTCCCACATCGCGTCGCGCAGCGTCCCCTCGTAGCGGAACCCGCACCGTTCCGCGACCCTGCACGACGCGTCGTGGCCGACGGCGTGGTCGAGTTCGAGGCGGTGCAGACGCAGGTTCGTGAACACCCAGCGGGAGGTCAGCGCGAGGGCGCGGGTGGCGACGCCCTGACCGCGGGCCTCCGGCAGGACCCAGTAGCCGACGCAGGCCGAGCGCAGCGCACGGTTGATCTGCCGCAGGCCGATGTGGCCCAGCGGCGTGCCGCTGTCCGCGTCCTCCACGCAGAACGACGCGCCGGTCCCGGTCTCGTCCTCCTCGGCCTTGCCGCGCAGCGCGGCACGGGCGGCGGCCGGGTCCGCGATGGGCCGCAGCGGGGTGTTCCAGCGCAGGAACTCCGGGTCGAGGCAGCCGCGGAGGTACGTTTCGACGTCGCCCCCGTCGGCCGGGTCCCACCTGCGAAGCCGCAGGCCGCGGCCGGTTATGGGGGGTGGGGGAGCGGGGGTGTCCGGCGTCATCGGGCCATTGAACAAGGGTGCGGGCGGAAACCTCAACGCCTTTCGGACCGCGGAAGCGTGGGGCCGGGGCGAACGCCCGCCGGAGCGCGGGAGCGGCAAGGGGCATGTGCCGTCGCCCGCGCCGGGTCACCGTGTGCCGTCCGGCGTCCGAGTGCGCGGCCCGTAGCCCCGGGAACCCGGAGGCGTCGGCGGCCGCACCGGGCAGGACTCCGCCACCGGTGCCGGGACCCCGCTGGTGCCGGGTCCCCGTTTGCCGCGGAAGCGGACGGGGACCCGGGGGCGTATGAGCACAATGCCCCGCCGCCGGTCGCGGCAGAACTGGATGCTGAGGTTCCTGGACGCGCTGGAGCAGGACTCCAGGGCGGACCGGGTGGTCGACGCCGTCGGCAAGGGCGTACGGGCCCTGCCGCTCGGACGCTGTCGGGACGTGCTGCACGGCAGGTGGCTGGGACACCCGGTGCATCCGTTGATGGTGCAAGTACCGATCGGCACCTGGATGTCGGCCGCCGTTCTCGACCTGTGGCCCGGCCGTTCCCGGGAGGCGGGCGTGCTGGTGGGCGTCGGGCTGGCCTCTGCCGCGCCGGCCGCGCTGGCGGGCGCCGTCGACTGGTCGCAGTTGCAGCGGGAGCAGACTCGCGTCGGGTTCGTGCACGCCCTCGCCAACATGGCCGCCCTCGGCCTGTACGCGACCTCGCTCGGCTACCGCGTCAAAGGACGGCACGGCGCCGGCCGGATCTACGGCGTGCTGGGCCTGACGGCGGTCGGCGTCGGCGGCATGCTGGGCGGTCACCTGGCCTACCGCCAGGCGGCCGGGGTCAACCACACCGAAGAGGTCCCGCACGTCGTGCGCGACATCTGGCACCGGGTCGGCGCGGTCGACGAGTTCGCCGCCGGACAGCCGGAACGCCGGGTCGTCGACGACGTACCGGTGCTCGTGGTCCGGGAGGCCGAGGGGGAGATCCACGCCCTCGCGGAACGCTGCAGCCACCTCGCGGGGCCCTTGTCCGAGGGCACGGTCGCCGACGGGTGCGTGCAGTGCCCCTGGCACGGCAGCGTCTTCCGCCTCTCGGACGGCTTGAACGTACGCGGCCCCGCCACCGCGCCGCAGCCGGCCTTCGACACCCGGATCGTCGGCGACCAGGTCGAGGTGCGCCTGCGCCGCGACAACCGCGGCCGGGGGGAGCGCTAGCGGCGGAGGACGGCGCAGGCGTTCCCCCGGGCACACCGCTCGGGGGAACGCCTGCGCCGGCAGGTGAGCGGTCCGCCTCACCGGCCCTCGTGCGCATCAGGGCTTCCCAGACGCGTCACGGGGAGCGGGCGCCGCGGTACGGGACCGGGTTTCGCGCGCCGTCGACCCCGGAACGCGTCCCGCGCCGCTGCCGCCGGCCCGGGGCCACCGCACGGGCGCGTCCGGGGCCGTCGCACGCGCACCGGTCCACCGCCCCCGCGGGAACGCGTACGGTCGCCGGATCCGGCCCCCGTCCGGTGTCCCGCGCCGAGTCAGGTCCGTCTCGGGTCCGGCTCAGGTCCAGGCCAGGTCCGGCTCAGGTCCGGGTCACGGCCTGTTGGCGTGCCGCGCGGTGGCTGATCGCGGCGAGCACGACACCCACCCCGAGCACCGTGAGCCCGCGCCACCAGACCTGGGCCTCCACCTGCGTGGCCAGCAGGACGCAGGAGGCCGCTCCCAGCACCGGCAGGACCGTCGGCGTGCGGAAGTGGTCCCCCGTGCCGCGGTCCCGGCGCAGGACGAGGACGGCGACGTTGACCATGAAGAAGACCACGAGCAGCAGCAGGACCAGCGTCGAGGCCAGGGTGGCCACGCTTCCGGTGAGGGCCAGGGCCATCGAGAGGACCGTGGTGGCGGCGATCGCCACCCAGGGCGTGCGGCGGGCGGGCAGCACGGTGGTCAGCACGGACGGCAGCAGCCCGTCGCGGGCCATGCCGAAGGCGAGACGCGAGGACATGATGCCGGTGAGCAGCGCGCCGTTCGCGACGGCCACGAGCGCGATCGCGCTGAACAGCCGGGGAGGCACGCCGCCCGCGGCCTCGACCACCTCCAGCAGGGGGCCGCTCGACGCGGCCAGCCGGCTCGTGGGCACCGCCGCCGACGCGGCGATCCCGACCAGCACGTACACGGCCCCGGCGGTGGCCAGCGCGCCGAACAGCGCGCGCGGGTACGAGCGCCGGGGGTTGCGGGTCTCCTCGGCGACGTTCACGGACGTCTCGAACCCGACGAAGGAGTAGTAGGCGAGGACGGAGCCGCTGAGCACCGCGCCGGCGGCGTTGTCGCCGGGGTTGCCCACCCGGGTGAGCCGCCCGAGGTCGCCGTCGCCCCGCAGCAGCAGCCAGCCGCCGAGGACGACGATGATCAGCAGCCCGCCGACCTCGATCACGGTGGCGACCACGTTCGCCCGCGTCGATTCCTGGATGCCGCGTGCGTTCAGGGCGGCGAGCAGGGCGAGGAAGACGACGGCGACGGCGCCCACGGGCAGGTCGACGAAGGCCGAGAGGTAGTCGCCGCCGAACCCCCGGGCCAGCGCGGCGACGGAGACGATCCCGGCCGCGAGCATGCAGAACCCGGCGAGAAAGCCGGCGAACGGGCCGAACGCCCTGGTCGCGTAGTGGGAGGCACCGCCCGCCCGCGGGTACTTCGTCGCCAGCTCCGCGTAGGAGGCGGCGGTCAGCAGGGCGAGCAGGAGGGCGACGAGCAGGGGCACCCACACGGCCCCGCCGGCGTCCGAGGCGACCTGCCCGATCAGGACGTACACCCCGGCGCCCAGTACGTCGCCCAGGATGAAGAAATACAGCAGCGGGGTGGTGAGAGCTCGCTTGAGCCCGGTGCCGGAAGCGGAGTCCGGCTGTGCGTTCTGGACCGAGGACATGCAGTGCGTGTCCCCCGCCAGGGCAGGAACACGCACGGCCCGGTATGCGGTACGGGTCACCCCGCCGGGGGAAGGCCGGGGGAAGCGTGTGCGCCGGGCGGACCCGCCGGCGGCGGAGGCGTGCCGTTCGGAGTCCTGGACGGCTCCGGGGTGCGCCGGTCCGGGAGGGCGGCGGGACACGGGGGCGTACCGGCGCAGGGCGCCGAGCCGGCATCGCAGGGAGCCCTCCGTGAGCCACGGCCGGGAACGGAAGGGGGCCGGCGGTCCGCCGCACCGGCCCCTCGTCTCTGCCGACTCCGACTACGGGGTCAAGACCTCTTGCGGCACAGCAGCCACGCGGCGACCGTCACCGCGCCGACCGCCAGCAGCAGGCCGCGGTTGTCCCGCGCCACGCGCGCGCCCTGGGCCGTCCTGGCCCGCACCGGCTCGGGCGCCTTCTCCTGCCACACCTGCCCTGCCTGCGCGGCCTTTTCCCGGGCCTGCGAGGCGGTCCACGCCACCTTCTCCTTGACCGGGTCGGGCAGCTTGTCCTGCACGCGGGACGCCGCCTCGGCGGCCTTGGCCTTGACCTCCCCGGCCTTGAGGGCGGCCTGCTCCCGCAGCTCCGCGGCCTTCTCCTGGGCGCGGGCCTGGACATCGGTCTTGGCCGCGAGCGCCTCCACCGTCTCTCCGAGCTCGTGACGGGTGGCCTCCACCTGCTCGCGCAGTTCCTCCGTGCTGCCGGCGGTGGGCTCGTCGTGAGGCGGCTGGGTCATCGGTGCGCACTCTCCTTGATCTCGGCCACGTCGGCCTTCACGTTCTCGATGGTCTGCTGGGGGGCGGGCGGGGCGGCCTGGGAGACCTGCTTCTTGCCGGTCAGCGCCAGGACGGCGGCGATGACACCGAGCACCGCGGTCACGATGAGGGCCGCGGCCCACACCGGCAGCGGCACGGCGAGCGCGGCGATCGCGGTGGCCACCAGGGCCTGGAGCATCAGGAACCCGACGAGGCCGGCACCGCCGAACAGCCCGCCGCCCTTCCCGTACCGCTTGCCCTTCTCCTTCATCTCCGCCTGTGCCAGGCGCAGCTCGCCCCGTACCAGTTCGGTCAGTTGCTGCGAAGCACGCTGCACGAGCTCGCCCACCGGCTCCGAATCCGGCGCATGCCGGGCCGGCCCGTGGGTCTGGGTACTCGACGACATGACGATCACCTCCTGTCATCCGCTTCTCTCGGCGGGACGGGGCCGTGAGCACCGTCCGATAAGCGCGCGAGTACCCCGAACAGGCCAGTTCAGGACTGTGAGTTCGAGGATGTTGCCGGAAAGATGCCGGTACGGGGGCGAAGCCGGGCGATGGGCGCGCGGCGCCGGGGCACGGCGGCGCGCCCGGCGCAGAGCGGCGTCCGCGCCACGGACGCGGCGGTGCCCGGTGCGGGATTCGCCTGCGCGACGCGGCGGCGGTGGCGAGCACGCGGTGCCACCGCCTGGAGCGCCGCGCCGCGCAGGCCACGGGGAAGTGCTGCTGGACCTCTGCCCCTCGGGGCGCCGGTTTCCGCGGCACCGCCCCGTCCTCTCACGAAAGTTTCACAGGCCACCGGGGCGCCGAGGCGCGCGGTCACCGTTCCCCGGGCCGGAGGGCGGCCGCGACCGCCGGCCAGGCCACCGCGACTCTCCCGCAGGGCGACCGGATCCGCGGCATCAGCGTCCAGCAGCCGCACGCCACCCGCATCCTGACCGGCGCCACGGGCATCGAGAACCGCCCCAAGCCCTGGCTTACACGCGGATGCGGCGGCGTGCGGATTCCGGCCACTTGATCCCCTACACCACCTGGCGGGACGCCATCAGCCCAGGTGGGCTCAGTCGTCGAAAGGGGCGGCGGCGACCAGGTCGAGGAACCGGAAGTGTTCGATCAGTGTGGCTATGGTCGAGTCGGCCTTGGCGGTGGCCTGTCGGCGCAGTGCTTCGGTGACGTAGGCGGCGAACCCCTGACGGGGGTGGAGTTCGAGGACGTCGGCGAGCAGGCCGGGCGGCAACTGGTCCAGACGGAGCCCTATGACGTCCGCCGCTGCGCCCAGGTGGACGGCTGCGACCTCGGGGCGGGGGTCGTCGGCGGTGGCGACCTGCAGGTGAAGGGCGATCGCGTCTCGTACCAGCCCAGTCAGCCGGGGTGAGGCTCCGCGGGAGACCAGCTCCCGTGCGGCCAGCTGGGATCCGTGCAGTTCGAACGGGGTGACGGGGTCGTCATAGGCCTCGACAAGGGAGAGGTCGTGCAAGGCGGAGCCTATGAAAAGCGCTTCCGGGTCGAAGGAACGCCTGCGTCGGTGAAGAAGGGCCGAGCCAAAGTGGTAGGTGCGGTGGCAGTGGGCCACCAGCGTCGGCGGGCACGCTGCGCGCAACAACTGGTCGGCGGCGCGGGCGAGCGGGGAGTCCGGGACGGGCGACAGTGGCATGCGGATTTCCTCCGGGAAGTCGGACGCGGGAACATCTCAGGCTCAGGACACAGCTACGCTCGCAGGCACCTCCACATACCGACAGAGGCGGCAGCGGGGACCGAGCCGCCGGGTTGCGCTGGTCAGGCAGCCCGGCGGCGTGCGGGGACAGTACCGGCGACGCGCCCGTCGGCGGTTCAGGGGACCTTGACGGCCAGCAGATCCGTCTTGTGGACCTCCGGGGCGGCCGCGAACATCCTCGGACCGAGCCCGGCCTCGACCCGGACCCGGAATTCCACCTGTGACATGCGCTGCTCCCACCTCGTCGACTCCGGTCGGCGACCGCCGACCCACCACGACGCTATGGGGCCGCGCCCACGGCTCGGCAGTGGCGGATCCGGCATGTTCGATACTGTTTCCGACATGCGTGTCGCCGTGCTCGTCCTCGACGGAGTCTTCGACTCCGGCCTCGCCGCCGTCCTCGACATCCTGCACTGCGCCAACACGCTGCGAACCCGACTGCCCCAGCCTCCGCCCGCATGGCAGATGACCACGGTCGGCTTCACCGGCACCGTACGCACCGGCGCGGGACACCAAGTCACTGCCGCGCCCGTCGCCCAGGTGGAGGACTGCGACCTGCTGCTGATCCCCGGCGTGGCCGAGCGGCGCCCCGATGAGCTGGTGGCCTATCTGTCGGGCCCGCGCACCGCCCCCGCGCGGGAGCTGATCGCCCGCGCCCGCGCCCGGCGTACCCCGATCGCCACCGCCTGCTCCGGAAGCTTCCTGCTTGCCGAAGCAGGCGTCCTGGACGGCCTCCGCGCCACCACCACCTGGTGGCTCGCGCCGTTGTTCCGACGTCGATACCCGCTGGTGACGCTCGATCAGCGGCAGATGGTAACCAGCTGCGACGGCATCACGACCGCCGGCGCGGCCTTCGGTCATGTGGACCTGGGGCTGACCCTGATCCGCCGCCGCAGTCCCGCGCTGAGCGACCTGGTCGCCAACTACCTCGTCATCGACGAACGGCCCTCCCAGGCCGCCCACACCATGACGGGCACCCTGGCCGCGTGCGACCCCACCGTTGCCGCGTTCGAGCACTGGGCCCGTGCCCACTTGAACGAACCGCTCAGCGTACGGGACGCCGCCGCCGCGATCGGGGTCAGCGAACGCACCCTGCAACGCACGACCCGGGCCGTCCTCGGCATCTCACCCGTCCGCTTCGTCCAGGACCTGCGCGTCGAACAGGCCACCCACCTCTTGCGCACCACCGACCAGACGATCGAGGCCATCGCGCGCCGCGTCGGCTACGAGAGCGCCAACACCCTCCGCGTCCTGCTCCGCGGACGCACCGGCAAGCCCGCCTCCCAGCACCGCCCCAGCTGACGCCTGGCGTCCGAGCCCGTCAGTCGGGGCTGGCCGGGTTCTTGGCCGATGGGCCCGTGGTGGAGATCCTTGAGGATGCCGGCTACCAGGGCCTGGGCGCGTAGACCGGTGGACGGGTGGTGACACCACCGCACCGCAAGCTCAAGAAGAACGCTCAGGACTGGTACGAGGAGATGCACCCGCGTGCGGGCGGATCATCGGGCCGTGAGGTCGGTGACGTTCCCGACCGCTTCACCATCTGCGGCCCGCGCGCCCGTACTCCCGCCGCGCATCAATCGTCTGTTCGTGCTCCGTGCCGGCCGCCGCGTCGTACCGTGCGGCCGAGGGTCGGCGCCCCCGGGCGCCAGAGACGATCGCCCAGCGGGCCAGAAGGAAGGAAAGCGGGGTGGCTATGACTCCGGCGATCACGGCGGCGGTGTTCTTGTTCAATCCGAGTGTGTCCACCCCGAGGAAGAGCAGGAGTCCGCTGACCAGCATATTGACGATGCTCGACAGCGGATAGCGGACGAACGCACGCCAGGTCGGTTTCGTGCGGAGGGTGATATGGGTGTTGAGCAAGAATGATCCGACCACGCTCACCGCGAAACCGATCGAATGGGCGGCGAGGTACGGCAGCCAGCTGTTGAGGGCGATGTAGACGGTCAGGTATACAGAGGTGTTGACGATCCCAATCGCCGCGAAGGTGAGGAACTGGCGCATCGTGTGCGCTCTGCTCCCCTTTCTTGGGCCGACAGGTGAATACTGGGGCCCGAGCTGGTGCGCCCCGAGGCGCGGCACGGCGACAGCGTCTGCGGGCTGTGCGGGCGGCGGAGCGTCGGACGTCGCCCGCACTATATAGGGTGGGCGGCGTTTCACCTCGTAGTAGATGCGTCCCACGTATTCCCCGACGATGCCCGCCGTGACGAGCTGAATTCCACCGAGTGCGATAACCACCGTCAGCAGGGTGGTGTAACCAGGCACCTCTACACCGTGCGCAGCAACATTCACGATGGTCCACAACGCATAGACGGCCGCAGCGGAAGACAATGCGAGACCGGCGTAGAAGGCCAGCCGCAGCGGACGGTTGTTGAACGAAATGAGACCGTCGATCCCGTAGTTGAGAAGCCGCCTGCCGCCCCATTTCGATCGACCAGCTGCGCGACCGACGTTATGGTACTGGAAACTGACGGTCTTGAAGCCGATCCAGTTGAAAATTCCTTTCGAGAACCGATTCGTCTCCGGCATGGAAAGCACGGCCTCGACAGCCGATCGCGACAGCAGCCTGAAGTCTCCCTCTCCATCGATGATGTCGACATCCATGCCGTGACCCATCGCCCGGTAATAGGCGGAACTGATCAGGCTGCGCACCACGCCGTCTCCCGCACGGTCGCGGCGGGCAACGACCTGATCGTAACCGAGCTGGTGCAGTTGCAGCATGTGCGGGACGAGACCGGGCGGGTGTTGAAGGTCCGCATCCATGAGGACAACGGCCTCGCCTTGGGACATGCGCAGTCCGGCGAGAATCGCTGCTTCCTTGCCGAAGTTGCGACTGAAGGAGCTGTAACGGATGCGACGGTCCCCGGCAGCGAGGGCGCAAAGGCATCGAAGGGTGTTATCGCTGCTTCCGTCGTCGATATAACAGATCTCAAAGGTCTGCTGAGTCGCCTCCAGGACAGGCATCAGTGTGGCGTGGAATGTGTCGATCACCTCCCCTTCGTTGTAGCACGGGACGACGACGGAGATGTTGCATTCTGGCATACGGATTCCCGGCGAATCGGGGCAGCCTCAACATTGCCGTAATCGACCATGCGCTTCTCCGGGCTGCCCGGCAACCCAGGGGGGCCGGGCGGGTGAATTGCCGGATGATTTCACGCGTATGCCACGGTGGGCTGCGCTTCCCGGCGCCGAGTGGCAAGCTGGACGTATTGAGCGTTTCACTGCCGCGCTCTTGCTGTGCCTGCAGCGCTCCGGAAACGTCGACGAACGGGCGTCACGTGCGATACCCGGCGGAAGGGAGAACGGGCGTGGGCGTGGAACGCCTACTGGGAAGAACTGTCCGGAGTCGGCGGGCCAAAGACGCCCTGCATACAGACATGCTGGTGAAACGGGCACGCTGGTGGCCGGTATTGCTCTGTGTCATGCCACTGGCTTTGCTCGCCTACGCGGCTTGGAGCAGCCGTTGGGTGCGGCCCAGCGGGGATGACTGGTGCTTTCTCCCCATAGTCCGTGACGGCGGGCTGTCCGCCATGGTGGACAAGTTCTATTTCAAGGACAACGGGCGCGTCATGAACGCCGTTCTCGTGTGGACTTACGCGCGCTTCGACGTCGCCGGACAGCAGTGGTTCGCACCGGCCAGCGGAGTGCTGACTCTTCTGCTGCTGTGGGCGTTCTGCGCCGCCGCGCTGCCTGCCATGGGAAAAAGGCTGCCGCGCGGAACAGCGTTGTTCATGGCGACCACGGTGACCGCCGTCTTCCTCTTCGGCTCCCTGAACACCTATAAGACGTTTTTCTGGCCGGCGGCATCCGTTTCCCACACGCTGCCCCCGGTGTTCGCCTGCGCAGCCGTCGTCCCGGTCTTGAAAGCCGCCTCACTGCGGGGCCGCACCTTCGCCTTGTGCACCGCCGGCACGACGGGAGCGGCACTGGGGATGCTGTCGGAGGAGACAACCGTGGTTTCACTGGTCGCCCTCGGGTGCACGGTGATGATCAGCGGCCGTGCCATCCCCGCAGCGCGGCGACGCTTCGTCCGCTTGTGGTGCGCAGTCGCAATCGCTGGCCTCGTGCTCGGAACGCTGATCCTCTACACGTCGCCCGGTGCCCTGCATCGGCGCCAGACGAAGAACGCATCAAGCATGCTTGACCCTACGTCCCTATGGGAGTCCGGGTACGGATTCGCCTACATCACTTTGAGGTGTCTCACGGCCTGGCCGTACCTCGGAGCATTCGCCGGCGGCCTCATCCTGGGCTGTCTCCTCGTGCGTGTCTCTCCGGAGCCTGTCACCCGCGCGAACAACGAGGCGCTGCTGATCCGATCAGGCATCGTGGTTCTCCTTGTCGCCGGTTACGCCTGCACCGTCATCGCCTACCCCGCCTTCCACAGCGGCGTGATGACATCGACGCGCCTGTGGAACGACTACCTGCTGCTGTATGTCTTGTTCCTCGTCTACGCAGGTGCGCTCGCCGCCCGCGCGTGGCACCGCCGAGGCCGACGCGTAGCCATCGCCCTCACCGCAGGAGTGGCTGCCTACTGCGTCGTCTGTCTCGGCCTGGGGGCATCGCTCGCGGTCCTGAACTCCGACATGGCCGCACGCGCTCGCGCATGGGACCAGCAGGACACGCGGATGCGGTCCCAGGCCGCAGCGGGGGCCCGGGTTCTTCCGTACAGGCGGCTCTCCATCAGGAAGATGACCGAGCCGTTCGTGGACGGTCGCAAGACGTGGCCGGCGCTCTGCATCGCGCGCTACTACCGGGTCCAGGACATCTCCAACGCGACCGCCAAACCTTGAGCCAGTCGCGAGCGCGTAAGCCGGCGGCCCCGCGCCCGAGCATCCTTGGCGGGCGCCCGGGGACGGTGGTGGCGACCGCGCAGGAAAGGTTGAGCACGTGAGCAGAAGCCCCGGAGGGAGCAGCGCAATCTCCGCTCCCGCAGCATTTTCCGCGGCCGCCCTGTGCCCCCTTCTCGTCGCAGGGTCGGTCCTTCTCTGCGTCCCGTCCCTTCGACCGGCTCGACCAACCGGTCACTCCGGAGATGCCGCCCGACGCGATGCGTACGGAAAGTCATCGGGTTCCTGCCTGCGGGAAATGATCGGCGTGGCCCACGAGGACGACGACCTCCTCTTCATCAACCCCCAGATCCAGGAGCTCATCACCGCGGGATGCCCCGTGGACGTGGTCTACCTGACCGCAGGGGACGCCGGGAAGTCTTACAGCTTCAGTCCCTACCCGAAGAGCCGCGAATACGGCATGATCGCCGCCTATGCGGCCATGGCCGGTTCCGGGCAGCACACCGTCACCAAGACCATCACAGTCAACCACCACCACATCACCTCCTTCTTCTTCCGCGAACGACCCGAAATTCGGCTTCCTTCTTCCGGCTGCCCGACGGGCTTGCGACAGGGGAAGGAAGCTCTGCCTACCGACATGAGAGTCTCCTGAGGCTTTTTCGCGGCAAGATCTCCTCCATCAGCACTGTCGACTCCGCGGAGCGATACACGGAGCGATCTCTCATCGCAACGATCACCGGTCTAGCCAGGCGATGGAAGACCGAGCGCATCCCTGGACTGCGACAACGCTTCTTTCGGTCACACGTACACGCGGGGCGCGGACCACAGCGACCACGGAGTGACAGCGCGGTGCTTCCGGATGGCGGGCTTCCCTCTGCATCTGCGAGGCGGCATCATCGCCTACCGTGGATACCCCGTGACGCTCCTGCCGGACAACCTCGTACCGGCACAGGCCCGGGCCAAGCAGCGGATCTTCGAGACGTACCTCCACAAGGTCTACTGCGGGCCGCTACGCTGCAACGCGTTCTCCTCGATCACACCCGTATACCAGAACTGGATGCACCGGCTGTACCCCCGCCCCCAGCCGCATGCCCGTCTCGGCGCGATCATCTCCCAGACGGGCGGCGCGGAGTTCTGCCTCGAGGTTGCGAACAGGCTGCCGGGGACCGCGGAAGGCGCCGTGCGGACCGCCCGCTGCAGTGGCAGTCCCCAACAGTCATGGCGTCGCCTCCGCACAGGCCAGTGGCAGTCCAGAACGGCTCACGGAAGCTGCCTGACCGTCGCACCGTCCCTGCGTGTCTCGCCATGCGACAGCACTTCCCCTGACCAGCGGTTGCGGATGAACGCAAGTGGACAACTGGTCTCGGGCGGCGCTTGTCTGATCCAGGACGACCCAGCACGGAGCGTCCCCCGCCTCCACCTCGGACTGTGCCTGCCGGTGGGACCGTAGAACACCTGGCTCTGGCGGTCATGACCCGCCGGCGGCACAGACCGCGCGGCGTGCGGCCCCGCCGGCTGCGCAGATCCGCCGGTCTACCGCACGAGCCGAAGCACCGTAGTTGTCACGGAGGCAGGCGGAGTCGTCACCAACTATGTTGTAGATATTGACTGTTGTAGCTGAGCGCGCAGCCGGGGATGTCGTCCGCGTCGTTCCCGTGGAATCCCTGAGCACGCTGCTCGGCGGGTTACGCGGCCTTGGTCTGGTCATCGAGCGAGGGTCACCATGGTGCCTGCCTCCTCGCTGACCGGATGCATGGCTGGTTCAGTCCGAGATGTCGCAGCCTCACTGCGGTGAGTGCCGATTTCCGGGCCGGTGCCGAGGAATGAAGAACAGTCAAACGGCTGGAGTTCAGGGGTGGTGATGGGCCGGAGCTCCGGCCCCGACTGGGTGTCGCGCCGCCACGTATGCCGGCCACGAGCCGGGGTCCACGTGGTTGTTCTCAGGGACGTGCGCGTGTGCGTACCAGCCGCCCTGGGACCGCCACACACTCTCAGAGCGGTGCGAGGTGAAATCGGTCGGACGGCCCATGGGCCAGTTGTCCGGAACGCCCCAGGAGCGTACCCACGCGTTCAGCGAGGCCCAGCCCGTGCACGGGGTGTCCGTGAGCTTCGCGAACACCGTGCCGTTGAGTCGGCAGTGCGGGAAGAAGAGGGCCTCGATCTGGATGACGACCTTGCCGGCGCGATTGGTGCGCGTGCCGCCGGACAGATCCCTGAGCGACTTGCTACGGGATGTCGCGGGGAAGAACTGGGCGAACGCACCGGTGAAAGGATCCCACAGGATGTGCGGTGCCAAGTCCTTCCCGCTGCTGGTGAAGAAGTGCTTGAGGGAGGCGAACGGCACGAGGTCCTGCGGGGCCGCAGCGGTGGCCTCGCGGTCCGCGGTGATGTGCGCGATCGCCTTCGCCGGGAAGGCGGAGTCACAGGGGGCAAGGTCCCCGAGATCGGCTCTGACAGCGCCGGGCAGCCACACGTCGGCCATGGCAGGCTCCTTGCGTCTGACACCGGGCGGGGAATGTGGCAGCGAAAACGTCGTGACCATCTGCCGCCAGTGCATCGCTGCCGCTACCCGGTGCGGGTGTCTGGGCGGTAAAGGTCCGGGCTGGTAAGGGTTTTCTGCTTTCCAGTGTGCTACGGGAAGCGAAGTATGGCGAACCGGTGCCCGCAGGCGACCATTGCCCTTCACGCCAACTGCCCTTCACGCCAACGCGAAGAAGCCACGGCCTGGTGGTCGTCCGGGGCCGGGGCGGGAAGGTTTCGGTGCTCTGGCCGGGCAGGCGGTCTTGGAGCGGATGTGCCGGAAGTCCCGGCGGACCCGGGCGGGAGTGGGCTTGTCCGAGGAGACCGGCCTTTCCCACGGTCGACGCCGATCGGCTGCCGGCGGCCGGGCGACCCGCAGTTGGGTGTAGGCGGTGAGGACCAGCCAGGTCCACCGGTCAGCGGCCTCGGGGGTGCGCCTCTTCGGGGTTGTCCAGCCGAGGGTCCGTTCGAACGGGCGGAAGGGGTGCTCGATGTCGAAGCGCCTCAGGTAGGCCTGCCATAGGCGACCGGTGTCAGCCGAGGTGGTGCCGGTCCCGGCGAGCCGGCGGGTACAACCAGTCCGACAACGACGCCTGGCTCGCCCACGCCCTGGCCGCGCGCCTCGGGCACTACCGCGACCCGGCCGCCCGCCAGGAAGCCACTGGTCTCCTGCCGCCGCCGGTCCTCGCCCACGCCGCGCTGCTCGCCGAACTCGTCCGCTTCCCGGCGCTGACATCGACCAGCTCGCGCTCGCGGCCCGTATCGCCACCGGCGAGCCCGAAGCCGCCGGCGCGCTCGCCCTCTTCCTCGCCCGCGTCCGGCCTGAGGATTACTGACCTCGGCCGCAACTGCCCGGTGACC
>NZ_JBVHNF010000033.1:0-35187 GCF_055558055.1 Streptomyces sp. NPDC025833
CGCCCCCGCGAACACCGGAAACACCCGGTACAAACCCCGCCCCATCCCCACCCACTGACCACCCTGACCCGAGAACACGAACGCCGACCCACCCGGGGAGGCAGTGCCCGTGACGATTCCGGGTTCTCCGTCGATCAGTGCGTCCAGGCCGGACGGGTCCGTCAGCACGGCACGGTGCGCAAACCGGGCCCGCGCGGCCAGGTCCGCGGCCACCTCGGCCGGTGTGACCTCGGGGTGCTCGGCGAGGAACCCGCGCAGCCTGCGGGCCTGGTCGCGCAGGGCCGCGTCCGACTTCGCCGACAGCAGCCACGGCACCGGCACCGCCGCCGCAGGAGCAGGCGTGGGAGTGGCAGGAGACTCGGGCGACGTCTCCTCGGCCGGTGCCTCCAGGATCACGTGCGCGTTCGTACCGCTGATGCCGAACGCAGACACGCCCGCGCGACGCCGGTGGCCGTTGTCGGGCCAGGGCCGGGCCTCGGTGAGCAACCGGACGCTCCCGGACTCCCAGTCGACGTGCGAGGTCGGCGCGTCCACGTGGAGGGTCCGCGGCAGTTCACCGTGCCGCATCGCCATGACCATCTTGATCACCCCGGCCACACCCGCCGCTGCCTGGGTGTGGCCGATGTTCGACTTCACCGACCCCAGCCACAACGGCTCGTTCCGGTCCCGGCCGTACGTCGCAAGCAGCGCCTGCGCCTCAATGGGGTCACCGAGAGTGGTGCCGGTGCCGTGCGCCTCCACCGCGTCCACCTCGGACGGCTCCAACCCGGCGTTCGCCAGCGCCTGGCGGATGACGCGTTCCTGCGACGGACCGTTCGGCGCGGTCAACCCGTTGGACGCCCCGTCCTGGTTCACCGCCGAGCCCCGGACGACCGCCAGCACCCGGTGACCGTTGCGGCGGGCGTCCGACAGCCGCTCCAGCAGCACCAGACCAGCGCCCTCACCCCAGGCCGTACCGTCAGCCGCCTCGGCGAACGCCTTCACCCGGCCATCGGCCGCAAGCCCCCGCTGCCGCGAGAACTCGACGAACCCCGCCGGCGTCGCCATCACCGTCACACCACCGGCCAACGCCAGCGAGCACTCCCCCGAGCGCAGCGCCTGCGCCGCCAGATGGATCGCCACCAGCGACGACGAACACGCCGTGTCCACCGACACCGCCGGACCCTCGAGACCCAGCAGGTACGACACCCGCCCGGAGGTCACACTCGTCGCCGTGCCCGTCGAGAGGTAGCCCTCCAGGTCGGGCGGCTGTGCCCCGGCGCCGTAACCCGAGGACCAGATGCCGGTGTAGACGCCCGTCCGGCTGCCCCGCAACGACGTCGGGTCGATCCCCGCGTCCTCGAACGTCTCCCACGCCGTCTCCAGCAGCACCCGCTGCTGCGGATCCATCGCCAACGCCTCACGCGGCGAGATCCCGAAGAACGCCGCGTCGAAGCCACCCGCATCCCCCAGGAAACCGCCCGACCGCGTGTACGACGTCCCCGGACCACCGGCCGGATCGTAGATACGACCCACGTCCCACCCACGATCCGACGGGAACTCCCCCACCGCATCCACCCCGCCCGCCACCAGACCCCACAGCTCCTGCGCCGACCCCACCCCACCCGGATACCGGGCCCCCAACCCGACCACCACCACCGGATCACCCGACACCGCCACCGGAGCCGGCACGGGTGAGGCAGGGGCCTGGCGCCGGGCGCCGACCAGGAGGTCCCGCAGGTGGCCGGCCAACGTGTCGGGGGTCGGGTAGTCGAAGGTCAGCGTCGCGGGCAGCCGTACCCCGGCGACCGCGGACAGGCGGTTGCGCAGCTCCACCGCGGTGAGCGAATCGAAGCCCAGGTCCTTGAAGGCCCGCTCGGCGCTGACGGCAGCGGTGTCGGTGTGGCCGAGGACCGCGGCCGTCTGGCCGGTCACCAGTTCCAGGACGCGGCTGTGCTGCTCGGTCTCGGGCAGGGCCGCCAGTTCCCTGCCCAGGCCCGGCCGGTCCGTGCGCCGGGCGGGCCTGGTACGGGTGAGGCGGCTGAGCAGGGGGCGGGTGGCCGCCGCCGACAGGTCGAGGTGCGCGGGGACCAGCGCGGGATCGGCGGCGCCCAGGGCCAGGTCGAACAGTGCCAGCGCCTGGTCCGTGGGCATCGGCAGCACGCCGGCGCGGGCGAGGCGCTTGCGGTCGGTGTCGGTGAGGTGTTCGGTCAGCCCGCTGGTCTCGGCCCATTGTCCCCAGGCCAGCGACACGCCCGGCAGACCCAGGGCACGCCGGTGCACGGCGAGCGCGTCCAGGAAGGCGTTCGCGGCGGCGTAGTTCGCCTGGCCCGGGCCGCCCAGCACACCGGCGGCGGACGAGAAGAGCACGAAGGCGCTCAGGCCGAGGTCCTTCGTCAGCTCGTGCAGGTGCCAGGCGGCGTCGGCTTTGGGCCGCAGCACCTGGTCGATCCGGCCGGGCGTGAGGGACTCGACGACGCCGTCGTCGAGCACGCCGGCCGCGTGCACGACCGCGGTCAGCGGATGCTCGGCCGGGATCGAGTCCAGTACGGCCGCCAGCGCGTCCCGGTCGGCCACGTCGCAGGCCACCACCTCGGCGTCGAAGTCCACCTCCGCCGCGTTCCTGCCGAGCAGGATCAGGTGCCGGACGCCGTGGCGGTCGCGCAGGTGCCGGGCGACGAGGCGGCCCAGCGTTCCGGTGCCTCCGGTGATCAGCACGGTGCCGTCCGGGTCGAGCGGTCCGGGTGCCGGGGGCGCTTCGGCCCGTACCAGGCGGGCGGCGTGGGCGGCGCCGTCGCGGACGACGAGCTGCGGTTCGTCCCCCGCGACGAGGACGCGGTCGTCGGTGTCGACGAGCACGAACCGGTCGGGGTGTTCCGCCTGGGCCGCGCGGACCAGGCCCCAGACGACGCTGGACGGCAGGTCGACGGGGTCCGGCCCGACCGCCCCGCGGGTCACGACGGCCAGCCGGCCGTCCCCGTCGCGCAGGAAGTCCTGGAGCACGCCCAGCGTCTCGGCGGCGACGGTGTGCGCGGCCGCCACGGGGTCTCCCGCCGGGGGCGTGACGTGGTGGACGGCCGTGGGTTCGCCGGTCGCCTCGACGGGCACCCAGTCGAGGCGGAAGAGCTGGTTGGTCCCGGCGACCGGCAGGCCCGGCGGCCGGTGGCGCACGGTCAGCGCGTCGATCACTGCCAGCGGGCCGGACTCGTCGGCGAGCGCGACCCGGAAGGTGTCGGGGCCGGTGGGTGTGAGGCGGACGCGGGCCGTGGAGCCGGCTTCCCGCATCGACACCCCGGCGAAGGAGAACGGCAGGCGCCCGGCGGCCAGCAGGGTCAGCGGCTGGAGTGCGGCGTCGAGCAGCGCGGGGTGGAGACCGAAGCGGTCGCGGGTGTCGGCGGGCAGCGCCACCTCGGCGTAGAGCTCGTCGCCGTGCCGCCGGATCTCGCGTACGCCCGCGAACACCGGCCCGTACTCGTAGCCCTGGGCGGCGAGGGTGTCGTAGAAGTCGGTCAGGTCGACGGGCTCACCGGCCGGCCGCCAGGGCTCGCCGGTGTCGTACGGGTGGGGGCGGCCGCCGGTCGTGAGCATGCCGGTGGCGTGCCGCAGCCAGGTGCCGCCCGTCCGGGAGTGCACGGTGACGGGGCGCCGGCCGGTCCCGTCCGGTGCGCCGACGACGACCTGGACCGGCACGGAACCGTCGTCCGGCAGGATCATGGGGGCTTCCAGCACCAGTTCGTCCAGGACGTCGCAACCGGTCTGCCGTCCGGCGTGCATGGCGAGTTCGACGAACACGGTGCCGGGCAGCAGCACGGAGCCCAGGACGACGTGGTCGGCCAGCCATGGCCGGGTAGCCGTCGAGAGCCGCCCGGTGAGCAGGACGTCCTGGTCCCCGGCCAGTTCGACGACGGCCCCGAGCAGCGGGTGCCCGGCCGAGTCCAGTCCCGCCGCCGACACGTCGCCCTTCGCGGCGGCGGGGTGCAACCAGTACGGCCGGTGCTGGAAGGCGTACGTGGGCAGCGGGACGTGGTGGGGCTCGCCGGGGAAGACCGGCGCCCAGTCGACGGCCACGCCCTGCGTGTACAGGCGCGCCAGGGCGCGGTGGAACTCCCGCCTGCCGCTGCCGCGGCGCAGCGTGCCGGTCACCACGCCGTCCATCACCGGCACCAGTACGGGGTGCGGACTGACCTCCACGAACACGCCGTGCCGGTCGTGCGTCAGGGTCTCGACGGCGAGGTCGAAGCGTACGGGTTCGCGGAGGTTGCGGTACCAGTACTCGGCGTCGAGGACGGAGGTGTCGATCCGCTCGCCGGTCACCGTCGAGTAGAAGGGGACGTCCACGGTCCTCGGCTCGATCCCGGCGAGGTCGGTGAGCAGTTGCTCGCGGATCGCCTCCACCTGGGCGGAGTGGGCGGCGTAGTTCACCGGCAGACGACGGGCGCGGATGCCGTCCGCCTCACAGGCCGCCAGCAGTTCGTCCAACGCGTCCACATCGCCCGACACGACGACCGAACCGGGGGCATTGACCACCGCCACCGTCAACCGGCCGTCCCAGCGGGCCACGAAATCGGCGGCCCGCTCGTCCCCGAGGCCGACCGACACCATCCCGCCCTGATCCGCCAGGGCGACCAGCGCTCTGCTGCGCAGGGCGACCACCCTGGCGGCGTTCTCCAACGACAGCGCCCCCGCCACGTACGCCGCCGCGATCTCCCCCTGCGAATGCCCGACGACCGCATCAGGTTCGACACCATGAGCACGCCACAACTCAGCAAGCGCCACCATCACCGCGAACAGCGCGGGCTGCACCACATCCACCCGCTCCAGCGAACCACCGCCGGTCAGCACCTCCACCAACGACCAGTCCGTGTAGGGCGCCAACGCCGCGTCACACGCGTCGATCACCTCCCGGAACACCCGCTCCGAGCCGTACAACTCCCCACCCATGCCCACCCACTGCGCACCCTGCCCCGGGAACACGAACACCGACCGGCCCACCGCACCCGCCACACCCGTGATGACGCGGGGGTCCCCGTCGGCGAGGGCGGCCAGTTCCGCCAGGAGGTCGGTCCGGGTGCTGCCCACCAGGGCCGCCCGGTGGGCGAGCACGGCGCGGGTGGTGGCGAGGGCCCGGCCGATCGCGGCCGGCCGGAGTCCGGGGTGGGCGGTGACGTGGTCCGCGAGCCGTCGGGCCTGGGCGCGGAGGGCGTCGTCCGTCTTGCCGGACAGCAGCCACACGGTGGGCTCCGCGGAGTCGTCCGCGGCGGGTTGTTCGGGGGTTTCCTCCGGGAACTGTTCGATGACGACGTGAGCGTTGGTGCCGCTGGCCCCGAACGCCGAGACGCCCGCGCGGCGGGGGCGACCCGTCTCCGGCCACGGCCGGGCCTCGGTCAGCAGCCGGACGTCACCGGTGTCCCACTCGACATGTGGCGTGGGCTCCTGGACATGCAGTGTCGGCGGCAGTTCGGCGTGCCGCATCGCCATGACCATCTTGATCACACCCGCCACACCGGCCGCCGCCTGCGTGTGCCCGATGTTCGACTTCACCGACCCCAGCCACAACGGCTCGTTCCGGTCCCGGCCGTACGTCGCGAGCAGCGCCTGCGCCTCGATGGGATCGCCGAGCGTCGTCCCCGTGCCGTGGGCCTCCACCGCGTCCACCTCGGACGGCTCCAACCCGGCGTTCGCCAGCGCCTGGCGGATGACGCGTTCCTGCGAGAGGCCGTTGGGCGCGGTCAACCCGTTGGACGCCCCGTCCTGGTTGACCGCCGAGCCCCGCACCACCGCCAGCACCCGGTGGCCGTTGCGACGGGCGTCCGACAACCGCTCCAGCAGCACCAGGCCCGCACCCTCGCCCCACGCCGTACCGTCAGCCGTCGACGAGAAGGGCTTGCACCGGCCGTCAGGGGCCAGGGCACGCTGGCGGGAGAATTCCGTGAACTGCAGGGGGGTCACGCTCACGGTCACCCCGCCGGCCAGGGCGAGTGTGCACTCCCCCGAGCGCAGTGCCTGCGCGGCGAGGTGGATCGCCATCAGTGACGAGGAGCAGGCGGAGTCGACGGACACGGCCTGGCCCTGGAGGCCCAGCAGGTAGGAGACCCGGCCGGAGGTGATGCTCGGCGAGATGCCGGTGGCGAGGTAGCCCTCGGTGTCGGGCGGTGCCTGGTCGGGGCCGACGACGTAGCCGGAGGACCAGATGCCGGTGAACACGCCCGTCCGGCTGCCCCGCAACGACGTCGGATCGATCCCCGCGTCCTCCAACGTCTCCCACGCCGTCTCCAGCAACACCCGCTGCTGCGGATCCATCGCCAACGCCTCACGCGGCGAAATACCGAAGAAATCGGCATCGAACCCCGCCGCATCCGCGAGAAACCCACCCGCCCGCGTATACGACGTCCCAGGATGATCCGCGTCCGGATGGAACAACCCCTCAACATCCCACCCACGATCCGACGGGAACCCCCCGATCGCATCCACCCCGCCCGACACCAGACCCCACAACTCCTCCGGCGACCCCACCCCACCCGGCAACCGGCATCCCATACCCACGATCACCACCGGATCAGCGCCACCGGCCACCCCGCCCACCGGCACCGACGACACCACCGGCACCACGCCCCCAGCCGCACCGGAGAGTTCGGCTGTGAGGTGGTCGGCGAGTTGCCGCGGGGTGGGGTGGTCGAAGACGAGGGTCGCGGGCAGCCGCAGGCCGGTGGCGGCGGCGAGGCGGTTGCGCAGTTCGACGGAGGTCAGGGAATCGAAGCCGAGGTCGCGGAAGGCGAGCTGGGGGGTGATCGCGGCGGCGTCGGAGTGGCCGAGGACGGTGGCGGTGTGGGCGGCGACCAGGGACAGCAGGTCCGACGCGGGGGCCTTCGGTGTCGGCAGGGCCTGCGGCATCGAGAGGTCGGCCGTGGTGAGCGCGGGACGTCCGGCGGCGAGCGCGGTGTCGAACATGGCCAGGGCGCGTTCGGTGCCGATCGGGCGGATGCCCTTGCGGGCGAGGCGTTGGCGGTCGGCCGCGGTGAGGTGGGCGGTCATGCCGCTCTCCTGCTCCCAGTAGCCCCAGGCCATCGACACGGCGGGCAGTCCGAGGGTCTGCCGGTGTGCGGCGAACGCGTCGAGGTAGGAGTTCGCGGCCGCGTAGCCGGCCTGGCCGGCGTTGCCGAGTACACCCGCGGCCGCGGAGAACAGCACGAAGGCGGCGAGGTCGTGGTCGCGGGTCAGCTCGTGCAGGTGCCAGGCGCCGTCGACCTTGGGACGCAGCACCCGGTCGAGCTGCTCCGCGGTCAGCCGTTCCACGACGGTGTCGTCGAGCACGCCGGCCGCGTGGACGACGGCGGTGAGCGGATGCTCGGCCGGGATGGAGTCCAGTACGGCCACCAGCGCGTCCCGGTCCGCGACGTCGCAGGCCACGACCCGTATGTCGACGTCCCCTCTCGGCTCCGGGTGGGGCACCGCGCCGCCGCCGCGGCTGAGGAGCAGCAGGTGCCGTACGCCGTGGCGGGACGCCAGGTGCCGGGCGACGGCCTGGCCGAGGGTGCCGGTGCCGCCGGTGATCAGCACGGTGCCGTCGGGGTCGATCGGCCGGGGGACGGTGAGGACGATCTTGCCGATGTGGCGGGCCTGGCTCATCAGCCGGAAGGAGGCGACGGCCTGGCGGAGGTCCGCGGCGCAGACCGGCAGCGGCTCCAGTTTCCCGTCGGCGACCATCGCCACGACCCGGGAGAGGATGTCGCCCTGCCGCGCGGGGTCCACGTCGCCCAGGTCGAAGGCCCGGTAGATCAGGCCCTCGGGTGAGCGGACGTCCGTCTTGCCCAGCTCGACGAACCGTCCGCCGTCGGCGAGCAGCCGCAGGGAGGCGTCGGTGAGTTCTCCCGCCAGCGAGTTGAGGACGACGTCCATGGCCGGGAACCGGTCGGCGAACCGGGTGTCGCGGGACGAGCCGATGTGGTCGTCCGCCAGTCCGAGGCGCCGCAGGGCGTCCCACTTGGCGGGGCTGGCGGTGGCGAAGACCTCCGCACCGCTGTCCAGGGCCAACCGGATGGCGGCCATGCCCACACCGCCCGCGCCCGAGTGGACCAGGACCCGGTCGCCGGGGCGCAGTTCGCCGAGGTCGAACAGCCCGTACCAGGCCGTGGTGAACGCGATGGGCACCGCCGCCGCCTCGGCGAAGCCCCAGCCGTCGGGGATCGCCGTCAGGAGCCGGTGGTCGGCGACCGCGCGCGGCCCGAAGGCGCCGGGCATCATGCCCATGACGCGGTCGCCGGGCCGCCAGGCCGTGACGCCGGGGCCGACCTCCAGGACGGTACCGGCCCCTTCGCCGCCCAACGGGGGCCGGTCCGGGTACATGCCGAGGGTGATGAGCACGTCGCGGAAGTTCAGTCCGGCCGCGCGTACGGCGACCCGTACCTGTCCGGGTGCCAGCTCGGCCTCGTGCCAGGGCAGCAGGGCCAGGTCGTCCAGTTGCCCGGTGCCGGACTCGCTCAGCCGGTACGCGCCGTCGGGGGCGGTCAGTTCCGGCGCGTACCTGACCTGCCGCGGTACGAGGACGCCTTCCGGGCGCAGGGCCAGTTCGGGTTCGTCGCCGGCTGTCATGGCGGCCCGCACCGCGTCCTCCTCGGAGGCGTCGCCCAGGTCGACCAGGACGAACCGGCCGGGGTGCTCGACGGCGGCGCTGCGGACCAGGCCGCGTACGGCCGCGCCGGCCACGCCGCGGGTCAGGACGGCCAGGCGTGCGGCCGCCCGCTCCGGCTGCTCGGCCAGGAAGTCCTGGACGAGCGCGCGGGCCCGCTGGACGAGGGCGTGCACGGAGTCCGCGTCGGCTTCCGCGCCGAGTACCGGGCTCGGCACCACCTCGGTCGGTGTGCTCGCGGTGAGGGGCACCCACCGGGTGTGCAGCACCGCGGCCCGGACCTCGGCGGCCGGACGGACGGTCAGCGCGTTGATGTCCGCGACCGGGTTGCCGGACAGGTCGGTCAGTGTCGCGCGGTAGGTGTCGGTGCCGGTGCGGGCCAGGTGGACCCGGGCGGACGACACACCGGTGGTGTGCACGGCGACGCCGGAGAAGGAGAACGGCAGCCGGACCCGGGTGTCGGGGCTGAGCAGGATCAGCGGCTGGAGCGCGGCGTCCAGGAGCGCGGGGTGGATGCCGAAGCGGGCGCCGTCGGGGACGGACACCTCGGCGTACAGTTCGTCCTCGCTCCGCCACAGCTCCCGCACGCCCCGGAACGCGGGTCCGTACTGGTATCCGAGTCCGGCGAGGAAGGCGTAGAACTCTTCGGGATTCACGGGTTCGGCGTTCGCCGAGGGCCGGTCGAGGCGTCCGGCCGTCACCTGGCCGCCGAGCGTTCCGGACGCGTGGCGGACCCAGCCGTCGCCGCCCCTGGAGTGCACGGTGACCGGGCTGCGGCCGGCGTCGTCCGGTGCGCCGACCGAGACCCGGATGTCCGTCGGTGTGTCCGAGAGCGCGAGGGGCAGGTGCAGGACGAGGTCGTCGAGGGTCCCGCCGGCCAGGGTGGCGAGTTCGAGGAAGGCGGTGCCCGGCAGCAGGACCGTGCCGTCGACGGCGTGGTCGGCCAGCCAGGGGTGGGTGCGGGTGGAGACGCGGCCGCTGTGCACGGTGCTCCCGTCGGGCAGTTCGACGGTGGTGCCCGCCAGCGGGTGCCCGGTGCCGTGGTCGCCGACCGCGGGGGTGAGCCAGTAGGTGCTGCGCTGGAAGGCGTAGCGCGGCAGCCTGACGCCGTGCGGGCGCTCGTGCGGCCAGGTCACGGCGACGCCCTGGACGTGAAGGCGGGCCAGGGCGGTGTGGAATTCCCCGATGGCGCCGTGGTCGCGGCGCAGGGTGCCGGTCGCCACGCCGTCCAGGTCCTGCACCAGCACCGGGTGCGGGCTGACTTCCACGAACACCTCGTGGCCGTCGGCGGTGAGCCGGGCGGTGGCCAGGTCGAACCGCACGGGCTCGCGCAGGTTGCGGTACCAGTAGCCGGCGTCGAGGGCGGAGGTGTCGATCGGTTCCGCGGTGACGGTGGAGTAGAAGGGGATCGCCGCGGGCCGGGGCCGGATGTCCGCGAGGTCGGTGAGCAGTTGCTCGCGGACCGCCTCGACCTGCGCCGAGTGCGCCGCGTAGTCGACGGGGATCGCGCGGGCGCGTACGCCGTCCCTGGCGCAGGCTGCCAGCAGTTCGTCCAGGGCCCCCGGTTCGCCTGACACGACGACGGTCGAGGCGGAGTTGACCACCGCGACGGTGATCCGGTCGTCCCAGGGGCTCAGGTAGCCGGCGGCGTCGTCCGCGGACAGCGCGACCGAGACCATGCCGCCGTGTCCGGCCAGGGTGACCAGGGCCCTGCTCCGTAGCGCCACCACCTTGGCGGCGTCCTCCAACGACAACGCCCCCGCCACGTACGCCGCCGCGATCTCCCCCTGCGAATGCCCGACGACCGCGTCAGGCTCCACACCATGAGCACGCCACAGTTCGGCAAGCGCGATCATCACCGCGAACAGCGCGGGCTGCACCACATCCACCCGCTCCAGCGAACCACCGCCGGTCAGCACCTCCACCAACGACCAGTCGGTGTACGGCGCCAACGCCGCGTCACACGCGTCGATCACCTCCCGGAACACCGGCTCCGAGCCGTACAACTCCCCACCCATGCCCACCCACTGCGCTCCCTGCCCCGGGAACACGAACACCGACCGGCCCAGCGGACGGGCGGTCCCCGTGACCAGACCCGGTGCCGTACCGCCCTCCGCCAGGGCGGTAAGGGCCGCGGCGGTGCCCACCACCACCGCCCGGTGCTCGAACACGGTCCGGGCGGCCAGAGCACCCCCGACCGCCGCCGGACCCACCTCGGGATGCACGGCGGTGAAGGCGCCCAGCCGACGCGCCTGCTCCCGCAGCGCCGCCTCGGACCTGGCCGACAGCGGCCAGAGGACCTGGTCGTCCGCGTGGTCCCGGGGGGAGGGAGCGGTGGAGTCGGCCTCGGCGGGCTGTTCGAGGATCACATGGGCGTTGGTGCCGCTGATGCCGAAGGCGGAGACGGCGGCCCGCCGGGGCCGCCCGGTCCCGGGCCAGGCGACCGGTTCGGTGAGCAGGCGGACCGCGCCGGAGGCCCAGTCGACGTGCGGGGTGGGTGCGTCCACGTGGAGGGTTCGCGGCAGTTCACCGTGCCGCATCGCCATGACCATCTTGATCAGGCCGGCCGCGCCGGCCGCCGCCTGGGTGTGGCCGATGTTCGACTTCACCGACCCCAGCCACAACGGCTCCACCCGGTCCCGGCCGTACGTCGCAAGCAGTGCCTGGGCCTCGATGGGATCGCCGAGCGTGGTGCCGGTGCCGTGGGCTTCCACCGCGTCCACGTCGGACGGCTCCAGCCCGGCGTTGGCGAGGGCCTGACGGATCACCCGCTCCTGGGAGGGGCCGTTGGGCGCGGTCAGGCCGTTGGAGGCGCCGTCCTGGTTGGTGGCGGAGCCGCGGACGACCGCCAGCACCTCGTGGCCGTTGCGGCGGGCGTCGGACAGGCGTTCCAGCAGCAGCAGGCCGGCGCCCTCGGCCCAGCCCGCCCCGTCGGCCGCAGCGGCGAAGGACTTGCTGCGGCCGTCGGGCGCGCTCGCCCCCTGCCGGGACATCTCGGTGAACAGTGTGGGTGCCGCGTTGACGGTGACGCCGCCGACCAGGGCGAAGGAGCATTCTCCCGAGCGCAGTGCCTGGGCGGCCAGGTGCAGGGCCACCAGGGACGACGAGCAGCCGGTGTCCAGGGACAGTGCCGGGCCGAGCAGGCCGAGCTGGTACGCCAGCCTGCCGGACCCCACGCTCGACGCGGTGCCGGTGACCTGGTGGCCCTCCAGGTCGTCGGGGACCGGCCCGGCGGCGTAGCCGGTGGACCAGATGCCGGTGAACACGCCGGTGGGTGTGCCCGCCAGCGTGGTCGGGTCGATGCCGGCGTGCTCGATGGTCTCCCACGCGGTCTCCAGCAGGATGCGCTGCTGCGGGTCCATGGCGAGCGCCTCGCGGGGCGATATGCCGAAGAACGCCGCGTCGAAGTCGCCTGCGGCGTCGAGGAAGCCGCCCCTGCGCGTGCTCGACGTGCGGGGGCGGCTTCCCGTCGGGTCGTACAGGCGGTCGAGGTCCCATCCCCGGTCGGCCGGGAAGTCGCCGACCGCGTCCACGCCGTCCGCGACCAGCCGCCACAGGTCCTCGGGGGTGCCGACGCCTCCGGGGTAGCGGCAGCCCATGCCGATGACCACGATCGGCTCATCCGTCGCGGCGGCGGCCGCGGCCCGCGGCGCGTCCTGCTCGACGGACTCGCCGGACAGGTGGGCGGCCAGCCGTGCCGGGGTGGGGTGGTCGAAGACGAGGGTGGCGGGCAGTTTCACCCCGAGCGCGGCGGTCAGGCGGTTGCGCAGTTCCACCGCGGTCAGCGAGTCGAAGCCCAGGTCCTTGAAAGCCTGCCGGGGGTCGAGCCGCCCGGGGGTGGCGTGTCCGAGCACCCCGGCGACGTGGGTGGTGATCAGCTCCAGCAGGTCGGTGCCGCCGGCGGGGGGTGCGGGTCGGGGGGCCCGCGGCCGGCTGTGTGCCTCGGGCAGGTCCCGCAGCAGCCGGCTCGGCCGCGCGTGGGTGTAGGCGCGGGCGAACTGCGCCCAGTCGGCCTCGGTGACGACCGCGAGGGCCTCGTCGTGGCCGAGGACGTCCTCCAGCGCGTCGAGTGCCCGGCCCGGGTCCAGTTCGCCGAGGCCGAGCAGGGTGCGCTGACGCTGCACGGATTCCAGGGCCGCCATGCCGCCTTCGGCCCAGATGCCCCACGCGACGGAGGTCGTGGCGCGGCCCTGGGCGCGGTGCTGTGCGGCCAGGGCGTCGAGGAAGGCGTTGCCGGCGGCGTAGGCCGCGCCGTGGCCGTCGCCCCACACGCCCGCGGTGGAGGAGAACAGGACGAAGGCGTCGAGGTCCGGCAGGAGGTCCGCCAGGTTCGCCGCCCCGGCGACCTTGGCCGCGATGACCTCGGCGAACTCCGCCGGTGTCGTGTCGGCCAGCCTGGTCGCCCTGATCACGCCGGCGGTGTGGACCACTGCGCGGATGTCGCCGACGCGCTCGACGAGGTCCCGCAGGGCGTCCCGGTCGGCCACGTCGCACGCCGCCACGGTCACCCGCGCCCCGGCTGCCTCCAGTTCGTCGCGCAGGCCGGCCGCGCCGGGTGCGTCGGGGCCGCGGCGGGCGGCCAGCACGATGTGCTCCGCGCCCTGCCGCGCGAGGCGGCGGGCCACATGTCCGCCGAGCGCGCCGGTGCCGCCGGTGACCAGCACCGTGCCCCGCGGCCGCCAGGGCCGCGCGGCCGGGCGCGATGGGGCCTTGCGGCGCAGCCGCTTGGCGAAGCGCCGGGTGCCGCGGATCGCCACCTGGTCCTCGCCGGTGCCGGCGAGCACGACGAGCAGCGCGTTCACGCTCTCCTCGTCGGGCACGGCGGGAAGGTCGACCAGGCCGCCCCAGCCGTGCGGGAACTCCAGCGCCGCGGACGCGCCGGTGCCCCACGCCAGGGCCTGGGCCGGGCTGGTGACCGGGTCGGTGCCCGAGGTGCGCACGGCGCCGCTGGTCGCGCACCACAGCGGGACGGCCGGTGTCCGCGCCGGATCCAGGGTGCGGATCAGCTCCAGGGTGCGGACCAGGCCCGCCGGGAGCACCGGGTGGTCGGGGTGCGGCTCCTCGTCCAGCGCCAGCAGCGACAGCACACCGTCCGGGCCGGGCCGGGCGTCCCAGGTGCCGGCCATGTCCCAGGTGTCGGCCACCGCGAAGCCCCGTTCGCGCAGGGCTTCGGCCAACGGGTGCCCGGTGGTGGCCAGGACGAGCCAGCGGGCCGGGTCCACCGGGGCCGCGGTACCGCTCGTCGGCGCCCATGCCACCTCGTACCGCCAGTCGTCACGGGGCACCGGCGGGGTCGCGGTCACCCAGTAGGGCTCGCGCTGGAAGGCGTACGTGGGCAGGTCCGCCCCGGGTGCGGTGCTGGGCAGGACCGGAGTCCAGTCGACGTCGGCTCCGGCGGCGTAGAGGCGTCCCGCCGCGGCGAGGAACTCGGTGAGGCCGCCGTGATCGCGGCGCAGTGTCCCGGTGGCGGCGACATCCAGCGCGGGCACCAGCACCGGGTGCGGGCTGACCTCCACGAACAGGTCGTGGCCGTCGGCGGTGAGCCGGGCGGTGGCCAGGTCGAACCGTACGGGCTCGCGCAGGTTGCGGTACCAGTAGCCGGCGTCGAGGGCGGAGGTGTCGACCGGCTCGCCGGTGACCGTGGAGTAGAACGGGATCGCCGCCGAGTGGGGCGTGATGTCGGCCAGGTCGGTGAGCAGTTGCTCGCGGACCGCCTCGACCTGCGCGGAGTGGGCGGCGTAGTCGACGGGCAGGCGGCGGGCGCGGATGCCGTCGGCCTCGCAGGCGGCCAGCAGTTCGTCCAGCGCGTCGAGGCCGCCGGACACCACGACCGCCGCGGGTCCGTTCACCACGGCGGTGGTCAGCCGCTCGTCCCAGCGGGCCAGGTAGCCGGCGGCCCGCTCGGCGGAGAGCGCGAGGGACACCATGCCGCCCCGGCCGGCGATGGCGGCCAGTGCCCTGGACCGTAACGCCACGACCTTGGCGGCGTCCCGCAGCGAGAGCGCGCCGGCGACGTACGCGGCGGCGATCTCCGCCTGGGAGTGGCCGACCACGGCGTCCGGCCGCACGCCGTGGGACCGCCACAGGTCGGCCAGCGCCACCATGACGGCGAACAGGGCCGGCTGGACCACGTCGACGCGGTCCAGCGAGCCGTGGCGCAGTTCGTCGGCCAGCGACCAGTCGGTATACGGGGCCAGGGCGGCGGCGCAGGCGTCGATGCCGGCGCGGAAGACCTCGGACTGCTCGTACAGGTCACGGCCCATGCCCGCCCACTGCGCCCCCTGACCGGGGAAGACGAACACGGTCCCGCCGGTTGGGGCCGGCAGTCCCGGCGGGAGCGCGGCCAGGCCGGACAGCAGGTCGTCCCGGTCGGCGCCGACCACCGCGGCCCGGTGCTCGAACCGGGTGCGGGCGGCCAGTGCGCGGCTGATCGCGGCGGCCGGGACGTCGGGGTGGGCGGTCGCGTACGCGTGCAGGCGCTCGGCCTGGGCGCGCAGCGCGGCGTCGGTCTTCGCGGACAGCAGCCAGGCGGTAGGGGCGGCCCGGTCGGCGGGTCCGGGGAGGTGGCCGGGGTCCGGGTCGGGGGACTGCTCGATGATCAGGTGGGCGTTGGTGCCGCTGATGCCGAAGGCCGAGATGCCGGCGCGGCGCGGGTGCTCGTGCTGCGGCCACGGCCGGGCCTCGGTGAGCAGCCGGACACCGCCGGAGGCCCAGTCGACGTGCGGGGTGGGGGCGTCGATGTGCAGGGTTCGCGGCAGTTCCCCGTGCCGCATCGCCATGACCATCTTGATCAGGCCCGCGACGCCGGCGGCGGCCTGGGTGTGGCCTATGTTGGACTTCAGCGACCCCAGCCACATCGGCTCGTCCCGGTCCTGACCGTAGGCGGCCAGCAGGGCGTGGGCCTCGATGGGGTCGCCGAGTGTGGTGCCGGTGCCGTGGGCCTCGACGGCGTCCACGTCGGACGGCTCCAGCCCGGCGTTGGCCAGCGCCTGGCGGATGACGCGTTCCTGGGAGGGGCCGTTGGGCGCGGTCAGGCCGTTGGACGCGCCGTCCTGGTTGACCGCGCTTCCCGCGACGACCGCCAGCACCCGGTGGCCGTTGCGGCGGGCGTCCGACAGGCGTTCCAGCAGCACCAAGCCGGCGCCCTCGGCCCAGCTGGTGCCGTCGGCCGCGGCGGCGAAGGGCTTGCTGCGGCCGTCCGCCGCGAGGCCGTGCTGCCGGGAGAACTCGGTGAAGCCCAGCGGTGTCGCCATGATCGTGACACCGCCGGCGAGCGCCAGCGAGCACTCGCCCGCGCGCAGGGCCTGGGCGGCCAGGTGGACGGCGACCAGGGACGACGAGCAGGCGGTGTCCACGGACAGCGCCGGACCGCGCAGCCCGAGGTGGTAGGCGACCCGGCCGGACGTGACGCTGGTCGCGACACCGGTGAACAGGTAACCCTCCAGGTCCTCCGGCAGGCCCGGCCCGGTCGCGTAGCCGGACGACCAGACGCCGGTGAACACGCCGGTGTGGCTGCCGCGCAGCGAGGCCGGGTCGATCCCGGCGTGCTCGAAGGTCTCCCAGGCCGTCTCCAGCACGAGCCGCTGCTGCGGGTCCATGGCGAGCGCCTCGCGGGGCGAGATGCCGAAGAACGGAGCGTCGAAGCCGGCCACCGCCTCCAGGAACCCGCCCCGGGTGATGTACGTGGTGCCCGCGCCGCGCAGCTCCGGGTCGTACAGGCCGCCCAGGTCCCAGCCGCGGTCGTCCGGGAAGTCGCCGATCGCGTCCGCGCCCTCCGCGACGAGCCGCCACAGGTCGTCCGGCGAGGCCACTCCGCCGGGGAGGCGGCAGCCCATCCCCACGATGACGACCGGGTCGTCATGGGCGGCCGGGGCGGCGGGGGCCGGCCGGTCGCCGGGGCCGGCGCGCAGCCAGTCGATCAGCTCCGCGGGCGTCGGGTGGTCGAAGACGAGGCCGGAGGGGAGTTGCCGGTCCAGGGCGCCGGCCAGTCGGTTGCGCAGTTCGAGCCCGGTGACCGAGTCGAAGCCGAGGTCCTTGAAGGTGAGCGCGGGGTCGATGTCCACGGGGTCCTCGTGGCCCAGCACGAGCGCGATCTGCTCGGTGACCACGGCGGCCGCGTCGACCGCGTCGACCGGCCCGGGGTCACCCGTGTCCGTGCCGCCCGCCCCGGTGTCGCCGGTCTCCGGGCCGCCGTCCGGCCGGCCGGGCGCGGCGGTCTCCGCCGCCTGGGTCTCCGCGCCGGCCGGGGTCCGCCCGCTCTGCCCCGCTGTCGCTTCGGGCAGCCAGTACGAGCGGCGCTGGAAGGCGTACGTGGGCAGGTCGACCGGCGCGGCCCCGGCGACGGCCGGGGACCAGTCGACCGGCACGCCGGCCACGAACAGCCGGGACAGCGCGGTCAGGAAGACGTCCGGCCCGCCCCGGTCACGGCCCAGCGTGCCGGTGGCGACGCCGGGCACGCCGGTCCGTTCGCGGGCCTGTTCCAGGGTCTGTTCGAGGGCGGGCAGCAGCACCGGGTGCGGGCTGACCTCGACCACGACGTCGTGGCCGTCCGCCAGCAGTGCGGCGGTGGCCAGGTCGAAGCGGACCGGCTCGCGCAGGTTGCGGTACCAGTAGCCGGCGTCGAGCTGCGTGGTGTCGTCGAGGAGGCCGCCGGTGACCGCGGAGTAGTACGGGACGGTGCCCTGCCGCGGCCGCACACCGTCCAGTTCGGTGTGCAGCCGCTCCCGGATCGCCTCGACGTGCGCGGAATGCGAGGCGTAGTCCACCGGGACGACGCGTGCGCGGACACCGTCCGCCGTGCAGGACTCGACCAGTTCGGACAGGGCCTGCGTGTCGCCGGACACCACGACCGAGCCGGTGGCATTGACCACGGCGACCGTCAGCGCGCCGCCCCAGCGCGACACGTGGTCCTCGGCCCGTTCGGCGGACAGGGCCACGGACACCATGCCGCCCCGGCCGGTCAGCGCCACCAGCGCGCGGCTGCGCAGTGCCACGATCCGGGCCGCGTCGGACAGCGACAGCGCGCCCGCGACGTGTGCCGCGGCGATCTCCCCCTGCGAGTGCCCGACCACCGCGTCGGGCTCGACGCCGAAGGAGCGCCACAGTGCCGCCAGGGACACCATCACCGCGAACAGGGCGGGCTGCACGACGTCCACGCGGTCGAGCGGGTCGCCGTCCAGGACATCGGCCAGGGACCAGTCGGTGTACGGGGCCAGGGCCTGGGCGCACTCGTCCATGGCGGCCCGGAAGACGGGGTACGCGGCGTACAGCTCCCGGCCCATGCCGACCCACTGCGCGCCCTGGCCGGGGAACACGAAGACGGTACGGCCCGGGGTGCCGGCCCGGCCGGCGGCGACCTGGGCGGAGTCGAGCAAGACCGCGCGGTGCGCGAAGCGGGTTCTGGTGGTGGCCAGCGCGTGCGCGACCTCGGCACCGGTCAGGTCCGGGTGACTGCGCACGTGTTCCCGCAGGCGCTCGACCTGCGCTCGTAGCGCCTGCCTGGTCCGCGCCGTGACGATCCACGGCGCGGGGGCATCGGGCGCGGGCCGGGCGTCGGGCGCGGACCGGGCGTCGGGCGCGGACCGCTGGGCCGGCGGCGCGGTTGCGTCGGGCGCCTGCTCGACGATGACGTGCGCGTTGGTGCCGCCCATGCCGAACGACGACACGCCCGCGAGCAGGGGGGCATCCGGCCGCGGCCAGGGGGTCAGGGCGGTCTGGACCCGCAGCGCCAGTGCGTCGAGGGGGATGCCGGGGTTGGGGGTTTCGTAGTTCAGGCTCGGCGGCAGTGCGCGGTGGTGGATGCTGAGGACGGTCTTGAGCAGACCGACGATGCCCGCGGCGCCTTCCAGGTGGCCGACGTTCGTCTTGGCGGATCCGACCCGCAGGGCGCTGTCGGCGTCGCGCTCGGCGTCGCCTGACTCGGCCGGGTCGCGGTAGGCCGCCGCGAGGGCGGCGGCCTCGACCGGGTCGCCGACAGCGGTGCCGGTGCCGTGCAGCTCCACGTACTGCACATCCGCGGGCCGCACGCCCGCGCGGGCCAGTGCCTCGCGGACGACCTGTTCCTGGGCCTGCGCGCTGGGCACGGTCAGGCTCCGTGTGGCACCGTCGTTGTTGACCGCGCTGCCCCGGATGACACCGTAGACGCGGTCCCCGTCGGCCAGGGCCCGGTCCAGCGGTTTCAGGACGAGGAAGGCGCCGCCCTCGCCGCGGACGAACCCGTTGGCCCGGGCGTCGAAGGTGAAGCAGCGGTCGTCCGCGGACAGGCCGCCGAACTCCGCCGCTCCCTCCTCGCGGGCGGCGGTCAGGTTGAGGTTCACCCCGCCGGCCAGGGCGAGCGCCGACTCGCCGCGGCGCAGACTCTCGACCGCCAGGTGCACCGCGACCAGCGCGGACGACTGGGCCGTGTCGACCGTCATGCTCGGTCCGCGCACACCGAGGAAGTGCGAGACGCGGTTGGCGATGACGCCCCGGCTGGTGCCGGTCAGCGTGTGGGGCGTGATGTGACCGGGGTAGGCCAGGGACGTGTAGTCCTCCCACATGGAGCCGACGAACACCCCTGTCGGACCGTCCGTCAGCGTGCTCGGCACGATCCGGGCGTCCTCCAGGGCCTCCCAGGCGAGTTCGAGCATGAGCCGCTGCTGCGGGTCCATGCCGGCGGCCTCACGGGGGGACACACCGAAGAACGCCGCGTCGAAGCCGTCCACCCGGTCCAGGTAGCCGCCGTGCCTGACGCCCTGCCGGCCCGCGGGCGGCGCGGTGATCGCGTCGGTCCCGTCGCACAGCAGTCGCCAGAATGCCTCCGGATCGGGGGCTTTCGGCAACCTGCCCGCCATTCCGATGACGGCGACACGATCAGCGTCCGATTCCAAGGGGAAGCGCATCACATCGACACCTCGTGAGCCGGGGAATAAAGGAAGGCGGGGTGTTTCCGTAGCAGTCCCGATGGTGCGGCTCCGGCCGCGCGAGCGGCCGGATCGTCGAGCGCGCGGGCAGCCCGGCGACGCGGTCGTATCCGAACCCGGACTCGACCGCGCTTCGGGCGGCTGGATCGGTGGAGCGGTCCTCGAAAGCGACAGCGTTGGCGATCTTCGAGGAAGATGCACTGGTGAGCTGAGCGTAGGGGCCGAGGCGATGATCGCCCCGCCGCGCAGACGAGCATGGCAGCACCATCACGCCGTCGCCATAGGCCAGGCCAAGGCTGTCTCAAACGAAGCACATCACAACGTCATATGCCTGCATGACAAAGGCATCGTGGCGAAATACGTCCCATGCCTCCGTGAAACGCGCCGTTTCTTTCGGACGGCCCGTCGCGGTGCCCGCCGGCGCATCTGTCGGCGTCTCCGCCGGTGAATTCGCGGGTACGGTCACGGAAGTTCGTCCACGCCCGCACCGCCGCGACCGAGCCGGGTTCATATGCACCGTCGACGCTGCCGGTGACAACCCCTAAAATCCCCCTCATAATCGCGCGGAAAAACGTCCTCGACCGTCATCCGGCCACCCGGGATAATCTGCGCACGGCGATCACCACCCGGATCGAGCGAACCGGCCAGCGGCGCCGCCGACAGCCCGGCCGAACCGTTCGACCCCATCGACTGCGAGACGATCGCGAGGCGCCACCGCCCCGGCGGCACAAGACCCAGCCGTCACCGGTCCGTGCATCGGTCCCGGCCGTTCGCGCCCGGCACCCGCTGCCCGGCCCCGGTGACATTCACACAGGAGGCACCGGTGCAAGCCACGTTCCCCTTCACCACACCACACCACCTCGACAACGAACCCGAAGCCGAGGCTCTGCTCGCGCAGGCTCCGGTCGTCCTCGCGACGATGGGTACGGCAGACGTCTGGCTCGCCCTCTCCTACAAGGCGGTGCGCCAGGTCCTGAGCGACAGCCGGTTCAGCCGGGAGGCGGCCACACTCCCGGGCAGCCCGCTGAAACTCTCCGTCGCCGCCGACCCGTTACTGGTCACCAGCCTGGACGGCGAGCGCCACGCCCGCCTGCGCAAGCTCATGTCGCAGGCGTTCAGCCCCCGCATGGTCGAGCAGCTCGAACCACGCGTGCGGTCCGTCGTGGACTCCTTGCTCGACTCCCTCGATCCAACCGCGGATCTTGTGGCAGGTCTCTGCGCTCCACTGCCGTTGATGGTCATCTGCGAGCTGCTCGGCGTGCCCTACTCCGAGGCGGGAGCCATCCGCCGGTGGACCAGGCGGCTGTTCGTGACGGACATCACTCCGGACGAACTGCGGGCCGCACAGGGCGAGATGCAGGACTGGCTCGCCGACCTGGTGCGTCAGAAGCGGGCGCGGCCGGACAACGGGTTGATCTCGGCGATGGTCGCCGCCAACGACGAGGGCGACCACCTCACCGAACCCGAACTGCTGGCCAACCTGGAGGGCCTGCTGATCGCCGGCCACGAGACGACCGTCAACCAGCTGGGCAACTCGTTGCTGACCCTGCTGCGCCACCCGGAGCAACTCGCGCTGCTGCGGTCGTCACCGGACCTGATCGGCCCGGCGGTCGACGAACTACTGCGCTACAGCAGGCTTTTCACCTCGGCCGAGGTCCGGGTCACGACCGAGCCCGTAGAACTGGAGGGCGTCGAACTGGGAGCGGGTGAACCGGTGCTGCCGGTCATCGTCGCGGCCAACCGCGACCCCGGTGTGTACCCGGATCCCGGCCGCTTCGACATCACGCGCGAAGGACCGGCAGCGCACCTCGCGTTCGGGCACGGACCGCACTTCTGCCTCGGCGCGGTACTGGCCCGCCGGGAGATGCGGGTGGCGATCGGGTCCCTGGTGAAACGGTATCCGGGACTACGCCTCGCCGTTGACGAGTCCGAGCTCACCTACGTGCCGGAACTGGTCTTCCGCGGCCTGCAGGCGTTGCCGGTCACCTGGTGATCCGCGGTCTTTGACGCCGGCCCTGTTCCGACTTCGGAGTGATCGACGCGCTCACACCGCGACACGGCCGCCGGCCGTGTCGCGGTGGCCGGAACGCCCTGGTCACCGGCCGGTGGACAGCCTCGGCGAATCACCCGATCCCAGCACAGGAGGGGGACCCCATGTCCAGCAAGCGCTCAGGGAGCCGTCGCTGGGTCATCGAGCCCTACCAGCGCGATCCCCGCAACCACGTGGGCTTTCCGTGCCCCGCCGCCACCCTGTGCTGCCACAAGCGACTGATCCGCCTCACCACACAAGACTCGGTCTGAGATGACGGGCGTATGGCGGAACCACAAAGCCTGCGTTGCGGTGCCAGGCGGACCACCTCGCCCTGTTGACCGACCATTTCGCTCTGGATAGCGTCCCCGGCATGCGGATTACCCTGCGGTTCACCCGGCGACGCGCCGTCGATCTGCTGCGTGTCGCCGCCGCGCTGTGTAGCTGACCCGCACCTGTGCCCCGGTCAGAAGCAGTTGCCGCACGTCCGCGAGGGAGTACCTGTGAACCCGCTCACCACCCGCCGCTCCGCCCTGAAGGCGCTGGGCTCGGCCGCACTGCTGGCCGCCTCCGTCACCGTCCCGTCCGCCACGGCTGCCGGGGCGGACGAACGGACGTCGAGCCCGTCCGTGGCACTCGACTGGTACGACACGACGGCCGCCACCATCGCGGCCGCCGGCGCCCCCACTCAGATCACCAACAACCGCACTTGGGCCATCAGTTGGCTCGCGGCGACCCGAGCCACCCGCAGGGTGCCGCCCGGCGTCGACCGGAACCACTTCCAGGACGTGGCCCTGGCATCCGCCGTGCACGACGTCTTGGTGGCCCTGGTCCCCTCCCGCACCCAGGATCTGGACGCCGCGTTGCGCAGCACGCTCGACCGCGTTCCGGATGGGCCGGCCAAGTCCAAGGGCGTGGCGACCGGCGCGCGCCATGCCCGGCTGGCCCTCGCCTCCCGTGAGGGCGACGGTCTGGACCCGGTCTCGGTGAACGAGCCGTTCACCGTCCCGCCGGCGGCCCCCGGTGTGTGGCAGCCGACGCCGCCGGGTCACGCCCCGGCCGCGCAGTACGGCAACCGGATCGCGAGGCCCTTCCTGCTCGACGGTCCCGACCAGTACCGGCTGCCCGCGCCGCCCGCCCTGGACTCCGCGCGCTACCGTGCCGACCTGGCCGAGGTACGGGCCTACGGGGCGGTGGACAGCACCGTACGCACGGCGTTGCAGACGGAGACCGCCGTCTTCTGGTTCGGCTCCTCGCTGACGCTGTACACCGAGCCGTTGCGGGTCGCCCTGGCCCGGTCGCCACGCTCCGTCCCCGCACGCGCCGCGCTGGTCGCGCTGTTCCACGTCGCCCTGGTGGACACGCAGATCGCCACCTCCGACACCAAGTACGCGTATCTGCGCTGGCGTCCCGTCACGGCCATCCGCACCGGCACGATCGACCCGGACCCCGATTGGACACCGCTGCACGTCACCCCGGCCCATCCCGACTATCCCAGCGGCCACAACACCTACGCGGGCGCGGCGGAAACGGTCCTCACGGCGCTCACCGGGCCGCACACCGCACCGTTCGAACTGACCAGCCCCACCGCCCCCGGAGTGACGCGCAGGTACACGGCCTGGAGTCAGCTGTCCCAGGAGAACGAGGACGCCCGTGTCTACTCCGGCATCCACACCCGCTCGGCCGACGTGGCCGGTCTCGCCCTGGGCAAGCGGGTGGCGGAACACGCACTGCGCACCGCGGAACGCCTTTTCGGCGCCGGGTGAACGATGCCTGAGCGTGCACCCGGCGACTGCTTGGCGGCTGCCGGCCAGGGGGTGAACCCGGAGTCACCGTGCAACTGGCTTCACCACTCCGGCCCACCTGGTCGCCTCCGGGTACCTGGCGGCCGCGGCCGCCGGGTACCGCACGGTTCGCGCTGCGCATGGCGACGGCCACGCTCACCAGCCTCACCCGGGGGCTTGCCCGGACAGTCCGCGCCGGCCGTTACTTGGACGACCGGGCCGTGTGCCTCGACGAGGCAGCCCGGCGCCGCGCCCGCCAGAGCATCAGCCCGCGAGAACACACCCTCGGCACGCCCAACGCGCGAGGACACCGCCATCCGCCAGGCGGCCCACACCAACGTCCTTGTTGGACTTCCTGCTTCAACTCCCGCATGGGCGGCGCGACTTCCGCGCCTGCTCCAGCGTTTCGACGCGAACGGCCGGACCAGCTGACGCTGAAGTCCCGGCGCGGAAGGGCAGCGCCCGACAGGAGTGGACCGCCGTCGAGGCCCCGACTGGGCGGCGGCCGGCGCTCATTAAATAGGGATACCTAGAAGCGCGCCTACGGATAGCTCCCGGGAGGGTGCTGAGGAGAGAGTGCCCCAGCGACGACGCAAGATCCTCTGCGTCACCGCTGCTGTCCACAAGAGGCAGTCTCCCCCCTCCCCCTGAGGAGTTCCCCATGCGTGGAGCATCCATACGCACTTCCGAGGCGGTTGTCATGGTTGCGACAAGCTTTGTGGGTGCGAGCGCACTCGGTTCGGCTTCCGCCGCCCCCGGCCGGCCCGCGCGGGCCGCCGGCCCCCTCGCATCGCGCCAGGCTTCCCCCGCCGTCATAGCCGCCGCCGCGCACGCCCATGCGACGGCAACCGGCGTGACCGAGGACGACGTGCTGACGGCCACGGACGCCCTTCAGGACGCCAACGGCAAGAAGCACGTCCGGTTCCAGCGCACGCACGACGGCCTCGCGGTGCTGGGCGCCGATCTGATCGTTCACCTGGACGCCCGCGACCAGTACCTGGGCGTGACCCGAGCGACCCCCGCGCGATCTCCCTCGCCAGCACCACACCGAAGAAGTCCGCCGCCGACGCCAGGGCCGCGGCGGCCGACGCGGCCGCGGGCAAGGCCGGCCAGGCCGAGCTGGTCGTGAGCGCCCTGGCGGGCAAGACACCGGTCCTCGCCTACCGGATACGTGTCACCGCCAAGGCGACCTCGACCGACACCGGCGTGCGGGACGTCATCGTCGACGCCACCACCGGCAAGGTGCTGAGCAACGCCCCGACGGCATAGGAAAACAGACATCGCACGGAACCTTCTCCGCTCCTCCCGACACCGGAGTGCCGCCCGGCCGATCGACGTAATCCGGTGTGCATGGGGCGGCGTGGATTCGCGAGTGAGCGCCTGCACGCGATCCACATGTTCACGGACATGTGGGACCGGACACGGAAGAATTCCCGCCGGGCATGCTCGGCATCAAGTGAGATTAGGTGTCAGCCCGTTGTCGGCCCTGTGGCAGCACTTGACGGCCTGTTGCTCCGCCCGTAAGTTCTCGTGCCCGAGGATCACCACAACCGAACACGCCGCCATCGATCCTGCGCGGGAGAGCCCGTCCCTTCGGGGACGGCGCCGAAGGAGCAAATCCTCCCCGGAAACTCTCAGGCACCCCTACCGCACAGCGGAGGCGGACTCTGGAAAGCAGACGCCCCACGCGTCTCGCCCACGGTGCAAGCCGCTTCCTTCTACGCGGTGAAGCTCTCAGGCTCATGACAGAGGGGGAGGGCCATCTGGCCGCACGCGCCCGCGCGTGCTCCACCCTCCAGGAGCCTCGACGACTCACCCGTTCCTCGCACCCTGGCGTGTCCGCTCTCTCCCGCCACCGGACGCGGGCCCCGGGGCGCCGCGGCATCAGCCGCGCGCACTCACGCCGCCGACCTGCCGTCGGTGAGTCCCGGCGCAACGGCCCGGACACCGGCAACGGCGTGGATGCGCTGATCACGCCGCTCCCAGCCTGCTCTCACGTCGCGTGCAGCCCCGTTCGCAAGGAGCGCCCATGTCCCAGACGTTCCCGTCGTTCCCGTCCTTCTCCGGTGACACGGATCCCGAGTTGTCGGCCGCCGTGGAGAGCGAGGACGACGCACGACTCGCCGCCGAACGGGCCGGAAAGCTGTTCGGCGCAGCGCATGCCCGCGTGCTCTGCCGCCCCGGTCCCGAGGCCAACACACTGGTGATGTCCGCGCTCCTCCGGCAGGGCGACACCGTGCTCGTGCCGCATCCATGGCCGGACCCCGACCCCACCTCGACACCCCAGGCGCATCCGGACGGCCCGGCGGACCGCTACGACCTCATCCGTTACCCCCTGCACGGCTGCCACTCCCCCGCCTGCACCGAGCACGTGCGCCGGATCGCCGAGAGCCGACGCCCCCGGCTCATCATCGCGGGCCGCCCGGAGTACCCACGGCACGTCGACTACGCGGGACTGCGTCGGGCCGCCGACGCGGTCGGCGCACTGCTGCTGGTGGACATGGCGAACGTCGCCGGACCGGTCGCGGCCGGACTCCACGCCGGCCCCCTGCCCTACGCCCACATCGCCACCACCACCACACATCCTCATGTCGGCGGCGTCGTGCTCACCGATGACCCCGCCATCGCGCGAACCCTCGACACAGCCGCCTTCCCCGGCCAACAGGCCGACAGCCCGTGCTGGGGCACGGCCGAACGGGCCGCGGCCTTCCGCCACGCGGCCTCACCACAGTTCCGGGACCACCAGACACGCAGCCTGCGCGCCGCCCGCCTCCTCGCCGCCCGCCTCCTCGCCGACGACATCGCCGAAGCAGGAGTACGCGTCCTGACCGGCACCACCGAGACCGACCACCTGCTGATGTCACTGCCCGGCGGGTACGCGAACCGCCCGGACGCCGCACAAGCCCTCGACGAACTCGGCGTCGCCCCACGGCGGATCACGGCCCCCTCCACCACCGACACGCCCGCGGCACACCTGACGCTGAGCCTCGACGTCTCCCACCTACCGACGCTGTGCCGCGACGACACAGAACTTCGCACCGTGAACGAGGCAGTCGCCCACGTCCTCGCTCGTACCACCAGAGAACCAGGCCCGGGGGCACCAAGGCCCCGACGCAGGGACTGACCGCGTCAAGCAACGAGGCTGGAGTGCTGGTGATGGTCTCGCACGTCTTGCTGAGCCGGGTGACCGACGCCGACGCGAACACTGTGGCGCGTACGCGTGCCGAGGCGGTGGCGGCGAACGTAACCGTGCGCCGCGGCCACGTCGTGCTGATCGAGAGCGGCAACGAAGCCCTGGACACGGTCTCGTGGGTGTATGCCGATGGGCACCTCGTTGACGGGATCGTCCCCGGGAGCCTTCTTGGTCGCGTTAAGGCGCTTGCGGACGCCGGGCAGCCCAAGACCACCACGGTCGGCAGGTACCTGCTGTACGCCCAGCCGATCCGCCTCGAAGGCCACCGGGTCGCGGCGGTCGTGCGGGTGGAACTGACGCCGTACGCGACGTCAGAGCGGCGCAGCCTGGCCATGTCGCTCGTCCTGGGTGGCATCACGATCCTGCTCGCCGGCGTCGTCGCGTACCTCGTGGTGGGTCGTGCGTTGCGGGTGGTTCACGAGATGGCCGCTCTTGCCGACGACTGGGGGGATCACGAACCCGGGCGCCGATTCGACCTCGGCGTTCCTCGCGACGAATTCGGAGAGCTCGGTCGGACTCTCGATCGCCTGCTCGGCCGCATAGACAACGCGCTCGCTGACGAGCGCCGCCTCACCGATGAGATCGCCCACGAGTTGCGGACGCCCCTGACGGTCCTGCGGGGCGAGGCACAGCTGGCGCAGCTCTCCGGTCATGACCTCGCGCCCGAGTCCGTTCTGAGGGAGGTCGACCGCTTGAACACTGCCATCACGACGATTCTGAGTGCCGCCCGGACACGGACCGGTGACGGCGCCCGCTGCGATCTCAGGACGGCGGCACGACAGACGATAGCCGGCCGCTCCATCGAGCTGCCATCCCGACCGGCGTCGCCGTCGCCGTGGCGGGCGAACTCGTCGTGGCCGTGTTGTCACCCCTGCTGGAGAACGGCCTGCGCCATGCGAGCTCGCATGTTCGGGTCACGGCGCGCATCCAGCCCCAGGACGTCGTGGTCGATGTCCTCGACGATGGTCCGGGATTCCATCCGGCGGAGGTCGACCGGGTCTTCGATGCGGGCGTGACCAGCGGCGACGGGCACGGGTTGGGGCTGGCCGTGGTGCGGCGTCTCGCCGCGTCCGCAGGAGTGGCGGTCCGTGCGATCGCGGATGGTCACGGACGCGTCGAAGTGACCTTCCCCGCACCGTAGACGATCGCGTGGTCAGGTTGTGTGCAGGTCGACCGGGTCAACCTGCACCGCATGACAACGACAGGCGAACCCCGCACACGCCACAGCGGGCGGCTGATGCCGAACAAGGTTCCCGAGGTCACCATCTGGTTCTGGGTGATCAAGATCCTGTGCACGACCGTCGGTGAGAGTTTCGCCGACTGGATCAACATGAAGCTGGGCGTCGGCCTGGTGAACACGGCCTGGATCTTCACCGCGGGGTTCGTAGGGGTTCTGGGCGTCCAGCTTCGACTGAAGCGGTACGCCCCCTTCCCGTACTGGCTGACCGTGGTCGTCGTCAGTGTCACGGGCACGCTGTACACCGACATCCTCACCGACCGACTCGACGTGCCCCTGTGGATCAGCTCAGCAGTGTTCTCGGTCCTGCTCGCGGTTGTCTTCGGCGTGTGGTGGCTGCGCGAGCGCACCCTCTCGATCCACTCGGTCACGACGCTGCCGCGCGAGTCGTTCTACTGGCTCGCCGTTCTCGTCACCTTCGCGCTCGGCACCGCGACCGGCGACTGGACCCTCGAACTCACCGGCTGGAGCCCGGGATTCTCGGTCCTGCTGCCGCTCGGCCTCATCGCGGCGATCACGCTGCTGCGGAAGTCAGGCGCGAACCCGGTGCTGTCCTTCTGGCTCGCCTACATCCTGACCCGCCCGCTGGGCGCCAACATCGGCGACTGGCTCGCCTCCCCGAAGGTCGCACAGCCGGGCGAGCCGACCGGCCTCGCGCTGGGCACCTCCACCACCAGCCTGATCTTCCTCGGCTTGATCCTGGCGACTGTCGTCTACCTGACGGTGACGCGCTCCGACGTGACCGAGGCCTACGACGCCACGCACACCCCGCAGATCACCGCCGACCATCGCAGGGAGCGCATCGCACTGGCCGGCTTCGGTCTCCTCGCCTTCCTCACCGGGGGCCTGCTGCTCTGGGCGCACGGCCAGCCACACGTCGGCCCGGCGCCGGAGGCCGACGCCACCTCCACCGTCCACCTTGCCCCCGGCCAGGCCGTGGAGAAGTTCCCGCCCGCGAAGGTCAACGCACTGAAGGCACTCGCGTCGACCTCGCTCAAGGACGCACGGTCGGGTCACGCGACCGGAGCCCACACCGCTGCCCAGTCGCTGCGAGACCTATGGGATGCCGACCAAGCCTCGTTGCAGCCGCTGGACGACACCGGTTGGACCTTCATCGACGCCCAGATGGACCAGGTCCTGAAGACCTTCGGCATCGACCACCCGAACCCGCCGATGTCGCCGGCGCAACAGGAAGCGGAACTCACCACCCTCCTCGCGGACATGCGCTGACAGACGTGATCGGCGCCGGGACGGCAGTCGCTGTAGGTGTTACGGCTCCGTGGCCTTCCGCCACGGAGCCCGCGCAGGAATCCACTTGGCGGACCACCGGGAGCACTGCTACGTTTCCGAAGGCCGTGCTGGAGAACAAGGAGGTGGTACCCGTGAACGCAGTATCGACATGGGTGCTCCCCCCTGGGGTCACGGTCGGACGATAGGTCGTCCGGGAGCGCCGTTCACGAGCACTCCCGAAAGGCACGACCATGCGCTTCACCTCTGAGAAGCATCTCGGCGACGGCGTCCTCGAACGCGAATTCACCCTCGGTGAGATCCCCGGCATTCTGTGGACTCCTGCCTCCGCGTCCGCGCCGACACCGCTGATCCTGATCGGCCCCCCACCGCTCGGGCTGCGCAAGATGTATCCCCGGCTGGCGGGGCGGGCCCGGCACTACGCGGCGGCGTACGGCTTCGCCGCGGCCACCATCGAGCTTCCCGGGAGCGGCGACCGGCCCCGTTGGCCCGCCGTCGAACAGGCCCGCGCCGACCTGCGCCGGGCGGTGGAAGCAGGCGAGCCGGTCGGTGACAAGGTGGTCGACGCCCTCATCCTCCCGCTGGTCGAGAAGGCCGTCCCGGAATGGCGAGCCGCCCTGGACGCCATCCTGTCGCTGCCCGGGATCGGCGGCCCGGTCGGGTACGAGGGGGGAGTGATCTCCATCGGCATCCGGCTGGCCGTGGTCGAGCCGCGCGTCGTGGCCGCCGGTTTCTTCGCCGGGAGTTTCGTGCCCGCCGCCATGTTCGAGGAGGCCCGTCAGGTCACCATTCCGCTGCAGGTCCTGCTGCAGTGGGACGATGAAGGGAACGACCGGCAGGCGGCCCTGGACCTGTACGACGCCTTCGGCTCCGAGGAGAAGACGCTGCATGCCAACGTGGGCGGGCACACTGGCGTCCCTCGGTTCGAGCTCGACGCCGGGGCCCGGTTCTTCGCCCGCCACCTGAAGTGAAGCCGAACGGGCAGGCCATCCGCAGACACGTGACAGCGGTACACGAACGGTTCCCCAGTCGTGTCACGCCGACGGCGACCGATGCGATGGACGACCTGCTCACCGGCTGACACAGCGAGCGCCTGCCGGACTGGCTCGTCGCCGTCCGGCAGGACTGGCCTGCCCGGCCTCCGCACGCTCGCCGTCGAGACCGAGAAAGACCGTGTCGCCCAGAACCTCACCCGGTCCCTGGGTACCCCCGCGTTCCAGCCGCGTCAGTCGCGGGAATTGCCGAAGAGGAGGCGGTAGGCGATCAGCAGGACCAGGGAGCCGCCGATGGCCGCGCCCCAGGTGGCGAGGTCGAAGAACTGGTTCTGTACGGGCCGGTCGAGGAACTTGGCGGAGAGCCAGCCGCCGGTGAAGGCGCCGGCGATCCCGATGAGGGTGGTGCCGATGAGGCCGCCCGGGTCGCGTCCCGGCAGGAGTATCTTGGCGATGGCTCCGGCCAGGAGTCCGAGGATGATCCAGCTGAGGATTCCCATGAGGTGACGCTGCTTTCCGATGAGGTCCGGCGGACGCTGGGGGGCCGGCAGGCCCGGGGTGGAGTTCGCCCGGAGCGGGTGGTTGCGGGCTGGTCAGGCCCGCGGTGTGCCGTTGCCCGGCTGATCTGCAGGGCGGCCGACGGTGTCACCGGGTGCGGTGCGGATGACGGGCGGAGTCGTGGTCCCACGCGAAGTCGCCCGCACTGTGGTCGGCGTCTGGTCGGACTTCATCGCTTTGACCTCGCTCTTGAGGATGCGGGCGGATTTGCCCAAGGAACGGGCGGCCTCGGGAAGCCTCTTGGCACCGAAGATCAATATGACGACGGCGAGGACGATGGCCAGTTCGCTGATGCCGAGCATGAGTTCCGTCTTCTCCCTGGTGGCAGTCGGCAGGGTGGCTAGAGGTGACTGGCGATGGCGGGCATCAGGTCCCGAAACGTGCGGCCGTCGGCCGGTTGTCCAATGGTGGACATGTGCCATCCACCGCCGGAGCGGTGGACCTTGGCCATGATCTGGGCGGTGTGGGAGCCGCCGCCGGAGAGGGTGTAGCGGGCCAGTTCCTGACCGGTGTTCTCGTCGATGAGGCGGCAGAAGGCGTTCTGCACCTCGGCGAAGGTCTGCCCGGTGAAGGAGTTGACGGTGAAGATGATCTGGTCGACGTGGGCAGGCAGGCGCAGCAGGTCGACGAGGATGGATTCGTCGTCACCGCCCTGCCCGGCACCGCCGACGAGGTTGTCGCCGCTGTGGCGGACCGAGCCGTCGTCGCTGACCAGGTGCTGGAAGAAGACGACGTCGATCGGCTCGTTGCCGGCGAAGAGCACCGCGGAGGCGTCGAGGTCGATCTCGCGCGGACCGGTGAGCTTGGCGAGGAAGCCCTTGCGGGGCGCCGCCTGCCAGCCCAGCCCCATCCGCACGACGCCGAGCGGTTGCCCGGTGCTCTTCTCCAGGCTGATCTGCTGGCCCTTGGTCAGCGTGACTGTCACCGATTTCCTCCTGGTACTCGGGGGCGGAGCGCGATGCCCGGTAGTGCATGGGATAGCCCAGATGAATCTACAGCACTGTAGAAGCAGTGAGTTGGGACGCGCCCGGTCCTGCCCGATACGCCATGGCCCGGCGCACCGGCTCGGCGTGCGCCCCCTCCCGTGGGAGCGGTGTCAGTCCCGGAATGGAAGAGAGGGGCCGGCGAAGTCCGGGCTGCTGTAACCAGGTCTTGCGTTCCGCGGGGCGGGATGCGGGGCGGGGCGGGACCGCAACGCGCGGGTGGGTAGCTGGTGCAGCTCACGGCGCAGGAACGGGAGCAGCCCACGGTGAAGGAGGGCTCGATGCCACGCCGCGCGGGCTCGGGCGAGGGAGGCGGTATCCGGCTGCGGGTTGCGGGTCGTGGCGCGATGCCGGGCTGCGGTGAGCACGAGTGCGGTGCCCGCAGCCGCGGCGGCGAGCACCGCCACGGCCCCGGCGACCCAGCCGGCCCGGATCAGCGCGACGGCGAGGGGCTGTTGGGTGTCGGCCAGCCGGAGCCCGTAGCCGAGGAGGAGGAAAATGGCCGTCGCCGCGGCGGACAGGACGGGCGTAAGCACGGCCAGTGCCGACAGCAGCCCATTCCCGGCGGTGGCGGGCACGGGCTCGCGGGGCCGGCCGGCGGGGGCCGGGTCGGCCGCGATCCGCAGCCGCAGCAGGGCGGCGTACTCCGCGGCCGCTTCCGCGGCGATCGCGTCGGCCGCAGTCAGCGCCCGCGCGCGCAACTGATCGGCAGTGACGTTCCCGGCCGACTGGTGCAGGGCCTCGCGGATGTCAGCTTCGTCGAGCGCGACGTGCAGCATCCGGTCGAAGTCTGCTCGGTCGACGGCTTCGAGGCGGCCGGACTCGATCATGAAGGTCCCCCGATCATGCGGTGCGGGCCGTGGCCGGCTTCTTGCGTGACGCCGGCCTCTCGGCGACGCGGCCGGCCGGCCGGCGTGTGGCAGCGGACATGCTCGCCGCGGGCGGGCCGGACGCACGATCCGGCCCGCCCGTAGAACGTGGTCGGTCAGACGTTGACGCCGAAGTCGGAGGCGATGCCCGCCAGTCCGGAGGCGTAGCCCTGGCCGACCGCGCGGAACTTCCACTCCGCGCCGTTGCGGTACAGCTCGCCGAAAACCATCGCGGTCTCGGTCGCGGCGTCCTCGGACAGGTCGTAGCGGGCCAGCTCGGCACCGTCCGCCTGGTTGACGACGCGGATGAAGGCGTTGCGGACCTGGCCGAAGCTCTGGCCGCGGTTCTCGGCGTCGTGGATCGAGACGGGGAAGACGATCCGGGCGACGTCGGCGGGGACGCCGGTCAGGTTGACCTTGACGGCCTCGTCGTCGCCCTCTCCCTCACCGGTGAGGTTGTCACCGGTGTGCTCCACCGAACCGTCGGGGCTCTTCAGGTTGTTGAAGAAGACGAAGTGCTGGTCGGAAAGCACCTTGCCGGACTCGTCGACCATCAGCGCGGAGGCGTCGAGGTCGTAGTCGGTGCCCGTGGTCGTGCGGACGTCCCATCCGAGGCCGACCAGAACGGCGGTCAGACCCGGCGCCTCCTTGCTCAGCGAGACATTGCCGCCTTTGGAGAGGCTCACACCCATGTCGCATCCCTCTTCGTGTCCAAGGGCCGGGCGCAGGAGCCCGGCCTCTGAGCGATCATCTCAAAATCTACAGCACTGTAGAAGTTGCTGAGGGCTGTCCGGACCGGCCGTCCCGGAACCTGGGACGGCACGAGGCGCTTCGGCGTCGTCCGCGCGGCGCGACGTGCCCTCGCACCCGGCGCCGGGCCCGCAGCCCCGCGACCCCGCAGGAAGGACGTGAAGGGCGTCAACGCATCGCGTACGTCCCCTACTTCACCCAACGGTCCCGCAGGTCGGAGCGGTGGAGGCCCGGTCGCGGCACCCGGCCGGGAGACAGCTCGCCGACGGCGCGGCAAGTGGACCCGTCGCGCGGACGGGGAGCGCCGGCGCACTGCCGGAACCGGTCGCACAGGGGTACTCGGGGCTGTCACGGGTACGCGGGTCCGGCGCCGTCCTGCAAACGGCCGCACGCATACCCGTCGCAGCAGTGGGAGATGACATGAGGCTCGGCCAGTCGGCTTCGTCGCTGTCGCGGTGCTCCACGGAGGTGCTGGCCGGACGGTACCGCTTGGGCACGGTCATCGGTTCGGGCGGCGCCGGCGATGTCCACCGCGGCGTCGACCTGCGCCTGAAGCGGCCGGTGGCGGTCAAGGTCTTCCGCCTCGGCACCAACGTGGACACGGAGGAAGGCCTGCACAACGAGGCCATGATCCTGGCCCGGTTGCAGCACCCCGGCCTCGTCACCGTGTACGACGCCGGACGGCACAACGGCCGCGCCTTCCTGGTCATGGAACTCATCGAAGGCCCCACGCTCAAGGACCGCATCGCCGCGCGTCCCCTGGCCCCGGGTGAGACCGCCGCCATCGGCGCCGACCTCGCCCGGGCCCTGGACCACGCGCACCAGGCGGGGATCGTCCACCGCGACATCAAGCCCTCGAACATCCTGCTCGACGCGTCCGCCCACCCGCACCTGACCGACTTCGGCATCTCCCGGCTGCTCGACACCACCAGCCACACCGCCACCGGCACACTCGTCGGCACACCCGCCTACCTGTCCCCGGAGCAGGTGCTCGGCCAGGCCGTCGGCCCGCCCGCCGACATCTACGCCCTCGGGCTGGTGCTGCTCGAATGCATCACCAACAAGCTCGAGTACGACGGCGGTCCCCTGGAGGCCGCGATCGCGCGGCTCCACCGCCCGCCCGAACTCCCCGGCTTCCTGCCCGAGGAGTTCGCGGCCCTGCTGCGGGACATGACCGCCCTGGACGCGTCGGCCCGCCCGTCGGACGGGGACTGCGCCCGGGTCCTGGCCGCCCTGGCCGACACGAGCGGATCCCCGGCCGTCCCGGCCGCGCCCGAGGTCACCAGCCTGGTCCACGCGCGGGCGCAGGGAGAGGCGGACCGGACGCACCCGCGTTCGCCGCGCACCACCCGTGCCGCCCTGTCGAAGGTCACGCCCACCCGCGGCCGTCTGCTGGTCGCCGGCGGGGTCGCCGCGCTGGCCGCCGTCATGGCCGGCAGCTTCGCCGTCTCCGAGGACGGCCATCCGCACCAGACCAGTGGCACCACGGCGACCCCGGCCGCGAGCAGCCCCGCCAAGCACGCCGACTCCCCGAGCGCGCCTGCCGTCAGGAAAGAGGCGGCGCCCGCGGCCGCGACGTCCACCACCCGCGTTGCCTCCACCGGACGGCACCGGGCCCCCGCGCCCGGCCGCGACTCCGGCCCGGCCACCGCCGTCCCGCGCCCCTCCGCCTCTTCCTCCGCCCCCTCTTCCACCACCGCCCCGAGTGGCTCGGTCTCTCCGTCCGCCACCCCGAGCCGGGAGACGGCCACCGGCACAGCCACCGGTCGCCCCACGGCACCGCCGTCCCCCTCCACCACGGACGGCACCCCGGACGACCGGACCACGGGGCCGTCCGATCCGCCCACGAGCTCGGAATCCGGTTCTCAGTCCCCGAGCGAAGGACCCGGCAAGCACAGGAAGCCCGGGCCGCCGCAGGACAAGGGCTGGAAGAAGAACAAGCCCTAGCCTGCGCGTTTCACTTGCCACGGTGTCCGGATCTTGAGCGGGAACGCGAAAGTGCCTTCCGAGCTGGGACGATGAGGCTTGTCTAAGGTCT
>NZ_JBVHNF010000034.1:0-30210 GCF_055558055.1 Streptomyces sp. NPDC025833
CTCTCCGGCTACCGCAGACTCAGCCCCCGCTACGAGCGCGATCCCCGCAACTACCTGGCCTTTCTCGGACTCGCCGCCGCCCTCTGCTGCTACAACCGCCTTGTCCGCCTCACCACATAGGACACGGTCTAAAGACCGCAGGCTGGCGGGCGCGGCCAGACGCTCTTGGAGGCGCTGGTTTGTCCTGGGTGAGCTGTCGTACTTGCTGCTTCAGGCTGGTGTGAGCCTTCGGGGAATCGGGGAAATCCTGTTCGAGGTCTCGGATCTTGCCGCGGAGTTCTGCGATACGGGTGCGCTGAGTGAGGCTTTCACGTTGGGTCCCACAGGTGGACCTGCACGCCGTCAGCCGTCGCGCCGCTGCCGCCGTCGACGTTGGCGGCTCCCCCGGACTCAGCCGGGCCGGGGCAGGCCGAGCAGCTCGGCGACCCGCCGCGCGCCCGGATCCCCGGCGTCGAGATGCGGCCGCAGCAGATCGTACGCCGTGTCGGCGTTCCCTTCCCGGGTGAGCACACCTGCCAGCCACCACAGGTGGAACGGCACGGCGAGACCGGTCCCGGCCCGCAGGTAGTAGGCCACCGCGTCACTGTGGCGTTGTGCGTACAGCAGTTGCCGCGCACCGGCCTCCGCGTACCGCCGGCCCATGGGGTTGCCGGAGGCGAGGGCGTCGTCGATCCACTCCAGCACCTGGTCCAGGTGCCCGGTGCACCGGGCCGTGTCGAACGCGTCGAGCAGGGCGTCCGGCTCGTGGTCCGCCTCGGACAGCACCTCCACCCAGCACAGTGCCTCCCAGACGGAGCCGCTGCGCCGCAGCTGATGGCCCCACAGCGCGATCAACAGCCGCCCGCAGGTCCGGCCGAAGCGGGCGGTCGTCCAGGCGACCGCCCGCTCCGCCGACGGCTCGTGGCGGTAGCGCGCGAGGGCGTGGGCGGCCTGGCCGGTCGTACAGCAGGCCATGATGGCCAGCTCCTCGGGACAGGCGTGCTCCAGCACCGCGCACACGAAGCTGCGGGGCCCGTCTTCGAACGGCTGCCTCAGGTCGCCGGCGAGCTGCCACAGGTGGTCCGCCAGCAGGTACCGCGCTTCGCCGGACGCGGTCCGCCCACTGCGCGGATGTACGACGGACAGTGGGCCCGGGACTCCCCGCGCCGGTCGGGTGAGCTGGTCCAGGAAGGCGCCCGGCCACGCGTGCGGCCCCTGCTCGTGGGCCTCGTCCCACTGGGCGTCGCTGAGGTAGGCGGGTGCGGTGGCCGTCAGCAGCCGTTCGGGCAGGGCGGGGCCCAGCCCAAGGGAGCGCAGCTCGACGGCGGCGTGGACGAGGGCCCGTGCTGGCGCGGGCGCCATACGGTAGCGCTCCATTAGTACCGGCACTCCCGCGAGGTACTGGGTGATGCGCCGCTCCGAGGCACCGGCCAGGGCCTGGGTGAGCCGTGCGTCGCCGTGGGCGGCGGCCTCCAGGCGGGTCATGTCGTCCTCGGTGAACGCGTCGGGAACCTCGATTCCGTGTCCCGTCAGCAGCCGGCGTGCCTCGGCATGCGGGTCGGGCCGGTCTGGGGCGACGTGGGCGCACAGGGCCTGCCAGTGCTCGGGCCACACGGTGCCCAGGACCAGGACGGGGGCCATGGACGGGTCGTGGAGCACCTTGTGCAGGGCACCGGCGACGGCCTCGCCGCCCTCTCGCGGCAGGAGGTACAGGTCGGTCTCGTTGATCCAGACCACGGTCCGCGGCCCGAGCCGTCCGACGTCCCGAAGGAGGGCGGCGGGCCGCGGATGGTCCACGGGGTGCCACAGCCGCCAGTCGGCCGGCAGTGCTCGCAGCGCCTCCCAGCAGGCCCGGGTCTTGCCGGTAGCGGACGCTCCGACCATGACCGCCAACGCGCTGCGTCCGCCAGCGGCGCGGGCGACGGCCTCGGCCAGCCGGGTGTCGTGCGGGCGCGCGACATACGTCGGCAGCACAGACGCGGATGCCTGCTCTGCACCCGGGTCCGCGGCCACCTGGATCGCGGCGTGCACCTCCAGGGCCAGCGGGTCGTCGAGTTCACGGACGGGGGCACCCAGTGGGCGAGCCGCCCGTGCCCGCATCCACGCGTCGCGCGCCCGTGCGGCCATGTCCCCCGGGTCCCACCGGGCCACGCGGGCCAGCACGGTGGCGACCGCGACCACGTCCGCCTGCGACGGCGGCAGAGCGGAAGCCGACAGGATCCGATGGACGGAGTCCCGCGCGGGCGCCCCCGCGACGTCGTCGTCCGCTTTGATCAGGGCCGTCAGCTCGTCCAGGGCGGGGGTGTCGGCGGCCAGATAGGCCTCGTAGAGCAGGTCCTTCAGCTCCCGCAGCGGTCCCGGCGGCACACACGGGCGCCGGACGGCACGTGGCCTGCGCACCGAGCCGCTACGTCTTCCCTCGCCACTCATCGCCTTCCATCATGCCCCGTTCCCCGCCGGGCACAAGGCAGTTGCGTATACCGCCCGCGACGGGAGGGACCTCCCGCCACCAGATCCCAGGCAGCCCACCGGCGGCCGCACCTCTCACTACGACGACGAAATCGCGGGCACCACCCCGGCGGCCGAACCTCCCGCCGCGACCAAGTCCCAGGTGCCGACCCGGCCGGGCAGGCGCTTTCGTCGCAACTCAGCGACAGCCGGGCGCCGGTGCGGGACGCTGCTCCTCCTTCCCCGGGCCGACCCCGGCCCCTCTGTGATCGGAGTTCGCCATGCCCCGTACCCCCGCGCACCGCCGCACGCCCGCCGACCGCGCACGGCTGACCACCGCCGCCCTGACGGGCGCCGTGTCCGGAGCCGTCCGGGCCACCCTGGCCTGGCTGCTCGACCAGGTCCACCTCTGACCGCCGTGGCCCCCGCCCGGCACCCGCCTGGAACGGCCCCCGCGCGAACCGGCCGTCGGCGGCATCAGCGGTCCGCGTGCGCGTCCTGCCGGTAGGTCTGCGCCCCGTGGACCGCCCTACGGGGCGGGTGACGCGCCTACCCGCCCTCTCGGTCGGCGTTCTGCGCGTGCCAAGCACGTTCCGGTCCTGCACCCACGGGGCAGGCCAGCACCTCGGTGTCCTTCCGGAGCAGGTGGACGTGGTGGTTGCCGCCGAGTTCACTGGCGAGGGCCGTGCGCACGAAGGAGGTGAGCTTAATGTTGCCGATCCGCGGAATGAAGGAGCGCAGTACCGCCTCAGTGTCGGCGGCGTGGTGGCAGCACCTGGCGTGCAGGCAGCGCCCCTGCTGTATCTGCGCGTTCCGGTCCCGGCCACCTCTTGGCAGCCGGGACCGGAACGTAGGTGGTGCTGTGGCTCGGAACGATTGCGCCGTTGCCGTGGGCCTTTCCTCATGCGCGGGTTCACCGCGGCCGGTGGTCGTCACCAGTGCACTGAGGACGGGACTTCCACGGAGACGGTGCCTCTGCGAGCCGTAGGTCAGACTGGTGCCGACGCTGGGCAGGGAGGTGGCGCCGCCAGTACGGTGGCCCCGAACGGGGCACCGCTCGCCCCCTGCCGGAAGGTGCGGCCGCCCGGAGGCAGCCGCCGTGGATCCGATGGCCGGCCATTGTTTTTCCGTCTACTTACCACCCCTGGTGCGCAACGCCCAGATAATGAAGGCGACTACGATCAATGCAAGGATCACGATGGTGAACGTCGTGTTCCTGAAAGGGCCTCCGCCAGGGAAAATGACGCCCAGTACCTCATGCTTCGGTATCATTTATCCTCCGATTGCCTCAGTCTGCATGGTCACGTGATGGCCTCGTCGAACGCTTGCGAGGCCTTGTTTCCGACGACATTCGCGGCAACGGCGCACACCGGCGCGGCCGTGCCACCGGTCAGGTAGTCGCAACCCGCGTTGAAGGCCAGCTCCGACGCGAAGCCCACGGAGGTGGAGAGTGCTCCGCGATAGTCTCCGTCCGCCACCTGGCTGCCGATGTTGTAGAGGTTCACCACTTTGCCCGCGACGAACTTCCGCCTGTCACCGACGTTGGACCAGCCCAGGCGGCAGCGGACCACCGTCAACGTCGGCCGCGCCGCATCTCCTGAACTTTTCGCATGTGCTGCGCATCCCGTTCCTCGGACCGACGCCGCGATCGTGCCACCACAGATCCCAACAATGTGTAGAGCACCGCGTAGATCAGACATTGGGCTGCGAAGTCCCACCCCCACGACCGGTCGCTCACGAGCGTCGTGATAACGCTCACTACCACTACCAATGCCGGCGCAGCATCGATCCGCCTCCACCATGTCGTCATAGTCGACCGTTACCCCTTCGCCTCTTGATCACTGAGGGCGGGGGTGGGCGGGCGGGAGAACCGTCTACGGCGTGCGGTGCCGGCCTTGCTGGCCGATCGTTTGGGGAGGCAATGTGGGACAGATCGATGAGGGACTGCACGTTCTTGCGCACCGTCGGCTGCCTGTTCGGTCCGCTTCACCGGCGCGTGGGATACGTGGCGGTACTGGTCCGCACACAAGGCACATCGTCCCGGCACTCCTGCAAATACCGAGGACAAAGCGCTCGTTATGAGCCCGGCCTGCAACCAGAAAGCTGCGCGGACAAGGAACTTTCCCTTGTTTACCGAGAGGAGACGTCTCTTCCTAGCTCTACGGCTCCTCGGAGGATAGCCAGCAGAGCAACTATCGCAGTACCCACCAGGATCCAGAGTGCAATTTCGGACGGTCGCCAGTAGATGAAGAGAGGCATTGCAGCCGCGCATCCCACCAGAGCCGCCGTGGCGACCACGATTCTCGTTTTAGCATGCAATGGGTGCATATACGCTTCCTCCGTTGCGCGATTACGGACCAGACACTGCTGCAGTAAGGGCTCCGCCGATTACGCCGAAGAATCCGCCGACAACACATGCCTTGGCGACGTCGCCGCCGGATCCCCCTGAGATTGCCTCGCCCACAGCGGCGCCAGCACAGCCTCCCATGGCTCCCCCGAGGACCGGTCCGCCGAGAGCCGTACCTGCAGCCAGTGCAAGTGCACCAACGACTCCCGAACCCAGGGCGACGTCCCAACTGAACAGTCCGGTGGGATCGCTGCTATTGACGGGGGCGCCCTCGGCGTACAGGTAGGCATTCTGTTCCTCGCCGCTGGGGTCGGGCTGGGTGAAGCGGCCGAGGTTGGGGTCGTAGTAGCGGGCGCTCACCTTGTACAGCCCGGAGGGGTCGAGGTAGGCGCTGATATAGCGGAAGGGCTGCTGGGCGCCGGTGTTGGCGCGCGCCTCGCCATAGGGGCCGTAGGTGTAGGTGGCGGTGCGCTTGCCGGTGGTGTCGACCAGGCCGATGACGGAGTTCTGGGCATCAGTCAGGTAGTACTGGCTGCTCCCGCCGGCCCTCATGGCCACCAGCGTGCCCGAGGGTTCGCGGACGAAACCGGTGGCCGTCCCCGTCACGCTCTGGCCGGTGATGCCGACCGCGGCGTTGGTGAAGGTGATCGCGTCGCGGGTTAGGCGCTGGATGTTGTCTGTGCCGGCATAGGTTCGCTGGGTGGTGGCGCCGGACTGGGTGTAGGCGGCGAGCTGGGTGAACGGCGTCCAGGACTCGGCCGTGCGGATGACGCGGTGTCAGCAGCGCTTGGTGGTGCGGACCTCGTGGGAGGCCTCGTCCGCGATGGCGATCAGGCCGTAGCCCGAGGTGCGCTCGCTGACGGTGTTGGCGGGGTTGCCCCAAGCACTCCTGCAGCCCAGCACATGCGCGGCGGGGCAGGTCAGAGCGCACGCTCAAGGCCCCGTTCGAACTCGGCAACGCGACTCAGGATGCGACCCGGGCCGCAACCCAGGACGGGACTCGGAGGGAGACTCAGGACGCGGCCCAGGGCACGACCTCGTCGGTCCGCCACCGGTCGCGGCAGGCCCCACGCACGCGTGGGAAGCCTCGGGAAGCGGGCCCTGAAGAGGGGGAGCTGACAGGTCCGAATGCTGTCGCCCGGGGCAAGTCCGGCTCGGAGATCCACTTGAGCTACTGGGGCGGAGGCCGGATGCTGTGGTGCTCGGGTGCCTGACACCGCTGGAACACGGCAGCTTTCCGGTCCTGCGCTTGGGCGGGACCGGAAGCCAGGTGACGGGCGGGATCGTTGCTGACGGGCGGCTGTCAGGGGCCGGCGGAGCCCTGATACTGAATGGAGAAAACGCGCAGTTCGACGTTCTCACTGCCGGTCTCTTCGCCGTCCATGAGGTAGCGCTCCTCAGCGTCCTGAGAGGAGGCGGCGCGCTGGGTGTAGCCGATCCTGTCGGGTCGGGTCACACCCGCGGGTAGGAGTGCTCTAACCCGCCCGCCGGGCGACGCTGCCCTGAAGCCCTGAAGTATGGGCGGGGTAAACACCCCCACCACAAACCTCTGACACCACTCCGGCCGCGTCTGGAACGCCACCGGATGGATCGTGCCTGGCGCCTCCCGCTGGAACTGGGACCAGGACGGCGGGCCCGGAGCCGAGCTCTTCCGGCGACCTCACCGGGCGCTGCGTCGGCGATCTCGGCGCCGGATCGAGTCGGCACGCCGCCCACCTGGCCGTCCGCCACCGGTGGTGATCAACTTCCTAGTCGGCGTGAAGTTGAGCACCGCCGGTGATGAGCGGGCAGTGTTGGAGCGCGCGCCGCGGCAGCGGTCGCTCTGCGTGTGAGCAGACGGCTGAGGTTATCCACCCTCACCCACCACCTCGGCGGTACTCCCGTCCGCCCCGACGTGCAGCAAACCACGATCGATGCGAAGATCCCCGACGGCGAGCGGCCACCATGCGCCGCACAGGAACAGTTTCGTTTACGCCGACCGCCCCCGCCCGCAGTGCGGGTGGGAGCGGTCGGACATAAGCAGCCGGACTGCAGGTCCTCTCGACTGACGCGACGGCTCAGAAGTCGTCGGGCAGTGCGCCCACCGTGTAGGTGTCGTAGATGTCGAGGAGGTCCTCCTCGGCGTCCAGCCACACCTCCGACGGCATCCGGCAGACCAGGGCGGTCAGCCGGGCCAGAGCGGTAAGCCCCGGCAGGCGGTCGGTCTCCTCTGCGGGAAGGAGATCCGCGCTCGGCCACTCGTCGGACAGGGCGCGCAGGCAGTCGTGCATGGCGCGGTCCTCGTCGACGGCCGGGCGATCGTCCGTTACATGCCAGAGGCCCGCCGTCGGGACCGGCCGGCACGCGGCGACGAGCTGCCGTCGCAGTGCCGGGTCCGCGCCCTGCCAGGAAGCGGGGAGGACCAAGCCGGACAGGGCCGCCGTGGCCTTCGCGTCCGCTTCCTCCAGCCAGCCCGGTTCGATACCCAACGCGGTCAGCCCGTAGGGGGCTCGCCGTGCCGGTGCAGGAGGCAGAGCGCCCGCTGACCATGGGTCACACGCACATCTCGTCCCGTCCGGTCAGGTAGTGCCTGTCCCAGTTGTAAACGGTGCTGTAAATGCGATGACCTGTCCCACGCGGGCCACTCGCGATCATGAAGTTGCCGACGGCCTTGTAGTAGTAGCAGGTTCCGCGCGGCGCCCAGTTGGCCACCGCACGGCCCTTGAATGCGCTGTTGCCGGACGAGTAGCCCGTGTCCATCTTCTCCCAGCCGTACCAGCGGGACCGGTAGAGCGTGACGTGGATGGAAAAGCTGGGCACCTTCTTCTTGCATTTGAGGTCGGCATGGACATTGATGCGCCCAGGCTTCTTGTGCGACTCGTGTGGATAGTCTACGAAGGCCCCGCAGCGCCACTTGTTGCTGCCGTACTCGCCGGTGTGGTCGGTACAGTTGACGCCGTCGCCCGAGCAGTACTCGTACGAGTTGGCGTTGCCTCCCTGGACTGGGTCAACGGACGGCCACGATGAAGCTGTCGGCCGTGCCGACCCGCGCAAGGAGCGTCTGGTGAGTACCGGGGTCGTGCAGGAGGTTGGCGTGAACGACCAGGACGCCACCGGCGTTGCGCTGCGGTTGGACTGAGTTCGACCAACGCGTGCTCAACACCCTTCCCGGCCTTCCCTTCCTGGTGAGATCCCTCGCCCCGATGCCACCTGTACCTCCGAACGACCCGGGCCCCGCAATCCGCAGGAGGTTCGAGGCTGCCACCGGCACGTCCTTCACGGACGGGTTCGCCGGGATGAGGGGCGGCCAGGAGCGTCCGGGGACTCCGGGTGAACACAACCCGGTGAGCGCTGGGGTCATCGAGGTGGCGGAGGTGGTGCAGGGAGCGGTTCTCGACGACCTCGGACGGCGCATCGCGCGAGTACAGGAACAACACAGGCAGCGGGCCGCCGACTACCCCGCCCCGCATCCCACGCAACCGGTCACCCACGACCACGGCCAGGAGCAGTCCGCCGCCCACCAGCCCCACCTTCCCCCAAGCCCCGGCCGCACATAGAAACTCCCGGGCCGAACGCAACGGCCGCCCGCCACCCTCCTCAAACGACGAGCAGCCGACCGGTCACGACCCCTGGGAGAAGCAGCCGACCGGCCCGGACCCGGAACACCGGTCGGCCGCGCGCTCTCCTCGCGCCGTTCCGCTGGCCACGGCGTCAGGACGACGCCGCGGCCGCCCACCGACACCCCCGGCACGCCGCCCACGGCGTCCCCTGCTCCGCGCTGACCGGGGGCGTCGCGGACTACTCGGCCTGGGCGGTGGGCGCGGTACCGAGCTCCTCCAGGAGTTTGTCGACGAGGTCGGGGTCCGCAGGCGGTGCGCTGCCCTCAACCGGCCATGGCAGGTCGACGAGCACAGGGCGGCCGGCCGGCTCCGTCCAGCCGTCGAGGCTGCGGGGCGGGTCGGTGTCGATCAGGCGGACTCGCTCGTCACGAACGGCCAAGGCCAGGGCAAGCGTGAAACTCGTGCGGGATTTGCCCCGCCCGCCCGGCCGGATCGCCTTGCTGTTCAGGACCTCCCGGGAGGTGGGCCGGAGAGTCTCGTAGGCGGCGGCTGGAGCCGTGCCGCTGGGGACGGGGGCCGGGGCGGTGGTGAGGGCCCGGGCCTGTGCGGGGGGCATGCCGGTAGCCGCGACGAGGGCCCGGACGGCGTCGTCGGGCAGTCGGTCGCGGGTGAGTTCGGCCGGAGCCGACGGCGGTGCGCCCACCCGGGGCGGGCGGCAGGACGCGGTGGCACGGGCCCGCAGGGCGGCCGGAGCCGCGGCCGGCGCACGATAGGCCGACGCAGCCCGGCCCGGCCCGCGGACGCGGCCGAGGTGTCACGGGCCGTGGGGCCGAACGGCGGGCGGGCGCGGACGCGGCCGGGCGGCCCGCCCCCGGCGGTCGCCGGGGGCGGGCCGGGGGCGAGGAAATCGCCGCGGAGGGGCCGGGATGACCCAAACAGACAACTGGCGGCGCGGGGCGCTGCGCGGGCAACGGTTCCGGGGTGGGTGCGCTGGTACTCGCGCACGGCGCGGTCGAACTGCCGGGTGCAGCGGTCGGTCATGACATCTCACGTCCTCGATCGGCCGGTGCCCCACACGCGTCGGCCGTCCGGGAAGGGAGGGCATGACGAAATCGCTCGCGCAAGTCTCAGACGTCTGCGATCCCCTCCGACGGTGTGGGCGTCGGACATCCTTGAACGCAACCTGGCTTCCGGCTGCCGGGGTCCCGGGGCGCGGGCCGAAGGCCCGGCTGTACGCGCCGCGTGATCCGCACAAGAGGATCACGCCGTGACCATCCGCTTTGCTACAAGGAATGTGGTCCGCATCCGATTTTCCCAGCCGTGGCCGGACGGACCGCGGCTGCCGTCGCCCCCGCGCAGCCGTCCTCGCCGTTGCTGTGACCGGCATCCGTACGTTGACCGCGACGTTGAGGATGACGTCGCTCTGGGCGAGGGCGGACGCTTGCGAGTGCCAGTGCGAACTTGGGGTTGTCGAGCGGCGGCATCGGCGCCTGCCCCACACCGTGCATTCGCCACTGCGCCGATCGCCCCACCGCGGTGGCCGCCCGCGGCACGACGGCGCCCGTGAAGTCGTTCAGCGGGCTGCCTGTGTCGGTTGCAACTGCCACGCGCGGCCCACCCGCTCGCACATCAGGGGGTGCGGCCCACCATGGAGAGGACAGGGTCGGTCGGCTCGAGGGCCAGGTAACTCTCTGCCGTGGCGCCTTCCAGGAGCAGGGGTTTGTCGGGGTCGTCCACGCGTACGGGAGGAAGTGGCCCTGTGAGCCAGCTGTCCTCCGGGTGTTCTTCGGCCAGCCGGAAGGCCGTGCTCACCGCCTCACGAACGCGCGTCCGATACCGCTGCTCCTGCTCGTAGTGGGCTTGACGAGCCCGACGCGCGTACTGCTCGCGGGCCTCGTCGTCGTCCTGGTCCTGACCGAAGCCGGGGTCGTTTAGGCGGGGGCTGTCGGCGAATGCCACGGTGTCGGGCATGTCGGTCTGCTGGAGGTGCAGGGCCGCACACGCCGCGTAGAGGCGGCGGGAGAGACCGAGGTGGATGCCGGTGCCGGGGATGCGGGCGGCGATGAACGCGGTGGCGTCCGTGTGCGACGCCAGGCTTCCCTCGTTGTCTACCTGCTGTGCGCGCAGCCGATGACGCAGGCCGGTGGTGAATTCGTCGTGTTCCAGCAGCGTCAGGGAACCGGTGCGGTGACGCCCGCGTTCCGAACGGTCGCGGCGCATCGGAACGACTCGCCGCTGCTCCACGGCCCCGAAGGCCAAGGCCTGGTACATCAGGAGCTGCTGCCGGGTGACGGCCATCAGGGCTTCGGGGTCATCGGCGACGTGATCCTCCGCGTAGCCTTGCGGGCTGCCGACCGGGGAGGCGCCGGTCCGCGGTCCGCCGTGGGGGTGGGCCGTGTGCAGGACCAGGAACAGGTGGTCCTGCTCCCACTTGCCGGGCTTGTTGCCGGGCAGCGACGTGCCGCAGAGGACCTGCCGGTGTGCCATGCCGGGCATGAGGGCGCTGCCACCGTCCAGCTGGATCTTCCCGTTCGTCAGCACGCTGGCTCCGAGTGCACGGGCTGCCTTCGCCTCGATCAGCCAGGGCAGGCCGGCGGCGTGGTGGTTGCCCCACAAATCGGGAAGCTTGGCAGTCGGATCGGTGAAGGCGGGCAGACCGCCCGGACCTTGGGCTTCGAGATGCCAGGTTTTTGCCAGGCCAGCCATCCCGGCGCAGAGCCAGTGCGCCATCGTCATGCCCAAGTGGTAACCGAAGGCGGAGTGGGCGCTGCGCTCACTGCCGTACTGGTAGAGGGCGTTCACGAAGAGCCGGCGGCCGGCCGCAGGCGCGGGCGCGGACACGTTTTTGAGTTGGAGGTAGGCCTGAAGGGGGGCGGTACGGGAGATGAGCTCGTTGACGGCGAGCCAGGGGGTGCGGCGTAGCCACGGCGTCAAATCGCGTCCGACCTCCTTGGCCGCGAGGAGGACCTGCCGCCAGGTCGTGGTCGCCAAGTAGGTCCCGTACGGAGGCATGTCGGCCACCCCCGGCCACGGCTGGGTAGCACCCCTCCACAGAGGTTCGGAGGGCCGCCGCAGCGAGCTGAAGTCGCGTACGACGACGGGTATGTCGAGGGCGTCGGCCGGGCTGAAGGCGAAGTCGGCCACGTCGCGAGGGGGCTGCATGATCACGCCGACAGCCTGGCATGGGGCACGGACATTAGTCGCAGCTTTGACCGAGCGGTCGCTAAGGGGAACATCGGCAGATGAGCCGGGGGTGCTTGCCAGCAGCCGTCCGCCGCCCGACCCGCACACTCAGACGTGGACTCGTACGTGATGCGTACACCTCCACGGACGCTGCGAGTAGACAGTACGTCTGGTTCCGTCCATCGCATGCCGGTGATCGTCCAGCGACGCATCCAGCCGTCCCCAGTCGGCGTGGACCGCAGTGAACCCCCCTCCGCCCTCCCCAGGCGCCCCCGCAAAGCCCCCAGCGGCGCTGCCACGTCTGGCCGCCTGGTGACCGGCTCCTCAACGGCCGTGTCCAGCCGCTCGCCGGCACCCTGCGCATCGTGCCTCGGGCCCCGCGGCCGCGGGGCCCGAGCGATGGCGCGCGCCGACAGCAGGTCCGCTTCCTGTGCGTACCTGATTGACGTGAGGTACATGTCGGGCAGCCCAGGACACAGGTCGCTCATCGCGGAGTCTTGAGGCGAGCGGCACGTAGAGCCTTCCGGGGCCCCGCGTGCAGCGCGCGCGGCCTATGACGGCGGTTTGATCGCAGGCACTGCATCCAGCTCACGGTGAGCGGCCTGAAGAGCCGTGGCGACTGAAGCCCGGGTGCTGCCCTGCTTCCCGAGCTGGTAGGCGTGCGTGAAGTGGGCTGCGGCATGGCGGCGTGGCTGGCAGCCTGGGCACAGGGAGCGTCCGTGTCGAGACTGGCCTCCACCGAAGTGCGGATGAGCCGCTGCGTGATCAAGCGCAGGCGGTCCAGCTTGGTCTTGGCGAGCAAGATGCCCAGCTGGCAGCATCGCGCCCTGCACATCCCCTGGCACCGGATCGTCGCCCTCGCCGGCGCCCCGAACTGGGACCGTGGCCGCGACGTCCCAGACCTGTGGCGCCCCTACGAGCGCATCGCCGTACCCCGGCCACCCACCGGCCCCACGAGCACGAGGAGCGCCGCTCTGCGCGCCGCGCCGCGCCGCGCCGCCACAGGACGATGCCGCATGACCGGAAAGCACACGCGCGGCGGGGCGAAGGCCGCCGAGCGGTTCGGCGAGTTCCGGGCGCTGGCCTCGGTCGCGGACGACGAGATCGGCGAGGCCCTCGAACTCCTCTGGGATACTCCCGCGGTGAACACCTGCATCTTGCGGCGCGCGGCGGTGCTCTCTTAGCGAGCTCGTGCACGGTAGGCGGTGAGACGTCGTGGACCGCAGCGGGGCTTGAGGCTCACATCTACCGTGCCGCGGTCAGGTCCGCGGTCTGCTGATGGGACAGCAGACCAGCGACGGCCTGGACGATGTCGCTCATGTGCTCGCGGCGGCCGAGGTGACGGGCGAGTGCCCGCCACTTCTTCAGGTGGGCGATGCCGTGCTCGACCCGGATGCGTCGTGAGGAATGCGCCTTGCGCTGCCGCTAATGCATCTCCTCGTACCACTCCGGAGCGTTCTTCTTGAACTTGCGATGTGGCGGTGTGATCACGCGCCCGCCGGTCTGCGCGCCCAGACCCTGATAACCGGCATCGGCGAGAATCTCGACCGCCGGCCCGTCGGCCAGGAGCTTGACCAGGCCTGACTGGCGGGCGTGGGTGATGTCCGCACAGCTGCCGGGCCGGGTCGGACTGCAGAACAGCACGCGGCCGTCCTCGTCCGTAATGACCATGCTCTTCACGGCGTTCTGCCTGCTCTTGCCGGAGATGAACTTGTCCCGGTCCTTGCGTCCGGCGGCCGGCCGCCGGACCCGTATCTCAGTGCCGTCGACGATCCCGGTCGCCCCACTGCTGCCGAGGTGGTCGACAACCTCGGCCAGACTCCACAGCCGCACACCGGAACTGACAGTGCAGCCGCGCTCGGCGAGCAGGGGCCGCACCTCACCGACGGCGCGGGTGATCGTGGAGCGGTCCACACCGAACCAGCAGGCCAGTACGTCATGAGTGACTCCGTGGCGGAGATGGACGAGCGTGGCCAGGAGCCGGTCGATGAACACGAGCCGGTGCTTCGCACCGGCTCCCACGGCCCGCTTCCGCGGCCGGGAGGCAAGCCTGGCATGGTGCCGCTCGTGCCATGAGGGACCGATTTCAGCGACGAGTTGTGCGATCACCTCGGCCGACAGGCCCGTGATCCTCCGGTCGCTGACGATCGCTGCTCGAGTCGCGTTCCCCACCACACACCCATGATCAATGATCACGGCTCCGACGTCTCACCGCCTACCGTGCACGAGCTCGTAAAGGTTGTCCCGTAAGCCCATGAGGCTGAGGGTCATGCTGCGTCAGGGTCGGTGCCGATGGCGCCGGCCGAGCGAAGGGAACGCCCGAGGTCTCCGGTGAGGATGCGCGGGTGTCGCCGCCACCACCACAGGTCGGGGCCGGGCAGCCTGTGGAACGACGAGCAGGACCTGTCGGCCGCAAGCCAGGCGACGCCATCGGGAGCCGATCCGACGACGGTGACCCGCGAGAGGCGGGAGAGGTGTTGCAGGGCGCGGCTGGACGGATCGACACCGGACGGGTAGACAAGCACGTGGAAGCTCCTGGCGGACTGGTGATCTTGGTCGTGAACCCGTCTACAGGAGCTTTCTTCATGCCGACCGCCGGGGCCGCCGGTCCAACCATCCGTCAGGTTAAAAACGGCTCAATGGCCGGCCATACACGACGGGGAAGGTTGTCAGTTCGGTGAGGGGCCCAGCAGATCCCAGGGCGACGGTGATCCGGGGCCCTGGGGCGGGCGCTTGCCACCGAGACGGCCGTCGGGGCGCTGGTTGATCCAGGACAGGCCACCGAGGTCGAGCTGGTGGCGGGCGCGGGTCACGGCGACGTAGGCGAGGCGGGCCTCGGCTTCGTCGATGTCGCCGGGCAGCGGGTCCCCGTTCTCATCGGTGGCTTCCTGGTCCACGGGTTCGGCGAAGTCCTCGCCGATACGGACGGAGGCCCATTCACGGCCCTTGGCCTTGTGCGCGGTGGAGACGACGATCTCGGCACCCTGCTCGACGGCAAGCTTGTCCACCGCGCCCAGGATGACGTCGACCCCGTGTTCGTCGACGAGATCGACCAGCGGCAGCAGATCCCGTCCCGAAGGGTCGTACTCGGCGTACTCCTGGAGTTCGCCCCAGGAGTCAAAAAGGATCAGTTCAGGGTGGGTGCTGCGTCTGCCGGCCTTCAGGTCGCGGGCGGCTCTCGCGAGGGCCCGCAGGGACTCCCCACCGCCAACCAGGGCGACGCGGCGGCCCTCGTCGAGCAGGCGCATGACTTCGAGCATCGCCCCGACGTTGGAGCGGCACAGGATCGCATCCGGATGCTCGACGCGCTCCAGCCGGGTGTTGATCGCGGCCGTGCCGGCCAAGCGGATCGGAGCATCCACGATGCCCAGCCACCGGTTGGCCTCCTCAGCAAGCGCGGGGCCGAAACGGAACGACTGCGACAGCGCGCGCTCGGTGCCCTCGAAGCTCCTCATCACGTCCCGCGCGCCGCGCCAGCCGTAGATCGCCTGCGCGGAGTCCCCGACCATCACCAACTGGGCGTTGCCCCGCTGGTCGTTGAAGACCTTCTCGACCACGGGGTTGGTGTCCTGGGCCTCGTCCAGGAGCAAAAAGTCCGCGTCGATCCGCGGCTGGGTGAGGGCCCAGTGCTTAAGGTAGTGGTCGTGGTCGAACCGCACGACACCTTCCTCCGGGTTCTGCAGGTCCTTCCATGCCCGGTCCGCATACGGCAGGACGAGATCGACGAGCTGGGCGTGGAGATGCTCTGCCTCGATACCGCGCAGACGCGGGACGTGATAGCGCTGGATGGCCAGATCCGCAGACTGGCAAAAGCGGGTGACAGTCCGTAGCACGGTATGGGACAGAGCCTTGTTCGTGACGTTGCGCTCGCCGATCCGCACACGCATGTTGATACCGATACCCAGAGCCGCGCCGGTCTTCCAGCCCGGCACGCGCGGCGCATCCAGCCGGTTCCTGAAACGGTGACCGACCGCGGCATACGCCAGCGCGTGCATCGTCTTGCACAGCACGTTGCCGGGAAACTTACGAGAGGCCTCCGTGGCGATGGCCTTGTTGAAGGCGATATAGCGGCCCCGCTTGCCCGTACTGGCCGCGATCATCGACAAAGTGGTCGTCTTGCCGGTTCCGGCGCCAGCCTGCAGGACCAGGTGATCCCCGCGCCGGAAGGCATCGACGGCGCCGCTCTGCTCGGCGGTGGGTGCGGGCATGATGCTCCTCAAAACAGCGGGTGCTACTTCATAGCGCAATCGCAAGGTGACACACAGACGCAGCCGGTGTCCGGCGATCACCCAATCCGCACCCACGACGCGGGCGCGGACCGGACAGCAGCTTGGTTCGCGGCGGTGGCCGGTCACCAGCTCCCGCGCCGGCCACGCTCAAAGGACACGGCCTCGGGCGGGGCCGTCGCCGTCCCAGCCAAACCGCATGCGCGGCCCGTAGCGACTGCCCCGCGACTAGGATGTCGTGCCTGGTGGTGGTCGGTGCGGGGTGCGCATCGAGGGCCTGGCCCATGCCGACGCTCGGCGGTGAAGTGGACATCAGGCGCCAGGCCCTCGCCCCGGTCCCACCGCATAGCCTGCGGCGTGGGCTTGCGGCTGGGCATCACCAGTGGAGTGGGTCTCAATGTCGACCTCCTGCTTGATCGACGAACGGGAGGAATACCCGATGGTGGCGAACAGAACCGATCACGGAGTGAGCGCGAGCGCGCCTGCGCCTACGCGGGCAGCGCCGGGAACACGACCACCGAGCCGTCCCGGTCACGGGCGATCTCGATCTCCACATCCGTCGGGCGTCCGTTGAGTGCGACGCCGTCGCCCAGGCGACGGATCTGGTACGCCGCGCGCAGGAGTCGGTCGACCTCACCGGTCGTGAAGACTGGGCGCTTGCTGTTCGGGCGCGCCAGCTCAAGCGTCGACAGGCGCACCAGCACACCGGCGATGTCCGACTCCAGCTCGTTGAGACGCCGCTCGTCGTCCTTGAGGGCACGGGCGAAGTTCTCGAACAGATTGTCCGGCTCGCTCTGGGCTCGCTCGACTGCCTGGAGAATGTTGACGCGTCGTTTCAACGCCATGGCCAGCTCCGCCAGTTCGACGTGGGTGCGGAACGTACCGCCCTGGTCGTCCACGCCGGGGAACGACTCGGTCAGCGTGCCGATATCGACGGGCTCGCCGGCGGGCAGCTTGTCCAGCGCACTCCGCCAACGGGCCAGACGGATGTCGGCCTTGCTCAGTGCCGTGTCGATGGTGTGCACTGCCGAATCGAGTCCCAGCGAGACACCGAGCCTGCCCTGGTCGAGCAGGATGGCCGTGGCCTTGTCGATGGCGGGACGGCAGCCATTGAGCGCGCTGTGCTCGTCGTCGAGTTTGTCCGCCTGAAGCTGTTCCAGAAGATCCGTGATGTGCTCGATGGCCTGCTGCCGCTTGCGGTCGGCGTGCGCGCTCACTCCGACGGCCACCGCCATGAGCACAAGCGGAGCGGCCACGGTGAACACCGTGCCACCCGCGGCCGCGGCACCGGCGGTCGCCCCCGCGCCACCGACCGTGCCCGCCGCCGCCGCTCCGCTGACCGGCACAAGTGTCGCCTTGGCGGCGATCTGGCGCGTCGTCGAGTGCACAAGGTCGCCGTAGAACCCGCCCGTCGATCCCTTCGGCTCCATCCAGCGAACCAGCCCCTGTCCGAACTCGGCGGCGACCTTCGCCGGCACCACCACGCGGCACAGCATCTCGCCGGAGGCCGTCGCGTTGGCGGCCGTGGCGGAAGCCTTAGCGGACTCGGTGATGAGCTGCGACAGGTGCTGCGCCAGGGGACTGGCGGAATCGAGCGGGATACCACGGCTGCGGTCCAGCTTGTCGGGCAGCGGATGCGCCTCGAGCGTGGCGATCGGCTGTTCGGCCAACGCGGCCAGTACTCCCCTGAGTTCATCCAGCCGCTCAGTCGTCATCGGCCCGTCCCCGAACACCGCCGGTACCTGGACATCACGTGTCGCCAGCGTCCAGACCGGAACCTTCGCCGCCTTGCGATAGTCGATCATCGTCCCCCCAACTCATTCCCACGTCAGTCCTGGGCTGACGTCCCAGCAGAACGGTATAGCCGAAGCACGGCATCTTCTGTCACTCGATCCCCATCGACCACCTCTCGGCACAGCGGGGCGGTGCAGGCGACGCGAGCACAGCGACCGGCGCCCACTCAGTGGCTGGAGCCGTGACAGCCGAACACGGGTCGGCTCCCGCGGCGACGAGGATGCGTGCGATCTGAGGCCGGTGCTCGACCACCGCCTCCCACAGCGCGGTTACCTGCTGGCGCCCATGTACGACCTGACGGCACGGATCGCCGCCGCGCTCGCCCCCGCCATCCTGGTCATGACCGGCGGGTACCACGGCAAGGCCGTCCTCACCACGGTCCTGCGCGACGAGCGGTTCCACAACATTGCCGCCTTGGTCGTCGGCGAGGGCAAGACAAGGGCCTCGGAAAAACTTCGCGATGTCCACCGCCGCCGATCCTGCCATAGGTGATGTGGTGCGATGCCGGCCACAGGCACTCCGAGCACGGCGTCTTCTTGCGCACCACGAACAGCGCCCCTCCGTGCAGACGCAGAAAACGCCCCATGGCAATTTCGTCAACGAGCCCGATCCACGCAGCGCCCCTGCCGGAGAGGACGGGGCGGCGAAAAGCGGCGGGGCCTGCTGCGTCGGAGCACGGCACGGTGTCATGCGCATAGACTTCGCCGCTGACGGCGGCGTCGGCCTACACCTTCGGCTCCGTCCCTCCCCGCCGATGCGAGGCTGATCCACTACCGCCCGAGGCCAGGACGCCGTCCAGTTCGCGCGGTACCGCGTCCCAGTCGGCGGCGCCGCCATATGATCGCAGGCGATGGCCAGTCGTCTACAACCTTGGGGGGCGCCTCGTGCCGCAACTTGTCCGTGAGCAGTATGTTGATGTTTTCGTGGGTTACCACGCGTTCTCACTGCAGGAATCCGACGACGCCTATCTCGAAATGGAGTTTCCGGACGAATTCGACTTCGGTACCTTCCTGAGCACTCATCCCGGGCGCTTGGACATCACGAGCGCCGGCCATACCCATACCGCCTCTCTCACGGTCGAGGTATGGGACGGGCCGGCGCCTGTGCAGGACGCCGCCGGGTGGGAAGAGCAGGCGGATGCGGACTTCGAGTCGGTCAGCGGCCAGGTCGCAGTGTGGTCGATGAGCCTGGGCCGACTCGATGACCTGATCCACTTGGCGGACTCGGGCGGGTCGTGGCGCGTGCGTGTCAGTTCCGCGGGCCGAGCCGAAGTCGAAGCCTTGGCCGAGAGCGAGGAGAGCATCAAAGGAGTCGAGCGCTACCTCGTGCAGTTCTGGCCTGCCGGTTTGTAGTCGCCGCCGTGCCGCTTCGGGAGCGACCGGTCGCTCCCGAAGCGAGACGCATCAGCCGGTGATCCTGACGATGAAGCCGTCGTTCATACCGTCGAGGATGCGGTTCTTGCTGTAGAAGCTCTTCAGGATGCTCCCACCAGCCTGGTTGTCTTCTTTGGCGATGGGCTTCACCGAGAAGTTGAACTTCCGCGCCTCAGGGTCGTAGTAGTTTTCCGCAGCGCCTTCATACGTACTGGCGAAGGGGTATTCGTCGCAGTCCCGCGTCCCACCGTGGGTGTACCCCTCGCCCCAGTAGCGCCTGCACTGCTTCTTCGCCGCAGTGCGGTTGTCCTCGTTCCGTTTCGCGCTCACTGTCCGGTGCAGCGGAGCCTTGACAGTCTGACCGGGCACTTTCTTGGCCGACATGTACGGTTTGGTGTCCTCTGGATGCGTGAACGCCGTCTTGATGTGCTGGGCTTCGGCGCGTTCCTCCGCACCCGCCTTCGCGCTCAGAGTCAAGGACGCGTAATAGCCGAAGCTGGCCGCGCCCTTCTTCGCGGGGTTTCCGCCACCGGTGGAGTTGGGCAGATAAGACGCCGCGTCCCATACGGGTGCGAGCATAAACAGCTTGCCGCCTGTGTTGCCGCTCAGCTGCCAGGGAGCCGGCGGTTTAAAACTGACCGCTGGCTCGTAGACCGCGGCCAGCAGGTCCTCGCGTCCACTTCCTTGGCCTGGTTTGGCGTTCATCGTGTGGTGAAACGTGCGCAGCGCTTTCAGTTGCGTCCATGTCTTGGTGCCGGGCATGCTTCCGCCGTGTGTGAAGTGGGCGCCGGACGGCCAGGTCTTCGGGGTAGTTCCCTTGGTGCTGATGGGCATGGTCAGTGCCCCGGTCCTGCCGGTCACCTCGAAATCGGTGTAGTAGTACTGGTAGTCGATGGTGCGACTGTTCTTGACGATGGTTCCAACGACGCGCAGATTGAACATACTGGCGCCGGAGGGACGGCCGTTGACGAGCCACTCCTGTACGAACGAGGCGCCGTCACACACAGCAAACCGCGACTTCACGAAGAACGGGTTGTCGGTACCCAAGCCCTTTTTACACTCGTCGAGCGTCATCTTCCGCGACGGCTCCGGTGCCGTCGCCCCCGGTCCGGCGGCGCCCGCCGCCCCCCTTACATCATCGCTCGACGACGCGTAACCGGACGCCCGACGCGACACGGGCGTATACCCAGCTGCCGGCCCCCTCGTCTCTTGCGCCAGCAGCGCGCCAAGACCAGCCCGACCCGTCAACTGCCGCAACTTCTGGCGTCCCTGGGGAGTCGCCAGTTCCTGCAACGATGACTTCACCTCACCGAGCGGCAGAACGTACGACTCCACCCGCAGCTCGTCGCGCTGCTCCGCGCTCGCCAACGCCGGCGAGGTGGCGGATACGACAACGAGTGCCGTAAGTGCCGTCAGCAGCCTGCGGCCGGACGGCCACCATCCGGTACTGCCCATCTACAGACCCCCCAACTCGTGCGCCGTCGGGTCTCACCTCCGACGGCTGGTCAGCACACAGACTTACGAACATACGAGCGAGTTCATGATTGATGAGCTGGACTTGTCCTGATCACCACGGCACTTTGTCCGAGATCATCCGGGCTGGGTGGAGAGCGAGGGCGACGGCCGTCGGCTTACAGGGCGCTGAGCGGCTGCTTCGGCTCGAAGACGTTCTGCGGGGCGCTCGGCTGGGAGGCGGGCGCCGAGAGAAGAACCCGTGCCAGGTCGCGCCGTATCCGGTCGGCTGCACCGCGGACCTGGACGAGGACGTCGCCACGCTCGGCGACGAGGCGGTCGTAGACAGGAGTCTGTGGGAACAGGGTAAAGGTCCCTTCAGTGGGTGGTTCGCCGGGCTAGTGCTCTGACCGCATAGGTTCGCCGGGTTGGCGGTCATGACGGTTGGATGTGCGGTGACGTCCGAACCGACCGCTGGAGGTGCGGTGGCCGAGATGAGAATTCCGACGCCTCACATCTCGTGCGACCGTTCGGGGTCAAGTGGCGTCAGACTGCAGCGCGGTGTTGTTCACCCATACGAGTGAACGAGGGGTGATCGGCGTGCAGGGTTCCCCGCCACGTCCACGCTGATCACGGTGCGAAGGCCGCACAGCCGAAGGGAGACCAGCGTTGGGGATCGAGTCGCTGTTCAAGAGGAAGCTGCCGTACGAGGACTGGCCCAAGGACTACGACCACGTGGCCAGCGACATGGCGAAGGCCGCCGGAGTGGGGGTGGCGCGCGTGCGGTGCCACCGCAACACCTGGGACTACCTGGCCCAGCAGGTCCCGCAGCACAAGAGGGGCGGCCCGTCATCTGCCGTGGACGTCGTGGACAACGTCTTCCGCGCGCCGGCGGAGGAGGACATCACCACCGAGGCGGACGGCATGGTCACCGTGCCGCTGTCGGGCAGCACCCTCGCCGCGGTACTGCACTTCTGCTCCAACATCCAGGACTGGCCCTACCGCCCGAACCACGCCTACAACCAGCTGGACAAGGCGATCGGGCGGCGGGTGGGTGCAGCGATCTCGCAAGCCATGCAGAACGTCGTACCCGCGGCGGACGCCTCCGGGGCGACGGCGGTCGTCTACCTGGACGACAAGATCACCGCGAAGGACGCCACGGCGTGATCTGGGCGTAGATCCGTACGACAGGCGTTCACTCGCGCGTCCCGGAAACGGTCGTTTCCGGGACGGCCGCCCGCCGGGGCCGGCGGAGCACGGGAGGCGTCCCGGAACCGGCGGGCGCGGCGGAGAAGCGGGATGGGTATTCGGGGCGGGCCGCATCGTGCGGCCGGGCGGGGAACACGTGGACGGCCACTTGGACGAGATCGCCCGCGCCGAGCTCATCGAGCGCGAACCGTGCCCGCGCTGCGGAGCGGCACCCGGATCGGCGTGCCGGGCCAACTCCGGCGTCGTGGCCGTCGATTACCACACCGGCCGGTACACCAAGATCCTCGGACTGAAGTCCGGGCCCGCGATCCGCATCCCCGCCGCCCGCGGCCCCGGCCGGCCCTGGCAGCCCGGCCCCGAGCCCGATCCAGGCCTGCTGGCCGCGCGGGAGTGCACCGGCGACCGGATCGGCTACCGCCCGCGTCTCCAGCAGGGGCCAGGACCTCGCCGGACAGGTCCGCGCCCTGAAGGAAGCTGAGTGCGTGCGCATCTACGTAGAGAAGGTCGGCACCCGGGAGAAGATCCGGCCGGAGTACAACGCCGAACCCGCTCCCGCCCCACGATGAGGAACACCATGAGCGCCACCACCAACGGCACCTGCCCGGAGTGCACGAACTGGGCCTACGCGAGCAGCCAGCCCAACTACGACCACATCCACGCGGTCCGCGCCCTGCCTGACGAGGACCACGAAGACACCCACCTCGTCCTCCACGGCTTCGCGACCGGTTTCGCCTCGGAGAGCGTTCCCGGCCTCGCACAGACCTGGGTGTTCTTCGAGCACCTGGAGCCCGCCCTGGTCTTCGGCCGGGCCGGACGGATGTCCGTGCACGACATCACCAGCTACGGCGTCTACCGGGCCGCCCGCGAGGTCCGCTTCGACTACGACACCGGCCGGCAGGTCACCAGCCTGTACGTCACCGGCCGCAAGCTTGACCGTAAGGCGGGCGAGGAGAAGCACTTTGCCCGCTGGACGCGGGGCGTGAAGCCCGACTCGGCGCACTTCGAGGACCCGGCGCGATGCCGTTGACCCTGCCTCGCCGGTACTGGGTCGGCGGCTGGATCGCCCCGCAGAACCTCGCCCAGTCCCTCGGGCAGGCCACATGACCGCGCCGACGCCCGGCGCCATCCACTCCCTGTCCGACCCTCTGCCGCATAAGGTGACCGACGTGATTGTGCTGCCGCCGCACCGCACCAAGGACCACGGCGCCACCCCCGCGCTCGCCACAGCAGCGTCCGCTGCCGGAACGGGAGCGATCAGTGACTCTGTGGCGGCAGGTCCTGGCTGCGCTCACCGACGACACCCTCGACGACGCGGAGCGCGAAGCCATCGTGGCTCGTGGCGCCGTCCAGCCCGCCGTCCGCCGCGTGCCCGAGGGCGAGCAGCCGACCCCCGACGCGGTCCTGGACGTCGCCTTCCACGAGTTCAACCTGCTCCTCACCGATGAGCAGGCCCGCGCCGCCCTCCGCGAAGTCGGCCAAGCGCGTGGGTGACCCGGATGGCCCTGACGGCGTTGAAGAAGGCGTGACCACGACGATGCGGCTCACGCCGCTCATCGGCGTGCAGCGCAGCGGCAGTGAAACGGTTCCGCGCCCCGAACTGGAGCCGATTTTCACCGCGCTCGCCGCCCGGTGGGCCAGCGCTGGCCGGGCCGTGCCCGGCCGGCCGGATGAGGAGTGGACGATCCTCGCCCGCCGCTACCCCTGGCCTGGGCGCTGACCGCGCGGTGCGGGCACGGCCCCCACCGCCACCCGCACCGCACCCCCAAGGAGGCCGCCGGCGCTGTACGGCGCCGCGCTCCCCGGGCTGCCGGACCGTCACCGTGGTTGGGCCCCGGTCCGGCAGCCCCACCAGTCCACCACCCCGGCCAGGCCGTACGGAACACCACCCCGGCAGCAGAACGAAGCCCTGGTCCCGAGGGGGAGACCAGGGCTGCCGGTCACGGTCCGGGAAGGGGAACCGCCGAGCCGTTGACGCGGCCCCGACGCCAGAGCGCGGAATCGGGGGCCGCGGACTGCACCGGCCCGACGTGGGGGTCCAGACCAGTACACGTGTCAGACGTTTCAACGCCACCGTGCCAGCAAGGACACGATCGTCGTCAACAACGGCAGCACCTCCGCCTCTGCTGAGACGATGCCCTCATGCAGCCGCTGCCCGCCGTGCCCCGCCGACCAGGTCCCCGACGCCACCGCCGTCGACGCCTTCAACGACGCCTACCGGCAGGCCAAGCAACAGCACGCGGCATTCGTCGCCGTCGAGAACCAGGGCCGGCGCTGGACCGTGAAGGCCGACGCGCTCACCGCCGACCCGGACCACACCGTCGCCGACGACGCGTACGACGCGATCCGCGCCGCCGTCATCCGCCCGATCCGCGCACGGGAGATCCGCTCCGACTCCTCCGCCGGCCCGGTCTACTTCGTGCTGTACGACGTAGAGACCGAGCACCGGGCCCGCGAACTGGCCGCCGCCCTGCACGCCGCCCTCTACGGCGACCTCGAGCCCCTCACCCGCGCACGCCTGGTCCTTCCCTGTGTCCGCCGGCGGCCGCCGTTACGTACGTCTGCGCGTCGTAGGCGGAGGGAGCTGACAGGACGGCGTCGCCGGCCGCGCCGATGAAGTGCACGCCCCGGCCCGGAGTGTTCTCGGTGACCGTGTCCAGGACGGCTCGCTTGATGGAGGCGGTGACCACGTACGCGTTCGGGGCGTCGGTCACCGGCACGGCGGACAGATCCTCCAGACCGGCGTAGTACACGCTCCTCGCGGTTCCGGGGACCGTATGGTGGGCCAGGTTCGGCACGGTGGCCGCGGTGCGGGCCGCGAACGCGAGGTCGTCGTCGCGCAGGCGTTCGTCGGCGAACGTCACCGCGGTCACCGGGCCCCGCTGGGCGGCCAGGCACGCGAGTGTGGTGAGTCCAGCCCGGCCAGGTCCGCGCTGACCGGACGGCCGTCGATCCGGCTTGCGACCGCTTCGGCGAGCGCGGCCTGCACCACCGGGGCCTGCTCGCGAAGGTGCACCCGCGGGTAGGAGACCGGCTCGTACCGCTGCACCGCCGCCTTGTCGCAGTCGAGCGGCAGCACGTGGCCGCCAGCACCCGGCGCACGTCGCGGAACAGGCTCCGGCCGGCGAGTACATCGGGCTGCCCGAAGGCGAGATGGGCTGCGAGCGCGGTCACGTCGATGGGGGCGCCGTCCAGCGCCGCGAGCGAGGACGCGGCACTCGACCACCACATGCCGGCCGCGTCGGTCCGGTAGTACACCGGGTGCTGCCCGGCCAGGTCCCCGATGACCGCCAGCATCTCGCCGCTGCGGGCGATCACGAGGTAGGAGCCGGGCCAGCGGGTCAGCGCCCGCCAGTCCTTCGCCCGTACGACCGGCAGCGCGTCGCGCAGCCGGGCCTCGTCGGCGCCGCACTCACCGATCACCGCCAGCGCCGCCTTCCCGTCGCTCACCGCGCTGATCCGGGCCGTGGGCCACCCGCACGTCCACGTGCAGTCCAGGCCGGGCACCGCCCGGCCCCCGGCGGGCCGCATCGTGGGCCCGGCGGCTCCTGACCACCCCGCGCTCCACCTCATCGCCTGTCCCTCCTGCTTCTTCACCGGCGTGTATGACGAGGCGAAGGCACCGGGCCGCCGCCCGCCCTCGTGCCCCGGCACGGGAACGAGCAGGCCCGGCGCCTCCTTGCCGAGGTTCCCTGCGGGGCCCCGGCGTTCGCGGGTCAGACGTTCTTGTACTCGGTGTCGTCGGCGGTGTCGAAGTTGTTGGTGCCCAGCGTCACCGTGGCGACGGCGCCGGCGTCGAGGACGACGGGGGCCTGGTAGAGGGGGGCCTGGTAGAGGGGGGTGGGGTTCTCACCCATGGCGGACTTCCTTCCGCTCGCTGCCCGGCTGTCTGTGTCACCGGGCCTGGTGACCAGCAGTCAATGCGCAGACACGAGTTGTGGGCAGATGCCAGAATGTCTGCCATCTGTAGGCCAGTTGTGAACCAGCACGACGGACGATCGGGCCGGACATGACCATCGCAGAGCGCATCCGCGCCGCACGTGAAGCACGGCGGCCCAGATGCAGCCAGGAGAAGCTCGCGGACGAGCTGTCGGTGGCGCGCTGGGGGAAGACGGGGTTCTGCGACCGGCAGCAGGTCTACCGGTGGGAGAAGGGGTTACGGGTTCCCCGGGTGTGGCTGCCGTTCATCGAACAGGTCCTGGGTATCGATCTGTCCGAGGACAATGGGGCCAGTTCGCCGATACCGTGACCTCGGTCATGCTCCTGGGAGGCAGCGACGTGGACCGACGACAGTTCCTCGCGGCATCCGCCGCGGTCGGCCTGGCCGCGCTCGACCTGCCCGACGCCGAGGCCGTCACCCGCCGCGCGAACCGGCCCGGCCCCGTCGCGGTCGGCTCGGGCGAGGTCGCCGCGGTCCGCACGATGACCACCACCCTCGGCGACGCCGCCTCCGAGCTCGGCGGCGGTCACGCACGCCACCTGGCCGTGCGGTATCTGACGGTGGACGTGAAGCGGTGGCTGGACGGCCGCTACACCGACAAGACCGGCCGGGAGCTGTTCGCCGCGACCAGCGAGCTGGTGCACCTGATCGGCTGGATGGCCCGCGACGAGGGCCACCAGGGCCTGAGCCAGAAGTACCACCTGCACAGCTACCGGCTCGCCGCCGAGGCCGGCGAGAACGAACTCGCCGCCACCGCCCTGCGCGGACTCGCCGACCAGGCCATCGACCTCGGCCACATCCCCACCGCCGTACGGCTCGCCGAGGCGTGCGAGCAGCGCGGACGGAAACTGACCAACCCCAAGGCGCTCGCTTACTACCGCAACACCTACGCCCGCGCGGCAGCCGCCGACGGCGACCACACCACCGCCGCGAAACTCCTCGCCTCTGCCCAGGCAGCCATCGAGCACGCCCCCGCCCCGCCCGGGCAGTCCTGGGCGTCCCACTACAGCCACGGCCGGTGGGCGCACGAGTCCGGCATGATCCACGCCAAGGTCGGCGACCTCGCCGCCGCCGAGGAACACCTCCACCTCGCCCTCGACATCCACGGCCTCGACCGCAAACGCACCCGGGCGATCGTGCTCGCCGACCTCGGCCACGTCCAGCTCAAACGCGGCAACACCGAGACCGCCCTGGCCACCTGGAGCGAATTCCTCGACTGCGCCGACGGCGTGCAGTCCGTAAGGATCCACGACGGCCTGACCAACATCGCCGCCCGCCTCCCCAGGATCGCCGACAGCCCGGCCGCCACCGAACTCGGCGAGCGCATCACCGCCCGCGCGTAAGGAGACCCTGACCACTGCCGAACAACCCGCGGACCCCGCCCGCCGAGGCGATCTGTTCGTCCGCAGCATCGACGAACGCCCAGCGACTGGCCGACGTCTTCCTCGGCCGGATGGCGGAGGACGGTCGGGTGTCGGGACGCGTGCATGTTCGCCGGAGGACGCGCGTTCGGTGCAGCGGGCGGTTCGCTGCAGGGCCGGGTACCGGGCGGTGGGGCACCGGGGGTGTTGCGGAGTGCCGTCGGCTGCGGCAGCGTGCGCAGGCCGGTTGGCCGACCCGCGCACGGGCCGGCTGTTCGCGTGAAGAGGCTGGGGCGGTACCGGTTGCCCGGCGGCGGGGTGGGGCGGCGCCGGGGGCTGCGGTGTCGGGATGGCCGCGGCCCGCGTACCGGGGGCGGGTCAGGCGCTGACGGGTGCGCGGCCGATCGTCCGCAACAGGTCGAGCCGGTCTGCGGCGAGGTTGTCTCCGGGGATGCGCAGCCATTGCCGGTAAGTGCGGGTGTCGCCGGGCTGGGCGAGGTCCTCGCCGCGTTCGTGCCGTATCGGGCAGACGCGCGGCCGGGTGGCCGCACCGCGCCCCGGCCCGCACCGCCCGTCTCGCCCACCCGACGGCCAGCTCACCATCCGCCTACACGAGCCCCGGCCACCGGTGGCTCACCGCGCTTCGCCACCCCGACGCAGCCCACCCACCCCCGCGTCCCCTTCTGCGAAGAAGCGGTCGGCCGCGGGCCGGAGGCACGGCTCGGCGCCTTAAGACCGTGTCCTATGTGGTGAGGCGTCGTTGGTCCGTTCATGGGGCGGGGTACGTGGAGTTGGATTGTTCCGGACGGGTTGTGGGAGATCGCGAAGCCGCTGATCCCGCCGTCGAAGGTGCGGCCGCAGGGCGGCGGAACGCAAGACACCCCTGATGAGACGCTGTTCGCCGCCATCATCTACGTCCTGGTGTCCGGCTGCGCCTGGCGGGCGTTGCCACCCTGCTTCGGGATATCGAAGTCGACCGCCCACCGGCGGTTCCTGATCTGGTCGAGAGCCGGTGTCTGGGGCCGGCTGCACGAGGCCGTGCTGCACCAGCTCGACGACGTCGGCCTCCTCGACGTCACCCGCGTCGTCCTCGACACCGCCCACGTCCGCGCTAAAAAGGGGGCGAACTCACAGGTCCGAGTCCCGTGGACCGGGGCAAGCCGGGTTCCAAGATGCACGTCCTGTCCGATGCGAACGGCCTGCCCCTCGTCGTCGGCGTCTCGGCCGGCAACACCCATGACAGCGAAGGGCTGAAGCCCATGGTCGAGGGTCACCAAACGAGACACGACCCCCACCGCGGCCGGCACTTCAAGCCCCAGCGCCTGCATGCGGACAAGGCCTACGACCGCGCTGACCTGCGCCGATGGCTACGAGGCAAGCGCATCGGAGTACGCATCGCCCGAAAAGGCATCGAGTCCAGCAAGCGATTAGGGCGCCGCCGCTGGGTCATCGAGCGCACCATGTCCTGGCTCTCCGGCTACCGCAGACTCAGCCCCCGCTACGAGCGCGATCCCCGCAACTACCTGGCCTTTCTCGGACTCGCCGCCGCCCTCTGCTGCTACAAGCGCCTTGTCCGCCTCACCACATAGGACACGGTCTTAAGCCGGCCAGGAGCGGAAGTGGCGCGGCGCCGGTCCAGGGGCGGGGCGCGGCGGCAGAAGTGCTCGGGGGCTCGGCCCCTCCGGTGGGCGGGAGGGGCCGAGTCCGGTCCGTCAGCAGGTGGCGGCGAGTTCTTCGATCTGATCGGCCAGCCGCTGGTCGGGGGGTAGAACTCCCCGCATTCCTTGTCGGCTTTGAGGCATTCCGCGGCTTCACGCAGGGCGTCTGCCCAGGAAGGCCGCGGCTGGTGCGGGCGGGTGTTGCGGTGGGCGAAGGGGATGTCGAAGTCCAGGTCGAGGGCTTGGCCCAGCCAGTGGCCGGCATCCCTGAGTTCGCTGCGGCGTTGGTGGAACAGGTGCAGGCGGTAGGCGGCGGTGGCGCTGCCGGCGCCTGCGGCGTACTGCCACTACCACAGCGCGCCTTCGAATTTCCGGCGTGCGGTGGCTTTCGTCCACCGGCCACCCGGGGCCGAGCCCAACCGTGGTAAGGGGCCGCTTCGCCCGGGACTGAGGTGGTCTCTCCTGGCCGAACACGCGCAAGTCGACCGGTGATTGGCGGGATCTGTACGCTCCTGGTTCTCATGACGCGGCGCACGGTGTGACGTACCGCAGAGCAAGAGCGTGAATGTCCGCCTTCGCTTCCCTCGCAGGACAGCTTCGTAAGCCTGATCTTCCCTACCATAAAAGCGTGCGGTGATGATTGTTTTCCGACGAAACGAATTCGTGGGGGAACGAACGCATCGCCCGGTCATCCGCGCTCCGGTCGGTGACTAGCATGAGCGGCGATCCACAACCGGAAGGGTCGCCGTCCTTCGTTCGGCCGCTCTTCCCTGGCATCGGTGATGCTCAGTCGTCCACCCAGCCCCGTATGCACGGACCGAGGGACCGCGGAATGTCTATGTCAGCTCGCCGCCGCCGCCAGCGCCGAAGCGCGGAAGGGGCGGCGCCCGTCTCGCTGTTCGCGATCCTGGCCGTCACCGCCGCGGGCGCCGCTACCGCGGCCGTTCTCGCTCCCGAGGACGGCCGGCGCTGGGTGTGGGGCGTAGTGGCCGTCGCCTGGATCTGCATCGCGGTGGTGGTCAGCCGGGCCTCGGTCCTGGTAGGCCGGGCTCACCGGCGCGCCGCCGCGCAGGGCAGTGAACTCGAGCAGGCCAGGAACGCGTTTCGGCATCAGGCTGCCGAGACGTCCCGGCTCGTCGACGTGATTCTGCCGGACGTCACCGAGCGGGTACGCAAGGGCACCGGCGTCGAAGAGGTGCTGTCGACGATCACCCTCCCTTCCGACCCGCACCTGCAACGGTTGCTGCGCGTCTACGGCACCGAGCTGTCCGCATCGATCGGACGCTCCCTCGCCGCGGAGTCCGGACTCGAAGCTGTGCGCGCCGGGCTGGAACGGGACACGGCCGAGCTGAGGCACGTGACGGAGGAAACGCTCCCCGCCGCCGTCGCCCTGCTGCGGGAGGGCAGTTCCGCCGATACGGTGCTCGCCAGGTTCGACTGGCCGCAGAACGTGCTGCTGCGGTCGTCGGCCGAACGCTTCGTCCGCGAACTGGCTCACAGTGAGCGGCGTTCCGCCGCCGCGCAGGCCGCGTCCGCCAAGGCCCTCAGCCGGGTCCAGGCCAAGACGGTCAGCATGCTCGCCGATCTGCGCGAGATGCAGGAACGGCACGGCGAGGAGGTCTTCGGCGACCTGCTGCGTCTGGACCACAGCACCTCGCAGCTGGGTCTGATGACCGACCGGCTCGCCCTGTTGATGGGCGGCCG
>NZ_JBVHNF010000035.1:0-28371 GCF_055558055.1 Streptomyces sp. NPDC025833
GCGATCTCCCACAGCCCGTCCGGAACAATCCAACTCCACGTATCCCGCCCCATGCTGAGTCCAACGACGCCTCACCACATAGGACACGGTCTAAGCGGTTCGCCGAGACTGCGCTGGACTGGGTCCGTGAGGAACTGGGCCGACTGTTTGCGATGGCGGAGTCGGGGTGCGGCGGTACGCCGGCTCATCCCCTCTCGGCCGTGAAGTTTGCCTCACAGGTCAGTCGCGACCTCGGCCTTGCCGCCTATGTGCATGCTCTGCGCGAGCAAGCTGCCACGCTCGAGGCGCTGTTGGCGCTCCTGCACTGCGCTCTCGAGCAGCTCCTGCACAGCGCCCGGTACCCGCGTCGGGCACGGATTGTGCGCACGGCGAGCTCGCCGTGCGGGGTGATGGGGTTGACGACACCGCGGGTGCCGCGTGCGCCGGGTGCTGTCCGGTTTCTGCACCGGACCGAGCCCACCGCGAGCGCTGTGGCCGCGTGACCTTGCGAAGGCAGGGTGCGGCGCGCTGAGTGCCCGCTCTTCCTCATGAGGTCGTCTTGTTCTCCTGGTTCTTCGCTGTCTTGCACTTCCCCGCGTCCGGGTTCCTCCGCGGGTTTGGTTTCTTGTTCTTCGTGCTGCCCGCCCTGTCCTGGTGGCGGAGTGCGGTGCGGGCCAGCTCGGAGTGGGTGCGTGCCCGTGTGCGGGCGCTGGCCGCGTGGCTGCGGAGGCGGGCGCGCCTCTGGCTGCTCGGCGGCCAGCCCGAAAGTCCTGACGAGGACGGCCACGCAGGTCGTGACAGGGGCTGAGCCCGTCGCGTCCGGGTGCAGTCGTCTGGCTTTGTTCACGAGAAGCGACAGCACCTGTAAACGAGTTTGGGAGGCGTCGGCGGTGCGTCGTGTTCGATGTTCATGAGAAGCCACAGCGCCAGTGCGCCCCGCCTCCCGAGTGGGGCACTGCGGCGGTGCCACTGAGACTCCGCAAGAACCCGTTGGAAGACGGGGGCGGCAACTGCTACGTTCTCCGGAGGCCGTGCGAGAGATCGAGGAGGTGGTACCCGTGAACGCAGTATCGACGTGGGTGCTCCCCTCCGGGGTCACGGTCGGGCGGTAGGCAGGTCGTCCGGGAGCGCCGTCCAGTGCACTCCCGAAAGGCACGACCATGCATTTCACTTCCGAGCAACGCCTCGACGACGGCATCCTCGAGCGCGAGTTCACCCTCGGCGAGATCCCTGGCATCCTGTGGACGCCCGACTCCGCATCCACCTCCGCACCGGCGCCGCTGATCCTGCTCAGCCCCCTCCTGTCGGGTTGCGCAGGGCGTATCCCCGACTGGTGGCCCGAGCCCGGCACGCTGCGGCGGACGGCTTCGCCACGGCCGCCATCGAGCTCCCCGGAAACGGCGACCGGCCCCGCCTGCCCGGCGCCGAGCAGGCCCTCGCCGACCTGCGCCGGGCGATGGAGGCCGGCGAGCCGGTCAGCGACGAGATCATCGACGCCCTCATCCTCCCCCTGGTCGACAAGGCGGTCCCGGAGTGGCAGGCCGCCCTGGACACCCTCCTGACGCTGCCCCAGATCGGCGGCCCGGTCGGGTATTCGGGGGGCGTGATCTCCATCGGGACCCGGCTGGCAGTGGTCGAGCCGCGCATCTCGGCTGCTGTTCTGTTCGCCGGGAGTTTCGTGCCTCGCGCGATGTTCGAGGAGGCCCGGCAGGTCACCATTCCGCTGCATGTCCTGCTGCAGTGGGACGACGAGGGGAACGACCGGCAGGCGGCCCTGGACCTGTTCGACGCGTTCGGCTCCAAGGAGAAGACGCTGCACGCCAATATGGGCGGGCACACCGGCGTCCCGCAGTTCGCAGGGGACGCCGCGGCCCAGTTCTTCACTCGACATCTGAAGTGAGGCCGGGCCGTCAGACCGGCAGATAGCCGATGTCGGCCGACATGCCGCTCACCGAAGACAGGCACCGGCCGTCCGCAGCTCTCGACACCGTGGGCCCCTGCTGAACTCTCGGCAGGGGCCTGTCCAGGCCGGCGACGAGGTTCAGCAGCGTGGACTTGCCGCTCCCGGAAGGGCCCGCGCGGTCTGAGGCGCACGCTTCGACATGACGGCCGAAGGCGACCAACAGGCTGGCGGTTGAGCAGCGACAGACAACTGTTACTCGGAGGCTTCTTCCAGATGTCGGGCCAGCGCAGAAAGGCCTCCGGCCGGCTGCCCCTCCGCGGGCACCCGGAGCCTCCCATCCATTCGGAAAGCGTTTTCCCGGCCGCAGCGTCAAGCACGCTCGTCCACCGGCTGACCACCGGAGCAAGTGACTACGCGGCGACCGAAGGGCTGAACTGCACCAGAACAGCAGTTCAGAGCCTTGCCGAAGCTCACAGGCGACAGCGAGAACAAACCTGAGACCTGCGCATTACATGCACAGACGAACGGTGCCCGATTAGGTCATCCGGGCGCCCCGCCCGGAGCGATGAGCCCGATCTCGTAGGCGAAGACGACGGCTTGGACGCGGTCGCGCAGGTTCAGCTTCGACAGAATGCGGCTGACGTGGCTCTTGACCGTGGTCGGGCTAAGAAATAGCCGGGTGGCGAGTTCGGCGTTGTTGAGGCCGGTCGCGAGCAGACGGAGCACTTCGAGTTCGCGTGGGGTCAGACTGGACAGATCGCGGTGCGGGGCGATGGTCCGCGGTTCGTCCCGGCGGGCGAAGCGCTCGATCAGCCTGCGGGTGATCGTGGGTGCAAGGAGGGCGTCGCCGGTCTGCACCAGGCGTAAGGCGGAGACCAGATGTTCGGGGGTGACGTCCTTGAGCAGGAAGCCGCTGGCGCCGGCCGTGAGTGCGGCGTAGACGTAGTGGTCGAGGTCGTAGGTGGTGAGGATGATGACCCGCGTTCCGGCCGGGTCGGCTTCGTCGAGGATGCGCCTGGTGGCCTCGATGCCGTCCATCTGCGGCATCCGGATGTCCATGAGGACGATGTCGGGCCGTGTACGGCGAACCGCTGCGACGGCTGCGGCCCCGTCGGCGGCCTCGGCTGTCACTTCGATGCCGTCCGCTGTCAAGATCATTTTGAAGCCGGTGCGTACGAGGGCTTGGTCGTCGGCGATGACGGCGCGCAGAGGTGGCCGGTCCGCGGTCATTGCACGTTCCGTGGGATGAGGGCTGTCACCCGGTAGCCGCCTGATGGTGTCGGTCCGGCCGTCAGCTCGCCTTCGTAGACGGCCAGCCGTTCGCGCAGCCCGATGTAGCCACGGCCGTTGCTCTGCACCGGCGGAGCGTCCTCGGCGCCACCGGTGTCCGTGACCTCGATCTTCAGACAGTCGCTGGTGTAATTGATCGCGACGGACGCCTGCGCGCCGCGCGCATGTTTGATCGTGTTGGTCAGCGCTTCCTGTACGAGGCGGTATGCCGCCAGGTCCATCCCCGGTGGCAGGTCCGGCGGCAGCGACACCTCGACGCTCACGGGTGTACCGGCGGCGCGTACGCGTGCGACGAGCGCGTCGAGTTGTGCGAGTCCCGGCTGGGGTTCCAGGCCGTCAGGTTTCTCGTGGTCCGGGGCGGCCAACAGATCCATCGCGTGGCGGAGTTCGGCCATCGCGGCCCGGCCGCCGGCCTCGACGGCCAGCAGCGCCTCCTTCGACTGTTCGGGCGCCGTGTCCATCACTTTGCGGGCCGCGCCCGCCAGGATCACCATCACGCTCACATTGTGGGTCACGACATCGTGCAGTTCGGCGGCGATACGGGCACGCTCCTCCGCGACGGCGCGGCGCATGGCATGCTCCTGAGCGGCCTGCAGTTCTGCCACCCGGTCCCGGCTGGACTCCAGGCGCAGTTGCAGAAAGCGGACAAGGCTGGCCAGCATCCCTGCCACCAGGAGCACGAATCCCGGACTGGACCACCCGGGGAGCACGGGTTTTGCGTTGCGGAAAGCGAAACCGGACAGCACGGCGGCGATCACCAGGACGGCGATCGCCGCCGCCCGGTAACGGCTGTGCACGACGGCGCAGTAGGCACCGAAAACACAGGCCAGGACAGTGATCCAGGATGCGGAACTCCCGATGGCCAGTGCCGCGCCCAGCACCACCACGAACACCGTGAGCGGATATCGGCGCCGGGCTGCCAGCGGCAGCGTCGACAGGACGACCAGAGCCCAGGGCACGGGCGAGCGTCCTTCCGTAACGGGCACCTGATCTGGGCTGGGCGGAGAGGGCGGAACCGGAACCCCTGTCCCGGCGTCCGCCGCAGGGGGGTTGACGTCCACCTGCCCCTGACCGGGATAGCGCACCGCCACGATCAGGGCGAAGACGGTCAGTAGGACCGCCAGCACCACGTCGGTACGCACCGCTCGCCGGGACAGCGGGGCCGCCTTCGCGTCCGGGCGCAGCGCGTCGACGAGCTGTCGATGCCGGCTGCGCCAGTCTTCCCTCACCATCCGTGCATTGTGCTGGCCTCGCCGCCCGGCCCGCATCCGCCTGCTCGAGGGGAGCATGCCCTCCCCCAGGCCTACTCCTCACGGATGACCTTGGGGCTTCTCACGGATGACTCCGCGTGGCCGGGTCCTCCGCGGGGCGGGCCTGATGTCGGTTCCGCGGCCGACGCTCCCCACACGCGGCCTGTCTAAGTTCGCAGGGCCGGCACTGGCATGTGTCTCCCGCGACCGTGAGGACGGACAACTCGTATGCGTCAAGTGATCGAACTGAAGGATGTGGCGAAGCGCTATCGCAGCGCTGGCGCGCCAGCGCTCGGACCGCTCACGCTCAGCGTCGCCAAGGGTGAGGCCCTTGCCGTGACGGGCCCTTCCGGGAGCGGCAAGTCCACGCTGCTGAACCTCGTCGCCGGCCTGGACAGGCCGAGCGACGGTACCGTGACCGTGGCCGGGCGACGGATCGACCGGTTGAGCGAGCACGCCCTCGCCAAGTTCCGCCGCGAGTACATCGGCATGGCGTTCCAGTTCTTCAATCTTCTCGACGACCTCACCGTCGCCGACAACATCCAGCTCCCGGCCCAGCTGACCGGGACCGGTCGGCGCGCGGCCGCGGCCCGCGCGGCTGAGCTCATGGAGGTGCTGGGCATCCACAAGCATGCCCGCAGCTACCCGGGCCGGCTGTCCGGAGGCGAACGCCAGCGGGTCGCGGTCGCCCGTGCGTTGGTCAACCGGCCCGCTCTGCTGCTCGCCGACGAGCCCACCGGTGCGCTCGACACCGCCTCGGGTCATGACGTCCGCGATCTGCTGGTGGATCTGAACCGCGCCGGACAGACCATCGTGCTGGTGACGCATGACCTGACGCTGGCGCAGGAGTGCGCGAGTCGCACGATCCACCTGGTCGACGGTCATGTGGCTCTTGATACGTCTGCGCAGGCCGTCAGGTGAGCCTGTTCGGTACCGGCGTGCTCGGTCGGGTCGTACGCTCCGGGTTGGGTCGACGGCGGGTGCAGACGGTAGTGATCGCCGTGGCCACGATGATGGCCGTTGCCTCGGCCGTGGTCGCCGGGTCGCTGATGATCGCTGCGGCTGCACCTTTCGATCGCGCATTCGAGAAGCAGCAGGGCGCACACATCGCCGCCCAGTACGATGCGGCCAGGGCGAGTGCGGGCCAACTGGCTGAGACTGGGAAGCTGACTGGTGTCACCGCGAGCGCGGGGCCGTACCCGTCCATAGCGTTCCGCCCGGTGGACCGGACGGGCTTTCGCCTGCCGACGTTGACCCTGGTCGGGCGGTCCGGCCCGGACGCCGACGTGGACCGGGTGGAATCGAAGTCGGGCCGGTGGGCACGGAAGCCGGGAGAGATCGTGCTCAGCGCGTCTTTCGAGGGACCCTCCGTCGAGATCGGCTCCGTCCTCGAGGCGTCAGACACCGCCGGCGTCCCCACTCTTTCGGTCGTCGGCTTCGCCGTGTCGGCCGGAGGATCTGCCGACGCCTGGGCGACGGCTGCGCAGGTCGACGCGCTGGCGGCCCCGGACAACCCGGTGACAAGTCAGATGCTGTACCGCTTCGATTCTGCGGGCACGCAGGGGCAGATCCTCGCCGACCGGGCGAAGATCGCTGCGTCCGTGGCGCCCGGGGCGCTGTTGGGTACGCAGTCTTGGCTGGACACCAAGCGCGCCGCGGATCAGGGTGCGGCGGCGACCGTCCCGTTTGTGATGGCTTTCGGTGTGCTCGGCCTCGTGATGTCGGTGGTGATCGTCAGCAGTGTGATCAGCGGGGCGGTCGGCACCAGTCTGCGCAGGATCGGCATTCTCAAGGCCATCGGCTTCACTCCGCGCGAGGTCGTCCGTGCCTACGTGGCCCAGGCGCTGATTCCGGCGGGTGCCGGCATCGCCGTGGGCGTCGTGCTGGGCAACCTGCTGGCGGTGCCGTTGCTGGCGGACACGGCGTCACTGTACGGCACCGCCGCGCTCTCGGTGGCCTGGTGGGTGGATGTCGCGGTGCCGGCCGCCGCACTGCTCGTCGTGGGGCTCGCGGCGCTGATTCCGGCGCTGCGCGCCGGACGGCTGCGCACGGTCGAGGCCATCGCGGTCGGCCGGGCGCCGCGCACGGGACGCGGGCAGTGGGCGCACCGGGCGACGGGACGACTACCAATGCCGCGGCCGGTGACCTACGGCCTCGCCGCCCCCTTCACGCATCCGGTCCGTGCCCTGGCGATGCTGTTCGCAGTGGCATCCGGCACGATCGCGGTGACCTTCGCCGTGGGGCTGACCTCGTCCCTGAGTGCGGTCGGCGTCTCGCAGGATCCCGAGAGCCGCGCTGCGGTCACGGTCACGACGGCCAGGCTGGACAACGTCGCTCCTCCTCCGCCGCCGGTGGGGGGCAGTGCGGTGATCCCGTCGCCCGTCGGCAACGGCGCGTCCAGGCCCAAGGCCGCAGACCCGGCGAAGGTGCGGGCTGTCCTCGAGTCCGAAGCGGGGCTGAAGTCGTACTACGGCAAGCTCCACACCGAGGTCGCCGTCACCGGGGTATCCGGGTCCATCCAAGCCGCCCTGTACGAGGGAGATTCGGGCTCCGGCAGTCAAGAGATGCTCGCCGGGCACTGGATCACAGGAAAGGGGCAGGTCGTCGTGCCCTCGCGCTTCCTTGAACGGACCAGCACCAAGGTCGGTGACACGGTGCGGATGGCCTACGGGAAGGACAGCGCCGACCTGCGGATCGTGGGTGAGTCCTTCGACACCTCCGGCAACGAGCTGGAGATCCACGCGGACATGGCCACGTTCCCGTCGGCTGAGCCCAGTACGTTCCTCGTCCAGGTAAAGCAGGGTGTCTCGCCCGACGACTTCGCCCGGAAACTCGCGGCGCTCGTGCAGCCGCTGGGCGGTGACGCCATGGCCGTCCCATCCGCGGATCACAAGGGCATCATCCTCATCATGGACGCGATGGCGGTGCTGCTCACCCTCATGCTGGTCTGCGTGGCCAGCCTGGGCATACTCAACACCGTCGTCCTGGACACCCGCGAACGCGTCCACGACCTGGCCGTCTGCAAGGCGATCGGCATGTCGCCGCGGCAGACCATGAGCCTCGTACTCGCCTCGGTGACTGCGATCGGCGTGCTCGGCGGGCTGCTGGGCGTGCCGGCGGGGTACCTGCTGCACCGTGTCGTCATGCCGGTGATGGGGCGCGCCGTGGGCACCCGTCTGCCGTCGCCAGTCCTCGATGTGTACGAGCCAGGTCAGCTACTCCTGCTGGGGCTGGGCGGCGTTGTGATCGCGGTACTCGGCGCGCTGATCCCGGCAGCCTGGGCGGCCAGGGCACGTACGGCCACGGCGCTGCGCACCGAGTAGCGTCCGGCCGAGCGCGCCCCGGTATCCCGGTTCGCTGGTTCCTCGGGGGACGGGCCGCCCCACAAGCGCAGTTCCTGTTCCTGTGCGCGCGGCGCAGGCGCGGTACGAGCACGGCGTTGCCGGGGTGCGACGGGACGGGCGCGGGCTCGTTGGCGGCACGTCCACCGGGCAGGACGCCGCACGGCTGCCAGGCGCAGCGGACCGGTCGACGGACGCGGGGCGGGTGGCCGCCCCGGGACGCAGGCACGGGTGGCTCGGCGTAGGCAGCCCGGCGCGGACCGGTGCAGGACGACCGGGGCCGAGCCACGGCCAGTGTCGGATACCCGTACGAGCTTGCCGAGGAGGCCGAGTACCGGCGCGGCGCGCCGCGGGGCGTGCGCCATTGGATCAAGGACGAGGACGGAGGACGAACTCCACTGCTACGACCGGCAGCCGCGTGACGAGGAAGAGGCCGGGCATCGGCGGAAGCCGGCCGGGCCGACGGCCTCGCCGACGACGAGCCGCAGGAGCTGTACCAGCGGGCGCGGGACGCACCCGCTGGTGCAGGACGGGACAGCCTTCTCGCCGAACTCACCGCGCGCCCCCGGGCGGTGGGCGGGTTCGACGGCTGACGGCCGCGGGGTGCCGCCGTTACTGCTGTGCGTGCTGGTCGCGGGCCGCGTGGAGCGCGGCGCGCGTACGTCGGCACTACCCGCGGTCGGTGCCCTTGGAAAGACGAGCGCCCGCCGTACGCCGTACCCGGGCTTCGTGACGTACCGGTCGGCGCCGTCGTCGACCGTGCGGAGCCTGCGCCGCTCCACCGCCGCCCGCGCGCCCCATGCCGGCCGGGCGCCCGGGTCCCCGCACCACCGCCACGGCCTGCTCCGGCCGCCCACGCTTCCTGACCACCGCGCACAAGGCGCCCCCCTCCCGTGGCACACGCCGCCACGACCAGAGCCGGCACGCGCCGGGCAGCTCAGATGTCCCTCGTCGGCCCGGCGGCAGACCGGGCCCCGGTCCGGACCCATCAGGAGCGGGCGGCCTGGCCCTCTCCGGCGTCGATCAGCACCCGGTGCAGCCGCACCGCCCCGGCCGGGTACCGTCCGGCCGCGGGCAGCGCCGCCACGGCCTGGAGCAGGGCTCCAGCGTGCCGGCGGACATCAGCGCCGTAGAAGGCGCCGGGGGCGGGGCGGGCGAGCAGGTGCGCGGCCAGGAGCAGGGCACCGGGGCCGGTGGCACGGGCGGCCGAGGGGCGCGGGCGGCGATGACGCCGGCACGGTCTTTTGCGAGAGTGTGCTCGGCGCCGCGCCGGGCCAGGCGCGGTGCAGCGGCTCCAGCACGCACACCACGTACGCGCCCCTCCTCCCCATCGGTATACCTGATGTATTCTTGCCTCCATGGCACACACGACGATCAAGGTCGAGGACACCGTCCGGGACAGACTCGCCGCCCTCGCCGCCGAGAAGGGCACCAGCATCGCGCAGCTGGTCAGCGACTTCGCGGCGCACACCCCGACGATGAGCGAGCGCGCCGAACGCACGGCCCGCACCCTGTCGGTGCTGCGGGAGATGTCGGGCTACACCCCGACCCCCGAGCAGGACTCGGCGGCGGACGCCGAACTGGCCCGCCGACTCGGCGACACCGCATGAGCCCTACCCCCGCCCAGGCGGTGGACGTGGTCCTGGACGAGAGCGCCCTCCTGGCCCTGGGGGCGGGCAATGTGCTGGTCTCGCGGATCTTGCACCAGTCCGCTGCCACGGATTCCTGGCGCGTCCACGTCGCTCTGGCCGCACTCGCGGACGCCGACCGGTCCCGTGCCGGAGTGGCCGGCCACGTCGCCATGCTTGATCAGATCGCCTTCCACCCCCTCGACCTGGCAGCCGTCCTCGCGGCATCCGGACAGTCCCGCTCCCTGGGCTGGTCCCATACCAGGCATGTGGCACAGCCGGACCCAGAGCGTCCGGAGGGCGCCCGGGTGGTCACCACCACACCCAAGGACTGGGACGGGGTAGGCGTCCGGATCCTCGACGTATCACCCTGAACCACCCCCGCCCTGTAGCCAGGTCACGGCCCGCGCTCGGCGCGGGCCGTTCTGTGACGGGGCTTTTAGCTTGCTCCTGCCGGGGATCTTGGAGTTCCCCGGTGCGCCAGCGTGATCAGCGGGCATGCTCGGTGCTGTCTCGAAGATCAATACAGTTGTCGAGGTGTCTGTTGCCGCTCCGTCCCCGTTCCGGTGAGCAAGTCCCGTCTCTGACCCCGCAGATCGTGCGGGCAAGCAATGCCCAGCGGGGCATCAGAGCACAGCACACGAACCAACTGCTCCGCCGCCAACGCCGGCCGGGTCAGCGTTGTTAGCCGTATTGGCCGCGCGGGGAGCAGCCGTTGCAGCGGGTGTGCGCCGCCTTCGTCGTGGGACCATCCCCGCGGGCGCGGGGAGCAGACCCGAGACGAACTCGTCGCGCACGCCGCGTCGGGACCATCCCCGCGGGCGCGGGGAGCAGGGCACCTCCGGCCGTTCGGGCTCTGTGTCCGGGGGACCATCCCCGCGGGCGCGGGGAGCAGGACCTACCCGGTGTCCGGCTGACCGTCATGATGGGACCATCCCCGCGGGCGCGGGGAGCAGAGCGAACGGGACTTTGTCGACGTGCTCAGCGAGGGACCATCCCCGCGGGCGCGGGGAGCAGCCCTTCAGTGAAGGCGACGGTGAGTCGTTCCCGGGACCATCCCCGCGGGCGCGGGGAGCAGTCCCAGAAGCCCCGCCAAGGGCTCGCGCAGTGGGGACCATCCCCGCGGGCGCGGGGAGCAGCCTGGTCTGTCGCACGTCGGCTCGGGTGACGAGGGACCATCCCCGCGGGCGCGGGGAGCAGGATGCACTTCGCCACCGGTGGCGTGCTGCCCGGGGACCATCCCCGCGGGCGCGGGGAGCAGCACAAGGGGTGTGGGCGGGTGGGGCGGGTGGGGGGACCATCCCCGCGGGCGCGGGGAGCAGGCATCATCTGCCAGGCTCCGTTCCCCGGTGTGGGGACCATCCCCGCGGGCGCGGGGAGCAGCCTGCTTCGCCTTCCCCGACCTGTACCCGGCCGGGACCATCCCCGCGGGCGCGGGGAGCAGTCCCTGGGAGAGATCGCGCGGTTCCTCACCGAGGGACCATCCCGGCGGGCGCGGGGAGCAGTCGCTGCGGGAGCCGGCGAGCCAGAGGCGGTAGGGACCATCCCCGCGGGCGCGGGGAGCAGTTGAGTTTGGCCGCCGGGAAGCCAGGCCACGCGGGACCATCCCCGCGGGCGCGGGGAGCAGGACACCATCCGGATCGCCGACGCCGCGCGGCTGGGACCATCCCCGCGGGCGCGGGGAGCAGCCGAGAGGGGGAACCATGAATCTCGACAAGCTGGGACCATCCCCGCGGGCGCGGGGAGCAGTGGCCGAGTTGTTGACGGGCATTTGCCTGCGAGAGGACCATCCCCGCGGGCGCGGGGAGCAGCTCGGCCTGGACGTCCAGGCCCGGCACGGGCGGGGACCATCCCCGCGGGCGCGGGGAGCAGCCGACGGCCTCCAAGGCGGCCACGGCCTGCGTGAGACCATCCCCGCGGGCGCGGGGAGCAGGTCGGCGCGATGTCTACGTCGACCGGGCCGACGGGACCATCCCCGCGGGCGCGGGGAGCAGTACCGCTGCCCCGGAGCAGGACGGCCAGGCGTGGGACCATCCCCGCGGGCGCGGGGAGCAGCGCCGGGAGTCGGGCCGCCGCCGACCACGCTGGGGACCATCCCCGCGGGCGCGGGGAGCAGATTCGCTGGCTGCGCACCGAGGACGGCACGTGGGGACCATCCCCGCGGGCGCGGGGAGCAGCACGTGGCGATCATCCCGGCGCTCACCACGTCGGGACCATCCCCGCGGGCGCGGGGAGCAGTCGGGCGCCGACGGGCGCATGAGGTGCCGGATGGGACCATCCCCGCGGGCGCGGGAAGCAGCTGGCGCTCGGCACGGTCCGGGACAGGGTGCAGGGACCATCCCCGCGGGCGCGGGGAGCAGGCCGGGGTGCAGTTGAGCTGCACGTCCCAGTCGGGACCATCCCCGCGGGCGCGGGGAGCAGGAGAGCATCATGACGTGGGACGGGATCCCCTGGGGACCATCCCCGCGGGCGCGGGGAGCAGATGCCCGACCTCGGCGAGCACCCCGAACCGGAGGGACCATCCCCGCGGGCGCGGGGAGCAGGTCGTGAAGTTGGTCTAGGCGGCCTCCGTGTAGGGACCATCCCCGCGGGCGCGGGGAGCACAGCGGCCTCGAGGCGCAGGTAGCCGACGATAAGGGACCCTCCCTGCGGGCGCAGGGAGCAGTTCCGCGTCCGCAGGATCGCGTTGCCGTGCTCGGGATCATCCCCTGCGAGTACGGGAAGCCCCTCCACTGTGGTGAGCTCGTCAAGATCTCCTGAGCTGTGGCAGTCCCTGCCTGCGCGGGGAATCGGTCGATGTCTTCGTGTGCATCTGGCCGATCTTCGCTTGCGCGGAGAATGTGTCCGGCCGGAATCGAGGGGTCCGGCCGGTTGGGATGTTACTTGCGTACGAGGAGGAGGCCAACTCCGTAGGAGCGGGCTTTGCCGAGTCCTTCGGTGAGGGTGTGCGCAAAGGTGGCCGGGTCAGTAACGGTGAGCTGGCCTCGGACTTCGGCTCGGACGACTTTTAGGCCCTTTTTCGCTGTGGAGACGAGTGGCGGCAGCATTGTGGTCGTGATGCGTGCCGGGTCGGCGTCGGCACCGATCCGTTTGATGCTGGATGGCCCGATGGGTGGTTCGCCTTTGGGCTGAAGTCGCTGTGTGAACCACTCGGCCGCGTGGTGCGGGGACGTGCTGGCCATGCGTCGTCCGCGTTGGCCCTTCTTCGGGCCGACAGTGGGCATGACCGAGCGGATGGGGTTGATGAAAGCGCGGAAGGTGTAGGTGTCGCCGGCCTTGATGGTCTGGTCAATGCTGATCAGATGGGGTGCTTCCAGCAGCGCGGCGCGGGCAACGGGTGTCCAGTCGGGGGTGACGCGGGCCTGGGTGATGAGGGTGAGGGTCTGGGTACGCAGGTTGACGGTCCAGGCGGAGAGCACGCCCATCTGTGAGCGGGCGTCGGTTTGGCCGCCGGGCACCCAACCCCGGTGGCCGCTCATGACGAGGCGGTGCATGTCGTGGACGTCGTTCATAGCGCGGATGACGTCGGGGTGGCGGGTGTCGAGGGTGAGGACACTTTGGGTGGCGACGAAGCGCGTGGGTGTGCTCACGGGGTGGGCGTCCATTCGATGGTCGGGGTGGGGGTGATTCGGGTGCGGGTTTCCCAGCGGGTGGCATGGGTGCGGTTTTCGGGGTGAAAGGTGACGGGCTGGTCGTCGATGGGGACGGCGCGGGGTGCGCCGGAAGGGGCGTCGATCCAGGCCCAGGGGCGTGGGGTGTCGGCTTCCTCGAGGAGGGGGGCGTGGGTGAGGACGTGTTCGAGGGTGCCGGAGTGAACGCCGCCGGAGAGGTCGCCGGTGGGGGGGCATGACTTACGGCCGAGCCAGAGAAGCCGACGGGGGTGCTCGAGGTGGTGGGAGATGGTATTCAGGAGGGTCGTGTCGTGGTGTTGGACGGCGGCGACGAATGCCGCGTCGGCGAGGTACCAGCGTTCGCTGACGGCGGGGTTGCGCAGGACGGCTTTGGCCGCGGTGAGCAGGTGGCCGGTGTCGGGGTCCGCTTCGATGTATTTGGGGGCTCCGTACCAGCCGTCGATGTGGTGCTGACCGAAGTGGGCGCCCGTGGCGTCCTCCAGAGTTGTGGCCTTGGCGGCGCGGCGGTGGTCGGTGATGAGGTCGCGGGGGCGTAGGGGGTAGGGGCCGCCGCCGACGACGTGATAGTCGCGGTAGGGGGTGCCGGGGCGGTCGGCGCGGACGCCGTAGCGGAGTTCGGCGAGGGCGCCGAGTGGGTCTTCGCGGTCGTAGCCGAGGGCGGCTGCGATGAGGCCGATGACTGCGGATTTAGTGGGTCGCATGTGGGTGGCGCGACGCTCGAACGCGCCGGAAGTACCCCAGGCTTGAAGGGGGCCTGCGAGTCGGATGAGAAGCGTGGCCACTTCCCTGCCTGCGCGGGGAGTAGTGCTGTTCATGCGGTGAGTTCCTCCAGGGTTGCGGCCTCGTTAGCGGGGAGGGTGCCGTCGGCGGTGAGCTGGTGGATCAGTTCCTGGATGTCGAGGTCGTAGGTGAGGAGACGGCCGGGGGTGGCGTCGGTGCGCTTGGTGGTGATGAGGCGGTGGTGGTCGAGGAGCCTCTTGGCGCCTGCGAGGGCGGCGGGCCCGTCGGAGGTTTCATCGATGTGGGACTGGAAGGCGGCGGCGTAGAAGTAGGGGCGGGCGCCTTCGTGGACGAGGACGAGGTTGGGGAGGGTGCCGGTGGATGCGGTGCTGTTGGCCTTGGCCCGGGGGACGGCGTCCACGAACGCCTGAACGAACTCGGCTTCGGCGGCCTGTGCGGCAATTTCGGCTTTGTCCTCGGTCATGCCTGCACTGCGGAGGTTGACCCGGAGCTTGTGCCGGTCGAGGGCGGCGTGGCGGTAGAAGGTGCCGGAGATGAGTGACTGGTAGCCGGTCATGCCGGCGCCGGCGTTGTCGGCGGCGTCGAGGAAGTCGAGTGCGTTTTCGCGGCGTTCGAGCTTGGCGTCGTCGGCGGCGGCGTAGAAGTCGTCGATGTGCTCGGCAGGCGCAATGGTGAAGGCCCAGGAGTGCTGTGCGGCACCGTCCACGGTGCGCAGCTCGGCGACCTCGGCGAGGAACCGGCCGAAGATGGTGATGTCGATGGCGTCTCGGGGGGCGAATGCGGTGAGGATGCCGGTGCGGAGATCTTTGGGCAGCGGCGGGATCTTGACGTCCTCCTCCTTGTCTTCCTTGCTGTCCTTGGGGGCTGGCTGGGCCGGTTCGTCAACGTCGGTCGTGGTCTTCTTCCGGGCGTTCTTCTTCGCGTTCTTCTTGGCCTCTTCCTTGGCGGCGGCTTCTGTCTTGGCGGCCGTGTACTGGGTCAGCCACGTGTTGAAGGCGTCGGCGTGGGTGCTGATGTGATCGGCGATCCGGTCACCGGAGTCTTCGGGTGCGTAGAAGAGCACCTTGGTGAGCAGGGCGGTGGACTCCTTGTCGCCGAATTTCAGGCCGAGTCCTTCGAGTGCGGCCTTGGCGGCGTAGATGGCCTGGTCGGGGTCCCAGTCGTGGTTCTTGACCAGGGCGTCTCGGGTGAACAGGGCCCATTCGCGGGTGCGCCTGCCGCTGCTGTAGGAGGCGAGGGGGCCTTCGCCTCGGTTGGCGCGGTGGCGGGAGTGGGTGCGTTCGGCTCGGCGGCGGGCCTGGGCGGAGATGGCGGTGCGTTCGGCGCCGCCGTAGACGAATGCTTTGGGCTGGCCGTTCTCGTCGCGGACGGGAAGGGCGGCGGCGAAGGTCTCCAGGGCGTGCAGAGACAGGTACTGGGGCTTGCTGTTGGTCACGTGGCGGCTCCGTTCGTGCGGGTGGTGGTGCGACGGCGGGTGTAGAAGGCGTCGCCCCACGCTTGAGGGGTGGGGCGTCCGCGGTCTGTCCAGTGGGTGAGGTCGGTGACGAGCTGGGCCCAGGAGGGCGGTGTGGTCTCGCCGGCGCGGATGCGTTCGATGGCGTGCTGGAGGTGGCGCCAGGGGATCTGGCGGGCCGGGAGGATGCGCATCATGAGGCGTTCGGCGCCGGGGTTGGAGGGGCCCCGGGCTCCGTCGTAGCCGATGGCGCGGATCGCGGAGCCCATGCTGCCGCGGCCGTAGTGGGGCTTGGTCTTGCCTGCGTGGTAGCGGGCGAAGAGGAAGCCGACCTGACGGTAGAGGGCCCGGTGCTCGTCGGTGGGGGCGAAAGCGCGGGCTTCGAAGTGCGTGGGGCTTTCGGCGGTCGCCGGGCGGCGCAGGTCGGCCAGCTTGCCGTACTGGTGGGTGTGGACGAGGCTGCCCAGCCAGGTGGCGTACTGGAGCGGTGCGGGAGTCGGTTCGGCGGCCGGTGTGGTCTGTCCGGCGTCGGGTGGGGGGCTGGGGTGGGGGATCTCGAAGAGAGGCAGGGTCATGCGGGTTGTTCCTTTCGCAGGTATGTGGGGGCTTTGCGAGGGTTGTTGAGGCTGTCTTGGAGCTTTTCTCGGGCCTCGGTGGAGGCTCGGTGGCCCTGGCTGCTGGGGGGCAGGGAGCGGAGCCGGGCGGTGAGGAAGCGTTCGGCGTTGGAGCGGACCTCTGTGGCGTAGGCGGTGAGGGCCTCGGGGACGGAGGTGCCTTCGGCGGCCTCGTCCAGGAGTTCGTGGAAAAGGGGTTCGGTCGCGGCGAAGTGTTCGCCAGTCGCTTTGAAGCGGGCCAGCTGGCTCTGCTTGTCGGCCGGCTTCGGGTTCGGGTAGGCGATCCGCCAGGCGGCGTAGGCGGCATCGTCCAGGGCTGTGGCGACGTACTCGGCGATGGCGCAGCCTTCTTCGGAGGCCTGGCGCAGGGCGGTCTCGCGGCCGGGGATGTAGGGGAAGGCGTCGTTGACCCAGGCGATGAGCTTGCCGGGCCTGGCGAGGAGGCCGACGGTCCACAGGGTGACGCGGTGGCCTTCGGGGAGCATGGCGAGGCGCCCGTAGAGGTCCATGCCTTTTTCCCGGCGTGCGGTGGCCGCGTACAGGGAGTGGGCCTCTCGCCACAGGGCTCGCGCGGCGGATGCCTTGAGGGGGGTGTTCTTCTCGATCACGGCGCCTTGGAGGGCGCCGGCGTGGGTGAGGTCCACGATGTCGCCGGCGCCCATGAGGACGCGGTCGACTCCCCAGCTGCCGTCGGGCAGCCGGGCGGGGCGGGTGAGGATGGACCGGCCCAGAATGCTGTGCAGGTCGGCCGGCCCGTCGGGGATGCGGGCGGTGGGCTTGGCGGTGAAGGAGCGGCGGGGCCGGTCGGTCCAGGTGTAGTTGTAGCTGCCGGGGTCGCCGTCGTGGGGGTGCAGGTTCAGGCGGAGAGTGTCGCCGAGGGTCCGGCCGAGCGCAGTGACGTGGACGCGTTGCCCGGCCCTGCACATGGCCTGGTTGTTGAGGGCGGCGCCGAGAAGGTTGCCGGGGATCATGCCTCGGCCGCCGTTGCCGCAGACGTGCTGGGTGATGACGGCCATGAATGCGTCGGCCGCGGTGAGGGGCTCGCCGTGGTGGAGGTGGTGCCGGTCGAAGAGCTGCACGTAGTCGCCGACGTGGTGCATGACGATCTGCGAGGTGCCGACACCGTGCTGGGTCATGAAGGGGGCCAGCAGTGCGTTCTGGAACAGCGGCCGGTCGGGGTGGAAGAAGTTCCAGTGCTCGTCGGGCTGCTGTTTGAGCCAGTCGGCGACGTCGGTGAACGGCCGGCGGCTGGTGACCCAGGTCCGCCATTCGCCGCTCGTCTCCGGGTAGACATCGGCCGCGTACGCGACGGCTGTGAGCAGCTCCAGCATGGCGAGGGTCTCGCCGGGGTGGCGGCCCGCCACGCCCTGATGGTCGTCGGCCTTCTCGAAGGCCTCGATGAGGTCGAGGCGGCTGGGCAGACCGGCCATTGTCAGTGCCGGGAGGCAGGCTTGGGTGCGGGGATCCCAGGACGGAACCACGTCACCTCCTTCAGATGAATCTCATCATGTGCATCGTTGATTGCCGTAGTGTGCGGGGCCAAGCACGTTAGCAGTCAAAGGAGTTGAGGGTGAGCGAACTTCAACTATTGCTTCGTACCGTGGTATTGGCATGGGGCAAGACGGACCAGAACGGCGACAGTGCCCGGCGCGGCGGTCCGTCATGGACACCGCTGCTCGCTCACCTCCTGGACGTCGCCGCCACAGCCCAAGTCCTGTGGGACCGGCATCTCCCCCCGCACATCCGCCGGCGGCTCACACAAGCGTTCGGTGCCGGGAACGAGGCGATCGCCCGGCAGGTGGTGATGCTGCTGGCGGCACTCCACGACCTCGGGAAAGCATCCGACTGCTTCCTCGGGCAGTGGCAGCACGGCCGGGGAAACTTGCGGGCGAAGTCGCAGGCGAAGGCGTGGGAGGAACAGGCCCGCGCAGCGGGTCTGCCTCTCGGTGCCGACCTGGCCCACGCCTTCTACGCCCGGCACGAGCACATCACCGCCGCAGCCCTCCCCCGGCTGCTGGGGTGCGCGTGCACGGAATGCGGCGGCACCGGCGAGCGGCATGAGGGGCTGCACGATGCGGGGATGCTGCTCGGCGGCCATCACGGGCACATCCCGCACCCCGAGAGCGTCGACCGGGCCCGCGGAGCCGCGCCGGTCGCCCAGTGGGGGGACGTGCACGCAACGCTCGTGCAGACCGTGGCGGGCGCGATCGGACTCGACCTCGGCACCGTGGCGCGGGTGGTCGATCCGGTGCGACCCTCGGCACGGGTCGCCTTCCTGTATCTGGTGTATCTGGCGGACTGGGTCGCCTCCGACACGGAATTCTTCCGCTTCCGCCTCCACACCGCGCCGGTCACCGACTGGTGGCGGGCCTCCCTGCAGGAGGCCGACCAGGGGGTGCAGGCCCGGCGGCTCGCCCGCTGGCAGGCGCGGCCCATCACGTGGGAGCAGATGTGGCCCGACACCCCGGTGCCCCGTTCGTTCCAGGCCGACGGCATGCGGCTGATACCGGCCGAGGGGCAGGCCATGGTCGTGGTGGAGTCGGACACCGGCTCCGGCAAGACGAGGCTGGCACTGTGGATGGCCCACCATCTCGCGCGCACGTGCGGGTACAGCGGCCTGTACATGGCACTGCCCACGAGAGCGGCCGGCAACCAGGTCGCGAAGGAGCTACAAAAGTTCCTGAAGACGGTACTGGCACCTGGCGAGATACGAGACATGGCGCTCGTGCACGGCACAGCACAGGCCACCGACCTCGTCCACCAGCTGATCGACGCACACCAGGCGCAGGGAGATCCGCTGACCGACCTGTCCAGCACGGTGGAGACGTCCACCTGCACCGACGCCAGTGGCCTGGCGGTGCTGGACCCGTGGTACCTGCGGCGCTGCCTGGCTCTGGTAGCCGGGTTCGGAGTCGGCACCGTCGACCAGATCGCGCTCGCCCCGCAAGGCTCACGGCACTGGGCACTGCGGCTGGGAGCGCTGATGTGCAAGGTCGTCATCATTGACGAGGCGCACGCCTACGAACTGTTCCAGCAGAACCTTCTGGGCGCCGCCGTGGAGTGGCTGGCGGAGGGCGGCGCGTCATTGGTGGTGTTGTCGGCGACGCTCCCCCGCAGCATCCGAAACGAGCTGACGGCCGCCTGGCGGCGCGGCCTCGGGACAGCCGGCGACGATGACGAAAGTCACGGGCCGATCATGGTGGTCGACCGAAACGGCCGGCTCCACCGCGGTGGGCCCCTGCCCGAGGATCCCGAGACTCCGAAGCTGTCGACGGACATCGAACTGACCAAGGACCCGGGCGAGAGGGATCTGGTCGCCGGGCTGTTGAACCAGGCCCGCGACGGCGGATGCGTCGTGATCCGCAGCACGCGGGTCGACCCGTGCCGCTCCCGCTACCGGGAAGCGGTCCGCCTCGCCCGCGCAAGCGGCTGGCGTCCGGACGAGATCCTCATCCTCCACGGGATGCTGCTCCCCCGGCACCGGCTGCTGCTCGAAACCCGGCTCGCCGACCTCCTCGGGCCCGGCCCCGAAGGCCGGCGCAACCCCAACCGGCCCGACCGACTGCTCGTGTTCGCGACGGGAGTGATCGAACAGTCCCTGGACCTGGACTTCGACCACGGCGTCACCGACCTGTGCCCCATCGACGTGGCCGTACAATTCCGCGGCCGGATCCACCGGCACGCCGTCAACAACCCGCACCGACTCTCCTGGTGCTGCAAGGCACGTCTCACCATGCTGTGGCAGCAAGACCCCGACGGCCTACCGGTGGTGGAACCCCCCGACTTTGCAGCCGGGCGACCGACCGGCACCTACGACGGCCTCGTCTACGCTCCCTACGTCCTGGCAGCCAGCTGGCATGCCCTCATGCAGCGCCGTGACAGGGACGGGGTGATACGGCTCCAGACTCCGCGCGACTCCGCGTGGGCCCTGGAAAGCGTCTACGGCGACCCCGTCCAAGGCGCAGGAGCGGTACAGAAACTTCTCGACCGCACCCACACCGCCTACCAGGACGCGCTCGCCGACGAGGCCCTCCAAGCCGACGAGCGCCTGTTCCGCCCCTACACACGCCGACGGCGAACCCCCGTAGCCACCTACGACCTCGCATCCGGACACCACCAGGGAGACGGCGACAGCGGAGGCGTGCCCGGAATCGCAGCCGTATCCCGCCTCGGAGAGGAATCCGTCGACTGCCTGATCCTCTACCAGCAGCCGGACAGCACGATCACCTACGACCACCAAGGCCTACTGAAAGCCGACCTCGGCCAGCGCTCCCCCGGCCGGCACGTGACCGCCTACCGACGCCAGCAAAAAGACCTCCTCGCCAACACACTCGCCATCCCCACACGCTGGTGGAACGGCCGCCGCGGTCTCCAACCCGTCACCGACTGGCCCACCCACCCCCAACCCGCACTCCGCAACAAGCCCGTCATCCTGCTCGCCCCAGACGGCACCTGCCTCAGCGGCCCCACCGGCAGACTCCGCTACGACCACACCACCGGACTCGAACGCATATGACCACCCCTCTTCCGCAACGCCCCACAGACCGAGCGAAGACCCGGGCGCACGAACGCTGCTCCCGCGCCGATGGGGACGGCGCCGCGGGCCGACAGGCTGTGGTCGACGCCCACGGTTGCTCCCCGCTCACGCGGGGATGGGCCCGGGTCGCACCTCATGGACTGGGCGTTCCTCGACCGCTCCCCGCGCACGCAGGGATGACCCCAACCCCGTCGTCAAGGCGATGCCGAAGTACGACTGCTCTCCGCGCACGCGGAGATGACCCCTCTTTCAAGCTGTCGGCGACCACGTCCGTGTCCTGCTCCCCGCACCCGCGGGGATGGTCCCAGCGCTCCGCGAGGCTGCGCAAGCGCCCCTCGCTGCTCCCCGCACCCGCGGGGATGGTCCCCGGCTCAAGCCGAAGCTGCTCGCGGCGACGTCCTGCTCCCCGCACCGGCGGGGATGGTCCCTAGCCCCGCCTGTCTGGCGCGCGTGCGCGCCACCTGCTCCCTGCACCCGCGGGGATGGTCCCATCAGCGCCGCGGCCCTCGTGGGCCTGACCGTCTGCTCCCCGCACCCGCGGGGATGGTCCTCAGGGCGGAAGCATCTTGCCCTCGGCCTCGGCCTGCTCCCCGCACCCCGCACCCCGCGGGGATGGTCCCTGCGAGCCGTAGAAGAACGTTGAAACCAAAGACTGCTCCCCGCACCTGCGGGGATGGTCCCCCCGGCACGGGTGCTGCGCGGCGCCGACGCTCTGCTCCCCGCACCCGCGGGGATGGTCAACCGACACCGGCGGCGACCCAGCCGAACAACGGCCGGCCGGGCCAGGCTGCAGCGTCAAGCCGGAACGTCGCGGCGCCCTCGGCCTGGTCCGCGCGGTGTTCGTCATGGCGCCTGCGGGCGTCCTTGAGTACTTGCACCCAGTCGGCCGGGACGTCGAGTTCGTCGGCGTAGGCCCGCTGCACCAGCGGGCTGATGTCGGCCGGCAGCCGCACCGGCCGCTGCCGGCTACCGTCGAAGTGCTCCAGCAGCGCGGCGGCCGAACGCAGCAGCGCATACGCTCCGTACACGGCGAGCGAGCCGGGAACCGGCCGCGGCACGGGAGCGTTCCAGTCGACGCCGGTGACCAGACACCGTGCCTGGCGCAGCCGCTCGGGCCGGTCGGTCTGCTCGCGGCCGCCGCGCAGGTGCCGGTGCAAGTGTCCCATGCGCTGCAGCAGCAGGTCGATAGGGGCGAGGTCGGTGACCAGGAGGTCGAAGTCGACGTCCAGGGATTGTTCGGCGACCTGGCTGGCCACGACGATATGCGCTCCCGTCGGCCGATCGGCCTTGCCGGGCGGCCCGAAGCGGTGCAGGAGGAAGGCGTCCTTCTCGACACGGTCGACGTCGACGAAGCATGAATGGGCGACGGTGACGTTCGCCGGCCCGAACCTCTGGCGCAGCACAGCCGCGGTTTCAAGGACACGGCGCACGGTGTTGCGCACGACCAGCACGCAGCCGCCCTCAACGAGTTCCTTCTCCGACCGGTCGGCCAGGACGTCCACACTGTCGTCGAGCCGCTCCACTTCGACGTCCGTGCCGCGGGCCGAGGCCGCAGGATGCCGCAGGAGCGGCGCGCCACCGGGCTCGACCACCGTCAGAAGCGGATAGTCACCGGCTCGGCCGACAGCATCGAAACAGGCCTCCGCCCCACCGGTGGCCTTGCCCGCGTACGCTGCCGTCAGTTCCCTGCGCCGGCCGGCGGGCAGCGTCGCGGACAGCACCACCACCGGCACCCGGTACGCGCCCAGCCAGGACAGCACCCGGTCGAGGTAGACGCTCATAAAGGTGTCGTAGGCGTGGGCCTCGTCGATGACGACGACCTTCCCGGCGACCGCCAGGTGCCGCATCGCCAGGTTCCGGCTCTTGAGCCCGGCGAACAGCAACTGATCGACCCTGCCCGCGACGAACGACGACAGCATGGCCTTCTTCCGCCCCCGCAGCCAGGCGTGAGCGACGAGTTCGACGCCGGCGTTACGGTGACGGCTCGACGGCCGCCACGGCTCGTTGCCGCATCCGTCCACGTCGACCGCGGTGATCCGCTGACCGCCGGTTGCCCATGAGAGCAGCCTTGGAATGGCCCAGCAGCACCGAGTAGCGGGTGCCCGGCGACGCCGGCAGGCGGTCCAGCCGGTGCAGCAGGCGGGGGAACATCGCATTGCCCGTGGCCATCGTCGGCAACGCGAAGAACACCCCGCCCGCCCCCGGGCGCGCGGCGAGGACCTCCGCCGCCGCCAGCGCGGCTCCGTCTTCCCCTCCCCCATCGACGCCTCGATCACCATCTGCCTCGGCTCGTCCATCTGCCGTGCCAGACCGACAGCCGCTTCCTGCACCGGCCTGACCCGCGCGTCCGGCGGCAGATCAAACCGGGAAGCGAACAACTCGCGCACGTCGCCCGCCGGCATCTCGGCCCGCCACGGGCCCGACAGGTCCAGCCCCCGCCAGGCGGCCTCGACACGCTCGGGCCCCGTGCGCGGCACGTCCTCGGGGAAATAGGGGAAGAGGTCGCGATTGCTGGCGATCCAGTCGCTGACAATGACCACAGCGGAGAGAAATACGAAAAAACTCTCCTCAATGCTTGACCAACCGCGCTACACACCCCCTGCACCCATCGATCCACCCCGCACGACGCCGCCGGACGCTGCCAGCACCAGCCGACCGACCGCTCACCGGGACCCCCAGAGGGATGAGCCCGGCACAGTCCTCCGACGGTATCGCCACCCGCAACGGTGTTCGAGATGGGACCAACCCCGCGGAGTGCGGGAACACTCCAGGCAGCTCGGGCCGCCCGGCTCACTGCCGGGACCATCCCCGCAGGTACGAGGAGCACACCTCGATCAGGTCGTCCTCCTCGTCCTCTTGGGGACCATCCCCGCGGGCGCAGGAAGCACGCCTGCGTCAGGATCTTGCCCGGCGCCACCTCGGGACCATCCCCGCGGGCGCGGGAAGCAGATCTACCACTGCCTGGGTGGCACCCTCACGAAGGGACCATCCCCCGCGGGCGCGGGGAGCAGGACGCCTACTGCCTCGAATCCCTCGTCGATCCGGGACCATTCCCGCGGGCGCGGGGAGCAGCGCCTTCTTCACGGTCGCCGTGGCGAAGGTGAGGGACCATCCCCGCGGGCGCGGGGAGCAGTCTCGCACGGGTCGGGCCCCGCCTACGGGGGCGGGACCATCCCCGCGGGCGCGGGGAGCAGATCTCGCGGTTGCCCCGCCACCAGGGGTGGAGGGGACCATCCCCGCGGGCGCGGGGAGCAGATGGTGGCCGACCGCGACAACTGGCGCGCGGCGGGACCATCCCCGCGGGCGCGGGGAGCAGGCCGTGGGCTCGAAGTAGCCGTTCACCTTGCCGGGACCATCCCCGCGGGCGCGGGGAGCAGCACCGGTGCGCCGATTAGGGTGTATCAGCGCAGGGACCATCCCCGCGGGCGCGGGGAGCAGACGGCGTGCGACGGGCGGCCCATCGCCAGCAGGGGACCATCCCCGCGGGCGCGGGGAGCAGGGCTTCCGGCAGGCCTGCAAGGTGGTGGCCGCGGGACCATCCCCGCGGGCGCGGGGAGCAGACCTGGCCGTCCGAGTACTCGTCCGGCGTCTCGGGACCATCCCCGCGGGCGCGGGGAGCAGGCTCTTGTGCGGACGAGAAGTGCGATCTCTCCGGGACCATCCCCGCGGGCGCGGGAGCAGAAGCCCCGCACCGACCGGTGCGGGGCTCCTGAGGGACCATCCCCGCGGGCGCGGGGAGCAGTGATCCGCCCACGCGTCCATGGCCTGCTTCGGGGGACCATCCCCGCGGGCGCGGGGAGCAGGACACCGACGTGATCGCGGACGCGATGAAGGAGGGACCATCCCCGCGGGCGCGGGGAGCAGATGATCCGCATCAGCGCATCCTCGTTGCCCCCGGGACCATCCCCGCGGGCGCGGGGAGCAGGCGCGGATGCCCGACACTGTGAAGCTGTTGTAGGGACCATCCCCGCGGGCGCGGGGAGCAGGAACTCGCCCGCCTCATGAAGCAGTGCGGCTGGGGACCATCCCCGCGGGCGCGGGGAGCAGTTGTGGGCGTCCAGGGCCGCTCGCATGATCTCGGGACCATCCCCGCGGGCGCGGGGAGCAGCGGACCGTGGGCGACGCCGACTTCCCCGATCCGGGACCATCCCCGCGGGCGCGGGGAGCAGGCAGACTGTTGGCGTCGACCGGAAGGTCGTTTGGGACCATCCCCGCGGGCGCGGGGAGCAGCACCAAGCTTGGCGACAAGCGCGCCGATCCTGGGGACCATCCCCGCGGGCGCGGGGAGCAGTCGGCGAGCTTGTGCATGGCGTCGGGCTGGCCGGGACCATCCCCGCGGGCGCGGGGAGCAGTCGAACGGCCGGTTCGTGTACAGGAACTGAGCGGGACCATCCCCGCGGGCGCGGGGAGCAGAGACCGGGCGGGAGGGTCACCTGTAGCGGCTGGGGACCATCCCCGCGGGCGCGGGGAGCAGTACTTGGTCGAGTGGACCTCGAACTTGCCGGTGGGACCATCCCCGCGGGCGCGGGGAGCAGCGGCTGCGGGGTCAGGTCCGGCTGCTCGGGCTGGGACCATCCCCGCGGGCGCGGGGAGCAGCGGTCGATGACGACGCGGCTGCGGAAGTCGGAGGGACCATCCCCGCGGGCGCGGGGAGCAGCCCGTGCGGGCGGGGATGTAGGTCCACGGGTAGGGACCATCCCCGCGGGCGCGGGGAGCAGGCCGCCAGGTCCGCCTTGCCGCCCTTGACGAGGGGACCATCCCCGCGGGCGCGGGGAGCAGATTCGGGCGGGTTGCATTGGCAGTGCACTCTTGGGACCATCCCCGCGGGCGCGGGGAGCAGACTGAATGACCTGCGGTTTTACTCGTGCTGGGGGCGGTTTCCGAGTACTTTCTCCGAATCCGACAAATTAGGCAAAAGCTTATTGGTATGCATCAGCCTCTCCCAAAGCGCCGACGTTTGGCGGCCTTGCTCCAGCCGGATGGTGGCCCGTTCCGGGGAGCCGGAACGGCGGGGGGTGAGTTCGGGTCAGGTCGGCAGGGCCTTGACCCCGAATCTTGGACACGGGCTATGCGGCAGGTATCAGCGTAGTTGGTGCTGTTCGGGATGCGGTTTCGTAGGCGATCGGGCTGCGGTGTCCGAGGTTGGAGTGACGGCGCCGAGTGTTGTAGCGGTGCAGCCATCGGAATGCGTCGAGGTGGGCTTCGCGCTCGTTGGGCCAGGTCTTTCGGCCTTGCAGCGTCTCACGTTTGAACGTCGCGTTGAAGGACTCGGCGAGAGCGTTGTCCGCTCTGGAGCCGATTGCGCTCACGGACTGGCGAACGCCGGCCCTGCGGCAGGCGTCGGCGAAGGCCCAGCTGGTGTACTGGGCTCCGTGGTCGGTGTGCATGACCGCTCCGGCGAGGCTGCCGCGGGTGCGTTCGGCGGCGGCCAGGGCGTCGATGTGATCCGCGATGGCCCATCCGGCCAGGCGAGGTCGATGACGGTGGCCAGGTAGTGGAACTTCTCGCCGTCCACGGGGAGGCAGGTGATGTCGCCGACGTACTTGGTGTTCGGTTCACTGGCGGTGAAGTCGCGGCGGATCAGGTCTGGTGCCTTCGCCGCAGCCGGGTCCGTAATCGTGGTGCGGTACCGGCGTCGCAGCCGCACGCCCGCCAGGTTGATGCTCCGCATCACGCGCGCGATGTACTTGTGGTTGACCCGCTCGCCGTCCCCGCGGAGCTCGGCGGTGATCCTGGGGACGCCGTAGGTGCCGTCCGACTCACGGTGCACGGCCCGTATCCGGGCGGCCAGGCGGGCGTCGGCTGCCTGTCGGGCCGCGCGGACCTCGGCGGTCCGGCGCCAGTAGTAGAAGCAGTAGTAGAAGCTGGAGCGGGTGATGCCCAGGATGGCGCACAGCCGCTTCGCGCCGTAACGGCGCTGGTAGTCGGCGACGAACTGGAAGCGGTTCACCAGCGCGTCTCCCCGGCGAAATACTTCGCCGCCTTCCGCAGGATCTCACGCTCCTCCTCCAGCTCACGGACCTTCTCCCGCAGAGCGGCGTTCTCCACCTCCAACGGCGTCGGCGGCTCGACCGGCACCTCCGCCCGGCGCCCCCGGGGTCGGCTCGCTCCGGCCGCTCGGACCCAGTTCCTCAGGGTCTCAGGGTTGACGCCGACGGCCAGGAGGACGGGTCCTCCCCGCCGACGCGGGGGGGGTATTCCGCGATGCGCCACCGTCGCCGGCCAAAGCGTACCCGGGGTGGCACAGCCGCTCGGCTGTGAGGTCGAGGGTCTCCACGCCGGTGCGGGACTCCCGCAGCACCCGCAGTGCCGTCAGGACGACCGCTTCCTGCCGAACGGGCTCCCGGTCGACGCGCTCAGGGTCGGCCGGCTCAGGCGCGAGCAGCTGCTCGGGCATCGCCGCCTGCTGGTGCCGGGCGACGTCGTACGCCTGGCCCCGCGCGACCGTGGAGCGCAGTTCCTCCCGGACCGCAGCACCCGCGAGGACGGCCCGCTCATACTGCAACGACACACGGGAGACCTCCATTCCCCCGACCCCAGGTCCGCAGGCCGAGGCGCGCCGGCTGCGCTCAGGTCGGCCGCCGACTACTGGCCGGGAGTGATGGTGGGCGAGTGCCGGCAGTCGGCGGTGAGATCGGCCAGTGACCAACTCACCCGGGCGCCGGTGTGCCGGAGGGCGCACTGCCAGACCCTCCAGCAGACGAACCCCACCGCCACCCCGCCGGTGCCCGTCACACCCGGTACCGAACCGGGAGCGCGGCGTGGCCCCGGCCGGCTGGGAAGCCGGCCGGGGCCACGGGCAGGCATGTGGTCGTGAAGGGGGCGGTCGCCTACCCGGCGAAAGGCACTGCAGGGCTCTAGCCGGACGATCGTCCCTGCAGGCGATAGGTGAGACCCGGAGACACTGTCCCCTCCACACCCACGCCCTGCATGACACGGCCCGCCCGGCAGATGTTCCCTCCCCCGGACGAGTTACCGGGCGAGTGTGACGGTGACCGGCACGTTGGGGCAGCGGCGCAGATTCTGCGACAGGGCGGCCTCCTCGGCGGGGTCAATGCTCAGCCGCCAGCGGGTCTTGTCGGCGATCCAGTCGGTGACGTACTGACAGCGATACCCTGCGGTCGGCGGCAGCCACGTGGTGGGATCCTGGTCCGCCTTCGACCGGTTCGACGCGGCCGACACCGCGATCAGCGCACGGCCGTCGCCCAGGTCGTTGGCGTAAGCGCGTCGCTCGGCCGGCGACCAGGCCGAGGCGCCGGAGTCCCACGCCTCGGCGAGCGGGACCAGGTGGTCGATGTCCAGGCCGCGCGGGCCGTCGATGTAGCGGTCGTCGTAGGGGCTGTACCACTCTCCGCCGCTCAAGAGGCAGCGCGGGCCCTGCTCGGGAGCGATGACGGCCTCCGCCTTGAGGACCTCGGCGCGGGTGTTGCAGCCGTCCTTGTCGGCGTCGATCCAGTGCCTGAACTTGGAGCGCTCGTAGCCGGTGCGGTCCTCCACGGCGACCGGCAGCCGGGCCAGGGCATCACGCACCGGGGCGGTGACAGACCCGCCCGGGGCGCGCCCGGTGAGGCCGGCGGCCGGGGCTGCGTGAGCGGTAGCGGGAAACAGCAGAGCCGCGAAGACGGCAGCAGCAACGGCGGTACGGATCAAGCGCACGTGCGGGGGTCCTCTCGAAGAACACCGACTGGTTGGCGAACTTCGTAGCGGCCCCGCACCCGTTCCAACTCGGCTTGGAGTTGCTTCACCTGCGCGGCTGCGGCCTTCTGCCGCGCTTCCAGAACCGCCCGCATCGACGGCATCCACCACCCCCACGACATCGACCGGCAACAAACCGAGGCTGCCGCGACAGCAGCTGCTTCATGCCTGACCAGCCAATACGTCACACGAGGTTCGGAAAGAGAACGGCCTCTTAGACCGTGTCCTATGTGGTGAGGCGTCGTTGGACTCAGCATGGGGCGGGATACGTGGAGTTGGATTGTTCCGGACGGGCTGTGGGAGATCGC
>NZ_JBVHNF010000036.1:0-25696 GCF_055558055.1 Streptomyces sp. NPDC025833
CCGCCCACCGGAGGGGCCGAGCCCCCGAGCACTTCTGCCGCCGCGCCCCGCCCCTGGACCGGCGCCGCGCCACTTCCGCTCCTGGCCGGCTTAAGCCGCACACCGCCCTGAGTGCGCCTGTGGGCGTCGATCACCCCTCGGCCGGTGCATCCGCCGGATGGGGAGATCGGCGCCCACAGCGCCGTACAGCCCGTCAAGCGGCCTTCGCGGCAGCCACCTGCCGCGCGCGTTCCTCCAGCTCTCGCGCGGGGGCGAATCCGCGGTGAGGGGGGAGAGCGCGGAGGAGTGTCCGTAGGTGCTGGTCGCCCCGGGCCGAGGACAGCGTGACGTGACCGTCCAGGAAAGCGTTCCAGGTGGCGCAGGCGGCCCCGATGTGACGCATGCTCATCTGGCGCTCGGCGATGACTCCGAGGCAGTGCAGCCGCCCTTGCCGTTCCATCGGAGCGCGGTGGTCGTTCGAGCGACGCAGGGCGGCGACAGACCCGGCATGGTCGCCCAAGTGCCAGCGCACGTGCCCCTCGTGGAACGCGAGGGCGGCCCGGTCGTAGCCGCCTACCGCGTCACGCCGGTCGTCGGCCCGGGACAGCGCGGCCTCCGCCTCGGCGAGCCGGGCCAGCGCGGTGCGCCGGCCACCCGGCACCATCGCGGCGGCGGCGGCCTGCTGCCCGCGCAGAAATGCCACCAGGCGCGGGCCTGCGGCGGGCGCCGCCTCGGCGGCGGCGTCCGCCAGCTCCAGGCCCCGACGCCCGTGGCCTAGGTGGGTCGCCTGGAGCGACATGCCGCGCAGGGTGCGGCAGTAGGTCACATGGTCCTCGGCCGCGCCCGCCAGTTCGAGGGCGCGTAGGTAGTAGCGCTGGCCGAGGCCGTGTTGATCTTCGTACATCGCCATCCACCCCGTGAGGTAGACGAGATCGGCGACGGCGGCGCGCATCTCGCGCTGTACCCGCTCCGTCCCGTCCGCCCGCAGGTACGGTCCCGCGCTGTTGGCGAGCCATGCGGCGGCCATCGGGCGGGCGTGCCCGGCGCCCACCTGGTCCAGGATGTCCGCCAGACGGTCCGTCATGGTGCGCACGGTCTCGACGTCCGCCGCGCCGATACGCACCGTCCGCCCTGCCCGTACCGACGCCTCCCGCCCCGCCACGTCCTGGTAGCGGGGCACCGCCAGCGCGGCGGCGTACATCCCGGTGCGCAGCACGCCCCGGCGCGACGGGTCCATGTCCGCCCGGCTCAGATCGACCACCCCCGCCACCACATCGCGTCCGCCAGCGGGTGGCACTCCGCCCGCCTCGGTGTCCTCGCCCGTTGCCCAGCCGAGTTCAGCGACGGTGACCGGCCGGCTCGCCAGACGGGACAGCGCCTCGGCGACGGCCGGCCGTGCGTCAGGCTGAGGGACGCTGCCCCCCAGCCAGTGGGACACGCTGCTCTTGTCGTAGTACAGCCGTAGCCCCAGCTCCCGGCCCACGGCGTTCACCTGCCGGGCGAGCTGGGCGTTACCGATCCCCTCAGCCGTCATGATGGCGGCCAGGGCGGCGTTCGGTGTGCGCGGTCGACGTGTCATCGATGGCCCCCAGGGGTGCGTTCAACCAGTTCAACCACTACGTCACTGTCCTCCCTGCCAGGCAGTGACGCACGGGAGTTGGGTGATTACCAGCCGCCCGGGAACCGGATCGGCCGATGCATCGGTCCGGCCCACCACCAGCGGGCCGGACACCCCCAGGGAGAGACCATGACCACACCGTCCGATGCGCCCGAGGAGACGCCCGCGGCCTCCGCCCGCACGCACCCTGACCCCTGCTCCGCCGTGCTCTACGTCTGTGTGGAGCGCGGCACCCACACACCCGCGCTCCCGGCCCGCCTCGCCGAGGACGAGGGACGCGCCTACGCGGCAGCGCGCGGCCTGCGGATCGCCGACGTGGTGCACGACCCGTACGGCGTGCACGACCCCATGCAGCGCGAGGGATGGCGCCGCGTGCGACAACTGGCCGCGCGCGGCGCAGCCGGAACCGTGATCACGCGATGGCCGGCGGCCATCGCACCCGAGGCCGCCACCGACCTCCGGCACCGCGAAATCGAATGGCTACGGGACAACGGCGTACAGGTGCGCTACTCGTGGGCGCCCCTGATCGCACAGGAGACACGCTGATGAGCGCCGGATCCCTGCTGCACGATGCGCACCCCTGGGTCGGGCGCGAGGTGACGGACACCGCAACCGGGCGCCGGGGCATCCTGCGGGCCCTCGCCCCCGACGGCGACGACCCCCGCCCGGTCGCATGGCTACTGCCGATCGGCGGCGGACGCGAGTGGACCACCACGCCCGGCGCCCTCGCTGACCCGGCACCCATCACCCCCACGTCCCACCCGTCGACGGCTCCCTGAGCTTGTCATTTATCCAGTTCGACGTGGTTTCGTACCCACCTTGTGGTGGGCGGGACGGCTGAACGCCTCGCCGGTGGCGAGGACTCTGCCCACGTCATGTCGGGTGGCCGGGCGGCGGTTTTTCGAGCCCAGCGGCCTGCCTGGCCCGGGGCGGGAAGGTTTCGGTGTACCGGCCGGAGAGCCGGTCTTCGCATGCAGGTTCCTGAACCCTCTGCGGACGCGGGCGGGCGTCAGCCTGTTCGGCTCCGTCGGCTTCTCCCACGGCCGGGAGAAAGCGCGACGGTCCGCTTGGCGCCACTCAGCCCCGAACAGTGGCGCCATGTCCAGTCCGACGACGTGATCACCATGGCGGGCTCACCTCACGCCGCGGATGCTCACGAGCCCACGTGGCCCGGCCCCATCCAGGTTCAGGAAGCGCACCACGCACGAAGCTGACGGCCGATCATCCCCACACCCACCGCACCGGACACCGCGTCCCGCACCAGCAAAACGGCCTCCTTCGGCGCATAGTCCAGTCGGCATCCGTTCAGCACCAGGTACGCCTCCGCACTGTGCCAGGCAAACGCTTCATTGGAGTGTTCCAGACACGGCAGCCTCGCCAGCGTCTGCAGCAGCGCCGCAGCCTTCAGGTACAAAGACCCGTAGACCTCGCGCTCCAGGGCCCGGGCATTGACCCGGGCGACGGCCGCATAGAGCGGACCGAAGTCGTCCACCTGCGGATCACCGGGCAGCAACTCGGCAGCATGCAGCAGGAAGGTCACATCAAGCGGGTGCAGCGGTTCGTCAGTCACGCGGCGCGGCCCTGCCCCTGCTGCTCCTCAAGATCACGCCGCGCGTCCAGCTCCGCGGCCCGCTGCTGCGCGCCGGGATCGACCGGGCCGGCCCCTTCAGCGAAGGCGTCGCCACTGCGGGCTACCGACTCCCGGAACGCGTCGAGGAAGCGCTCTTCCACGGCCGTGGCACGGGCGTAGGCAGCCGAGAGGATGTACTCCTGCAGGCTCACACCCTCCTGCCGCGCGGCAGCCTCGATCGCGGCGCGCTGAGCCGGATCGGGAAAACGCAGATTCATTGCTTTGGGTTGCGACATGGTACCGATGGTACCGCCGATACCAAAGCCAAGGCCAGCCCTTCACAACTAGCCAAACCTGCGCGCCTCCCAACCCCGCGTCGCGATCCGGGAAGCCGACGGCATCCATACCGTCGCTCTGGCCCCGGAACCAGTTCGGATCGCGTAGGGGCATCGACACCGGGGCGTCGGCAGCGGGAATGCGCGTGATGCGCCAGCTGGTGCGCGGCGCGGTGAGGTGTGGGCGAGGACGACGACGGGCTGACGGCCGGCGCCGCCACGGACTCACATCCCGGTGGAGGCCTCGATCCGCACTCGCGCGGATGGCTGTGGGCGCCCGTACTGGCTCGTCCACCGCGTGCTCACCGAGGCCGGCACCGCCATGATCACGTGCGGCGGCTCGCACGCCCACCGCCTCGCACACTGACGCATGACGACCGGCGCCAGCTGCAGGTCGGTGGCGGGCCGGCCGGTTCGTGTCCTCGATCCGCCCGCGGCGCTCTACGGTGCAGCGATGAGTACCATGATGCCGTCGGCCGCCGGTCAACGGAGCACACCAGGGCCCCCTTGAAGTTGCCGGTGATCGACGAAGCCCCGGCCGCCGCGCTATACGCGTAAGGCGCTGCCGGCGTGCGGGCGCTGCATCTGCTGCAGGACGCACGCCGGATCCTGGCGGGCGCGGCTGGAACGCCCGACCGTCGGCAAGGCAACAGCGTCCGCCTGATCTGATGGTGTCCCTGCGCCTTGGTATCGGCCTGCGAGCCAGTCCCTCCGGACCGCCTTTGAGTATCTCTGAAGCGAGACAGTCCCTTTCGGCCGTCTTCTGGGGGCTGGGAGGCGAGGAGCCGACAGGGGGTAGGCGGTAGGTATGGATGGCACACGACTTCGACAGGATGATCAGAGCTCACAGGAAACCCGTGCCCGAGGAACGATGCGGATGTGGCGGTGGGCCAGGTGGGCAACGCTGGTTCTCGCGGTCAGTTGGGCGGTGAACTGGGTCGTCAATCTCGTCCAGGGCGAGCAGGGCCGGGATCTATTGTGGCCTCTGGTCAGTGCCGTCATCTGGGCAGCGTTGACCGTGTACGGGTTCAAGACCTACCGCCGGATCAGGGCCACGACTCTGCCGGACATCCCCGGCCGCTCGTCTGCCTGACCACCTGAACCAGCTTCGCCACCGAGTTGGACCTCGCGTCGGCACTCGCGGCAGTCCAGCAAGCCGCTCACGCGCCGGCCTTCCCCCTCCGCCCACCTGAAGCTGCACAGCGACATGCACGGATCCTCTGCGGGATCGGTGGCATGAGAGCCGGTACGTTCCACGTGACCGTCGTGCCGCCCTCGTAAGGAGCACCCTCCGGCCATTCGTACACGGCCTCGGTGGTCGTGCAGCGCATCCGGAGGTCAGGACCCTCCCAGCGGGCACCCCGCCGGGCCTCGGTCGCGGCGTGGGCGGCGTCGGCCAGGCGCTCGAAGGACAGGTCGTAGTCCTCCATGTGGCGCCAGCTGCCCGGCTCCTGCTTCCGCATCAGCTCACGGAACTCCAGCAGTAGCCGCTCCAGGTCGTGCCGCCCGACCCGCAGGGTGTCGGTCGCGTCGTCGTACGCGTCATCGGGGGTGATCTTGACGGGCATCGCACTGCTCCTTGTCCACGCATGTTGATGGGCCGAGTGTGCCGCGAACGTGCGGCCCGAGAGGCCGTATCCGCCCGGGCGGCCACACGTATCCGCTCGCAGTCGCCACCTGTTGCCGGAGTGCGGGTAGCGTGCCGGGGACTGGCCTGGGCCCGGGGTGGGGAGTGGTGATGCGGTTTGCACGGTTCGATGAGCGCGGCTCGCTGACGATGATCGAGTTGGGGGCGCTGCGGTCGTTGAACGCGGCGTTGCTGACCGCGCGGTACGAGTTGCAGTCGGCGAGCGCTGTCTGGGACCGGCTCCACTGCGGCGGTGACGTGGCCGACATGCACGAGACGAACACGCCGTCCCCGTTCTACGGGCAGGCCGTCCAGGAGATCGCGAGCGGCGCGGCCGCGTACGAGCGGCATATGGCGCTGACCGCCTGGCGGTACACGGCCGCGGCGGTCGTCCTGGGCATCACCGTCCTGCAGCGCGTTGTGGAGGCGAAGCCGCCCCTGGCGGCCGCGACCGTGGAGTAACCCTCCGCCAGCCTGAACAGCGGCTCAACGACGGCGTGGTACACCGGGTCCGTGTGGGGCGAGCAGTGCTCGGTCAGCAGATAGCCGGCGGCTTCGTCCTTGGCCCGGGAGTGGGGCCTGCGCCGACGGGGTGCCCTTTCGTGCGCCGGCCGAACCTCCTTGGGCTTCGCGTTTCAGAGGGCGGTACGTGAATTAATTTCCGTTTCGCGGTTTCGGGAGGGGCAGCGCACTGGCAGCGGCGTCGCCGGGCGGCTATGGCCGCGCGGCCGGGTGATCAACCTTCCGACCGGCGTTGAACGCGGCGTCGATGACCTTGCGAAGTGGCCACTGGCTGTTCGTATCACTCCGTGCACGTCCGCAGTGCATGCTTCACCACAGGAACTTGAGCGCGGTGGCCATGAGGAGGAACAAGAACCCCCACAGAATGATCGGGCCGGATGCCCCCTGGAACCTCACAACCCCGAAGAACTCCATCTCGATCTTGTCGAACCGAGCCTCCAGGAGGACCACCAGGACAAAGGCGAGTAGCGCGATCGATGGGAGGCCGACTAGGGCGGCGAAGTGCCCCTCAAGAATCTCCATGATCCATGGACTCTGGTTCCACAGGGCTTTGAGGATGGGGACAAGAACTGCGATCGCCACGATCGCCGCAACTGTCACACACAACACAAAAATTGTGTTGCGGCGTCGAGCGGCATGTTTCTCCAACGCGGCTGAACTCATGCCGGGGCCATTGGGCGACGTGGAGACATGGTTCTGCTGCGGCACTTCGTCTTGTCGTGCTAAAGGTGTCTGCGGCATACAGCGATAGTGAAGCGTCCTCAGCTGATCGTCTAGGGCACATCAACTACTGATGAGCCAGTCGGCGGCCTCCGCGCCGCTGGAGGAGCGCGGGTTGAGCCGGTGGATCTCGTCGATCAGCACGAGTGCGACGCCGGCCGTGGTGTAGGTGTGGCAGACGGCGGTCGTGATCTGGGCGGTGGTCATGCGGGTGGTGACGGGGATGCCGAGGTAGCGGGCGAACTCGGCGGCCAGGGTCTTGGCGGTGGCGCCGGGCGGTACCAGCACGTAGGCGACGGGCACGCTGGTGTCGCCCGGGTGGGCGCGGCGGGTGTGGGCGAGGTGGCAGGTGCGGCCGACCTGGAGCAGCGCGGTGGTCTTGCCGGTGGTGGCCGGGCCGGTGACGCAGCGACGGCCGGGCGGTGGCCTGCTGGTGGCGGCCCAGGATCATCAGAGTGCGGACCTGGCGTGCCAGGGATTCGATGGCCGGGGTGCGCACGGTGACGAACTGCGAGTGGTAGGCCAGGCGTTCCTCCGCCGAGCGGGGTGCCTGGCCCGGCTGCGGCGGCGTGGGGGGTGTGGCGCGGGCGAAGCGGGCGAAGCCGTCGAACGTCGTCACCGTGCCCGCGGCCGCCTCCCCGTCGTTCGGGGGCGAAGGAGGGGCAGGGCTCACCACAGTTCGGCCTCCTGGTCGGCGTCGTACAGCGTCAGCGCGCCGCTTCCCGGCAGCGTGAGTGCGCCGGACGCATCGGCGCCGACGTCGTGCCGGTCTTCGGCGGGGGATCGGGCGTCCAGCGCATCCAGGCTGTCCTCCGCCTCCGTTGCGGCCTGGGCCGCAGTACGGTGACACACCCGCCGCCAGCGCGGCAGATACCGCACCGCCCGCACCGCCTGCCCGGTGCGCCACGCGGTGCACAGCCGGCAGGCGAACGCCGCCTCTCCCGCCACAGCGCCTGCGCCAGGCCGGCCTCCCGGCCGGTGCTGATCTTGGGATCATCCACGGTAGAAGCGGGCAGGGCCCGGGCTAGGCAGTTTGTGGTCAGTCCGCCGCGGGAGCGGCCGATGGCGTGGTCGCCGGGTTCGCCGGCCGGGGCCCCTTTTTACGGGCCCCGGCCGCGTGCTGGTGGGCCCGCACGATCGTGGAGTCCACCGAGACGGCCCATTTGAGGTCCTCGTCCGCGTCGGCCTGGGCCACCAGGGCGGTGAAAACCCGCTCCCACGTACCGTCGACTGCCCACATCCGCAGTCGGTTGTAGACGCCTCGCCAATTGCCGTACTTCTCCGGCAGGTGGACCCACTGCGTGCCGGTCTGGAACTTGTAGGCGATCGCGTCGATCACCTCACGATGGTCACGCCAGCGGCCACCCCACTTCGGTGTCCGGTCCGGGAGTAACGGCTCGATCCGCGCCCACTGCGCGTCAGTCAACGGCACACCCAGGCCAACGACCGACTGATCCAAACGACTGCCTAGCCCACAGAAACGAGGCACCTGCGGCAGTGAACCGCACGGATTACGGTTCGCTGGTGTCCAAGCAGGAGCGGTCGTGGCAACGACTCCGTCGTCCACTCGTCACACCATCAGGTGCACACTGCGATCCGCCCACAGAGTCACGAAGCGGCGCTCTGAGAGCGGTCACCGTGGGCATCCATGTCGGACAGGAGCCTGTCGAGCCGCTTCATGACGTCCACCTGGGCTGGATTGTAGAGATCGCTGATGGCTTTGCCGATGGTGCGGGCGGTGTGCTGTCGGCCGCGCGGGGCGTCTGAAGCGAGATCGCTGAGCCCGGGATGGCGGACCCGGAGGCCTCGAACGTATGGCACGAGACGCTCGGCGAGACTCTGGCGGGTCACCTCGTCGGCATCGGCCGGAAGCTCGTTGAGTTCCAGTGCCACCGGCTGCGGTTCCTGATGGAGCAAGTCGGCATAGGCGTCCATCCCACTGGGGCCGAGGACCGTACCGAGGACGGTGACGAAAGAGCGGTCCGGGGCAGGAAGCTCGGCGGTCTTGTCCACGGTGACGAAGCGGAGGGGAAGATCGCTCGCAGCGCGTCCGCGCAGGAGGGCGCCCACCTCCGCGCGGGCGTGTTGCAGGCGTTCGATGGTGGCGGCCAGCTCCGTGTCGAGAGCCCGCAGATCACGCGGATCGGGGCCCGAATCCGGGTCGTCGTCCATGCCCGCAATCTGGGACAGGGAGAAGCCCAGAGCGGTGAGGCGCTTTATCCGGAGGAGCCGGACGAGGTGGCTGACGCCGTACTGCTTGTATCCGTTGGAGCGACGTTCCGGCTCTTCAAGCAATCCGATGTCGTGGTAATGCCGTACGGCCCTGAGACTGACGCCGGCCAGCTCCGCCATCTCCCGAGTGCTCCACGCCATGATCGGAATCTCCTTCGCTGTCTGGTGCCGTGTCTTTGCGTTTCTTTGCGGTCGCCGTCGAGGATTCGAGTCCGGCAACTGCCCGGCGGGCGGATAGCCGCCGACCATGCCGGTCTGTCCACGCCGGTGCCCGTCGCACCGTGGTCTCGCGCCCCGGCGCGAAGGGGTGGCTGGTCCGGTTCACGGCCGAGGTGGTCCGGCGGATGGTGCGGAGCCGGTGGAGAGGACGTGGTCGACGGCGGCGTTGAGGGTCTCGGTCTCGGCGATGAGGACGGATTCGCGGGTGGGCAGGGCGCGTTCGACCGAGAGTCCGTTGAGGACGGTGAGAAGGAACCTGACGTTGCGGGTGTGGTCTCCCGGGGGCAGTGCGCCTTCCTCGGCGAGCACGGTCAGCCAGTGTTCGACCCGGCGCTCCGCCTCCCGCTCGTGGGCGAGGTAGGCGGTGCGTACCGGTTCGGTCGGCTCGGGCTCGATGAAGTTCCGATACGTCGCGCCCCATGCGGTCCGCGCGTCCTCGTTGGTGCCGAGGGGTGCGAGAACCTGCCGCAGGCAGTTCAGCAGCCGCTCGCGGGGTGCCAGGGTCTGTTCCCGGATCGGGTCGCCGGGCAGCAGGTGTTCGTAGATCCGCTTGAGCAAGCTGTCCTGCAGCGCGCGCTGGGTGGGGAAGTGGAACCTCAGCGAGCCGATGCTCACCCCCGCGCGCGCGGCGACCGCGCGCACGCTCAGCTTCGCCGCTACGTCCTCGGTGATCATCTCCGCAGCGGCCTGGAGGATCTTCTCGCGTGTTTCCATGTCCCGCTCTCCTTTCACTTCCCAGCTTTCTCCACTCTACTAGCACGCCGTACTAGTGGCTGTGCGGCCGATGCAGGCGTACAGGCGGGCGAGCCCGTCGGCACCGGGAGCTGTAGCCAGAACAGGGAGCGCAAGGGGAGCTGCCACCAGCGGAATCGCTGCAGTTCCCTGCCGTCTCCCGGCTTCAGGCGCTTCGATGCCGCCCGCTGTTTCCACGCCATGCTCCGCCCTTCCTGTGTCGAAGTTGCCCGCGGTCTTCCCGGTCGACGGGGGCGTCATCGAGGTGGCGATGAGCAGCTACGGCATCAAGCGCTGCCACTACCGCCCCTTGGACGGACAACCCTCTCAGCTCACGCCCGACCCTGCCTCAGCGGAGGGACGGAGGGCGCGCTTCGGTGCTCGTCACCCGGGACTGAGCGGGGCGATCACCGTCGGATCGGTGCTGCTGCTTGTCATCGGTGTGGGCCTGAACCTGTTGCAGCTCGCAGAACCCGTCTCCGAGATCCCTCCCGTCGCGCAGCGGGTCGGAGCGTTCGATTCCCCGATACACCTGCCGATCTGGCTGAACCTCGCACTGGGGGGCGGGGCCGTTCTGGCGAGCATGGAGCGCGCACTCCGCCTGCGGTACTCCTCCCTGCTCGACGCGGCCGGTCACTGACTCATCGAAGCGAGAAAGGCGCGACCACACCCGCCCTCCTCGGCCGGCCTCTCGCGCGACCGGCACGGCCGGGCTACAGGGAATGGCACATGTAGGACGAGACGAAAGGAAGATAATCATGATCCAGTTGAGGCCACGGACCACCGCCGATCATGGGGCGGTATTCGCCGCGGACCTCTACTACTTCACTGCCAGTGTCCCGACCGCCGGGGCCCTGCGCCCGCTGCGCGATCCTGACCCGCCGGAGCTGCACGAGGACGACGACGGGAGCGGTCAGGAGTGCAGGCAGGGCCTGGCCCGTGGCGCGCGCCCCCTCGACTCAGGGTGACTGCGGGGCGCCGTGTCGCAGGCCGTCGAAGAGGAGGGCGGTGATCTGCCGGGCCTCGACCAACCAGCCCTCCGTGGCGCGCATTCCGCAGATGCCACCCAGGGCACGCAACAGAGTTGGCCCTGTGACGTCGCCGCGGACGGTGCCGGCCGCGCTGCCTGCTTCGAGCAGTAGGGAGAGGGCGCCGGCCATACGCGTACGGGCGTCGTCGAAGACCGGTGAGTCCGTCGCCATGATGCTTTCCAGGACACCGGACATCCCCTTGCCCACCGCCGCGTGATCCACGAGCAGCAGCAGGAAGCGCCGCAGCGCCTCCTCCGGGGCGTGCTGGTCCAGCAGGACGCCGGGCGTGGCGCACAGGTCGTCGACCTCTTTGCGGTAGACCTCCTCGATCAGCGCGTCGCGGGTTTCGAAGTGGCGGTAGAGCGTTCCGACGGCGACGCCGGCGCTGCGGGCGATGTCCTCGACGTGCGCGTCGGCGTCGCCGCCGAGGAACGCCTGGCGGGCCGCGGACAGCAAGGCCTCGCGGTTGCGTCGCGCGTCGGCACGCAGCGGGCGTGATTGCGGCAAGAGAACCTCCATAAGGTGAGTCCGGTTCCGTTTACGTGTACCTTTTCCGGAGTCAGGTTCATCTTACGGAGGAGAGACCCCATGCCCATCACGGACAACAGCCTCGACGGCCTTCGGGTACTGGTCACCGGCGGCAGCCGGGGCTTGGGCGCGGCGACCGTGCGCCGCTTCGTCGCCGCGGGCGCGACCGTGCTGACGGCCTCCCGCAGCCAGCCCGAGGAGGACAGCGGTGCCACATTCCTCGCGGCTGACCTCTCGACGCAGCAGGGAGTGGCCGAACTCGGCCGTCGCGTCGTCGAGCAGGTGGGCGGTGTGGACGTGCTCGTGAACAACGCGGGCGCGGCGAGCGCCCCGGCGCCGACCCTGAGCCGGTCGGACGAATCCTGGCAGGCGGACCTGGAGATGAACCTCCTCAGCGCCGTGCGTCTGGACCGGGCCCTGGTGCCGGGAATGGTCGAGCAGGGCTCCGGCGTCGTCGTGCACGTCTCCTCGATCGCCAGCCAGCTGCCTCAGCGCACCGAGGCGTCCTACGCCGCCGCTAAGGCCGCGCTCAACACCTACAGCCGTGAACTGGCCACCGAGGTCGGTGAGCACGGCGTGCGCGTGGTCTGTGTCCTTCCCGGCTTCGTCGTCACCGACGGCGCCACCGCCCACCTGAAGCACATGGCCGAGAAGCAGGGCATGACCACCGAAGAGGTCACCCGGCAGATCGTGGACCACCTGAACGTTCCCATGGGCCGCCCCGGCGATCCCGAGGATGTCGCCGAGATGATCGCCTTTCTCGCCTCTGGCCGCGCGAAATGGCTCACCGGAGCGCAGTTCCGCGTCGACGGCGGCATCATCCCGACCGTCTGAGCAACCACCGACAGCACGAACAGGACACCCCATGCCCATCACCCTGGCCTCCGTGATCATCGACGCCGCCGACATCGAGAAGGAAAGCTCCTTCTGGCACCGGCTGCTCGGCGGCTCCCTCACCCCCACGCCGACGCACCACTTCGTCCAGGCTCCCGGCCTCCCGGTGATCGTGGTCCAGTCCGCTCCCGGGCACACCGCCCCGAACTGGCCGGACGGCACCTCCCAGCAGATGCACCTCGACTTCGGCGTCGACGACCTCGCAACCGCCGACCGCACGGCCACCGACGCCGGCGCCGCCCGACTGGGCCCCATCGACGAGATCACCCCGGAATCCCGCACCGGTAGCCGGGTCTACGCCAGCCCGGCCGGACACCCTTTCTGCCTGCGCTCAACCTGAGCCGGCCGGCCGTCCACCGGGCCGCGCCTGTCGTCAAACGATGGCGAGCTCAAGCGGTCAGCGCATCAATGCTGTTCAGGAGGTCAGCGTAGACCTCGGCCGGAGTGCGGTAGCCGTGGGTCTTGCGCGGACGGTGGTTGAGTTCGTGAGCGATGGCGTCCAGGTCGGCCTGGCTGAACGTGCGGAGGTCGGCGCCCTTGGGGAGGTACTGCCGAAGCAGCCGGTTGGTGTTCTCGTTGGTGCCGCGCTGCCACGGGCTCCGCGGCTTGCAGAGGTAGATCGGCATCCTGGTCTCGGTGGTGATGGCCTGGTGCTCGGCGATCTCCCGGCCGCGGTCCCAGGTGAGCGTCCGCCGCAGGCGGGGCGGGATGCTGAGGAGGCTCCTGGTGAGGTGCGGGGTGACCTGTTCGGTCTTGATGCCGTCCGGCAGCTCGACGATGGTCGTGTAGCGGCTGGTTCGCTCGACGAGCGTGGCGACCGCCGAGGGCCTGCTGCCCATGACGAGGTCGCCCTCCCAATGACCGGGGACCTTCCGGTCCTCGACCTCGGCTGGGCGGGCGGTGATGGGCACCATGCCGCGGATGATGCCCCGCCCGGTAGGGCGACGGGCGATCTTCGGGCGGCGCATGGGCCGGGCTGACCGCAGGCGCTGAGTGAGGCTGCGGTCGATTGCCTGGCGGCGACGGGGGTCGTAGAGCGAGAGGTAGATCGCTTCGTGCGAGATCTGCATGGCGGTGTCACCAGGGAACTGGCGTCGCAGCCATCCTGCAATCTGATCGGGAGACCAGCACAGAGCCAGCTTCGCCTCCACCAAGGCGCGCAGAGCCGGTCGTTGGGCGAGCTTGGCCTGCTTGGGCCGGCGCCCGCGCGCATAGGCGGCCTCATCGGCGGATGCGGCACGGTAGCGGTCCCGGCCTCCGTTGCGGGCGATCTCGCGGGAGACGGTCGAAGGCGATCGGCTGAGTCGCCTGGCCAACTGCCGGCCAGATTCACCGGCGGCGATGCCGCGGGATATCTCTTCGCGCTCGCTGCTGCTCAGATGCCGCTCTGATCGCTGCTGGGGGGTGAGGCGGACGCCGCCGCTCTGGTGCAGGAACCGACGGACGTTCTGCATCGGTGCCCCGAGCGCCCGCCCGATCAAGCTGAACGACTGCCCCTCGCGCCAGCGTCTCCAGATCTCATCCTGCTGAGCTGGCGAAAACCCGTAGTCACGCACCTGTGCCTCCACGATCACATGATCATCCGTGGGTGGTGCGTTGATCACTTGAGGGTGCCATCGTTTGACGACAGGGATCGCGGGTGAAGGCGCCGCGGTCTTAGGCATTGCGCGGCAGTGTGGAAATTCCGGCTTCGGGTCAGGCCGACGGGTCGGGGGTGTATCTGGCGAGCATGGTCTGGACGGCCTCTTCGACGGCGCTGTGGATGTCGGAGGCTGCGGGGTTCCAGCCGGTCAGCAGCATGCGGGGCCACAGGACGTAGTTAGCGATCATGCCGAGGAACTGGTTCGCGGCGCTTTCAGCGTCGGGCACATCAGCGTTGCCCGCCTCATGCTCGGATTGCAAGTAGTGCTGGACGGAGGCGAAGTAGGGCAGTTTGCCGAGCTGGAACTGCATCCGTCCCAGCTCGGGGAAACGAGGCAGTTCGGCGATGACGATCCGGAACAGGCCTGTCATGCGGGGCTGGCCGATCAGGTCGGCGTAGCGGTGGCCGATGGCTGTCAGCCCGGAGCGCAGATCTCCCGCCTGTGGCCGCGCGGCGGTATCGCCGGCGTCGCGCTGCCAGGACTCGGTGACGATGGCCTCGAAGAGGGCCGCCTTGGTGGGGAACTGCTTGAACAGGGTGGACTTCGAGACCCCGGCCGCTTCGGCGATCCGTGCGAGGGAGGTGCCGTCGTAGCCACGGTCCAAGAACAGTTCTGTGGCCGCGGAGGTGATCGCCTCGCGTTTCTGCTGGGCGAGCCTGCGGTGATGCGCGGTGAGTTCTGCTGCCATGCGGAGAGTATGCCGCAGCCCCGAGGCGAGTCACTTGACTCGCCTCGGGGGCCCGCTTACGGTGCAGCAGTAAGGCGAGTCGAGTGACTCGCATCTGAGGTGTGGCACCTGGGCGCATCCTGGTTGTCGCACGGTGGAGGAAGCTCATGACAGTCGACAAGATCGCTTTGGTGACCGGTGCGAATCGCGGCCTCGGGCGCAGCGCGGCCATCGCCCTGGCCACACGCGGAGTGCGGGTCGTGGTCACCCACCGCGGTGATGCGGCCGGGGCTGAGAAGACGGTGGAACAGGTGCAGGCCGTGGGTGGGACGGCCGCTGCTCTCCGGCTCGACATCAGCGACGTCCCCTCCTTCGCGTCCTTCACCTCCGAACTGGGCGTGCAGCTGGAGCGCTGGGGTACTTCGCGGCTCGACATCCTGGTCAACAACGCGGGACTGGGAGTCTTCGGGTCGCTGGAGACCGTCACGATCGACGACTTCGACACGGTGATGGGTACCAACGTCCGGGGCACGTTCTTCCTCATCCAGTCGCTCATGCCGCTGCTGGCCCAGGGCGGCCAGGTCATCAACATCTCGACGTCACTGACCCGTCACACCAGCCCCGCCACCTCGGTCTACTCCGCCTCGAAGGCCGCCATCGAAGCTCTGAGCCGCACCCTCGCCGCAGAACTCGGACCTCGCGGCATCCGGGTCAACTCCATCGCCCCGGGGCCGACCGCCACCGACTTCAACGGCGGAGCGATGCGGGACGACGCCGGAATGCGCCAGGTTCTGGCCGGACAGACCGCGCTCGGCCGCGTCGGCGAACCTGAGGAGATCGGCGACGCCATCGCCACGCTGGCCTCCGAGGGACTGCGCTGGGTCACCGCCCAGCGCATCGAGGTCTCCGGCGGCGCCCTCCTGTGACGCCGGGCGACGGCCGGTAGGGAAGCAGGTAGCGGGCCTTAACGAGCTCGCGCATGGTTGGCGGTAGCGCGTCGATGACTGTGGATCCACAGTTGCGTTCATTTTCGCGTACCACTGGCCTGCTGGTGGGAGAGCAGTCCGGCGACGGCCTGGATGGTATCGGTCATGTGCTCTCGGCGGCCGTAGTGCCGTGCGAGGGGTCGCCAGTTCTTCAGGTGGCTGATGCCGTGCTCGACCCGGATGCGGCGTGGCCACGGAAGCGGGCTGTGGGCGGCAGGCCGAAACACCGCCTGGTGTTCATCGACCGCTTGCTGGCCACCCTCGTCCACCTTCGGCACGGCGTCACCCACGACGTACTGGCCTGCTGGTTCGGCGTGGACCGCTCGACCATCACACGAGCTGTCAACGAGGTGCGGCCACTGCTCGCCGGACGAGGCTGCACCGTCAGCCCCGACGTGCGGATGCGCAGCCTGGCCGAGGTCGTCGACCACCTCGGCTCGAGCGGGACGACCGGCCCCATCGACGGCACCGAGATTCGTGTCCGGCGACCCGCGGCAGGGCGCAAGGACCGGGACAGGTTCATCTCCGGCAAGAGCAAGCAGAACGCCGTCAAGTCCATGGTGGTCACGGACGGCGAAGGCCGCGTGCTGTGGTGCAGCCCGGCTCGTCCCGCGAGCTGCGCGGACATCACCCACGCCCGCCAGTTGGGGCTGGTCAGGCTCCTGGCCGACGCGCCCGCGCTCGAGATGCTCGCCGACGCCGGCTACCAGGGCCTGGGCGCGCAGACCGGTGGCCGGGTGGTGACGCCCCCGCATCGCAAGTTCAAGAAGAACGCTCCGGAGTGGTACGAGGAGATGCATGAGCGGCAGCGCAAGGCGCATTCCTCACGACGCATCCGGGTCGAGCACGGCATCGCCCACCTGAAGAACTGGCGGGCACTCGCCCGTCACCTCGGCCGCCGCGAGCACATGAGCGACATCGTCCAGGCCGTCGCTGGTCTGCTGTCCCATCAGCAGACCGCGGACCTGATCGCGGCACGGCAGATGTGAGCCTCAAGCCCCGCTGCGGTCCACGACGTCTCATCGCCTACCGTGCACGAGCTCGTAAGGGCTGTCCCGTAACTGCTGCTTGCCACCGGCGCTGCGCCTTCCTCGGCGAGCACGGTCAGCCAGTGTTCGACCCGGCGCTCCGCCTCCCGCTCGTGGGCGAGGTAGGCGGTGCGTACCGGTTCGGTCGGCTCGGGCTCGATGAAGTTCCGATACGTCGCGCCCCATGCGGTCCGCGCGTCCTCTCCTTTCACTTCTCCCAGCTTTCCTCACTCTACTGACACGCCGTACTAGTACGGCGTGCTAGCGTCTTTCTAACACGCTGTACTAGTGGTTGTGCGACCGATGCACACAGGAAGGGCGGAGCATGGCGTGGAAACAGCGGGCGGCATCGAAGCGCCTGAAGCCGGGAGACGGCAGGGAACTGCAGCGATTCCGCTGGTGGCAGCTCCCCTTGCGCTCCCTGTTCTGGCTACAGCTCCCCGGTGCCGACGGGCGCGCCCGCCTGTACGCCGTCGACGTACGGCACTGGGCGCGATTCGACAACAGCAGGATCCGTGCACACCTGTTCACGGACGGCAGGCACGTGGCCGAGTCGAAGTTGCCCGCGGTCTTCCCGGTCGACGGGGGCGTCATCGAGGTGGCGATGAGCAGCTACGGCATCAAGCGCTGCCACTACCGCCCCTTGGACGGACAACCCTCTCAGCTCACGCCCGACCCTGCCTCAGCGGAGGGACGGAGGGCGCGCTTCGGTGCTCGTCACCCGGGACTGAGCGGGGCGATCACCGTCGGATCGGTGCTGCTGCTTGTCATCGGTGTGGGCCTGAACCTGTTGCAGCTCGCAGAACCCGTCTCCGAGATCCCTCCCGTCGCGCAGCGGGTCGGAGCGTTCGATTCCCCGATACACCTGCCGATCTGGCTGAACCTCGCACTGGGAGGCGGGGCCGTTCTGGCGAGCATGGAGCGCGCACTCCGCCTGCGGTACTCCTCCCTGCTCGACGCGGCCGGTCACTGACTCATCGAAGCGAGAAAGGCGCGACCACACCCGCCCTCCTCGGCCGGCCTCTCGCGCGACCGGCACGGCCGGGCTACAGGGAATGGCACATGTAGGACGAGACGAAAGGAAGATCATCATGATCCAGTTGAGGCCACGGACCACCGCCAAGTACGGGGCTGCGTTCGCCGCAGCCCTCATGGTCCTGACGGGGTGCTCGTCCGGCGTCTCGGGGCTGCGCAGCACGTCCGCAACGGGCGCGTCGGCCCCGGCCCCCTCCCCTGACCCGCTCACGTGGAGCGCGTGCGGGAAGAACCTGGAATGCGCCACGATCAAGGTGCCGCAGGAATACACCGACCCCGAGGGCGCACAGATCCCGCTCGCGGTCATGCGGCACCGGGCCACCGATCCCGACCAGCGCATCGGCAGTCTCATCTTCAACCCGGGCGGACCCGGGGTCGCCGCCACCGAGACACTGCGTAATCTGCCCAAGACAGCCGACACTCCAGGCGCTTTCTCGCCCGCTGTGCTCGCCAGATTCGACGTCATCGCGATGGACCCGCGCGGCGTCGGCCAATCGCAGGCAGTTCGCTGCCTGACCGACCAGCAGCGAGCCGACGCCGCCGGCACCTCCTTCGACCCGGCGATCCCCGGGGGCAAGCCTCTGCCGCGACTGCTGGCCGATGCCGCCGCGTTCACCGACGGCTGCGCCAAGCACCAGAGCAAGAAGTTCCTGGCCAGCCTTTCCACCGACAACGTGGCTCGCGACATCGACCAAGTCCGCGCCGCGCTCGGCGAGAAAAAGATCACGTACTACGGCTTGTCCTACGGCACCGTGGTTGGCCCGATGTACGCCACCCTCTTCCCTCACCGAGTCCACCAGATGGTGCTCGACGCGCCCGTCGACACCAACCAGTGGTTCGGCAACTCCCTCCCCTTCCAGAACGACGTCGCTGTGGCAAGCGAACGAACCCTCAACGCCTGGTTCAAGACCTGTCGCGCCGAAGGGGCCGCAGTATGCCCGTTCGGGGCAGGTGACCCAGAGGCGGCGTTCGACACACTCATCGACACGTTGGAAGCAAAGCCGCTGAAGACCGCACCCGCCCAGGGGGGCGCCACCCCGGGCGGCGAGCTCGACGGTGCCATGGCCCTGGAGACCACCCGAGCCCTGGCCGGCGACCAGAACACCTGGCCCTTGCTGACGTCGGCGCTGCTGGCCGCACAGAAGGGCAACGGCGCCCCCCTCTACACCCTGTGGAGCAGCGTCACGGTATCCCCCTTCCCCGTCCCCACCGCGATGTTCGAAACCCACACTGCGGTACGCTGCGCCGACTGGAAGACCCCGTCCGGCATCGCCGCGCACAAGGCCGCAGCCACAAAGGCCACTACTGAGGCGAAGCGGATCGGGACCCGGGCCGCCTACTCCGCTCTCAACTGCGCCCGGTGGCCCGCGCCGAACAAGGACCGCGTCACCAAGCCGCTCACAGGCGCCGGTGCGCCACCGGCACTGGTGGTCGCAGGCCGACTGGACCCCGTCACCCCCCATCACTGGGCCGAGAACATGACCCGGACTCTGAACGCCGCGGTCCTGCTCACACGTGAAGGAGTCGGACACGGCTCCTACGGCATCAACTCATGTGTCAACAGAGCAGTTGACGCCGCACTCCTCCACGGCACCCACCCCGCCGACGGCACCGTGTGCAAGACGGACACGCCCGCAACCACCCGACCCCTTGTCCCTGCGAAGCGTTGAGTCACAGCCAGCCGTCACCCGCCCACGCATACGCACGGCATGACCTCGGAACAGCGGAAGGACTTACGCACGGGCTGACTGATGTTCAAGGCCACAGCTAAGGGCTGGCCCGCATTTCCCGCCGGGTGCCCGACGATAGCCAAGGCACCTCGTCACGTTGTCGGAGCGTCCCCATACATCCAGTATGTGGACGCTCCTTCGCTTTGCGATACGCCGCGTCTGGACGCCACGCGCTTGATCCACCGAGAATTGCGGGATAGTCCTCACGCAACCCACTTCAGGGCCCCGCCCGTGCGTGATTCTGCTCCGGCTTGGTGAACTGACGCACCGCAAAAGCGGACAGAGAATAGGTCCTGCGTTCTCAACCGAGGCGGTCTCGGCGATGTAATCCGCGATTGCTGACGGCGCAGGTCAAACAAAGCAGAAGGAAAACCCGTGCCTTGCCCTCGTCGCCACCCCGCTCACAGCACACCACCTGACCAGCTCAAGGGGAGACCGCCCCGTCATCGGCGACTCCGATTGCACCAGCGGTCTCTCCCACTGCTGCTACCGCACGTCCAGCACACCTTTCGCCGACGTCGACTCCAGTCTCCGCAACACCGCGATCGCCCGGCCCACCCCGGTTTGGGGGACAGTCTCAGCGGCACGGCCAGGGCCCGCCGGGAGCCCGGCACGAGAACGGTCATAGCTGCGGGTCCGGTGCATCCCGCACGTCCTGTCGGGACGCCCCCAGGCGCGAGGCGGACGCCGCTTACGCCTCTGTCACTACGGTGGACTCGGCGCGCATCATGCAATAGATCCCGAAATGTCCATTCTCCAGATCGTGCAGAACTATGCCGTAACGTCACCAGTTTCACGGCTCGAACCGGAGGTAGGAGAACCACTGAAAAGCAAATCAGGGGCGAGGGCGTAGCGGTTACTCCCTGATGGATGGGCGAACGCCCGATTCGTTCCACCTGGCCCTTGACAGGGATTAGAGGAAGAGAGGGCGCGACCGATGAGCCTCTCCCCTGCGCACATTTCACTCTCTTATTGGCGATAGAAACTCTTGCCCACTTCGGCTAGCACAAAGGGGAGTTCTGATGCCCACGACTCTCGCTCAGAAGCTGTACCTGCTCTGCTACACCGTCAAGAAGGAAAAGTTCCAGCTCGACAACACTCAGGGGCGCGGCCAGCTGCTGCGGGCCGGGGCGATGACTGAGCTGGCCCGTAACGGTCTGCTGGCCGCGACCGGGGGAAAGGTTCGGCGGCTCTCCGGCAATCCGCCTGAGGATCCGTTCACGGCATCGGTCTGGTACGACCTGCCCGAGGACAAACCCAAGGGCTGGCTGAAGTTCCTGCACAACAAGGCGCACACAGCCGAAACCCCGGTCCGCGACCAGTTGCTCGCCTCCGGGGATGTCGCCATCGAACGGCAGAAGAAGCTGGGGGTCGTGTCCACCAACAGGGTCACCGTGGTGCACCCGGACCTGGTGCACGCCCTGCAGGACCGGGTGCGCGCGATCGTGCTCGACGGCGCTCCCGCCGATGACCTGACGGACGAGCTGGCCATGGCCGTGCTGGCGGTCGAGCTGGAGCTCACCTCGGTGTGGAGCAAAGAGGACCGCCGCACCCACAAGTCCGCCCTGAAGGCGCAAGCGGCGCGCTTCGACGCGTTCGTACCCGGACTGCGCAAGGCACTGCGCGACTCCTATCTCGCGAGCCGGGCCGTGGGAGGCGGCTGGAGCGCCTGAACCGCACCACGACCGCAACGAGGAATTCCCGAGAGACGCTGCAACCGCAGCCCGTGACCAGGAGTGATCGATGACCCAACTCGAAGGCGAGCACGCCCTCTCCCCAACTCACGACCGGGGCAACACAAGCGCGCCGCCCCCCGCCCCGGGTTCGCCCATTCTCGGGTCCATGGGCGGCATGGCGGTATTCGTCTACTCGACCGTCCCGGTCGTGGTGTTCGTGATCGCACTCGCCTTGCTGTCGACGAAGGCAGCCGTGATCGCGGCGGTAGCGACCGGTGCGGCGCTCACCGTGGCCCGGCTGGTGCGCGGGGAACGTCTTCTCGCCGCCTCGGGCAGCCTGACCGGCGTTCTGGTCGCGGCAGGCATCGTCGCGCTCACCGGCTCCCCCAAGGACTTCTTCCTGCTGGGCATCTGGGTGGCCTTCGCAGGATTCGTCGCCACCTTCGGTTCGGTCCTCCTTCGCCGCCCCCTGACCGGTGTGGCGTGGAACCTCCTGCACGGTGGCGCGCACGCCTGGCGCGCGGACCGTCAGGTTCTGCGGGCACACGACATGGCCACGCTCGCAGCGGCGAGCGTCCTCGGCGCCCGGTTCGTAGTGAAGCAATGGCTCTACGTGCATGACGCCACCGGCTGGCTCGCCTTCGCGAAGATCGCCATGGGCACCCCCCTCACCGTGGTCGCCGCGCTGGTCGTCGCCTGGGCCTTCCGTGCAACGTCCAAACGTCTGTTGGACGGCCGGCCGGTCCCGCCCATCGCTCAGCAAGAGGCCGAACTCCCCTCCCCCCGTCACGATGCGTCCAGGTAGCGAGCAGCCACATCACTTCAGCGAGGAAGGGCCTCATGTCGATCAGCCACACACAAACAGAGACGGTGAGGGAACTCGGAGCCTTCGAGCGGACCATCGATCTCTACATGCACCGAAACCCTGTCCAGTTCTCCCTGGTCGCCGAAATCGACCGTAAGGTCTGTGAGCAGACGCTGGCACGGGCGCTGAAGAAGGTGCAGGCACAGCACCCGCTGCTCCGCGTCTCGGTCGACCGCAGAGCCCCTCAGGCCCGGTACCGCTGGGCAGAGGGCCCGATCAGGATCGAAACAGCCACCGAGGGAACGCCCTGGCAGGCGGTCGTCGCTGGTGAGCAGACGCGCCCCATCGCGCCGGAGCCCGGCCCGCTCATGCGGACCATCCTTATTCCCGCGGAGACCGGCAGCGTCATCGTGCTGACCTTCGCTCACCAGATCACCGACGGCACCGGCGGCATGCGGGTGGTGGCGGATCTCGTCGCCGCCCTCGACGGCGACGAGGAGGGCGGCCGGCCGACCCCGGGGCGGGATGTGCCGCCCTCCCAGGAGGCCCTCCTGCAGGCTCTCGAGGCGGCGACGCCTCCCGTAGGGCCGCCCCAGGACGAGCTGATGAACGCGCCCGGCGAGCTGACCCCGTTCTCGGGACGGGCACCGCACGTCTCCGCCTTGGCCCTGCAACGCGATCTGACCGCAGGACTGGTGACACGCTGCCGCGCGGAGGGCGTATCCGTGCACGCCGCCCTGTGCGCTGCCGCCAGCACGGTCTTCCACCGCGCGGGCCGCACCCGGGTGACGGTGCTGAGCCCGATCGACCTACGCCGTGCCGCAGGCCTTCCCGACGCCGTCGCCAACCGGTTCGCCGGAGCGCGGACGGTCAGTGAGGCATCCGAGGCCGAAGATTTCTGGAAACTGGCCCAGCATCATCACCAAGCCCTGGAAGCCCAGCGGACACCCGGGGTGCTCAGGGACGGTTCGCAGGCGCTGGCCCAGCAGCCGCCGACCAACCCCGAAGAGGCCGAAGCGATGATAACCGCTGTCACCGCCGCCGACATCCAGATCACCAATCTCGGGGTGGTCGAGGCGCCTGCACACGGCCGCGCCCGCCTCACCGCTCTGTGGGGGCCGGCGCAGACCACCCAACTGACCGGTGAACACGTTTTGGGTGTCGCCACCTGCGGGGGACGCCTACGAATGACGGAGCTGACCCACGACCCCATGGCCGTCCTGCTGCCCGACATGGTCACCGTCCTCGCCCAGCAGTGCACCGAACCCGGCGCGCCCTCCTCCTGATGCGTGCAGGGCACCGAGCACCGTCCCCGACACACCGCAGCTCCGGAATGCCCGGAACGCCCTCGCCGAACCGGCAGAGCGCTACCCAACCGACCCGGCCACCGCTTCCACACCGCTCCCTCGACAGCCGCACCCGATGAGTGACACACAGGAGTGACTATGCAGTCCCCTAACGACTCCGATGCCCACGAAACAGTCAGCTCCGCCTTCCTGGCCGAGCTGAAGTGCCACATTCCTGCAGGCCGTGTGCTTACCAGCGGACCGGAGTACACGCGAGCCGTTGCATTGTTCAACGCAGCGGTCGATGTCCGCCCTTCCGTCGTCGTGCGGTGCGCGAGCACCCCTGACGTACAGGCGGGAGTACGCGCTTCTCGCAACCATGGAGTGCCACTCTCCGTGCGTGGCGGGGGTCACGACTTCTGGGGCCGGGCGTTCCGTCCCGGTGGGCTGGTTCTCGATCTGACCGAAATGAGGGACGTGCAGGTCGACGTCGACCACCGTTACGCGACGGTGGGTGGCGGGGCCCTCTCGTCCGACGTCGTCTCGCCCGCCGAGCGGGCGGGTCTGACCGCCGTCACCGGAACGGCGGGTTCCGTCGGCATGGTCGGCCTCACGCTCGGCGGCGGATACGGTCCCCTCCTGGGCCAATTCGGGCTCGCAGCCGACAACCTGCTCGGCGCCGAGGTCGTCCTGGCCGACGGCTCACGGGTGAACACCGACGCCGAACATCACCCGGACCTCTTCTGGGCGTTGCGCGGCGGCGGCGGCAACTTCGGCGTCGTGACCTCGGCACGGATACGTCTGCACCCCGTACCGACCGTGGTCTCGGGAACCATCCTGTACCCGATCGACCACAGCGCAGGCATTCTGGCCGACCTCGGCGGGATCCTTCAGGACAGTCCCGACGAGCTGACGGTAGACGTGGGGTTCCTTCCCGGCCCGGACGGCAAGCCGACGGTGTACGTCGCGCCGACCTGGTCAGGGAACCTCGAGGTGGGCAACGCCGAGAACGGACCGGTGCGTGCGCTGGCCAAGCTCAGTACACCCTTGCTCGCCAACATCGGACCGGCCGCCCGTTCCACGACGCTGGCCGCGACGGACGCCATGTTCCCACCCGGACGCATGGGCGCGATCCGCACACGGACCATCCAGAGCGTCACAGGCTCCATCGCGACCGTCCTGGACAGAGCCGCCCAGGAGTTCACCTCACCGTTCTCCGCGATCGTGTGGCACCAGTTCCACGGTGCAGCCACCCGCCCACCACTCGGTTCCACGGCTTTCGGCCGACGCGAACCTCACCTCATGGTCGAGCTGATCTCCATGTGGGAGAACGGCGAGAACAAGAAACACACAGGCAGTGGCGACGACAAGGCCTCGCACCTGCGCTGGCTGGAAAAAACTCACGCAGCCCTGCAACCGTTTTCCCTGCCGGGCGGCTACGTGAACTTCCTGGGGCCGGAAACTCCCGACCAGACAGCGAACTCCTACGGGCCGAACACCGAACGCCTGCTCGCCGTGAAGTCCGCAGTCGATCCGGACTCGGTCTTCTCCGCCACACCGCTCCCTACATCCACCGCCGACGCAGGGTCCCCGCGCGTGTGAGTTGAAGGAGAGATCGCCGACCTGGTCAACGGCAGCGACTCCTCACCCCTGCCTCCTGCTGATCAACGCTGGAGCCTGCCGGCGCCTCACACCGGGCCTCGGCACGCGCACAGCGGCCGCATGCCCTTCGAGGGCTGCGCGCGGCGCACGGCCGGAGCACGACAGCCGCCGCGAGCAGAGCAGTTGCGTCGGAAAGGGCGCGTCGCTCGAGCAAGCGGGTAAGCCGTGTCCTGTGGGACAGCTTGTCTGTCGTGCCCGCCCGGAAAGTCGTGTCGCCAGGCACGTACACGCGGGCACCCCGGTGAGGGCGGACCTCTTTCATAGGGGTCCGCTCTCGGCGACGGTCGAACCCTGACCCTCTGACGGCGTATCAAAAGTGACCCACTTGGTGATCTTCGTCTGACTCTGACCTTGGTGATCAAGGTCAGGAGGAAGGGTGATCCTCGTGGAGGACTGGGCAGAGATCCGGCGGCTGCATCGAGCAGAGCAGATGCCGATCCGGGCGATCGCTCGACATCTGGGCATCTCGAAGAACACGGTCAAGCGGGCACTGGCCAGCGACCGGCCGCCGAAGTACGAGCGGCCGGTGAAGGGCTCGGTGGTGGACGCGGTCGAGGTGCAGATCCGTGAGCTGCTGCGGGAGACGCCGACGATGCCTGCGACGGTGATCGCCGAGCGGATCGGCTGGGAGAGGGGAATGACGGTCCTCAAGGACCGGGTCCGTGAGCTTCGGCCCGCATACATCCCGGTCGACCCGGTCTCCCGGACGACCTATCGGGCCGGTGAGCTGGCCCAGTGCGACCTGTGGTTCCCGGACGCACAGATCCCGGTGGGCTATGGGCAGACCGGGCGGCCGCCGGTGCTGGTGATGGTGTCGGGATATTCGCGGGTGATCGCCGCGCGGATGCTGCCCTCGCGAAGGACGGGAGACCTGATCGACGGTCACTGGCGGCTGCTGTCGCAGTGGGAGGCCGTCCCCAAGAAGCTGGTCTGGGACAACGAGGCCGGCATCGGGCGCGGGCGGCCCACCAGCGAGTTCGCCGCCTTCGCGGGCCTGCTCGCCACCAAGATCTACCTTTGCCGGCCGCGGGATCCGGAAGCGAAAGGACTGGTGGAGCGAGCCAACGGTTATCTGGTAACGCTCAGGGGTGGGTTTGTTGGTGTGTCGGGTCGTTGCTGGCCTGGGGTGTTGTGGGTTTGTTGAGAAGTCGCGTGAGTGGTTAAGGCGGGG
>NZ_JBVHNF010000037.1:0-25126 GCF_055558055.1 Streptomyces sp. NPDC025833
TCCGGCAAGACCGCCCCTGACGTTCCAGCAGCCCACTACACTCCCGGCGATGCCTGTGACCAGGCAAGATAGCGAAACGCTGCTGGAGTACTAGGTCTTCGTCTTACGCGAGCGATCCCTCACCAACCGGCGGACCCGATCCCTCACCAACCAACGAACATGCCGTCCCGCAGTCGGCCCGGCCCGGGACGTCGCGGGTCAGACCTCGAGGTACGCGACGACGACCACGGTCCGCAGAGCGGTCACCCAGTACAGGAGCCGTACGCGCTCGACTTCGTCGGCGTACTCGCGCAGCTGGGGGCCGGCGGCGCTGCCGGGGATCGGATCGCCGATCTCGGGGTCGACGGAGACGACGACCAAGGCCCGGTCCAAAGCGTGGATCTCCGCCTCGCTGGTGATGTTCTCCAGCTGCTTGGCGGCGGAGTCGGAGAACGCGATCCGAGCGCGGCGGGGGCCGTGCTGCGGGGGCATCAGGCGACGGCCGGGCGCTGGGCGGCGAGGCGGGCGAGGTGGGCCTCGCGCAGCTCCTCCCACGGGGTGCACTGCTCGGGGTCGGGCAAGCCGTTGGTGGCGATGTCCTCCAGGACGGCGGCGAACCGGTCGGCGTCGGCGCGGGTCTTGGCCGCGTACGCACGGACCGCATCGGCGGCCGCGGGCTCCAGCTTCCGGGCGGCGGTGTCGGCGGGGGCCGGCTGTTCGCTCATCGAGGGCTCCAGGGCGCGTAACTAGCGGGTCTCACCACGGTATCGCCGGGCAAGCGGGGCGGGGACTGCTCCGGCCGAATTGGGCATCGGTTGCACTCCGTAGCCGCGCCCGGAGGGGTGTCATGCTGATCGGCGCGAGGCCGGAAAACGGGGGTCAGCCCCGTGATTGCGGGACCGGTGGGCAGCGTGACACCCCAGTGTGACAGCCGGATCAAGGGGCGCGTGACACAGGAGCGTGACAGCGTGACAGTCACCGTCGGTGATCAGTGCGCGGGGTGGGCGGCGACTATCCATTGCCACCGAACTTTGACTGCGTGCCACCGAATCTTGATCGATGAAGGGGAATGAGAACGCGGACCGCCGTCAACAGGTTCGAGCTGTCACCTCGGTAGCAGCTGAAGGGAGGGAGACGCCAGTGCGATTTCCAGCGAAGACCACGAAGCGTGACCTGTAGTTACTGAAACGCTTCAGACGCAGGTGAGGCCCTGGAGTCGACGGCGCCGGAAGCCGCGCAACTTGTTGACCGTGGTCGAGTACGGCCATCCATTCCACAGCGCCGCCCGATGCGGTGTCCGGAGGTAAGCGCAGCGTCAGGTGAAGTTCACCGGGGATGACGGCTGCCGTCAGGGGCGGAGGTGCCGCTGGTACCTGGGTAGGAGCCACGCTGCTTGGAGGGGTCGCTTTGCGCTGAGCGAGCAGTGCGGCACGGATGCGGCTGGCCTTTTGTCGGGCGTGGTGCTGCGCCGCGTCCTGTTCGATCAACGCGTAGTTCTCGCAGTACAACTCCTCGTACAGGGCGTCAACCATCGACAGTCGCTCTGGCCCGAGTTCAAACCATTCGCCGCGGAGGCGCTGCCGGGCGAAAATGCGGTGCAGTGCTTTTTCGAGGCCCGGTCCAGCCTCAGCCCACCACAGGATCTCCAAAGGCAGCGGGCAGCCTACTTGGATCTCTGACAGGCGACGTTCTAGGCGGCCTGTGGTGTAACCGATCTTGACCTTCAGCGCGTCGGCCGTCCCGATCGCGTAGACGTACATCGAGTCGTACGGGGGCCCCAGGTACGTGCCTGTCGCCGGGTCTATCTCGTAAATATCCACTCTCACCTCTCCGGTCGGCACCGTAGCGCGCAGCGGTGACATCCATGGCCGCTTCGCTGTCACAAACTGACGTTGGTCAAGGTTCAGTGGCAACCGGTCAACGTCCGATGACACAGGACAGCGAGGTCAGTGGCCCTCGGTGCGGGCGTGGGTGAGGAACGCGGCGAGCGCGCCGGCGGCTTCGGGTTCGGCGGTGGCGAGCCGGGCCGCGAACACCAGCTCGTCGACGTGGGCGCCGGGTACCAGGCGGGCGAGTTCGGTGAGCAGCGCGGCGTGGGCCAGCGACCGGCGGGGTGAGAAGGCCGGGGGCTTCCTCGCGGGCGGCGGGGTCGCGGTAGTGCCCGCGGTGGGCGGCGAGGGCGTGAGCGAGCCAGGCGTCGACGTCGGCCGGGACGTACCCGCCGGCTCGCCGGGTGAGCTCGTCTCGGGCAGCTTCGTCGCCTTCGGCCGGCTCGGCCTGGTCCAGGGTGCCGAGGTCGCGCAGCGCCTGGAGCTCGTCGGCGCGGGCCGCGATCCGGGCCGCTTCGCGCAGCTCGGCTTGCCGGGCGGCGGCGGCCTCGGCGTCGGCGGCGAGCTCGGCCTGGACGACGTCGTCGGTGTCCGGGACGTAGACGGTGCCCGAGGGCGCGTCGGCGAGCAGCTGGGCCAGGCGCTCCCACTCTGCGAGCTCCGCCCGGCCGCGGACGTCGTCGGCCAGGTCCTCGAACCGGGAGTTCTGCCGCGCGTCGAAGCGGGTGTCCTCGAGGGCCGCCGTGACGGCGCCGGCGTCCATCCCCTTCGCCCGGCGCCGTACGACGCGCCGTCCGATGCGGGCCGGGTCGACCGGCTCGCGCGGCGCGGCTACGCGCGGGACGGTCGATCGGCGGGCGGTGCGCCAGGGAGAGGTCATCGACAGCCTCGTATTCGTGGTGGAGAATCGGGGCGGGCCGCCGCCAGAGCCCTGTACGGCGGCCCGTGGACATGAGCCGAAGCTCAGGAGTTGTCACCAGCAGGACCGGCTGAGCTGGCGAATGAGGACGGTCGAGGCAGCCTGGTTGTCACACACGAGGCATCCGACTTGTCACAGACGCTCACTCAGCAGTCTTTCTGTCACCAGAAACGAAGATCGGGAGCCTGAGGTTCTCCACGGCGCTTCCATGAGCTCATGGCCGCTACACACGCCGGGTCGGGAAGGGTAGTCGACGCAGCTGACACCGGGTCCGTCTGGTCGCATCAGTGCGGCTGGGAGGACCTATTCGTGCCGACGGACGTCGACGCGGGCAGGTCCGGTCTGGATCTCGACGACGGCTGGACGCGACGGTGGACGGTCTCGTGGCGGGCAGGCGAGGACGATGCGTTTTGCTCGGTGCACGACCTCGTACAGGAGCCGGTGCTCACGAGCGACCCGATGCGGCACTTCACCTGGCGCCGGGACCAGCGGCACCGTCCTGGCCTGCAGTTCCTGACCAGCACCGGCCGGCACCACGGCGCGGAGAGCCTGGAGGAGAGCCGGGTGCTGCTGGCCCTGGACTTCGCTGGCGACGTGGTCGACGTCGTCTCGCAGCCGCTGAAGATCTCCTTCGCCACCTGCGGGAAGCGCCGCGCCCACACCCCTGACTACCTCGCGGTGACCCGCCGCGGCGTCTGGCTGATCGACGTACGCCCCGAGCCCCTGATCAAGGAGTCGGACCGGGAGTCGTTCGCCGCGGCCGCCGAGGTCGCCGTCGCCTGCGGCTGGCGCTACGCGGTGGCCGCCCGCTGGCGCGAGCACGCCTTCGCCGGGCTCGACGCGATGGCGTCGCAGCGTCGGCTGAGCTCCGACCCGCTGGGGCTGCGGCCGGTGCTGCTCGCCGAGGCCGCGGGCGGGCGAAGGTTCGGCGAGCTCGCGGCGGCGACGGGCTGCGAGCCGGTCGCCCGGGCCCAGCTGCTGCACCTGCTGTGGTCGAGGCAGTTGGGCGTCGACCTGGCCGGCCCGCTTCAGGACGGCTCGCTCGTGCTGTCCGCCGAGGAGGCGGGCCGGTGACCGCGGCGGCGGTGCTGACCTTTCCCCCGGCGCCGGGCTGGTGCTGGACGGGACGGAGTGGACGGTCGAGCGCCGCGAACCGCACTTGGGCCGAGTGCAGTTGGTGAAGGACGACGGCACCCGCGAGCGGATGACCTTCAGGTTCCTGGCCAACCATCCGCAGTGCCGGCCGTCGTCGCGGACGTCGTCGGCGGGGGCCGACCGGGGCCGCCAGCGCAAGGCGTCCGAGGACCTGAAGACGGGCCGGTTGGAGCTGACCGAGCTGCGGATGGCCCACCTGCTGGAAGTGGCGACCGGGTTCCGCTCGGGCGACCCGTTCCACCCGGGCCCGGGCGAGCCGAAGCCTGAGTACGACCCGGCGACGACGACGCTCACCGAGCGCCGGCACGCGAAGGTGGCGGAGCTCGCGGCCCTGGATCCGCAGCACGCGAGGCTGCTGGGGCTGGGCTCGGTCGGCTACCGGACGCTGATCCGTTGGGAGAACGCCCGCCGCCGGTTCGGTCTGGTCGGCTGCGCGGACGACCGCTGGCTGCGCCGCAGCGGCGGAACCCGCACGGTTTCCGAGGAGGTGCGGGAGGCGGTCCTGGCGGTCCGCGAGGAGACACAGCGGATGGCGAAGGTGTCGATGCGGACCAAGGACCGCATGATCCGCCAGTACGTACGCGAGGAGTTCGGGCCCGAGACGAAGGTGCCCAGCTACGACACCCTGCGCCGGCTCTGGCAGGAGTGGTTCGGCCCCGGCGGCGCCCGGCAGCGCTACGCGCGCTCGGCCGATCTGCCGGAGTCGGATGGGCACGTCCTGGTGCACCGGCCGGGCCAGGTCGTCGCGCTGGACACCACGGTGCTGCCGGTCATGGTCCGCGAGCACGTCTTCGGCGATCCGGTGAAGATGCACCTCACCCTGGCCCTGGACGTCTGCACGCACTCGCTGGTCGCCTTCCGACTGACGCTGGTCTCCGACACCTCGGTGGACGTCGCGATGGTGCTGCGGGACGTGACGATGCCGCTGCCGATGCGGGCGGACTGGGGCGAGGACCTGGAATGGCCCTACCCCGGCCTGCCCGCGGCCGTGGTGGCCGAGTTCGCCGGGCACGCGGTGGCCGGCCTGCCGTTCTTCACCCCGGAGACGGTGACCACCGACCACGGATCGGTCTACCGCAACCACCACCTGGTCGAGGTCGAGCGGGTGCTCGGCTGCCAGGTCCTGCCCGCGCGGGTGCTGCGGCCGACCGACAAGGCCGCCGTCGAGCGGGCGTTCGGCGTGATCCGGCAGCTGCTCTTCGAGCACCTGGTGGGCTACACCGGCGTCGACGTCGCCGACCGCGGGGCCGACCCGGCCGCGGACGCGGTGCTGACGGCCGACCAGCTCGAGCACCTGATCGCCACCTGGATCGTCGCCGTCTGGCAAAAGCGCAAGCTGGGCGAGTACGCCCCGGCCTGGGATCCGGACGGCTCGCACAGCCCGAACTCGCTGTTCGCGGCGTCGTTCGCGCAGACCGGCTTCGCGATGGACATCCCCTCCCCGGAGCTGTTCTACGAGCTGCTGCCCGCCCACTACGTCCGCATCGACAAGCGCCGCGGGGTGAAGATCCGCGGACTTTGGTACGACGACCCGGACGCCTTGCGGGACTACCGCGGCGAGCTGTCGACGCGGGGCGGCAAGCACAAGGGCAAGTGGCTCATCCGCCGCGACCCGCGGGACCGGCGCCAGGTGTTCTTCCAGGACCCGATCAGCCATGCCTGGCACCCTCTGCCCTGGACGGGCATGCCCCGGGCCGGGCAGATGCCGGCCTTCGGGGACGCGCGGGCCAGCGCCCTGCTCGCGAAGGCCGCGACGGCCAGGCTGAAGCCGAAGTCGGACACCGAACTGCTGCCGGTGCTGCTGGAGCTGATCGGCTCGCACATCCCGGTCAGCAAGTGGCCGACCCAGCTGAAGAAGTCCCAGCGCACCGAGCACGCCCGCGAGACGCACCAGGCCAGGGTCGCGCAGGCCGACCGGCCGAAGAGCACGCCCGCGCCAGCCTTACCACCCGCCCCCGCTCCCGCTCCCGCTGGGGAGGAGACGGCGACGGTGCTGAGCTGGCCGGGCCGGGCCCACCAGACGCAGGAAGCGGTCGCGGGGGAACGGCGCCGGCGGCGGGAGGCCGTCCTGCCAGCACCCGTCCCGCCGCCCGAGCTGGGCCACAGCTTCCGAGCCCGCAGCGTGTTCGTCCTGCCCGAGGACGACTTGGAGGAGGACCGTGGTGGACCAGACGACGCCGGATGAGCACGCGGTCGTCCCGTTCCTGCGGGCCGGCCCGCCGCCGGACCGCACCCGCTGGGAGGGCTGGCAGCAGTGGCGCAAGATCCGCGGCACTTTCGTGCCCGCACCGCGGCTCACACTGGCGGACTACCAGAGCCTGAGCCCGCGGCGGCGGGCTCTGCACGACCTGCACCGCACCGCGACGCACGTCAACATGCGGCTGCAGGAGACCCCGATGAGCGCGCGGGTCGCGAACCTGATGCGCGGCCGGCTGCAGAACAACGCGGTGAAGTTCATGCCCGGCACCCGCGACGGCCTGATGGTCAACGGCGGCGGGTTCCAGGGCAAGACCGAGACCGCCTGCGACGCGGCCGCGTCCTTCGAGGACGTCTGGCGCGAGGTCCACCACCAGCTGCTGCCCGGCCCCACCCCCGGCACCCGGGATGTGTTCGTGCCCGTCGCCTACTGCCGCCTGCCGGTCCGCGCGACACCCAAGGGACTCTGCAAGGCGATCTTGAACGTCTACGGTAACCCGCACCCCGGAACGCTGGACGACCTGGTCAGAGCGGTGCGGGACGCGATCCGGGACCATCACACCACCGCCCTGCTGATCGACGACATCACCCGGCTCCGGCTCCACCGCGAGGACGACCAGGACACCCTTGACCTGATCCGGGAGCTGATGGACCTCAACGTCACCCTGATCCTGATCGGCGTGGACATCCCCGGCTCCGGACTCCTGCGCGGCGCCTACGTCGACCAGCGCACCGGACAGTGGGTCTTCCCCGACAACGGGCGGGTCGGGCGGCACAGCACCGCGGCTGCCACGCAGACCGGCCGCCGGTTCGACATGGTCGATCTCGACCCGTTCGACTACTCCACCCCGGCCGGCATCACCGCCTTCCTCGACCACCTCGCCGGTATCGAGGACCAGCTGCGGCTCCTGCGGTCCTTCGAGGGCATGCTGACCAGCGGCGAGATGCCCGAGTACCTCTTCGGCCGCACCCGCGGCGTCGTCGGCCTGTTGCGGAGGCTGATCGAGGACGGCTGCACCGAAGCGATCCTCACCGGCGAAGAACGGCTCACCCCCGAGTTGCTCGCGAAGACCACGATCCACCTCGGCAACCTGGATGACCTCGACCCCGGGGCCGGCGAAGTCCCCGACATCCCGACGAACACCGCTCCGCCCACGAAACCCCGCCGCCGGCGCGGACGCAACACGGTCCTCGACGACCGTGGGAACAGGCCGGCCGCAGGTGACTGACAGGACCATGAGCCACGGGCGGCGGCCCTTCGGACTCAGCCTCGACCCACTGAAGGGCGAGTCCCTGACCGGTTTCGCCCTGCGTCTGGCCCACCGCCTGCACATCTCGCCCCACGAGCTTGCCCGGCAGACCGGCCTGACCGAACAGGACCGGCTCGGGCGGGCCCGCGCGTCACTCTCGACGCGGCTGACCCCCGCCGAGATCAAGAACTTCGCCGCCACCACCCGCCTGGACCCCCGCGAGGTCCGCGCGATGACGCTAGAGCCCCTCGCCCCCCGCTACCCGCCGGCTGCCCGCAGCGTCACCAACGTCCGGGTTGGCAAGGTCTACTCCATGCACACGGACGGATGGTTGTTCGCCACCACCGCCCGCTACTGCCCCCACTGCCTCGCCGGCGACGGCTCCGACATCCAGAACGCCCACGGCGGACCCTGGCAGATACTCTGGCGCCTTCCCGTCGTCTTCGCCTGCCCGCTCCACAAGGTATTCCTGGAACACCTCTGTCCTCACTGCCACAAGCCGGTCAACTCCAACACCAAGGCCCAGTTGTTTCCCCGCCCAGCCGCCACCGGAATCCACCCCGCTCACTGCCGGACCTCCACCGACATCCGGGACATCCCTGCCGGTCGCCACGGCGCCCCCTGCGGGGCACCGCTCACGCACGACCCACTCCACCACCACCGGCCCGGCCCCGCCCTGCTCGCGCTCCAGCACAAGATCCTCGGCCTTCTCCAACCAGGCCGGCCGAGACGGCCGGCACAGCAGTACTTCACCGAGCTCATCCTGCTCGCCGGGCTGGTCATGATCTCCTGGCCGCGCATCCAGGCGGTCGGCACCACCCGCCATCTCGCTGCGGCCGTCAGCCGGCACCTGGCCATCCACGAAGGCGCCGACGCCCGCCCCTACCGCTCCAACGCGGCACCCGTCGATGCGCTCGCCTGCGCCGGCGTCCTCCAGGTCACCGATCGCATCCTGACCGCCGGCGACCTGCGCGAAGCACTCTCCTCCCTCGCCCCCGAGGAGAACCGGACCCGCAGCGGAATCCCGCCCACGCGACACCTGATCTGGGACAACAGCTTCAAGAAGCAACGCAGCGCGTGCTCCGAACGCTTCCAGCTCGCCGCCGACACGATCGTTCCCACCTTCCGGCGCACCGGCAAAGGCGGGCTCCGTCTCCCCTCCATCGGCATCGGACTGCGACCCGAACACGTCCCGGCCTGCCTGCCTGAAGACCTGGCCGAACGCCACCTCGGCTTCCTCTCGGACATCGCCCCTAAGATGCGCCGACGCGCAGCCTCGGTCTTCCTGGTCCGGCGCACACGCGGCGGCGCCCTCGACGAAGCCGCCCACTTTCTCGGGATCAACCCCGAGAACAAAAGGCTCGGCTACACACAGCTGCTGAACCGCCGCCTCCGCACCACCGGCAGAGCCCGGGACTTCGAGCGAGCACTCGACGCCATCACCGACGAACTCCTCACAGGCCCCGCCATCGACTTCCAACACCGACGCGAGGCCCTCGCCACCTGGACGCTCGAACCCGAGAACTGGCAGCACATACTCAGCCGACTCCCGGACCTCACCAGCCACCGAAAGCCTCTCAGCGGCGACCGCAGGCGCATGGCCGTCAGCGCCTACATCTGGACCCGCGTCACCGAAGGCGAACCCGACTTCGCCCCCTGCCCGCCTCACATCGCCCCCGACCCAGAACTGCGCGCCGTCTGGACGCGGGAGCGACACAACGTGTTCCACTGGCTCCGCACAACTGACCACCAGCCCTACTACGGCGCCCTCAAGCCACTGCTCGAAGACCACGCCGAGCAACTGGCCAAGGCGATCGACAACCACCCATAACGCCTGCCCCGCCGGACTGAGACGCCGTTCAACTACGCCCGGCTGCGGGAGATCGACTCTGCACGACGGTCGGGGACGGTTGCGTTCATGGAGGAGGGAAGCTGCGGAGCTGATCACCAAGAACGATCACCGTAGCAATCGGAGCTACGCGGAAAACCTTCTTAGCTACGCAAGATTCCGTAACTACTACGCCGGAAACATCTCTTCCTACGCAACGCCGCAGTTCGACGCTACGCAACAATCCGGGACTTGACGGACCGACTGTCCGCAGTAGTACTGTCATCTCTCGTACCTGACGATCCGTCGGCCCATCAGGGGCCCTGCGTCAGCGTGCACAGGGGAGGGACACAGCCATGCCCAAGATCCACATTCCCGTGATCGCCTACACTCAGGGCGGCCGACAGATGATGACCACCGCCATGGGCGCCGTTGACCTCGTCCGCATGGTCGCCGAACCGCAGCCCTGGGACCAGAAGGCCAGCACCCATGGCAACCGCCCCCGCGACGCCCACCACGTCAAGGGCATCCGCGAGTACCTGGAGAACGAGGAACACTTCGTCCTCGGCGCCGTCGTGCTGTACCTCACCAGCGAGGAAGCCGAGTTCACGTCCGTTCCGATGGCCGGCATCACCACCGAGGCCGACGTGGTCAAGCCCGGCTACCTCTCCATCGATATCGGCTCCAAGTTTGACATCGGCGATGGCCAGCACCGCAGCAACGCCTACGACCAGATTGTCAACGAGTCCGACCCCGAGTCGGAGGTCATTCACCGCCTCAAGCACTCCGGCCAACCGCTCATCGTCGTCATCGAGGACGACATGAAGCGCCGCGCGCAGGACTTCGCCGACCTCCAGCGCAATGTCAAGGCGCCGTCGACCTCCATGGGCCAGTCCATGGACCGGCGCCAGCCCATCAACCGCGAGCTGTCCGACCTCTTCGAGACGATCCCGCTGTTCGACGACCGCGTCGAATACTTCAAGGACAACCCCGGCAAGCTCTCCGCCAAGCTCTTCTCCTTCAAGACGATCCGCTACGTCTCCGGCCTGCTCCTGGTCGGCAACGGCTACCGGTCTCCGGCGACCATGGACAAGGCCGTGAACGCCTGCTTCGAGGGCGAGGGCGCCGAGTCCGCCCGTGCGAAGCTCACCGAGTTCTGGACCTCGCTCGGCGAGATGGTGCGGTTCGCCGACGTCATCAGTGGTGACATCAAGGCGCCCGAGCTGCGTGAGGCCACCTACCTGACCTCCGCCGGCGTCCTGTACGCCATCGCGTTCGCCGTCCACAGCACTACCAACGAGCACGGCCTCAGCATCGCGGACGCCGTCAACGCCATCGACCAGGTCAGCTTCGACCGCACCAAAAAGGAGAAGGGGATCACTGAGGACGACACCATCTTCGCGGGCAACCTGGTCGACCCGGACACCGGCAAGCTCGTCGCTGGCCGTACTGCCTGGGAGACTGCCGCCTCGAAGCTCGCCGAGGTCATCCTCGGCGACAACAGCTAACCCACCCCACATGAGGAAACCCTGCCCCGCAGCGCGGGATGCAGGGTTTCCTCATACCCCGACCCGAGCAGAAAGGAACCAGCTGCAGGAACGCCACGCCACGCCAGACACCTGCCCCGACTGCGGCAACCCTCACCGTCGACCGACGGAACTGAGGCTGGATGCTCGTCGAGAAGAAGCCCCTTCTCCCTGGCCGATGGGAATCCACCAGGGCTACCGCACCGGCCCGGCCCCTCGAAAGGCCGCGCGCCGAGGGCGAAAACCACGACTCAGTGAGAATCCGACAACTCGGATGAGACTGGGATCCGCCAACTGCACTGAGGAAGGACAACGCTGGTCGGTGACAACCAGCCTGCCTATGTGACAACTACCGTGCTTCGGCTCAGTGAGTGAGCCGAAGCGCAGAAGTTGTCACCGGCGAAGTCGGCTGAGCTGGTGGGTAGAGTTGGACGAGGCAGCCTGGTTGTCACCAACGAGGCATTCGACCTGTCACAAGTACTTGTTCGGCAGCCCTTCTGTCACGGAGAAACGATGGTCGTCCATCCGGTGGCGGCCACTACCTCCCATGCGATGTCGACGATGAGCCGCCCGTCCGTCGCTACTCGCACAGTGTCTTCAGGGGCCCGTTGATCCAGGAGTCGTGCCTTGCGGACACTCCCTTCCAGCTCCTGTTCCAGCTCTGAGCCGCGTTCCCGGCCCACCAGCCGCTCGCGGGCGGTGGCATCCGAGGCGGTGAGCAGGACTCGTGTGATCCGTACTCCACCCCCCATGGCACGTTCAAACATGCCCGCTGCCTCCGGCAGCACGCTCAAGGTGTTCGTGTAGATGAGGCGCCGGTATCCGCGCTGGGTGAAGTTTGCCCACACGGCAGTCAGGTTGCTCTCGGTGATCTCTGCGCGGTGCGGGTCTCCCTCTGGTGCAGGATGCACCTGCCCCATGAAGTCACCATCGATGATCGCGTGAGCGACTGCCTTGGAGCGCAGCAGCGCCGAGACTTCCCACCCTACCGTCGTCTTGCCGACACCAGCTCGTCCTCCGATGAGCAGTACTTCTGCGTGATCCATACGGGCAGCCTGCCAGCGGGCGACCACCTCAGGCGAGGCAATATCGGACCGTGGGTGACAACAAGCCTGCCTATGTGACAACTATCGTGCTTCGCCTCAGGACATGGTTTATAGCAGGATTAGACTTTCGCGGAGTCAGAACCGGAATTCTATGGACTGGACGTCTGTGAAATCTGCTCGCAGGCCATCGGCGCGGGTGCCCCAGTCGGTGAAATACGACTCGGTGATGGCCGCCGCGACGAGCGGATGCAGCTCCTCCTCCGTCGCACCGGCCTCCTGGAGTTCGAGGATCTGCTTCGCGTAGGTGGGCGAGATCGCCGTGGTGATGGTGCGCTCGCGGCCGTCGTCCGAGCTGCCTGTGCAGGTGAATCCGAAGTGCGCCGTCACGTCCACCATCATGCCGTTGGAGGCGGCTGCCTGCTCGCGTGCCTGTGCCCTGACCTGCGGTTGCCACTCGGATTCCGTCTCCTCCACCAGAGCAGCCTGGAGGCGCTTCTGGGGCTTCTTCAGCTTCCCAGCGCGATAGCGCTCGATCGTGCGAGTCGAGGTGCCTACGCGCTCCGCCAGGGCCTTGGCCGACCCCTTCACTCGCGTGAGGAGGAATTTCACCTGTGCATTCGCGGATTTCGGCGCGGGCCGGGTGAACACCTTCCGCTCCGCCCGCGCGAGGGCTTCCAGGACCTTGCCGCGGCGCGGGGCCGGCTGCTGCTGCTCGTGATCGCTCATGCGACAAGTCGGCCATCGCAGCCCTGTGGACAGAGGCCGTCGTCCGCGCAGGTCGCGCCGATCGTCGGCGTCCCGGCGCTCGTCCGTACCGTGGGAGTCGTGACGACGTCCTCCGCCTCCGAGCCTGGTGCCCGCGCCCATCCGGGTGCTGCTGCCCGGGGACCAGGAGGTCGTCGCTCACCTGTGGTCCCGGCGCCAGACGCCCGACGGCTGGAGGTACGAGGTCGGCCTACCGGCATTCCGAAACGGCCCCGGGGACACGGTGGAGCCCGCCGAGTACCGGGTCTGGGTGCGCGCTCCGGACCACGTGCGGCCCGTGGACGGCGTCTCGTACGACGCCGTCCCACCGAGTACCTGCCGAAGCCGTCCGTCGTGGATCAGGTCCTCGGGCCGCGCCGTGCGTCGGGCTGGGTGCTGGCGAAGGCCGGCGGCCGCGGTCCCGGCCGGGGTGGTGTCGTGCACGCCGTGGGCTGCGAAGAGGTGCCGGCCGGGGCGCCGGTGCTGACGCTTGAGCGGGCCCTGGACGCAGCCGAGCAGCCTGGAGTGCGGCTGTGCTCGCTGTGCGGCGCGGCCGCCGAGCTGGATCCCGTCCTCCAGGGCTTCCACCACGGTTTCGAAGAGACCTGAGCGGCAGGTCAGCGGCGGGCGACGGTGTAGCCGGCGTCGTTGACAGCGCGGGTCCACACGTCGCGGTCGAACCACTTGGTGATGTTGGGCTGCAGCTCGGTGATCGTGCGCATCCGAGCTTCCCAGTCGTGTCCGGCCGGGCCGCGGCTGCCGTCGCAGCCGGTGCAGCCGTCTGCACCGTGGATGTGGCCGGCCATCCAGGCGTTGACGGCGACGTTGATAATGACCGCGTACAGGTCGCCGCCGGTCTGGGCCAGGGATTCCGGCACCCCGGCGAGGACCAGGGCGAGCTCGGGGGTGTCGATCGGCGGCATCGGGGCCTGCCCGACGCCCTTCTCGCTGCTGCTCTCCCCGTAGGAGGCCTGGCTCTGCGCGAGGCGGTCGGCGAGGGCGGCGGCGTCGAAGTACCGCCAGGCGGGGCGCGTCTGGATCCCGAGCCGTTCGGCCACGGTGCTGATGTTCTTCTCGATCGTGTCCTCGACCGTCGCCGGCGCGAGCGTCACCCCTCGGTGGGCCAGCTCCGTTAGCGTCTGGGCAACGGCTTCCTTGAACGCCTTCGTGTTACGACTGCATCGTAAGCGCGCTGGAACAGCCGCCGGACGGCTTCACTCGCATCGGCCCCGCAGGAACGCGCAGCGCAGGGGGAGTTGTCAGTGGCTGCTGCCACCATCCGGTCATGCCTCTCGTCACCCGGGAGCGAGCGCGCTCCCTCTTCGCGGACCTGACGCACACCGCCGCGGTCCCGCTGGATCCCGACGTGCTTCTTCACATGCCACGCCTGCGGCAGCACGGGCACGTCTTCTTCGGTGACATAGCGGTGCGCTGCTACAAGCACAAGGCGCGCTGGATGTACGACGAGCGGGACGTGCGTGCCGCCGGCCAGGCGCTGGCGGACCTGCACGTGGACCTAGGCGACGTCGTCGACGTGCAGCTACCCGCGTACCGCGACATCTCGGAGCGCGATCCGGAAGAGTGGCACCGGCCCGACTGGCGGCGCACGCTGATGTCGTGGATGGTCGAGCGGGCCCGCTTCAAGCTGGTGCAGGAGAACCGTCCCTATGAGGAGTGGGGCGACTGGAGGGCCATCGGCGGCAACGGGCTGCCCGGGGGCCTGACGTGGGAGGAGTTCGTCGCCTACAGCAGCCAGGCCCGGCACCTGCAGAACATCGCCGGCACCCGGCCCCTCCAACTGCTGGCCTGGAACGGTGAGACCTGGCTCCTGCCGCGGGCCTACACCGAGTTCCTGGACCGCTGGGAACAGCGGGAGGGCGAGCTGGTCGACCAGGCCCGGCTGTGCCGCTGCGGAGCCCAGGGGCCGTACTTGGGCGACTGGAGGAGGAACACCCGCACCGGGTACGTCACCCTGTGCCCGCCGTGTGCCGGGGAGTCCAGCCAGCTGTACACCGGCCACCTGCGGGGCGTGCTCTACGACGCTCACCGCCGGCGCGGTACCCGGGCAGACGACTACCTGTGCCGACTGTGCAAGCAGAGCCCGGCCGCGGCGTGGGACCACTGCCACGAGCACGGCTACGTCCGCGGCCCGCTGTGCGGCAGCTGCAACACCCGCGAAGGAACAGGCCTCCCCTACCTCTTCCTCCGCCTCGAAGGCGCGGCGCTGCATCTCCTGGAATGCCGCGGCTGCCTCGAACAACGGACCTTGCCGCGCCGGTTCCACACCGCCGTCGTCCGCGCGCACCTGGAGCAGACCGAACGGCACGGGCGCTGCCCGCGCGAGCCGTACGCCCGCGAGGTGGAGCACGCCCACGGCGTGCGCCGGTTCGAGCTGGAGTGCAGCGGATGGCACGCCAGCCGGTGGACGAAAGACGTGACAGCGCCCGAGACGGCCGCGCTCGTGCAGGCCTTCGTCGACGCGGCCCTCGCCGCACGGGAAGGCCGGCCTTCTCCCGGCCCGGCCACGGCAGCGGGGTAACCGGCACCCGGCGCCGTCGTTGTACACGGCATCGCGTGCATCACCATCCGACCCCCGCGGATACGCGAACGAAACTCAGACCAACTCGGTCCGGGTGTAACTGACCGTTTGAGTTGGCCAACCGTGTGCTCACCTCGGGAAGAGCATGGCTGTAGTCGATGCCGTGACGCCACCGGACTCCTGCACCGCCTGTCAGCGACGCGCGGTTGACATCTCAGGCGTTGCCGCCCTGTGGCCACAGCACCTCGAACTCGGCGACCTGTTCAGAAGTGAGCTGGCTGGGGCCCAAGACCCTCACCAGCGTGGTGTCCCAGGGGCGCTTTCCGCTGTGGTTCGGAGTGAGCATCACGCCGACGCTGCACAGCGACTCCGGCCGACCGGTGCGTTCGCCGACTTGGTGGTGGCGCAGCATGACGTAGCTGCCGAACGACGCTTCCACGTACTTGTCGAATCGTGTCGCGCAGACGAAGAGCATCTGCCGGTCGCTGGACGCCTCTTGGTGGAGCTGACGGCGTGAGCGCCACATGACCTGGCCATCAGGAGCTTGCTCGACATCGTCGAGCATGTCGAGGAGCAGTTGGCCCCATTCCTCGCGCATGCCCACCGGGAGGCGGTCAAGATCAGCGAGCACTGTGAGCCGGTCGCTCTCGGAGATCGCGTCGCGCAGCATGCTGGTGGCCACGTCTTCGAGCACGTACCGGATGACCAGATGGGCATTGGTCTGGCCGGCCCCCGCCGGGACCTGGGGAAGTAGAGGCGTAGAGAACCGGCGACCGCCCGGTCCGACGAGTTCGGTGTCGATGTCCACTGGCGGTGCGGCAGCGTCAGCCGCCGCGAGTTCGTAGTACCGCACCGGCTCGTCGCCAAGTGCGATGGGCGGCTCTCCGGCCACCCGGAACAGGTAATCCAGCACCGCAGTGGTGGAGCGTAGCTGGTCAAAGAGGAAGTCCCAGTCCCGGCGGGTCAGGGTCAACGCGGGCATGCCGATCGGCTCGAACGTGGGCACCATCGCGTCCGGAATCTGGTCGTGGTCGAGTAGGGACACGGCCATCCACTCGTACGCATCCCCGGCCACGGACAGGGTGGTGCCTCTCCCGTTGACCATTTCGGACGCCTGGAGGCGCAGCATACGCACGGTCCCTTTGGCCTGGCTCATCGCCTTTTTGGTCACCTTCTGGATCCAGGCTCGCTCCTCCGCGTCGCCCTTCGGCTTTACGGTGCGGCTCTTGATCTGGACGACCGCGCCGCGTGTGCCACTGAGCAGCAGCCGGTCGCCCAGCTCCCGCTGCCCGGAGCCCTTGCGGGTGAGCGAGGATTGGAACACAAAGTCGGGCAGACCCCAGGTAGCAGCTGCTGTATGCGCGGCCTCCTCGGCACCGATACCCGGTTCCACATCGGCAGGCAAGGGCATGGCTGGGGGTATTCGGCGTACGTGCGTTCCGGCAGGGGTCTCCACGATCAAGCTGACAGAGTCGCTACCGATGTCGGCGAAATGCCATAGGGCATCAGATACGGTCACAGCACCTATTAGACGCCTTTCAGCCATCCAAGTACCCATGTTTTCAGCGTTTGTCGTCAGGCCTGCCCTTCCTACCGACCGGCAGACGGAGCCACTACTCGACGCACACGCCGAGCAGCTCAGCCACAACATCGACACGGGACACTCAGACGGCAAACTCGCACGCTCACTGGCCAACTGAAGCGCTCAGTCACACCGGGGCTCACGGGCTGTTCGGGGCGCGGCTGCTAGAGCTCGAACTCGAGGTGCTCGATGTCCGTGAACCGGACCTCCTCCAGGGAGCCGGCGCGGCGGCCACCGTCCTGGAAGTACACCTCCTTGAGCGCTTCGGCGGCGATCTCCTGGAGGCGGGCGTCGCTGGCCCCCTGCTCCTGGGCGTCGAAGAGGCGGGCGGCGTAGATCGGGGGCAGGGCGACGGTCAGGTGCCGGATGCGGTCCTGGTCCGTCGACCCGATGGGCGCGGTGTAGCCCATGCGGGCGCGGGTGTCGATGACGATGCCGCCCGTGCTCGCTGCCTTCGCCTTGGCCTTGGCCCGGATCTGGGGCTGCCAGCGCTTCTTCACCTCACGCTCCAGGCGCGCGGCGAGGTCCAGGCGGGGCTTCTTGATCTGGTCCTTCACGTACCGCTCGACGGTGCGCTGGGAGACCCGCAGCATCTGGGCGACTGCCTTCGTGCCCTTGAGTTGCTTGACCAGGTACCGCATCTGCGCGCCCGCGCTCTTGGGCGCCGGGCGCGTGAACGCCTTCTGCACCGCGGCCTCCAGGCCGTCCCCGAACAGGCTCATCGCCGCCTTCTCCTACTCTCCGTTGTCGACGTCGGTGACGGTGCCGTCCTTGATGTACCGGGCGAGGTTGAGCTCCGGCGCGTCGAACCGCTCCCGGACTTCCTCGCCCCACAGCACGGACTGGGTGCCCTCCCACTTGACCAGGCCGGGGTTGATGCCGAGCTTGAAGCCGCCGGGCAGCGGCTTGCCCTCCCGGTAGGGCAGGAACTCCAGCGGCGAGGGGCCGCCTGCGGCGTACACGACGCAGTCCGAAAGGATCGCGATCGGGTACTGCCCGGTGAACGCCGCGTGCTTGACGATCTTGCGGTGCAGGTTGATGCGGGTGCGGGAGATGACCGCCGCCCGGATGTCCGGCCGCCACGTCGGACGGGACAGGGCACGCCACGGCTGGCCCGGCCGCCAGCCCTCGCCGCGGGGCCGTTCGCGGAACTTGCCCAGGCCGCCCTTGACCGTGGCCTTGATCGCCGAGACGACGATCGCCAGCTCCGGGTCCCGGTCCTTGTAGCCGTCCATCGCGGCGAGGAAGTCGGCCGGAGCGAGGTCGGCGTCAACGCCGAGGTCGGCCATCGTGGCGAGATAGGCGTCACGGAGCCGCTGGTACCAGCCGTCCAGGTAGCGGCCGTTCTCGTAGCGGACCCACGCCTCGGTCGGGCGCACCTCGTAGCCGAGCTCCACCGCGTACGCCACGGTGGGCGTTGCGTACCAGGCCGGCCTGTTCGGGCCCTCGCCTTTCGGCGTGAACGGAGAGGGCAGCAGCGAGCCGTCCAGCTCCACCCACTCCTTGCCGACCTTCACACGGGACAGGTCGACGTGGGACAGGTCCACCAGCCACGAGCCGGGCAGCTTCGGGTCGAATACCGGGGCCTTGACGTGCGTCGCCTCACCGAGACCGACGTTCAGCCCGTTCGCGCCGGCGGCGAAGGCCATGTTGACGTCGATGCCGACCAGGTGGCGCAGGGTGCACTCAGCGTCCGTCATCGGCCGCGCCCAGTCGTACGCCTCCTCGAACAGCTTCTCCTCCGGGCCACGCACGTGGAACCGCGGCACGTCCTTGAGGACGGGGTGGCCGTCGGGGACCTCGCAGGGCGGCCAGTTCATCGGGTCGATGGCGTCCTTGCCGAGCGAGCCGGGGTTGTGCTCGGAGTGCCGCTTGCCGTCGGCGTCCGGCTCAGAGGCGCGCGTCGGCGGGTGCAGGGCGGTCATCAGCTCCAGACCAGTCACTGCGGTGGAGCCGCGCGGTGTCATCACGCGAGAGGCGTACACGCTCAGGACGCGGGCGAGTTCCGCCGGCGGGAGCTGCCCGGCCTCGCCCCAGTGCCGGGTGTCCAGCGCGTTCCAGGAGGGGATGCACAGCTGGACGCAGGCCCGCTCCGAGCCGGTAGCGGGGCGGTAGATTCGCGCCCACGGACCGAACCCGCGCTTGGTCAGCTTCCACTGCGCGCGCGCGAGCTGCTTGATGACCTTGTGGCCCTCCGGGATCCGCCCGGCGTGCTTCTCCTCCTCCGTGAGCGTGACGGGAAGGCCGTAGCGCTCCAGCGCGGCCTCGGTAAGCACGATCAGCGGGTCGGCGTCCTTGCCCGGCCCGGCGAGCTTCGGCTGACCGAGCTTCGCCTCACGCAGCGTCCAGTCGACCAGCGCCGGGATGCTCTTGGCGGGCACGTCCAGGACCAGGCCGCCGGTGCAGTACGCCAACACCCGCCCGTCTTCGACATCGACGACCGCCAACGGGCCGTTCTCGAACCGCTGGTCGGCGCCCACCGGGGTGCCGCCCGTGGCCGCCTTCTTCGCACCCGGGCGGCGCGACGCCGACGACGTCCTGGTGGTGCGCGCCGGACGGGACGCGGCCGCCGGAGCAGTGGCGACGGAAACAGGGGCAGGGGCCTGGGTGTTCTCGGTTACCGTCGTGTCTGCAGCGTCGGCCGCCTGGCCTGTGGACGGAGTCTGCGCTTTCGCCAGGGCGGGCGTGGCGGTGGACGCGGCCGACACCGCGGCATCCTGAACCGGCGCGGCAGCGACCTCGGCAGGGTAGAGCTCCGCGAGCTTGTCCAGCAGCCGGGCGTAGGCATCGCGCTCGGGCGGGCGGGGCTCTGTCTTGCCGGACTCCCAGCCGGACACCGTGGCCCGGCGCACCCTCAGCGCGGTGGCCACTTCGTCGATCGTCAGACCGTGCGCGGCACGCAGCCGCTTGCGCTCCGCCGGCGGCGGCAGCACGGCGCGAGACGCGAGCAGCGCATCGACCGCGTCGAACAACTCGGACATGGAACACCTCCCGACCGACACACTACCCGATGCAACGTACAAAGCGCGTACGTTTGACATACATATGGCGTACGTACTACGTTCGGGGAAGAGGGAATGGTTGCCGCGCGCGCCAGCAAAGGGCACGACGTACTGGCCCGCGTGAGCAGCACCCGGGCGCTGCTCACGCGGGCCTTGTAATGCAACGGGGTCAGATAGCGGTGAGGAAGAGCGAGGACAAGGATGCGCGGCATCGGGTAGTCGGCGGCGAGGTGCGCGACGACCAGCGGAACAGCGATGCGAACATGCCCCATGGGGACGCTTCCGGTGGAGGGCTGCCGCCCCCGCCCGCCCCGCGGTCAGCGCTCGTAGTGGAAGTGGACGCTGGACCGTTCCGCCTGTGACGCCGGTGCGGTCACCGCCGACGCTGGTCGTGGAGTTGGTTACCGGAGTCGTACATCGTGGTGGTGACCTGCGCGGCCTCTCTAGAAGGCGGAACCTAGCTGTGCGACTCGGTCAACCCGTCCAGCCGGTGATCATGCAGTCACGGCAGGGTCCACCCACCGCGGCCTGAGCCCCGGCACGTCCAGGCGGCGCGGCGCGACGGCCTACGCGCCGAACGACGAGCAAGGTCGGCGGTCCGGCGAGGGCGAATGGATGCGGGCCTGATACCCGCGTCCGCAGGGCCGCCGTGAGGTCGTCCTCCGGCACGTCCGGGGCCGCCTCCAGAGCGTGCGGGTTGATGCCAAGGACAGTGAGGACGCGCAGGTCATCCGGCGTGACCGACTCCTGATCACTCGTGTCTCGTGCCACTGGATCCTGACCGTTTGCCATCGGACTTTGACGGACGCGAGTTTGTGTCATCGAGCCTTGATCACCGCCGGTCAGCGAATCGGCGCACCGAGAAGGCGCGCTGATTCGCTGACCGGCACTTAAGCACAGTTCCTCATAAACGTGCAGGTCAGAGCGCTGCCATCGTCGTGCAGGCCGCTCGATTTGTGGGGACGGAGGGGTCAGGAAGGCTTGACCGCCGAGACCGGGGTGACGGTCACCTTGTTGTCGCACTCGGCCCACACCCCGTCGTTCAGGGCGGCCCGGTGCTTCCCGGAATGCGGCAGCCCGATGACCATCGCCGGATACGTCACCGGGTCCTTGCCCGACACACAGTAGCCGTCGGCCTCCCCCTGGACCTGGACGAAGGTCAGCTTCACCCACGCCTTGCCGTGCGGCCGGACCGACACGGTGGCCGCCCTGCCAGTGCGGGTCACCTTGAGCGGGGTGTTACGGGCGGGGGAGCCGTTGCCGGCGCCTGCGACCGTCGGATGGCCCTTCAGGATGCACGTCCTCCGGGAGACGTTGGTGAACTGCACGACCGCCGCCCCGGTCCCGGTCCCGACGGGCCGGTGGACGGCCTGCCAGGCGCTCACCCGGAGGGCGGAGGCCAGGCAGGCGGGCGGCGGAGTGGAGGTGGTGGTGCTCGCCGCCATGGCGGTGCCGGGCAGGATGCCGGTCACCGCCGCCGCGACGGCCGTGACCGCCATCGTCGCCAGAGCCGTCCTGCGAATGCCGTTGCTGCGACGCATGCTGTCGTCCCCCTGAGTCGTCTCGTCCGCGGGTTTCGGTCGACGCCTTGCCCCGCGGTACGCGTGGTCGCGTGGTACGTGAGTGCAGACAGGGCGGGAGAGCGCCAGGGTTCCGTTCGGCGACTACTTGTGACGGAACGGTGACGACATGCCGCACCCATGCAGACCGCCGCCAGGGCAGACAGAAGCACCTCCAGCGCGCCACGGATTTCACCACGCCCCGGCGCGCACCGAAGGTGCAGAAGAGCTTGCACCGACAGGCCTTCCCAGGCCTCCGCAGCCGGCGCAGCTCTTCGTGCTCGGCCGTCGTCAGCTCTCCCGGCGCCCCCGCCCACGGTCGATCGCATCCTGCTACTCACTCAAATTTGTGGCCGCCCAGGTATGCAGCCACCCGCACTTTCGGACCCCGTCTCTCGAAGAACGTGAGAACGGCCTCGTGGCCGCAGTCCTCTCCGGCCGGTCGCTGGTCGCCATGCTTCTGGCCCTCTACCACACGGCAAGCGCCCCCCTGCCCACGTCCGACGGCGAGGACCCCGAGGAGCTGATCGCCTACGCCAACTGGTCCATGGCCTCCCCGGTCTACTACGCAACCGCCCGGGTCCTCAGCAATGCCTACTCCGAAGAAGGAGATCCCGTCGTGGTGACCATCGACAACCGGGTATGCGCCCAAGCGTGACAGCGCCGGACGAGCGCTCTCGAACGGGTAAGACGGAAGCCTCGCGGTTGCTCGGTGGTGCGACGGCCTGGTGCGCGGCGAGCGCCTGACGGCGGCGGCCGCGGCTTTCGGCGCGATTCGGGGCACGGGAGAGGCACCTGGCTGCGGGATCCGCACCGTGCGGACTGCCTCAGCGCCGACCGGGCCGGACGACGCCGACGCGAGGCGCAGGCCTCGCTACCGGGCGCCATCGGCTCCGGTGCGGCCACGGGAGGAGGCCGTCGGGACGATAGGAGTGCCGCGCGCGGGGTGGCCCAGCAATTCAGCAGCCGCTGGTACGCCATAAGGCGCGGTGACTTCGGATCCAGGCGGCCGTTCTCTGCTCGCCGCCACGGTCACTGGCCTCGCCGCACTCCTCCGCGCGAGGCTCCTGCTGCGCCACCTGAAGCCAATAGCAATCGGCGACTTGTTCAGCGACATGTATAAAAGGTCAGCCTGTTTATTGCAGGGTCAACTTCTCCGTCTCTGGCCGAATCTATGCGGATCTGAACATAAATGCGGTGCGCTCTGCGAACCAACCGTGCTTGCATGCGACAACGTGACGAGGACGCACAGGTGTTGACGCACGCTCCTCGTCAAAAGCGATTGACACAGGGGGCAGCTCGTCATGAGAAAGATCCTTCCGGTTTCGGCTACGCTCCTGGCCACTGCAGCGCTTTTCATCGGCACGTCCCCGGCAGCGCACGCCATGCCGGGCCCGACTATGCCGGACCCATTCGACTTCAGGGTCCACTGCACGTCGACTGACATCGACGGGCGCAAGATCGTCACACGGTTCGGGAACTCGGAACTCGGCTGGAAGCACTTCACTCACCGGCACAACATCAAGAAGTGTTCCATCCTCAATGCAGCCCTCAAGGACAAGGTTGACCGCAAGGACGGCCACGGACGCCTGGAGTACGACGGCGTTGCGATCAGGACCGGTGGCCGTCCGGCGCAGGTTAGGTTTGTGGTGATCGTTCAGTACACGCGCAAGACCAAGGACAAGCGGTTCGACGCCGGACGGGGGCAGACGATCGGTGTCGTCAATGCCTTCTGCCGCAACCAGCCAAACAACAAGTGCCCCGCTTGGATGAACCAGTGACTGATCCCGAAGACAGGGAGCAGCAGGCGGCTGTCAGCCGCCTGCTGCTGTACTACCTCAATGCGCCCATCGCCGAGGGCTGCCGTCTGCGTGGCGTGCTGCCCATCCCGGGGGCCGTCCGGATTGCCGTCCAGTCAGGCGATGGCGAGGACGCTGTCACCTTTTTGTACGAGATCCCGCACGACACCGTGGCCCCCTACTACATCCCCGGCATCCTGCGCACCGTCCTGGCCGGCACCCAGTTCTACAGCTCCGGCGACATCAGCGAAGCCATGGGGATGACCATCATCCGTCTGCGGCCTCAAGAGATCACGCCGGAACCAGAGACCGAAGAAGGCCAGGCACTCACCGTCCTGCGCGCGCTGACAGACCCCGGCGACGATGAGAACCCCTTCCTCCTCGGGTTCCTGTCGCTGGAGCACCACAGGCTTCGCCTGTACGTGCAACGCCCCGACAGGCCGGGCGTCATCGGCGTCGACATCCGCCTCACCACTACCCCTACCGCGTTGATCAGCTCCCTGCCGACCCTCATCGAAGAGGAGCAGTATCAACACCCGTCTCCCGACGATCCCCACTGCGATCTGCTGGTGGACCTCACAAACTGGCAGATCAGCTAAGCTACGTCGAGCCAGCCGGCCGGGGGTAGCTCCGGCCGGCATCGTCGGCTGCGGGGCCGTGGCGGGGCCCGCCTTCACGGGCGCGGGCGCTAGGACTCGAACGGTGCGGACGTTCGCACCCTGCACCCGTGCGTCGGGGCGAGGTCCAAGCGGCCGGTGTCCGCGCCGAACGCCACGGCCGGGACGTGCCCGGCCTGTTTGGGCGCGGCTTCGGCGACGATGTCGTCGAACTGGGCGAGGACACTGCCGTCGGCGGCCGAGACGGCGAGTCCGCGCTCGGTCATCATCCTGCTGATCGCGGCGCCGAGACCGAGCGGCTCGCGGCCGTCCCGCCGTACGACCGTGCCGGTGCGCCACATCGGTTTGTCCTTCCGGGTGCCGCCGTTCTTCCTGGCTGCTTCTCGGGCCGCGATCAGGGCCTGGCGCGCGAGGTCGTCCCCGGACAGCTTTCCGCTGCTCATGCCTGCCCCCAGGTGAGGTGCCCGAGGATCAGGTTTTGGGTGCCGACAGGCGCTGGGCCTCGTCGACGAGCTGGTTGCTGAACAGGCGCCTGGCCGACCTTTCGCCGTACCGGTCAGGTGGTCGAACACGACGCCGTCGTCCTTACTGATCATTTCAGAATGAGTCTGGCTCACGGGCTTGGCAGTTGGGCTGGTAGGCGGCAGAGTTCTGCAAGTGTCGGATGATCTTGTGCCTGATGATCTGTGGGATCGTGTCGCTCCGCTGCTCCCGCCTCGTCCGCCGCGGCGTCGGCGGTACCCGGGTCGGCTGCCGGCGGATGACCGTGTGGCTTTGCGCGGGATCGTCTACGTGCTGCGCACGGGCGTGACCTGGGCGGACGTGCCGACCCAGACGATCGGCTGCAGTGGGGTGACGTGCTGGCGGCGCCTGCGGGACTGGACCGAGGCCGGCGTCTGGCCCCGCCTGCACCAGGTCCTCCTCACGGAACTGCGCAAGGCTGGACTGTTGGACATGGAGGACGCCGCGGTCGACGGCTCGCACGTCCGGGCCCTCAAAGGGGGGCTCACACCGGACCTTCGCCGGTCGACCGCGGCCGCCGGGGCAGCAAGCACCACCTGATCACCGACCGCCACGGCACACCTCTCGCCGTATCGCTGACCGGCGGAAACAGGCACGACGTCACCCAGCTCATGCCCCTGCTGGACACCATCCCCCGCATCCGCGGCCTGGTCGGCCGGCCCCGCCACCGGCCACGGCGATTGTTCGCCGACCGCGGCTACGACTACGACAAGTACCGCTCGCGGCATCACGCCGAAGATCGCCCGCAAGGGCACCACCCACGGATCCGGCCTGGGCAGGACCAGGTGGGTCGTCGAGCGGACCTTCGCCTGGCTCCACCAGTTCAAACGCCTGAGGATCCGCTACGAGATACGAGCCGACCTCCACCTCGGACTGCTCCAACTCGCCTGCAGCATCATCTGCTTGAGACGGCTCCGAACCTCATTCTGAAATGATCAGTTAGACCGTGTCCTATGTGGTGAGGCGTCGTTGGACTCAGCATGGGGCGGGATACGTGGAGTTGGATTGTTCCGGACGGGCTGTGGGAGATCGCG
>NZ_JBVHNF010000038.1:0-22915 GCF_055558055.1 Streptomyces sp. NPDC025833
ATCCCCGCAACTACCTGGCCTTTCTCGGACTCGCCGCCGCCCTCTGCTGCTACAAGCGCCTTGTCCGCCTCACCACATAGGACACGGTCTAAGCCGCCGGAACCCGTGCCTGCGGCCGCCCCGAGCAGGGGCGGCCGGAGGCGCCGTCATGAGAGCTGGACAGCCGGATCCACAGCTCTCACCACGTGGCCCGGCGGAGAACCGGCGGTGCACACCCAGACCGCCGTCCCGCCGCAATAGCCTGTGTGCAGGCCGCGGCCGTGCTCGTCGCAGACGGGCCAGGTCACGCGGTGGTGGCTCATGAAGAACTCCTGCACTCCATCCGCCACCGTGCCCAGAATCTCCTCCCAATCCGGAATCGAGACTTCCGATGACTTGATGCGGACCACCCCGACGGGGCCGAGATCCGGGTCGCGCAGGTAGTCGATATAGGAGAAGTCAGCTCCGGTGCCCGATTTCCCCGTCTCCCGCTCCGCCGATCGGACGACCGTCTCGAACGCTGCTCTCGCCAGCGCGAAGGTCCGGGCGGTCCACAGTTCACAGAAGACCTCCTCCGGCACCTTCCCGCGCTCGTCGTACAGTTCTGACATCCACGCGAGGACCTCGTACGGGAGGGCTTCCCCCTCTCGCCAGACCGCTCGCAACATTCTGTTTCGCCAGGCCGATGGCTCCGCCATCCCGCCGCCTTTCGCTGGCTTGCCGCCCCACCGCTGGTCAGGTGAAGAGGCCGTGGACGTTGAGGGTGGGATTCTTCACGCATATGCCCTGGACGGTGAACTTTCCGGTGAACTCGACGTTGTCCGTCCAGTCGAACCAGAAGGTGACTCCCATGACCTTGTACTTTCCCCGATCGGGGTTCTTCTCTGTCGGCACCCCCCAGGACCCGTGGAAGATGTACCACCCCGCCTCGGCGTGGCCGTAGTCCTGGTTCTTCCTGGCGTAGTACCCCGGCAGGGTGATGGTGTACTTGAACTTCAGCGAGCCGTACTTCTTCCAGATCGACTTCAGCTTCACGTACCACGTGAGACTGCACTTGGAATGTCCCTCGCAGTTCCGCTTGATTTCGAGCGTGTAGTTCTTCGTCGACTTCTTCTGGTAGCGGTATTTCAGCTGACCGCTGGTGTCCGATTGCCCGATCGGGTCGGCCGGGTAGATGTAGGCGCTGGTGTTGCCGTCGGGGATCGGGTCGGTCTGGAGGAAGCGGCCGGTGGCGGGGTTGTAGACGCGGACACCCATGACGGTGTAGCCGGCCAGTCCGTCGGTGGCACGCTGGTAGGCGCCCAGGGAGCCATAGACCGCTGCGGCGGCAGTGGCGTTCAACGGGTTGCCGTACTCGTCGTACCTCTGCTCGGTGGCGGTGGTGGTGTCCAGATCCAGTTGGACGGAGATGTCACCGTGCAGATTTGCGAGCTGGAGGACAGGATGGCCGGTGTCAGTGGTGACGGCGGCCAGGCTCCCGGTCAGATCAAGGACGTTGCGGGTGACCGACGAGGTTGAGCCGGCCGTGGCCGTCCTCCACGAGGGTGTGTCGCAGCCACAGCCGTAGTGGTTCACGACGCTGCCCGTGTTCGTCCAGGTGGCGCCGTTGTCGCCGCTGGTCGAGGTGGTCGAGGAGGCAAGTCGGCCCTCCGAGTCCAGGGCCCAGTTGCTGCGGGTGGCTCCCCTGGTCTCCGAAGCGATCAGATCATTCGTGTAGTAGGACAGGGTGTTGCCCTCCAACCGGGTGGTACGGCCGAAGGCATCGTAGGTGTAGCCCTCGGCGATCAGGCGGTCCGCCGAGTCGTAGTCGTACCGGGTGGTGGAGGTGGTCGCGGTATCGTCCGCCAGGGTCAGGGTGGTGGTCAGCGAGGTGCGGTTGTCGCCGGCGTTGAAGGTGTAGGCACGTGAGTCCGTCTGAATGCCGTCGTCTTCGGTGACTCGCGACAGGCGCCCTGAGGTGTCGTAGGTGTAGCTGCTGAGCAGAGTGCTGCCGCTGGCCTGAGCACGGCTGGCCTGCTGCCCATGGATGGTGTACACCGCAACGTCGGAGTGGACGATGGCGCCCGTGGCGTCCGTGTAGATCGCCGAGGTCTGGTCGCCCGCTGTGTCGTAGGCGATGGCCAGCCTGTAGCCGCCAGGGAGGGCTTCGCCCGTGAGGACACCATCCGCGTCGTAGGACGTGGCCGTAAAGGTTCCGGCGGCGGAATCGGTTAGGGCGAGGGGCTGGCCGCTGGTGGCGTCGTAGGTGTAGGAGGTGGTGGAGGGGACGGAGTCGCTGACCGCCGTCGGACGGTCGATCGTGTCGTAGGACGTCGTGGCGGTGTTGCCGTTTCCGTCGTTGTACGAGTACTGGCGACCGAGCTGGTCGTAGAGGCGCACTACTGTGCGGCCGTTGCTGACAGTGGTGGCCTGCTGGCCGTTGGCAGCGTCGTAGGTGAACGATGTCGTGGGCGACGTGACGCCGGCGCCGCCGGTGACGGCGACGTTGGTGGCGCGCCCGGCCGCGTCGTAGGCGAACGTGGTGGTGCGGGTGACGGCGTTGGCCGTCTCCGTCAGGGTGACTGTGTTCTCGTACCAGTCATACGTATAGCTCTTGGTGGGCAGCTGGGTCGGATTGGTGCCGCCACCGGTGATGCCTGCTCCGGGGGCGGTCTGGCACACCAGGTCGGCCCATTCGGGGCGTCCCTGGCAGGTGCCGGTACCGGTCGCGGACCAATAGGTGGTGTGGATCGTCGTGGTCGCGCTGGATCCCGGCTGGGCCTTGGTGAGGAGACCGCCTGAGGAGTTGTAGGTGTAGTTGGTAGTCAGGCTCAGGTTTCCTGGGTCGACAACGGAGGACAGGACGTTGCCGGTCGTCCAGTCGTAGCCGGTTGCCGAGGACCGGACGTCTGTGTCGTGGGTATAACCGTAAGGCTTGGCGCCGGTGCTCGTGGAGGTCTCCAGACCGGAGAGCTCGCTGCCGCTGTCCTTTCCTTCGTCGTAGCTCACGTGGGTGTGGGCGCGCGCCGGGTAGAGGCTGCCGGCTGGCAGGGCGCCCAGGCCGTCTTCGGCCGCTATGCCCCGGGTCAGGCTCACGGTGTGCAGTGGCCCGAGGACGTCGCTCGGCAGTTCGGTGCCGTCCGCTGTCGGCGGCGTGTAGCTGTGCTGCGTGTCCAGGAGGTCGGCAGCATCCGCGCTCGACTTATTGGTCAGGATCTGTGCGAGCTGGACGTCGTCGGTCGCGCTCTGGCCCAGGGCCAGCTCACGGTTGGCGGCGCTCAGTTCACGGGTCACGTCACCGAGGGCGTTGTACTCGGTTGTGTTGATGTGACCGCCCGGTTCGGCGGTGTTGACCTCAAGTCCGTTGCGGTTCAGGTAGGAGAGCGACGCGGCGGCATACGCGGACGAGGGCAACGTGGTGCCGTCGTTGCCTGCGGGCACCGAGCTGGGCGGGAAGACCGCCGTGGCGGAGACGGGGTTGTCGCTCTGGCCCCAGGTCGCCGTGTGCGCCGCGTCCAGTTGGTACGGGGCGTTGCTCCCGCTGACCGGGACCCGGTACACGACGCTGGTCGTGGCCTTCACCGTGCCGTTGAGGGTGGAGGGTGTGCCGGACTTCAGGGTCGGCCGGGAGACCGACTTCAGCATCCCCGGGTTGGCGTTCCCGCCGGTGCCGACCTGGCCATACGTCATGGTCCAGGGCAGCTGGCCGACCGGCGTGATCGTGGCCAGGTGTCCGGCGCCGTCGTAGCCGTAGCCGGTCACGAGGGCAGTGTCCGTCTGGGGGTTGTAGACGCTGCGCAGCCGTCCCTGGTCGTCGTACGCGTACTTGGCCAGGGTTTTGGTCAAGGCGGTGCCGGTGGCCGGGTTGGTGGCGGTCATGCTGATGGTGTCGACCTGGCCGGCGAAGGTCCCGAACGCCGTGGACGTGCCGGTTGTGGCCGTCGCGTAGTTGTACTGCAGGACGCGGCAGCCGCGGGTGTCCGGCGCCGAGATGCAGGTGTCTGCGGAGACGGCGCTTGTGGGCGCAACGACGTACTGCGGGCGGGCCACTACGCCTGTGCCACTCGGGGCGGCCACCGCCTGATACTGCACGGTCGTGGCCATGGCCGCGGTGTCCGCGGCGGTGTAGAAGGACGAGAGCTGCCAGGTGGGTGTGGCAGAGCCGTTGGCGCTCGTCTTAGTGAATTTCGCATGGTTACCGCTGGAGTCGACCAGGGTGAACGTGCTGCCGCTGGTCGTACCAGTCAGGGTCATTCCGCTGCCCGCCGGGGCGGTCCAGGTAGTCCCGTCGGCGTTCAGAGTGAACCCGTCGGTGCTTCCGTCGGTACTGGTCAGAATGACCGTACTGCCCAGCGCCGGTGAAGTCGACGCGACCTGACGCACGCTGGCCCACGGCGACTCTCCGCCATCAAGACCGGAGGTCCAGTTGGGGCCGAAGATCGCTGCCTGGCCCGTCTGTTGGGACCCCGCGAGCGGGTAGCGCGAGGACGAGCTGCGGAAGACCTGCATGCCCAGTGCCGAGACATCGGTGCTCGAGGCGGTGAAGTCGCCGGTCAGCAGGTTCACCGACCCGGGGCCGACATCCTGGACCGGTGCGTTGTCGGCCCGCCGATTCACGGTGACGGTGGCCGCGACGGTGTTGTACGGGGCCGCCGCGGAGCTGTACTGGGCACGGAGCTGGACGGGGCCGTCGTCCCCGAGCCAGTCGGCGATGCGGAATTCGAGGTCCACGGGGTTGCCGGTGCCGGAGATGGCCAGCGGCCATGCGGTCAGTGCGGCACCGGTGTCGGTGCGCCTAACGTAGGCGACGGGGATGTTGGCCCAGACGCCGGGGCTGACGCTGTACTGGTAGGTGACGCCGGAGTAGATCCCGGGCTGTTCACCGGAGAGCGTCACCTCGTCGTCGGTGGTGTCGCCGGTGACGGGGGAGGACATGCTCCCCTGCCCCGCACCGAAGGTGTACTTCGTGAGCGCAGCGGTGTTGCCGGCCGCGTCCCGCGTCTGCGCGTATACGGTGTGCAGACCTGCCTTGAAGGTCAGGGTCTTGGTGACCTTCCCGCCCGTAGTCGCCACCGTGACTGGGCCGCCGGCATCCAGTTTGTACTCGATCTCCTTTACCTTCGTGGTAGGCGGGGTGAAGGTGAACGAACCGGAGAAGTTCCCACCGCTGTCAGCGGTACCCGACCAGACGCCCGCGGGGAACGCCTCCGAGGAGATGCTGGTGGTGCCTGGCGGGGTCGTGTCGATGGTGAAGGTCTGCCAGGCCGACCACGCGGCGGAGGTGTCGTTGCCGTCGTAGGCCTGGGCGCGCCACTTGTAGGAGCCGTTGGCCAGTGCGGTGCCGGGGGTCCAGGTGGCGTTGGCGCCGGAGGCGACGAAGGCGGACTTGCCGGTCTGGAGGGCGGCGGTGCCGTCGGACTTCCAGATTTCGAAGTTTGTCTGGACGGTGTTGCCGTCGGGGTCGGTGGCCTTGGCCGACAGCGTGGGCTTGGTGTTGTTCGTCACCGTCCCTGTCGCGGGCGAGACCGGCGTCGCGTTGCCCGGCTTGGTGTTGTAGTTGACCGTCAGGGACGGCTCGGAGGCCGGGTCGTGGGAGCCGTCGACGTAGTTCGCCGACCGGTAGCGGCGCCAGGTGAGCGGGTCGGTCTCGGTGACCGCAGCCATCCGCAGACCGTAGTTGGCCTGCCCGTCCGCCCACGACTGCGCGATGGGGCTCACGTTCCACGTGCTGTACCCGGCGGGACAGGACGAGTTGTAGCCCTTGGCGTCTTTGATGACCACCGCGCCGGTCGCTGTCGTGGACGGCTGTGCCGACCACGTGATCGCCGACGGATCCCAGTCGGTGGTGATTCGGCGTACCTCAATGCCCGAGTTCGACGTGCTGCACGTCGACGAGTAGTCCGAGTACAACCGCAGCTTTGCATCGAGAACGTGCTTGCCCGAGTACTTCGAGACGTTGAACTTCAGGAAGGACCGGGCCTTCTCGCTGCCATCGTACGTGCCCGCCTTCAGTTCGGTTGAGCCACGCTGCGAGGTGAGGTAGTCCTTGTACTGCACCCAGGTGTCGGTCGTCGGACCCATCAGCGAGTCGGTGGGGTCGATCGTCACCGGATACGTCACGTCGGGATCCGACAGGAAGGCGGCGCTGGGCTTGAGCACCAGCACCTGCCCCCTGCCGTCCTCGGCGTCGACGATGTCAACGTCTACCGGCGCCAGGTGTTCGGGCTCCCCCGATGCCTTGTCGTGCGAGGAGTCCCACATGACCGGCGCCGGCGCGCCGGCCCTTGCCTCACCCTTGGCGTCCTCCCAGACCAGCCGATTGTCGGCGGTCTCCTTGAGGCGCAGCCCGGTGGCATCGACCGAAAGCCGGTATTCCACTGGCCCGTCCGGACGTTCGCGCAGCACGACGTTGTGCGTGAAGCCCTCCTTCAGGGCCGTGACGACCAGGTCGCCGCCCTTCACTGCACCGGGGTACGTCGCGGTCGAGCCGTTCAGCCGGGGCTTGGGCAGCTTGCCCTCCCAAGCGACGCCCAGCGCGTGCTTCCCGCGCCCGACCTGAACCAGCGTCTGGTCCGTCCCGCCGTCCGAGAGTGTCACATCGGCGGCCGCCATCTTCGGCGCCACCACCCCGCCGCCGGCGACCAGCGTGGTGTCCACCGGCCGCCAAGCGCCGTGCTCGTCCCGCACACGGATCGGCCCAGTGTACGACTCCACTGTGGTCGTGCCATCCGGGTTCGCCCACGTCGTGGTGGAGTCGGTGCGCTCCCCCGTGACCTCTATGCGGCGATCCTGCAACCGCGCCGTCAACAGCGCAGACGCCGCGTCCTCCGCCTCCGCCGGACCCAGCGGCTTCGGCTGCTCCGCGGTGGTCGAGACCGAATTGGCGACTGCCGTTCCCGCCTCAACCAGACCCACCGTCAGCGCCAGCACCGCCACCAGGGCTGTGCGTCTCAAGCGTGTGCGGGACGGCAACGCGTGCCGCCCCCACAGTGGGGATGACTCTTCCTTCATTTTCTTGGTGCCCCTTTTGACAAGTCATGGTCAATAACCCTGATTGACTTGAACATACAGAGACACAACAAGGGGCTAATGCGACAAATAAGGCACTGCCTGAGGAACGTGAAGATCATGTGACCGAATCGTGTTCTCAGTGGGTCGAGTCCACGCGTCTCCGTGCACACGAAAAGCCCCACCCGATCGCGTCTCCGCAACTCGAATGGGGCTTCCAGGGGCAGGGGGACTCGCACCCCTGCCCCTCAGCCGACCACCTTGCCGTTCAGGACCACCCGCCGCGGGGCCGCCAGGGCGCGGATAACGCTCAGGGGTGGGTTTGTTGGTGTGTCGGGTCGTTGCTGGCCTGGGGTGTTGTGGGTTTGTTGAGAAGTCGCGTGAGTGGTTAAGGCGGGGTGGGTGGGGGGTTTGAGCTCGGGTTGTGCGTTCTGTATGGAGTATGGCCCGGGTGGGTTGTAGGTAGTCCTAGCGTGTAAAGGCCCGGTTGGTGTTTGTGCTGGTCAGGCTGTTGTGCCTGTTCGGTGGGTGGGGTTAGCGCCGTCGTGTGGGGCGGTGGTGGGTTTCGGCGAGGTGGTCGAGCCGTACGGCGTCGAGGGCGGTTTTGGTGATGCGTTCGGTGCCGTCGCAGATGGCGGTGATGGCTGCTTGGCGGATAAGTCTGGTGAGTGATCCGATGCGGCCGGCGGTGCGCTGGTGGAGGTAGGCGGTGTGCCGGGGGAGGATGCCGGGCTTGTGGTTGGTGAGGTCGAGGGCGTTTTCGATGTCGGTGATGACGTCGCGGAAGGGTTCGCGGGTGCTATGGCGGGCGGGGAGGGGGCCGCAGGTGATGAGAGTGGCGCGTCCGGCGAGTTGGGCTCCTCTCACGCCGGTGAAGAGAGGGGTGTCGGTGACGTTGATGCCGGCGTATACGAAGGTCGCGGGCAGGCGTTCGGTGAGGTCTTTGAGGAGGTCGGCTGCTTGGGCGCCCGTGGTGGTGCGGGGGTTGAGGCGGTGGACTTCGTCGATGAGGACGAGTTGGACGCCCGCGGCGATGTAGGTGTGGCAGACGGCGTCGGTGATCTGGGTCTGGGTCATGCGGGTGGTGACGGGGATGCCGAGGTAGCGGGCGAACTCGGTGATGAGGGTTTTCGCGGTGGCGCCTGGCTGGACGAGGACGTACGCCACGGGTGCTGCGTTGTGGGCTGATCCGGGCGGCGCGGGGTTTTTGCGCAGGTGGGCGAGGTGGCAGGCGCGGCCGACATGGAGGAGGGCGGTCGTTTTTCCGGCCGCGGCGGGTCCGGTGACGATCAGGGAGGGCCGTGCGGTGGTCTGCTGGTGGCGGCCGAGGATCATCAGGGTGCGGACCTGGGTGGCGAGTTGACTGATGGCGGGGGTGCGGATGGTGACGAAGCTGGAGTGGTAGGCGAGGCGTTCGTCGCGGCTGCGGGGCGGGTCACCGGGGCGGGGCGGGGCGGGTGGGTCGGTGGTGGCGAAGCGGTGCCAGCCCTGCCAGGTGGTCAGGGGCCAGGACGGTTCGGCCGTGGTGCCGCTGCCCGCGTCGGCGGCTGCGCTGGGCGGTTGGTGCGCTGCGGGGTGGGTGCGGGGGTTCACCACTTGTCGGCTTCCTCATAGGCGTTGTAGAGCCCGAATCCGGCGGCCGGGCTGGGGCTGAGGTCGTCGTAGGGTGCGCCGTCGAGGTCGTCGATGCTGTCGTTTTCGCTGTCGGCGCCTTGACCATCGCTGTCGCTGTGCTGCGCCGGTTCGTCAATGGTGGGTCCGGTGTCGTGTTGCGGATGCCGGGCGGCGGGGATCGGCGCTGTGGTGGTGCGGGCGAGGAGAGCTTGTTCCGATTTGGTGGCGTGGCCGCTGTGGACGCGGCGCAGGAGCTGGTCGAGGGCGTCGGCCAGGCCGGCTTCGTGCTGCTGGCTGTCGTCGTGGTTGTGGTGGTGGGCGTGGGTGCGGATGTGCTGCCAGGTGTGGTCGTTGAACGGCTGGTGAACGTGGTCGCGGTGGATCCAGGGGATTTCGGTGAGCTCGCCGTCGGGCAGGCGGATCCAGATCTGGCGCACGTCGTGGGGGTTGTAGTGGATCTCCCATTTCCCGCCCCGGCCGGCGACGGGGGAGGAGTGGCCGCGGTAGGGGGCGAGGAGATCGTGGTCGTAGGTGCGGTGGTGGATGGTGATGCCGGCGGGGGTGATGGCCTGCCAGCGCACGGGCAGCAGCTCGAGGTAGTCGCTGCCGGTCAGCGGGACGGGCACGTACCCGGCGACGGCGACCAGCGCGGCCCACATCTGGTTCGGGGTGAGGGCCTTCTTCGGCATCATCGGGTGGCGCAGGCCTTCGTGGGGCCGGTGGTGGTAGTGCACCAGCCACTCATCGAGCAGGTCCTGCAGTTGGGGGACGCTGTAGCAGGCGTCTTTCTCGGTGTCGGGGCCGCGGCGGGTGACGTCGGAGCCGGTGTAGCCGGGCAGGTGCTGGCAGAACAGGTGGTTGATGGTGCCGAAGGTCCGCTCGACGATGCCTTTGGCGGTGGGGGCGCGGGGCGGGGCGGGCTGGACGCTGATGCCGAGGTGTTCGCATGCGGCGGTGAACGCGGCGGAGACGAAGACTTTGCCGCGGTCGACGACGATCGTCTCGGGCAGGGCGACGGGCCGGCCCGCCGCGCCGGCCAGCCGCTCGTCGAGTGCGGCCAGCCGCTGGTGGGGGAGTGCGGGGGCGTGGTCCATGCGCAGGATGTCCGGCCAGGCGGGGCGGGCGGGGTGCGGGACGGCCATCTCCGCCAGCAGCAGCGCCGCGTCCACGGCCTTGGTCGCGCTCGGGCACAGCACGGCGGCCAGGATGGCGCGGGTGGCGACATCGACGGCGATGGTCAGTTCGGGCCGGGCCAGACGCCCGTCGTCGAAGAGGGCGAGGACGTCCAGGCGGGTGGTGTCGACCTGGACCTGCTCCCCGGGCCGCAAAGCTGTGGCGGGGGTGAAGGCCCGCCCGTCGATACTCGCCGGTACTTGCCGGACGGGTCCGGAGGGCAGTTCGCCGGGCCGGGCGAGGTTGGTGACGAGCCGGTACAGCGTGGCCTGCGACGGTGCGGGCACCGTGCCGGGGCCGTGCCGGTCTTCCAGGATCTGGTTGATGAGGGGGAACAGGCCGTTGATGGTGCCCTTGGAGCGGCCGCGGCGGCGGCGCAGTGCCTCGCGGACTGCGGCGACGACCCGTTCGTCGGCCCGGCCGGTGGGGCTGGAGGTGCGGGTGGTGCGATGGTCGAGCAGCCCCCACAGGCCCTGCTTGCGGTAGGCGAGCCGCATGCGCTGGACCGTGGTGCGCGAGACTCGGCCGAAGCCGAGCGCGGTCAGCTCCTCGGCCTTGGCTTGCTCCCGCTCGGCTAGCGTGTGCCGCTGCGGGTCGTACTGCGGCCGGACCGTACCTTCGCTGCCGGGCCCCCCGGTGAGCCCGCATTCGACTTCCCGCACGTGCCGCCGCCAGGCCAGCGCCTTCTCACGCGCGGCGGCGGGGGCGGTCTCGAACAGCCCCCACTGCGGGGCCGCCTGCGGCGTATCGGCCCCGATGACGGTGAAGCCGGGGTCGGCGAACAGGTGCCCGGCGAGCACGGCCTCACCGCCGCCCTCCGGGCCGACGAGGTGGATGTCCTGTCCCGACAGGGCGACCACCTGCCACTTCACGCCCCGGAACCGGACGTGAGCACCGACCTTCACGACCGGCCGGGCATTGCGCCGCGCGCTCACCCGGCGTCTGCTGTCTCGGGGCCGCTCCAGCCTCGCGGGCCGACGGGGACGCGTTCGTGCAGCGGCGTCTTGAGGTCGGCCGTCAGCCGCCCGTGCCACAAGGCGTGAAAGACGGCGGGGAGAACCTCGATCGGGTCGCCGACCGCGCTGGCGCCTTCGAGCAGCGGCCGCGGCCGCGTGAACACCTCGACGACCGCCGCCGGCAGACCGGGCCGGCCGGCGTTGCGGGGGTGGCGGTAACCGGCCAGCCATTTCAGGTTGGCGGCCAGGACGTCGTCGAGCGGGGCCAGGCGCCGGTAGGTCCAGCCGACGTCCGCGCACGCCTGCGCGACCGCCTCGGCGGCGTTCTTCGCGCGGTCGCCGCCGGCGTCTGGGTGGCTGGGGCAGTCGGCCAGCAGGGCGGTGCCGTCGGCACGGCGGGCGAAGAGCTGCGGCACCCAGGAACGCACCTGGCCGCGGGCATTACGCCACAGCAGCCGCACCGGCCGCCCCGCCAGACCCGTCACGTCCCGATCGCGGTCCAAGACCATCAGCTGGGTGCGCATCGCATTCGACCCGGCGGGCTACGTGCCGCCCGGTGGTCGCCGACCACCACAGGCCCGGCCCCCAGCGGCGCCCCGGCACTACCGGGAATGCCGACACCGGCGGCAGGTCCTCGAACGCCACGGTCATGGCGGCATCCGCCCACCGCTGTTGCACCGCCTGCCCCACCGGGTCGAGGAATACCGCCTCGAACCCGCCCACCTGAGCCACGCCCGCCCGCCCTGCCCGGCTCCTGGGCCGGGCTGCTCCTGTGCTGGTCACCCGCGCCAGCCAAGCCGCTCCCGCACGCCCGGACAGCCGTTTTCAGTGTTTCTGCCACGAACGAGTGCCGTATCAGCTATCAGCCGACTTCTTCCTGGCGCACCGTGCTCAGCCGCCCTCCTCCTGCCCGTCCGCAGTGAGCATCTTCCGGAGCACCTCGACGGGTATGTCCACCCACCGGGCCACCTCGTGAAGGGGCACTCCGCCGTTCACCGCCGCCACCGCGGTGCGTTTCCAGGCGTTCTCGATCAAGCCGGCGCTGTGGCCGAGGCCGCGCAGCAGGCGCCGGGCGACGTCGGCGGTCGGCCCGCTGTGCACCCCACGCAGCTGCAGCAACTGCTCCTGGACGCTGTCCAGCGTGCTGGTGATCAGCCTCCGCTGCTCGGCGGGTACCGCAGCCCGCCACATCGTCCCCGAGCCAGGTGCTTTCTTCTCCTTGCCCAGCACCCGCAACTGCCCGGCCATGGTCGCGGCCTGGTGTTCCTGCCGCAGCCACCACGGGTCGTTGTCGTACCCGGGCGGCCCGCCGGCACCACGGCGAAGACGGATGATGCTGCCCATCCACGCGATGAGCGGCCCGCCGTGGTCCGCCGCCGCCAGCGGCCCCAGCCACGTACGCCCTAGCCGCTCACCGAGTCTGCGGCAGAACATTCCGTCGGTGGGCAGCGCCCGCGGCCGCCCGGCACCACTGTCGACCCACACCAGCTCGGCCATGCCCGGGTCCAGCAGCGCGTCGGCGACGGCAACCACCTCGGGGAAGACGACCGCGTCCCGCCCCACGATCCGCCACCGCTCCAGATCACCACCTGCATCCCCGCCCGCGACCAGGTGCAGGCGCCGCGGCCAGACCGTCTCCCGCTCCCAGCCGTAGGCCTGTTCCCACCACCGGGCCACCACCGCCCGCGCCAACGCGAACACCCGCTCCGGCTCCGCACCGGCCCGCACCGCCCGCCGCCCCACCGACCCCCACCGCCGCTGCGCCTCCACCACCTCCGGCAGACCACGCAGATCCAAATGCTCCAGCGGCTGATCGGCGTCCGCGTCCAGCAGCCACCGCCCATGCCGCACGCACACCCGCTCCCACCGCGGCACGTACTGCACCGCCCGCACGGCCACCCCCGTGCGCCGGGCCGTGCACAGCCGGCACCCGAACGCCACAGGACCCGCCACCACGCCGCCGATCCGCCACAGCCCCACCGGCTCGCCATCCTTGGCACGCAGCTTGGCTTCCTTTTTCGCCCAGGACGGCAACGCCCGTGCCAGCACGGCTTCCTCGACGCCGCACATGCCGACCAGGAGTTGCCGTCCGGCCGTGTCCAGGAGCACCTCGGCATCAGCCCGCGCACCTCCGCCCTCGTGCCCAGGCGGGTAGTTGCGCCACTTCCAGCACGTCCGCAGCACCTTCGGTGCCATCCCGTAGCGGAGGGCGAGGCGGCAGATCAGCGATGAGGTCGTCTCTCCTTGCAGGGGAGCAGTCCGCAGGAGGCCGGGGTAGCGGGTCACTCCACCACGGTCTCGTGTCCGCCGCCCGGGCGGGCGCTTTCCTAACGGGGTGTCGCGGTTGGGCACGGAAAGCGGGCCCCGGGTAGGCGCGGGGGTGGCGGCGGGTGCTTTCCGGCGGAGGAGGGGGAGGAGCGGTGGCGGCCGCGTCGGCAGCACCCAGGCTGCGGAGCTGAGCCTGGGGTGCGTGCTGGCCGTGCGTCGTCCGGCCCGGGTGCGCAGACGTGGGCTGTGTACGTGCTTCGTACGCTTCGCCGGGTGCCGCGGGTACGCAGTACGTCTGGTTATGTCCATCGCATGCCGATGGCGGAGAGCTGTTCCATCCGTTCCGGTGTCAGCGTGGCGGCTCGGCTGCGTTGGTTTCCGATCCACGCCCCGAGCCGCAGCTCGCGCTCCTCCTGGCCATCGCCGACGACGATCCGCTCGATCCACTTCCTGGGGACCTGGAGGTGTCCTTCGCGTTCGTAGTACTGCTTGGCGGCCTGGTAGTTCATCGCCCATTTGTCGGCCTGGCTGCGCGGTGGCTTGGGTTTCTCGTCCTCGTTGGCGGGTTCGATTCCGAGGACCTGCTGGCACAGCCACTGCTGCACGGTTGTGAGCTGGTCCCACCCGAGTCGCACTGACTGCACCCACCGTCCGAGGTCCTCGCCCTGGTGCACGACGTCGCCTGCCTCGGTGGGCAGCGCCTCGCCCGCGTCCAGGTGCATCCGGACCAGGTGGAAGCACCGCTGCCAGGTCACCGGCCAGCTCGGGCACCAGGACGCGTCGATCTCCTCCAGCTGCTCGCGCCGCGCCTGGGACATCGCCCCGGCTGATGACTGAACCGGTAGTCCCTCCGCACGCCGCTGCTCGATCTCCTGGGCCTTCCGGGCGGCGGCCCGCGCGTTCTTCAGGAAGATGCCCACCTTCGCGCCCTGGAACGTGGCGTCCAGCGGGGCCAGGAGGTGCCCGTGTTCGGCGGCCCAGCCGCGCGCGGCCGCGAGGCCCTCCTCCCACGCGACGTCGTAGTGCGACCAGATCATGCCGAGCTTCTCCAGCTGCGCGACGCGGTCCTCATCCAGACGGCCGCGGGCGCAGAAGCGGCGGGCGTCGGCGGTCCACTGCCCGAGCGGGAAGTTGGCGAGCGAGGCCGGCCAGCCCTTGCCTTCCGCCTCCTGGTCGTCGGCGGCTGGCACGCGGAACGTGAACGGCACGCGGAGGTCGCCGTGCTCGCGGTTGTAGATGACGGCGGCCTCGTGCGATCTCTTGGGTTGGTGTCGGTGGTGGTGAGAGTCGGTCGTGCTGGTCCAGGGGTGGGTGTTATGGGGCTGGTCAGTGGGTGTTTTTGGGTGGGCAGGCTGCTGTCATGAGGTGAGAGATTGATGGGTGGGATCGCTGTCGTGGGGCTTTATCGCATGGCAGCTGATGTTGTCTCAGGTTTGAGGGTTCTTATGCGCTGAGGTTGGCCCGGTCGGTGTGATCGTGGGGTGGATCAAGAGGTAAGGGCCGGTCGTGGGGCTGTGCTGCCCCGGGGGTTGGTGGTGCGTCGTCTGCTGGAGCGGCAGCAGGCGGGGGAGCTGGCCACGAGGCATGTGCGTGCGGTCGCTGAGACGGTGGGTGTTTCCGAGCGTACGGTGTGGCGCTGGCTGGAGCAGGCCAAGACGACCGGGCAGGTGGAGGCGCCGGTCCGGCAGGGGTATGCGGTGTCGGACGAGGTGTGGGCGTTGCTGGGCGAGGTCGGAGGGAATGTCGCTGAGCTGAGACGCCGGCTGGCCGCGGCTGGCGGGGCGTCGGTGCCGTCGGCGTCGACACTGCATCGGGTGATCCGCCGGGACCGCCGGGCGGGCCGGGCGTTGACGGTCGAGCGGGAGCCTGAGGTGGCCGGGCCGCGTAGGCCCGATCCGCTCAGCGAGCTCGGCCTGAACGTCGTGGCCGGCCAAGGTACAGGCGGGCAGGTTTTTCTCCGCGAGCAGAAGCATCTGGCGCAGGTCCCGGTCCTGGTGCCGGGCGCGCAGGTGGTGCACACGCCTGCTGTGCGGTCGGTGCTGCGGACGGTCGCGCACGCGGCCGCGGTCGGGGCGGTGGTGTGCTTGTACGGCGACGCCGGCCAGGGCAAGACCGTCGCGTTGCAGTACGCCCTGTCCCAGCTGCCGCACCCGGCCAGGGTCCGGCGGGTCCACGTCGGTGTGCACCCGACGGTTCCCGAACTGCGCCGGGTGCTCGCGGACGCCTTGGAGCTGGGCAGGCGTCTGCCGCGCGGGGCGGGGGAGGCCGACCTGACGCTGGTGAACGCGCTACGGCAGCCCCGTGTGCTGGTACTGGACGAGGCACAGCGCCTTCCGGGGCCGGCGCTGGAGTTTCTACGCGGGCTGTGGGACCACCCGGACACGGACACGGCCCTCGTGCTGGCGGGCGCGGGCAGCGAACGGGCGCTGCGCCGCGTGCCTGCGCTGGCCTCGCGGGTGCTGACCTGGGAGTTGGTGCCGCGCCTCATCCCGCGCGAGGTGGCAACCGTCATGGCTGCCTTCCATCCGCTGTGGGAGGACGTGAGCGAGGTCGATGTCGCGTGGGTGGACGAGCATGTGGGACACGGCAATTTCCGGACCTGGGCGAAGCTCACCTCGCACCTGACCGCCGAGACCTACGGCAAGAGCCGGCCGGTGGTGGACCGCCGGATGCTGGAGCGGGCCTGCGCACGGCTCATGGGGCCGCTGTGACCGGCGCGGCAGGGCCGACAGAAGGCGCTTCCCGCTCCGGCGTGCACGGGGACGGCCCGGACGCGCGGGGAGGTCTGCCTTCTTCCTCCCTGTCGGCGCTGCGCGGCCCTGCCGTGCGCAGGCTGCTGGCCCTGCGGCAGGAACAGAAGCTGACGACCCGGCATGTACAACTGATGGCTCAGTCGTTGGAGGTGACCGAGCGCACGGTGTGGCGGTGGCTGGCCGCTGCCGAGCGTGACGAGTCCGCGGCCGCGGAGCCCGGGGCGCGGGCCCAGACCCGGGACCGCTTCACTGTCACCCCGGAGGTACGCCGCCTGCTCGCGTTGTGGAAGGGCAACGTCGCGGCGGTGCATCGTGAGCTGACGGCCCGCGCTGCCCGCCAGTCCCCTCCGGCGGCTCCGCCGCCGTCGCTGCCCACCTTGCACCGCGCGATCCAGCGGGATCTCACGCCGGGGGAGCGCGCCGGGCTCGCGGGAGGAGAGCGCGCGGCGCGTAAGCATGATGTGTTCCTGGCCCGGCCGCGCGGCTGGCGGAACAAGGTGTGGGAGACCGACCACGTACAGGCCCCGATTCTGGTCGAGGTCGACGGCAAGCCCCGCAGGCCGTGGATCACCTGGTTCATCGACTGCGCGACGAACGCGATCACCGGCGTCGCCACCACGCCGGGGCATCCGTCGCGGGAGTCGGTGCTGGCCGCGCTGCGCTCCGCGGTCCTGCGCGAGGACCCATAGGTCCTGCGCGAGGACCCATACGGCCCGTTCGGCGGCGTGCCCGAGAAGGTGCGGGTGGACCGCGGCAAGGACTTCCTGTCGAGGACGGTGACCGCAGCGTTCGACCTCCTGGACGTCACGGTGGAGGACCTGCCCGCCTACACCCCCCACCTCAAAGGCACCGTGGAGGGCCTGAACCGGGCGGTGGAGGCCATGTTCCTGGCCGCGCTGCCCGGCTATGCCCGCCAGCCGAGCCCCGGCAAGCGTGCTTCCCGTCCGAAGGACGAAGTGCTGCTCAGCTTTGAGGACTTCACCGCCCGGCTGCTGGATTGGACGCTGTGGTGGAACACCGAGCACCGCCCGGCGCCGCTTGGGGGGAGGACTCCGCTGCAGGCGTGGCAGGACGATCCCACCCCGCTGCGGGACGTGCCGGCCGCGGATCTGTGGACGTTCACCCTGGAGGACGCCGGCACCCGCACGCTGACCACCCGCGGTATCCGCTTCCGCAGACGCGACTACGTCGGGGCGTGGATGACCGGCCAGGCCGGGAGCCAGGTCCGTATCCGCTTCATGCCCCACCACGACCACCGCATCGAGGTCTATCACGCCGCCACCGGCCGCTACCTCGGTCCCGCGGACCTGGCCGACCAAGCCACCGACGAACAGATCAGCGCCGTACGAAGGGCGCGGTCCGCTCGCGCACGCCGTCTGAAGAGGGACCTTCAGGCCGCGAAGCGCGAGCGCTACGCCGCTGCCACCCGGGCCGAGCCCCCTCGGCAGCTCGGCGTGCTGACTGGTGCGCAGGCCGACGCCGAACTCGCCCAGAGGGCCGACTCCGACCTCGCACAGCTCGCGATGCCCGACGTCATCCCGCACGCCACGCCCCCGGCCGACTGGCGCACCCCGGCTTCCCTGGCCGCGCTGACCACACCAGGCCCGCCCGCCCCCGCCCGGTACCCGCACGGCCGTGACGGCGCTTCCGCCCCGCACGGCCCGGGCGGGCAGACCGCACTTCCCACCCCCGATGAAGACGGAGACACCTCGTGACCGCGGCCACCTACCAGTACGTCGACCTGCCCGACGCGTCCGTGGTCACCACCCGCGCCCTGCTCACCGCCCGGGAGAACATCACCGACACCGTCGCCGCCCGCGCCATGATGTGCATCCACGGCGGCGCCGGCTTCGGCAAGACCCTCGCCGTCAACACCTGCCTGCGCGAACTCGAACCCGGCGAGGACGTCCGCAAGATCACCTTCCGCGCCCGGCCCACCGCCCGCGCAGTGCGCTACGAACTGTTCACCGCCCTTGACCTGGCCGGCGAGCCACCGCGCCACCCCAGCGAATTCGACCGCCTGCTGAAAACGGCCCTGGCCGAACGCCCCCGTACCTTCCTCGTCGACGAGGCCCAGTGGCTCAACGGGGAGGCGTTCGAATACTTCCGCTACCTCTGGGACGAACCCTCAACCCAGCTCGCCATCATTTTCGTCGGCGGCGCGGGCTGCCACACCGTGCTGCGCCGCGAACCGATGCTGTCTTCGCGCATCTTCATCTGGCAGCAGTTCACCCGACTCACCCCCGACGAGGTCCTCGAGGTGATCCCGCTGTTCCACCCCATCTGGGCCGACGCCGACCCCGAGGACATCGCCTTCGCCGACCAGCATGCCGCGCACGGCAACTTCCGCGCCTGGGCCCAGCTGACCGCCCACACCCGCACCGCACTGGCCCGCTCCGGCCGCCCACGCGTCGACCAAGAGCTGCTGCGCTGGGCCTTCAGCCGCCTCGCCTGACCACACCGTCCATGCCTCCTGCCCCGCCGCTGCCGCCGTCCGTCACCGTGGTCCTCGACCGTCACGACGACATGATCCACACGCACACCGCTCTGGCCGCCCACCATCCGCCGTCCGGCCGGATCACCCTGCACCCCGGCCCGGGCACCACCAGCGAAACCGGACTCGCCCACGACCTTCTCGCCGCCCTGGGCAAACCGCCCCTGCTCCCGGGCCGCTTTCCCGGCGGCCGTCAGCCCGCCTGGGAAGCCGCAACCGCCTGGATCACCGCCCTGCCCGTCACCCGGCTGACCGTCCTGCGCGCCCACCGCCTCACCGCCCGCCGCACAATGCGCCTTCTGCAGCTACAGGCCCGCACCGGTATCCACCTGACCCTGGTCTGCCACCGCCCTCATCTTCCCGCCGCCCTGCACCAGGCTCTTCCCTGCCCGCACTTGACCGCCTCGTCTCCTACGACAGCCCCGGCCCCTGCGCCGCCCCGTGCACGCCGCCGCCGATCATCTGGCGGCACCGCCCACCACCTGCTCCTCTCACCGCGCACACCGCCCAGCGAGTCACCCACCGGCTGCACGCAGCGACCGCACACCCTCGCCTGGCTGCAGCCGTCGCCGCCGCGCTGTTCACCGGTGCCTCCCTCCAGCAACTCGCCACCGCCCGCCCCCGCGACTACGACGACGCTGCGGCCACGCTCGCCCTGCACGACCGCGCCCGCTACACCGACGGCTGCGCCGCCTACCCCATACCACCCTGGGTGGGCATCTTCCTGCGGGCCGCGGCCTGCTTTACCCGGCTCGTATCGGGCGAAGACCAGGAGCTGCTCGCCGCGCCAGGTGACCGCGGGCACCTGCTGCACGTGGCGGAGAAGGCCAGACTGCGCCCGCCTCAGCCACCCGCGGCCCGCCGCAAAGGCCCGGCCGGCCGTGTGGAGTGGGACTGGCGCGAGCGGCAGGAAGCCGAGAGGTACGAAGCGATGTCGGCCAGTCGCGTCAGGCCCTCGCGACGCTGAACACCCTGAAGCGTTTCGCTCGACGGGGCATACTCAGCCGATCGAGAAGTCGGCGAACTCGACGTCGCTGAAGGCGATGTGCAGACCGTGGGCCCGGCGGCCCCATTCGCGGAAGTAGGCGTGTCCCAGCGCGCGAGCCAGAATCACCGTCTGCTGCTCCTCGCCCGCGCCGGCATCCCGGGCGGCGAACAGCTCCCGGGCGACCTCTCCCGGCAAGTGCTGAGTGATCCACCGCACCCGCGGATCGTCCGAAGATCCTGCTGGCGCGGCGAACCCGAACCGCGCCCGGGTATGGAAGACGAAGCCTTCTGCCTCGGCCTGGGCAGGCCGACGGGCTCGTATCCGGGGCTGCCACCGAGCCAGGACCGCTTCCTCGATTACCCGGACATGCAGTGGACCCGGCGTGCGCCGCGCGCCGGGCTTCTTTGTCACCCATCGCTGCACGGTGCGCTGCGACACTCCCAGTACGGCGGCGACGCTCCTGGTGGAATTCCGGTGCGCTACAAGCAGAAACCGCAGACGGGCCTCGGTGCTCAAGGGGACAGGGCGGGTGCGCAACGCACGCTCCAGCCCTTGCACGATCTCTCCCACACTCGCCCACCTCTGCCCACCGGTTCCGGTGTCTTCGGGACAAGAACGGCCAACATCGTCTACAACGCCCGACGTGCAGCGGCATCGAGGCGTCGCGGACCTTCGGGCCGGGACGCTGCACCGTGCCCGGGAACTCGTTCGTCCCAGCCTTCGCCGCGTGGCCGTGGGCGGTCCACGCCCGCCGTGAGAATCCTCCTCGCCGCTCCCCAGGCTCCTACTACGGCATGTAGCTCATCCAGGAGGGCGAGTCCCCGGCTGGCTCTTGCCGGTGGCCAGAGAAGCCCCTGCCGCCGGCAACTGGCCTCGGGCTTGGGCCGGATGCGGCCCCGGCCTGACCTCTGTTGGGGAGCAGGACGACCAGGACGGGCCCAGTCGGACGTTGTTGTTGCTACATCACGTGATGATGCGACAACGCCCAGGCGGCCGGCCGCAGCAGTGCCGGTCCACCCTCCGGCCTCCGTGCGCGTACGGCCCGCAGGGTGCCTGGTGTCGCTGAGAATGGTCCACTGCCTGCCGGCACCATCCAAGACGGGCTTGTTGTTCCTGCCGGATTTCCTGGTGTTTTGCCTGGTCAGCGAGTTCTACGAGGGCCGTCGGGGACGCGTGGGAAAAAAGTTGGCCGACGGCATCCGGATTCAGGCCCCCCGGCGCGTGTAGGGAGTGAGGGCGGGAGCCCTCTTCAACGTGTCGTCATGATGGGAGGCCGGTCTGTGACCTGGCTGGACTGGACGGGAGCGGGCGGGATTTCGATCCCGGTGCTGCTCCTGGCGTACTACGCGCTGCGCCGTACGAAGAGTGCCTTGGAGATGTGCCTGAAGGTATTTCTCCAGACCCGTACGGAGCGTGAGCAGTGCGCGACGATGATCGCGATGGCTGCGGCGATGCCGCAGGGCGGGGCCGCGGCCCGTTTCGAGGAGGGACGGCCTGCCTGGCTGTTCTACAAGGCCTCGGAACCGGACTACCGGGTGATCGCCTCGCGGGAGGCTGCGTGAGCGAGGCCGACAAGGGTACGGATTTCGAGGCGTTCGTCCTCGAGACCAGCGCGGTATTCGAACGCGTCGCCCGGGCCGAAGCGCGGGGCGATCTGCACAGCGCCGAAGACGCTGTGCAGATCGCTTACATGCGCATGTTCTCGTCGTGGGAAAAAATCGTTGCGAAGCCCGGTAACCGGACTGCCTACGGCCGTACTGCGGTCAAGAACGCGGTCAAGGATCAATTCCGGAGCAACCGGCACACGATTTCTTTCCCGTTGCAGGAACTGCCCGACCAGGAATCTCAGACCGGCATCCCCGGTGCCGCTTACGAAATCATTAAAGAGGGTATCGATGATTTAGTTTCCAAACTTCCCGACCGGCAGCGGCAGGTAATCACCCTGTGTGTTCTTCAGGAAATGAGCCCTGAGGAAGCGGGGAGGTGCCTGCGCCTTAAGGAGGAGTCGGTGAAGAGCTACATCCGCATGGCCATCAAGAACCTGAAGAAGTTCATCAACGAGACCGGCGAGGAGGAGACCGCATGAGGATCTACGAGGCAGACGAGAACACCATCCGGCTCCTCGCCGGATGGGTCCTGCTCGTACGTTCTGAGCAGGCACTTTCGAAGGGTTCCCGGACGCCCGAGGACTCGGTACAGGCGGAGGGGGGCCAGCTTGCCGGCTGGCCCCCGGCCCCCGCCCCCTGCCCGGACACCGACGAGGAGACCGCGGCCAAATCGGAACTAGTGCTCCTGCTTGCCCGCGAGTGTGAGCAGAAATCCACTCCACAGGAAACGCGGCGGATTGCGGAACTCCTGGAATATCTGGACAGGCCAGAAGACGCCGTTTCCTGGTGGCAATGGGCTGCAGCAAGAGGCGATGAGGATGCGCAGGATTACCTGGACATCCTTCATGCTGACATGCAGGAAGCAGAAGATGCGCCTGCTGGCTTTCCGGCATCCCCGCCGCATGGCAGGGATAATGCGGCAATGCATGCATGGAAAGTCGCTGGATTGGCTGCCGGGTCAGAAACATTCGCCGCAGTGCAACTAGCTCTGAGTGCTGCAGCAAGCCCAGGAGTAAGCGAAGAAGCAAAGCGACTGGTAAAAGAAATCGAAGAGTATCTACAGCATCCTGATCGCATGACAGACGGAAGGCGACGCTAATGCATAAACGCCTTTCGTCATGCCTGCAGACAGGAGACTTCCTATAGGCGTACCCATCATGAGCACCTCACACTGAGGCGCAACGACTCGTTGAGGCAGCGGCCGCCCGGCACCATCCGGGCGGCCGCTGCTGCGTGACCAGGACCGCCAAACGACTCACGGTCCTCCCCACAGGCCTTGGCCAGCCGATCTGAGCCCTGCTGTCGGCCTCATGAGCGGCCGCCAGTGCTGTCCGGCTCCGCGTGCAGGTGCAGAGCATGCGCCTCACGAACGCTCCTGCGTGGATGAGATCTGTCCGAACTGACCGTATGCGGACGGGGCGTTGCGCATCACTGCGCCAGACGGCCGTCTCCCTGCCGAGACGACCGTCTGTAGGGCCGACGGCTCATCGCCCTCGCTAGTGCTCCCAGAAATGGGCGAGCACGCGTGACAGGGGCCTGACCCAGTCAGGAGGGTGCGGTAGGACCCTGTCGACCAGTCGGGCGGTGAGGGCGCGGGTAGCCCCCTGGGCGGCACCGTGGACCATCATGGTGCAAAGGGCGGAACGGTCAGGGGCCTGCGCTGAGCAGGATGCCGGTTCGGACGGGGACGGAATGGCGGGAGCATGGTCCCGGGACATAGCGTTCTCCTGGAGACAGAGGACAGTGGCGGCGGACACCTGCCTGGCGTCGTCCGCGTTGGATGGTCGCCGCGCGGTCGGCTGTCTTGCTGGCGGCTCTCTGCCTGAGAGCGTCCCTGTGAATCCCCCCAGAATGGCGCGCTATGTCTTCAGGCTAGCCGCGATCGGCGTAGGTGTTGCTCCTGCTCTCCAACGGTCCTCCGTGCCCGTGACGTGGAGGGCAAACGTCATTCACGCCCGCGCCGACCAATCCACCGCAATGACCATGGAGCTGGTGGTGTCGGTTCTAGAGGTTGTCCCGTAACTGCCGGTCAGAGGTGAGATGATCTTGCCGTGGCTGGTGTGATCACGGCGTTGGAGCCCTCCTGGATAGGCCCG
>NZ_JBVHNF010000039.1:0-19169 GCF_055558055.1 Streptomyces sp. NPDC025833
CCGGCGGGCCCCGCCTCGCCCTGCCGCGCCCGGGCGGCGGCCGGGTGTTTTTTGAGACCCCCCGGGGGCCCCCCCGGGGGGGGGCCGGGGGGGCCCCGGGGGGGGCCCCCCCCCCCCCCCCCCCCCACGACGGGATCAGATGGTGAGGACGAGCTTGCCCTGGAGGTGACCGCCGTCGAGCAGCCGGTGCGCGTCGGCGAGGCGCTCGAACGGGAACGTCTCCTGCACGTGGACCCGGAGCCTGCCCTGTTCGACGAGTGCGACGGGACCTCGCAGGGCGACCGGATCGGGCTCGACCGCGATGCCGCTGAAGCGCATGCCGGCCGCCTCGTACCTGGCGATGAGCTCCGAGTCTTCCTCGACGACACCACCGCGGACGCACTGCAGGCTCTGGCCGACGCGGCAGGGTTGCCGCTGGACACCTACCTGGCGCAGGTGGCCGAGGAGAAGCGGCACGAGCGCGCCTTGGCCGCGGGCGCTGAGATCTTCCGGCAGGTCACCGGCGACCCGGAGACGGTCGCCGCGTTCGACGCCGAGTACGGCGCTCCCGCGTCGGCGCACACCGCTCCGCGGGCGGCTTGACCTGTGCCTGCCGAGTACTACGTCGACTACCGGTGGTTCCTGGAACGCCAGGCTGAGCTGCTGGACGATCTCGCGGTCAACGGCTACTCCGTCTTCGTCGGCCTGGCCGCCCGGCACAAGGTCGACCCGCCCCGCCATGACCAGCACCACCCGGATGCCTTCCGGCGTGCGGCCGTGATGCTGGAGGAGTGCGTCGTGCTCCGCGCGCTGCCGGCGCGCAACGAGCTGTACGGCTTCGGCGTGGCCGTGGCGTACCTGGGGATGCACGGGGAGCGAGTGAACACGAAGTTCGAGGCCTGGCGCGAACTGATTGTCGACATCACCGCTCTGCAGCTCGACTCCTTCACCATCGCCGAGCGGTTGCGTTCCCTCCAACTGCCCTAGCTCACGCGGCCGCCATGCGCTCCAGCAGCGCGTCGAGCTGCGCCGCCGTCCCTTCCGGGTCCGTCGTGTGGTGAATGGTGCGGATGCCGAGAGCTTCGGCCGGTGGCAGGTTCTCCGCGTGGTCGTCGACGAACACGCACTCCGGCCCTGCCAGCCCCAACGCATCCAGCGCACGCTGGTAGATGAACGCCGACGGCTTCCGCACGCCTTCCCGCTCGGAGAGAATCACCGCGTCGAACGCGTCCTCCCACATCCCCAACGCCTCGTACGGGTTGTAGGGCTCCAGACCGAAGCTGTTCGAGAGCATCGCCACCTTGATCCCGGCGGCTCGGGCACGGTCCGCGGCCGCCACGATGGCCGGCTCGGGCCGAAGGTTGGCCAACGCCCGACGCATCAGGTCGGTGGGGTCGATGCCGAGGATACCGCCGATCACCCGGTTCCACTCCTCCTGGGTCGCCTGGCCGACTTCGAGCTTCGAGTACACGGCCACGCCCTCGGGGTTCTCGTCCAGGGCGTGGAAGTAGGCGCCAGGCTCAAGACCCTCGGACCGTTCGAAGGCCTGTCCGTTCAGCCGCATACGGGTGGTGAGGACGCCGCCGAAGTCGAGGATCAGGCCGCGGTAGGAGGAGGACAAAAGAGACTCCTTGCGAGACGCACGTCGTAAGGGCGGCCCTCGGCAACTTCGGCCGGGGACCTTTCAGCGCCCTCCCACAAGGGGAGAGACATCCAGTATCTCCCCTCTGGACGACTAACCGGCCTACGCTGGTTCCGAGCGCTCTACCCTTGCGGAGAACAGGTCAAATCATGTTAAGCGTACGCGAGTTGTTCACCATTGGACAACGTGTCAAGTACTTCCGTGAGCGGCGCGGCATCTCTCAGAAGGGTCTCGGAGAGCTGATCGGCCGCTCGGAGAACTGGGTCTACAAGGTAGAGCACGAGCAGATCCCGATCGACAAGCTCTCGCTGCTCTTCGACCTGACCAGGGTTTTGCGCTGCGCCCTTGAAGACCTCACGGGTGGCTTCCTGTCCGGCGTCGGCGCAGGCCTGGACACGGAGCACGAGCACGTCCCGGAGATCCGCAGCGCGCTGTCCCTGCCCTCGTCGATGCTTCCCACGACCGTCGGTTCGGTGACCGTCGAGGACTTCAAGAAGGACGTCGACGACGCGTGGAAGGTGTACGAGACACAATCCAAGGGTCGATACCAGGACGTGGGCGCCCGCCTGCCCCTGCTCCTCCGGCAGGGACATGCGGCCCTGCGTGATGCGTCCGGCCCCGACGAGCAGGTGGCGCTGCGCCAGCTCGTCAGCCTGTACGCACTCCATCAGATCTGGCTTCGCCGCGTGGGAGAACCGACCCTCGCCCGCATCGCCGCTGACAGGGGGCTGTCGCTCGCCGACAATGCCGGCGACCCAGCCCTCATCGCGGCCGCCGCCTGGAACCTGTCCTGCGTTCTCACCTCCGCCGGCGAAGTCCACGACAGCGTCGAGCTGGCACGTACGACGATCGCCAACTGCGCCCCCGACGACCGTTCGTCGACCGAGCACTGGTCGGCACACGGAGCGCTGCACCTGCAGGCGGCCGTCGCCGCGGTGCGCGCCACGAAGGGCCCCGTCGCCTGGGACCTCTACCGGGGAGCGAAGGCTGCGGCCGCGCGAATCGGCTCGGACCGCAACGACTGGCACACCTGCTTCGGGCCGACCAACGTAGCCATGCATGAAGTGCATCTGACGGCGGAGGAGGGCAACGCGAGCGAGGCCCTGCGCTTGGCCGACACCGTGGAGATCAACCCGGAGATGCCGCTGGAGCGGCGCACTCGGTACTTGATCGAGGTCATGAACTGCAACCGGATTCAGCGCGACGACTACGCCACCGTGCACGTGCTGGCCAAGCTGATGGAACAGTCTCACGAGGAGATCGTCTTTTCCCCACTGGTCAGGGAGGCCGTGACCGACCTGCTCAAGCGGGAGCGTCCATTGTTCCGCGACGACCTTCGAGCGGTGGCCAGTCACATGGGCATCGCGGCTTGACCCTGAACTGGCAACTCCGACCCTGAACCCCAGTCAGCCCTGAATCAGATTAAGGGTCGACCTGGGGAAATGGCTTTACGTTGTTGCGCCATGACGAAGAGTCACTCTGCGGAGGGGCCTTCCGCCGCGTCCTTACCCGCTCCGCGGGTAGAGCGCGTGGAAGGCAGTCCGCTCCACCACACCCAGGCCGGCCGAATCGCCGTCCCGCTCCGCCTGATGCGCGGAGCGCAGCGAGTCGAAGAACTGGCGCTCGTCCTCCCGGCCGAGCAGATGGAAGCCTTCTACGAGGAGATCGGCGCGATCCTCTACCCGCGCCGTGTGGCCGACCTGGCCCCCTCAGCGGAGGCCGCGTCATGACCGGCCCACGCCGTACGGCCAGCGACAGCGTCCGGCGCCTCGCGCTCACCGATGCGGCTGCGGCCCCGGGCTTCCCGACGACGCCTCTGCTGCACGGCCCGCCCCTGCAGCGGACTCGCCGCGCGCGGCTCTTCGCCTCCCTGGTCGAGCCGGAGGCTGGGAGGCAGCGGAAATGAGCACCGCCCCGTCCCTCTCCGAGCAGATCACCGCCTTCCTGGACGGCGCCCCGTTCCCCCACTGGCCGGCCGTCCCAGACAGCCACCTCAATGATTCGTGGTGGGGTGACTTCACCGAGCAGCCGCGCATGCCCGCGAACCAGCAGGTTCGTCTCGGGCGTCTTCGCCGCTCGACCCTCGACATGGCCATCGCCAGGCATGGGGCGCCCTTCAAGGTAGTGCTGTACGCCAACACGCCGGTGGGCGATCCGACCCGCGCCCTCGCGGCTGCAGCGGCTTGCGCGCACGACTGCGGGTGGCATGTGGTGGGCCGCTTCGTCGATGTCACCGCAGACACGCAGCCGTGGGGGCGCGAGGAGTGGCTGAAGGTCCTCCGCAAGCTGCGCGGCGGCTTCGCCCAAGGCGTGGTGACCGACGACCGGTCGGCCGTGTCGGTCGCCGATGAGCCGTACGAGCAGACCTTGCACTGGCTCTTCGACCACTTCAGCTTCGTCGCGCACGCCCAGCCGCGCCCCACCGCGCCGGCCTTAGCTCGATGACCTCTCCCCACCCCTCGAAGGAACTGACCTCATGCCGCTTGTCGCGACTGCTGAAATAGCCCTGCGCGAACCCGGGCAGGACTGGCGTCGGCCGTCCTGGACGCACAGCAGGGAGACCCTGGAGCGCATCGTCGAACTGCTCCGCGCCGGCCTGCCCGTCGACAAGGCGTACGACGACGTGGCAATGGTCGTCGGAGATGGCTCCACCCCCGCTGAGGAAGAGATTCCGGCCCTCATCCAACGGTTCCGGGGCACCCCTGAACGCCCCGGGCACCTCATGGTCCTCATCGACGCTGTCGAGAGGGAGCAGTCCGGCGACGACCCGAACGAGCGGGAACGGGTCACCTTCCGGGCCCGCAACGTCAGGGCGTTGTCGGCCTCCGCAGCAGGCGACACCTCGCTCGGGATGCTTCGCCGCCTGGCGTCCGCCGCTGAACACCTGCTGGAGATCTTGCTGCCCGGCGACGAGACGGAGACGTTGCCCGGCCCCGGCCGTCCCCGCTGCTCCCCCACGGCTTCGTAGAACACCGAAGAGGGCCCCAACCGGCCTGCCCGCCCGGAAGGAAGAAGACCTCCATGTGTCGGCACGAACCCCCCTGCCCGCCCGCGGACGCGACCGATCGCGAGGCGGCCGCCGTAGTTGCTCGCTGCGCCGAACAAGGGTGGGCCCTTCTGTGCAACGGTGTCCTGCTCTTCGACGACATGGGCGAGCTGCTCCCCAACGGCAAGATCATCCCCCCGCTCCGTCCCGTCCCCGCGAGCGTGGCCCCGTGAGCGAAGACAGACCGCGTCAGTTCTACTGGCGGGGCATGCGGGTGCCCTTCATCGCCCCGTGGTCCGGCGAGAGGTCGGCTGACGTCCCAGTGGTGCGCCGCCCCCTCCTGGCCGGGGGCGGAATCGGGTACCTCGCCGAGAACCCGCGGGTGGACCGGCGCAACGGCATCCTCTGGGCCCGGATGCCAGCGGTCCGCGGCGCCGGCTACCCCCTTCTCGCCAAGGTGCACGCGCTACGGCAGCGCCAGGCCATGGCTCACATGCTGTGCCAGGTGTGCGGGCCGCTCCACGTACGGCCGCAAGGACGGCAGGCACCTGTTCCTGATGGCCGAGCGGGACAGAAGAGCGATCGAGGAAGGCGAGAGGACGGTCATGCCGCCCCTCCACGAATCCTGTGCCGTCGAATCGCTCCAGCTCTGCCCGCACCTTCGCGACGGGGCCGTGGCCGCCTGGGTGAAGGACGTGCTGCCGTGGGGGGTGGCCGGCATCGAGTACAACCCCCTCACGCTCGCTGCGATCCCGCCTGCCCGCCAGGACGAAGAGCTGACCTTCGTGCCCTACGAATCTCCGCGGCTGCTGTGGACCATCGCCGCGCGCGACGTCGTTTCCCTCCACGGCTGCACTGCCGTTGACGTGCCCCGTCTGCTGGCCCTCGCCGCATAGACCCCGTCCGGCGTTCCGGTGTGACCGGCACCGGAGCGCCGGACGGCTCAACCCCTCTGTGGGGTGCCGCGCTTGCCTCCTCGGCGCCCGCCCCGCACCGGCCAACCCGCCGCCGCAAGATCGAAAGGAAGCCGTGCGTAGCTACTGGGAGGGGCGGCCCGCCCCCGTCTACGACCGGAACGCACCGGCCAGGACGGCACCCGTCGTCGTCAACTATCTGCTGGACCAACTCGGCATCGGTGAGAACCCCACCGTGCGCCGCCACCCGGACGGTTACGACGTCCACGACCGGAACATCGCGCCGGGCGACGGCTGGTGCCAGGCGTTGTGCGCATCTGAGTGCGCCTGGCCGGCGGGCGCGCATCTGTGCGTGGTCGTGCGGTGGTTTCCCGACGAGAAGTTCCGAGCGAACTGGGCGGCACGCTTCGAGACGGTGATGGCCGTGCTGCGCTCGCGCGGCTTCGTGGTCGAGCACACCGGCCGGGGATCGGTCCCCGTTGAGTACCGGCAGGTCGACATGCTCGTCTACCAGATGGAGCCGGGAAAGGCACCGCCGCAGCGGCCTGACGATGCGTGGGCGTACGTCCCGGCCGCGCGCACCTACCGATGGCCGGAGCTCTCGCCGAAGGAACAGTGCGAGCGGGCATTGAGCGACCTCGGGATCGGCATGGACCGTGGCGACTGCCACTACCACGCGACCCTGTGGAACGTGACAAGCGTGCTGTGGCCACCCCGCGCCGCCTTCTGCGCACAGCTCCGGTGGCGGCCGAAGCCCGGCCGCCGCGCGAAGGTGACTGCCGACGACTACGACCGGCTCCTCGCGCTCGTGGCAAAGGCCGGATACCGCACACGGATCTCACCGCGGGGCGGAACGGCCATTGGCGAACACGTCGACGTCCTCGTCTACCGCGAAGCTCCCCAGGACGCCGAGGACGCCAGCTCTATCGCCCATGACCGAGCTTTCGCTGCGTAAGGGGCGGACGGCCCTCACCCCGTAAGACCCGCCGGCGGTCCGGTGCCCTCGCTGCCCGGACCGTCGGCGCACCATCCACCCCACCCCACCGCACCTGCCATCCCTGATCAGGAGGGTGTCTTGCTCACAGCACCGACCTTTCGCAGCGTCGAAGGGGCGTACGTCGCCTTACTGCAGCTCGCCACGAAGGAACCCGAGCACCGGATCGACGCGCGCGGCAACGCGGCCCGTGAAGTCATCGGGGCGAGCTTCCGCCTGCCCGACCCCCGGCAGCGGCTGCCCTACCTGGCCGCGCGCAAGGCCAACCCGGTCTTCCAGTTCGCCGAGGCGCTCTGGTACCTCGCCGGCCGCCGCGACCTGGAGATGATCGGCTACTACGCGCCGTCCATGCGGGCCAGCAGCGCGGACGGCATCCACCTCGGCGGATCCGCCTACGGCTACACCCTCTTCCACCCGGCCGACGGGCACCGGTCGCCCTTCGACCTCGTCATCGAGCTGCTGCTGAGCGAGCGCGACAGCAAGCGCGGATACCTCCCCGTGTTCTCGGCGGCCGAGCTCGGTGCCCGCTCCAACCCGGACGTCGCATGCCTGGCCGGCCTGCACCTTCTGCCGCGCGACGGCCACCTGCACATGGTGTGCAACATGCGGGCGAACGATCTCGACTGCGGCCTGCTGTCCGACGTGTTCTCCTTCACGATGATCCAGGAGTACGCGGCCATCCAGCTCGGCCTGCGCCTGGGCACCTACACCCACACGATCGGCTCCGCGCACGTCAACGACCGCAACGCCGACCGGGTCCGTCGCGTGCTGGAGGAAGTCGCCAGCCGCCCGGCGGTGAACTACGCCATCCCGTCCATGCCCGAGGACACCACCGCGGCGACCATCGAACGCCTCATGGTCCACGAAGAGGCCCTGCGCACCAACGAGCAGCGCTACAGCGCCCTGCACATCCAGAACCGTCTCGACCTGCACCCGTACTGGCAGCAGGTCGTGATGCTGTTCGAGCTGTACCGGCAGATCCAGCACGACCAGGTGGAGGCCGTCGATCCGGCACTCATGCACGCCCTGGACCCGGGCCTGCGCTGGCTGATGGTCCGCAAGTGGCCGGCCTGCGCCGCGGCGGTCGACGGGGGTGCGCAGTGAGCGCCGGGGGGAAGCCGATGAGCGGCGCCGTGGTGGACGGCGTGGACTTCGACCGGTGGGCGGTCATCCTGTGCAAGCCGGACGCCGTGGCGCGCGGGCTGGCTCCGCGCATCCTGGAGATGATCTCGTCGGCGGGCTTCACCGTCACCGACCGCATGGACGTCATAGCCCAGCCGTGGCAGGCACACGTCGCCTACCGGGACATGCTCGCCGACACCGGCCGGCGCGACATGCGCGACCTGCCCGCCTACATCGACGCCGCCTACGCGGGGCAGCCCGTCACGCTGGCTCTGGCGCACGGTGAGCCGGGCCTCCACGCCCGGCTGCGGCAGCTCATCGGCCACACCGACCCGACCCGGGCCGTTGCCGGGACGATCCGCGGCGATCTGGGCGACGACAGCCTCGCCGTCGCGCGAGCGGAGAACCGTCTGTTGCGGAACCTGGTGCACACCTCCGACGATCCCGCCGGGGCCCGCCGCGAGTACGGCACGTGGTACGGGCCGGGCCGGCGCCTGCAGGTCACCGACTTCGACCGCTGCTCCGTCGTCCTGTGCAAGCCGGACGCCGTCTCGCGGGGCCTGGTCGACGCCGTACTCGACCGGATCGCCGCCGCCGGCGCCACGATCACCAACCGGATCGACGTCACCGTGCAGCCGTGGCAAGCCCACGTGCACTACTGGGACCTCCTCGTGGATGCCGACTGGTTCCCCGACCGGGACATCCCCGCGTGCCTGGACGACGCCTACGCGGGCAAGCAGGTCACCATCGCCCTCGCGTACGGCGAGCCGGGCATCCACGGCCGCCTGCGGCAGCTCCTCGGTCACTTCGACCCCACCAAGGCGGCCGCCGGCACCATCCGCGGCGACCTCGGCAACGACAGTCTCGAAGCCGCTCTCACGCAGAAGCGCCTCGTGCAGAACCTCGTGCACACCTCCGACGACCCGGACGCGGCCCGCCGTGACTTCGGCACCTGGTACGGCGCCCGCCGCCGCGTGCTGCTCACCTCCCCGTCGGCTGGCGTCCCCCGCCATGCCGCGCGAACCCACCACTGACCGTCTTCCTGCCCTGGAGGCCCCCATGTCCGCTCCCGCCAGGCCGCGCAGTCGCCTGCTGCCCCTGTTAAGCACCGAGCAGATCAGCACGCTCAACCCCGCTCTCACCGACGTGATCGAGTACCGCAAGTCGGGCCTGTCGCTGAACCACATCGTCGGCTGCCCGCTGGAGTGCGGCTACTGCGTGCGGCACCTGTTCGACAACTTCGAGATGAAGACCCCGCGGCGCCTGATGAGCGACGAAGCCGCCGTCGCCCAACTGGTCGGCCACCCGTACTTCCGGCCGCACAAGACACCGATCCAGGTGTTCAACCGGGCCACCGACCCGATGCTGCCAGTGGTCAAGCCCCACACGTTCGAGGTCCTGCGGCTCCTCGACGAGCAGGGCCTGACCAACCACGTCCTCGTCATCACCCGCTGGCGAGTGGACGCAGAGGACTGCGCCGTCCTCAACTCCTTCAAGAACCTGCGGCTGACGATCCTCGTCACCCACTCCGGCATCGACCACCCGCAGATCGAGCCCGTCAACTCCGCGTACGCCGCCGACAGCCTGCGCATGCTGTACGAGCACGCCGAGAACTACCGCACCGTCCTGTACTGGCGGCCGATCGTTCCCGGCCTCAACGACTCCGACGAGCACATCGAGCGGGCCCGCGAGCTGTCCTTGCACGCGCACGCCACCGTCTTCACGGGTCTCTTCTTCCGCGACGAGATCAAGGCGTATTACGAGAGCCACGGCCTGCCGACGCCGTACGAGAACACGGCCCGGCGCAAGATCATGCCGGAGCAGGCCGAGCAGCGAATCCTGGACGCCTACGAACTGGGCGCCGCCGGGGTGCAGGAGTGGGGGAAGCTGTTCCGCAAGACGTCCTGCGGCGTGGCCTACGCCCACGGCGAGGCCGACTACAACGGCCACTACGGCGTCAAGGAGCTGTGCGACATCTGCCCGCCCGAGCAGATCGCCCTGTGCAAGAAGGCGTGGCGCCAGCCGAACTTCGACGACGTCGTCCGGGAAGCGCGCGCCCTGGGGGCCGTCAGCGACATCGAGGTCAACGACCGTGCCATCGTCGTGGAGGGACTGGACGAGCCGCCCCGCTACTACCTGCAGCACGGCTTCGGCTACCAGTGCCACGACCGCACCAAGCCACACCACTACCGCCAGCACGGCCGGGCCCCCATCGGCTGGGAGGCGGGGGACGGACCCGAAACGCCATGAACTTCGCCACCTGGCCCGCGCTGCTCGTCGTCGACGTCGAAGGCAACGGCGCCAACCCGCCCGACCTCGTCGAAGTCGCCGCGCTGCCCATCCGCGGCGGCCGGCTGGACAAGAGCACTGCGGGCTGGTGGCTGACCCGCCCGAACCTCCCCGTCACCCCCTTCGCCACTCGGGTGCACGGCCTGACCAACGACGCCCTGGCTGACAAGCCGGCATGGGCCGACGTCGCGGACCAGGTGCGCACCTTCCTGGGCAACGCCTGGATCTGCGCGCACAACGCGCACACCGACTACCGCGTGCTCAGCGCGCACTTGCCCGGCTGGGAGCCCGCCGGCGTCCTGGACACCCTCCGACTGGCCAAGGACGCCTTCCCCGACCTCGGCAGGTACAGCCTGGACAAGCTCATCGAGCACGTGCAGCCCGACCTGCAAGAAGCCCCCGGCGCCCGGCACCGGGCCACCTTCGACGCCTTCGCCACGGCGCAGCTCCTCATCGCCATGGCCACCCGCTACGACACCTGGGACCGGCTGGTCGCCGCGGCCGTGCCGCCCGGCCTGCCCGGCGCCCCCGAACCAGAAAAGGACCCCACCCTGTGGTGAGCCCCCAGCCCCTGCGGATCGCCGTGCTCGGCACCCACTCCACCGGCAAGACGACGCTCCTGAAGCGCATAGAGATGGAGCTGCGCGGCCACGGCCTCACCGTGGCGCGCACCGGCCGGCTCGGCAAGCGCGCCGCCGCGGCCGGCCTACCGAAGATGCAGCACCATACCGCCCTGTCCACCGAGTGGATCATCGCCCAGGGCATCCTCGACGAGACCAACGCCGTCGCACAGGGCGTAGAGGTCGTGCTCATCGACCGCGCCGCCTGCGACGCCGTCGCCTACTTCGAGGCCGCGATGGCGTTCCGCGCCGAGACCCCGCCCCGACTCGAACACGAACGCCTCCTCCTTCTGGCCGCCACGCAGCACCCCAAGTACGACCTGCTGTTTGCGACCGTCCTCGACGAGAGCGTGCCCGTCGACACCAGCCACGACTACGACCCCCACTTCCGGCGCCTCGTCGACGACCGCGTGCACCGTCTCCTGGCCAACGACGCCGTCCCCCACCAGCGGGTGACCAGCGACCCCGACAGCCAGGCCCACGCCGTAGACATCGCCGTCCAGCGCTGCCTGAAGGAGGAACTCGTATGATCCCCGCTCCTCCCGCCGGCAGCATCACCATCGCCGGGAAGACCGTCTCCCGGCTCGGCTTCGGCACCATGCGCCTGACCGGCACCGGCACGTGGGGCGACCCGGACGACCGCGACACCGCGCTCAGCGTGCTGCGCCAGGCCGTGCACACCCACGGCATCAGCCACATCGACACCGCCGACGCCTACGGCCCCCACACCGTCGAACACCTCATCCGCGAAGCGCTGTACCCCTACCCCGAGCACGTGCTGATTGCCACGAAGGTCGGCTTGGTCCGCCCGGCCCCCGGCCAGTGGAAGCCGCTGGGCAACCCGTTCTACCTGCGGGCCTGCGTCGAAGCGAGCCTGCGCCGCCTGAAGGTGGAGCGGCTGGAGCTGTGCTACCTGCACCGCATCGACCCGGAAGTCTCGCGCGACGACCAGGTCGCCGTTCTGCACGCCCTGCAGGACGAGGGGAATATCGGGCACCTGGGCCTGTCCAAGGTCACGCCCGACGACATCCGCTACGTGCTCAAGTACCGGCCCGTCGCCGCGGTGCAGAACGTGCTGAACACCACCGACCGCTACGACGACGCTGTGGAGATGTGCCGCGACCTCAACATCCCGTACGTGGCCTACCGGCCGCTGGACGCCGGCGTGCTGGCCCACGCGTACGGGCCCGCCACGCCCCTGCAGTGGCTCCTCTCCCAGGGCTCCCACGTCGCCCCCATCCCCAGCACCAGCCAGCCCCGGCACCTCGAACAGATCGTGGCCGCCGTTCAGGACGGTTCAGCCTGATGCCCACCGCACCCCGCCCAGCGCCGTCGCGCCTCCTACGAGAACTGGCGGCCGCCGGTCATCGGCGTCTCGCTGCTCGTCCCGGTCGGAGCCGACTGCATCGCCGTCGCCGAACTGCACGGCATGCTGATGCTGCCCGTGGGCGGCGTGTACGACGGGCAGACACCGGAGGAAGCCGGGCACCGGGTACTCATCGACCCCTCCGGCGGCCTGCAGCTCCTGCGGCGCGTCGCCGTCGACTGGGCGCAGATGCGACGCAGGAAAGTGATCACGCATGTGATGGCCGCTCCACCCATGACTCCCGAGACGGCGACGAGGCTGGTGTACCGGGATCGTCGGGCCACCGTGCGCGTTATGCCGACGCTGCAATTCCTCGACCAGTGGCCGACAGGGCGGGCGCGTCTCCTGGTTAGCCTGCAGGCCCTGGCAACCGGAGGCACGGCCTACATCCGGGACGGGACCGTGAGCGCCCACGTGCCCCACGCTCTCAGCGCGTGACCCTTCCGGGCGCGGCCGACCGTCACCGACGGCGGCCGCGCCCGAGAGTTGACGTAACGGAACATGGCACTGCCGCGTCTCCCGCAGTGACCAAGGCCTTGGAGCGGGCCCGGAAACTACAAGGGGAGAGTTCTACACGTGACCGACGAGTCCGCGTCCCGTTCCGCCACCGTCGACAAGCACCCGCACAAGTGGGTCGTCGCCGCCGAAATCCAAGTCGGCGAGGCCGTCGCCCGCATCGCCGACTTCCGCGGCTCCTTCAAGACCAGGGTGGAGCAGCGCATCGACGCCCTGGACACCTACTGCATAAACTGCCGGCACCCCTTCGCGGACTGCTGCTGACGGCCGCCCCCGCGCCTACGCGTCGCTGCGCGCATCACGTCTGGAGCACGAGGCAGCGACCGCCGTGATCAGTGTCGTCGACAGCCACACCGGGCATCACGACCGGCGCGACGCGGGCATCACGACCGGCGCCACTGGTGCGGTCTGGACGGCGGGCAGCCGCGCTGCCGCGGCTTCGGCGCGGCCCTTCGCCGCCGCCTGCCGGTTCTGAGAACGAATCCGGTTTCGGTGAGGGTTCGGCGGCCCCTGATCAACCTCGCTCGCGCAAGGGATGGTTTGTGAGAGTGACCGCCCTTCTCGGCGTAAGGTCGGTTCCGTACGCGGGATTGCCGAAGCCCTGGTTCGGGCACCGAGGAGCCGTCGATGCTGGACCGGGATTTGCTGCGCGCCGCGCGCTTGGCTGGTTACGGGTGCGTGAGCACTCAGCTCTCCTTGTTGAGCGACCGCCGGCTCGGGAAGGTCGTGGCAGCAGCTACCCCGCTCGGGTCGGGCATCGGCGGCAGGTCGGCAGAGCTGGACGTCAACGGAACGCGCGTCTTCGTCAAGCGGATCCCTTTGACGGACATCGAATTGCGCCCGGAGAATGTGCGGTCGACGGCGAATATCTTCGAACTGCCGATGTTCTACCAGTACGGTGTGGGCTCGGCCGGGTTCGGTGCCTGGCGGGAGCTTGCCGTGCACACCATGACCACGAACTGGGTTCTCGGCGACGAGTATGCGGGATTCCCCCTGATGTACCACTGGCGGGTACTGCCTGACTCCCCTCCCGAAGGATTCACCGACGAGTTCGGAAGCTTGGAGGGGGCCGTCGCTCACTGGGAGGGATCACCAGCCGTTCGTGACCGGCTGGAAGCCATCGGCCAGTCCTCGTGCAGCCTGGTGGTCTTCCTGGAGCACGTGCCGCACACACTCGCCGGATGGCTGGCCGACCACCGCAATCCCGCCGTGTCGGAAGGCGGGGACGGCTTGCCCTTCCAGCGGTTGGAGAAAGCTCTTATGGACGGAGCTGCCTTCATGAGTTCTCGCGGACTTGTCCACTTCGATGCTCACTTTGACAACATCCTGACCGATGGTCGCCAGCTCTACTTCGCCGACTTCGGACTTGCCTTGAGTTCCCGCTTCGACCTTTCGTCGGGCGAGTCAAACTTCCTCTCGGACCACCTCGCGTACGACCGCTGCTACACCGCGAGCCACCTGCTCCAATACCACTTGCTCGACGGCGTGCGCGGTGACACGGAACGGAAGGCCTTCCTGCACGACTGGATCTCGGGCTGGCGGCCTAGCGACGTCCCACCCGCGATCACGGCCATCATCGACCGGCACGCACGCCCTACCGCCGTCGTGGACTCCTTCTTCCACCGTCTGTTCACCGAGAGCAAGCAGACGCCGTTCCCGACCGCGGAGATCGAGCAGCAGTTGGGCGTCGGCACTCCAACCCCCAGTTGAACCATGCCCCCGGCACCGTCACCGGCGAGTCGGCCCTGCCCTATCCGCTCCAGGAACTACTCGCCCTCCGCATTGCCGAACCCCAGCCGGAACTGGCGCGCAAGCACTGCTGACCAAGCCCATGATCGTTCTCACCGATACTGACTGTTCCGCTGGTCCTACCGACGTCAATTGCATCGGATGCGAATAGGCGACACTCGCCCTGGATGCTGTCCGAACATTGCGCAGATGCGGTCCCAGCAGGGCCGTCGGCCTCGGAGCCACGGTAGCGGTCTTGTCGGCGGACATCTGCGCGTCTCACTCCATCGAGCGATTGAACTGCGAAGACGCCCCCGGGTCGCATCTGATGCGAAATTCTCGCGTCAGATGCGATAGACGGAGAGTGATGGTGGATGGGTGGGGATGGTCTCGTTCCAGGGGCTGCTCGGCTGCACTTGATCGACGGTCTGCCGTTATTGCGGCCGGACGAGCAGGTCTTCGAGGCGATGATCAAAGGCTGGCGCAACCAGCAGCTCGCCCGGAACCTCTCGCCGGGATACGTCGATGACCAGGAACGTACGGTCCGGGCCTTCACCCGGCACGCCGACGCTATGCCGTGGCATTGGACGCCGCAGCACGTCGATGAGTGGTCGGCCGATCTGCGGGCCGTGCACGGCTGTGTCCGCTCCACGCTGCGCAACTACCAGGGCTCTGTGCGCCAGTTCTGCGACTTCCTGACCAACCCAGCCTACGGCTGGAGCGACGAGTGCCTGCGGCACTTCGGTACCCACCCAGTCCAGGTGGTCTTCGACTGGAACGCTGCAACGCATGCCGACGAAGCCGAGGGCGAGCCGGAGCGACGGGCCTTTACTCGGCCTGAGCTGGAAGCGTTCTTCGACCACGCCGACGAGGAAGTGCTGCGTGTTCGCGGCAAGGGCCGCAAGGGCTGGCTGCCGGCCTTCCGGGACGCCACCTTGTTCAAGGTTGCGTACGCCTACGGCTTGCGACGCAACGAGACCCGGATGCTCAACATCACCGACTTCGGCCGCAACCCACAGGGCCGGGAGTTCGGTGAGTACGGCACCCTGCTGGTCCGCTACGGCAAGGCCAAGAAGGGGTCCCCACCGAAGCGCCGCAGCGTGCTGACCGTCTGGCACTGGACGCCCGGCACGATCGAGGAATGGATCAGCGAGGTGCGGCCCGGGATGCGGCACTCAACCAGCCGGGCCCTCTGGCCGTCCGAGCGAGGCCCGCGAATCGGGGTCCAGCGTCTGGACTCGCGCTTTGCCGCCTACCGGGACGCCGTCGGCCTGGACTCCGCGCTGGAGTTCCACTCGCTACGCAGGTCCTACATCACCCACCTGATCGAGGACGGCCACGACCCGTTGTTCGTCCAACAGCAGGTCGGCTACGACCACGCCTCCACCACCGCGATCTACACCTGCGTCTCCTCCGACTTCCGCACTCGCTCTCTGCGACGCGTCCTGGACGCCACCATCGAGGCCGCTCTGCGGCCGGGAAGGACCTCCTGATGTCACGCCAGATCAGCTACCGGTGGCGCCTGCGTGAGCTGATGGCCGCCCGCGGCATGTTCACCGTCGCCGAGCTCATGCCGCACCTGGCCGAACGCGGCATCACACTGTCCTCCTCCCAGGTCCACCGCTTGGTCTCCGGCACCCCGGAACGCCTGTCCCTGCCGGTGCTGGCCACTCTCTGCGACATCCTCGACTGCACGCCCACCGACCTGATCGCCACCTCGGCCCAGAACCTCCCGGCCCGCCGAGCCGCCGGCGAAGAAGCTTCGATCAACCTGGCCGCCCGGCGCCCCACACGGGTCCGGCTGACGCCCGAGGGGTGAGCGGTGACGCCCGAGGAGTACGAGCGGTGGATGATCCGCGACTGCGCACGCTGCGGCCGTCGAGCCTCCAAGTCCGCCGAGTGGTCGGACGGCCCGATCTGCCGAACCTGCTACGACCGCGCGATGCGCATCCGCGGCCGCTGCCCCTGTTGCGACACCGACCGTCTGCTACCCGGACGGCATACCGAGGGCACCCCGATCTGCCGCGACTGCGCGGGCATCGTCCGCGACTTCTTCTGTGACCGCTGCGGCTTCGAGGGACTCCTACTCGGTGGGCGGCTCTGCGAACACTGCACCCTCACCGACACGCTCGCCCGCCTCCTCGACGACGGCACGGGACGTATCGCCCCGAAGTTCCTGCCGCTGGTCAAGATCCTCCTGGAGATGGACCGGCCCAAGAGCCGCCAGATCTGGCTCCGCAACCCCAACGTCGTCCGTCTCCTGCGGGGCCTGGCCACCGGCAGCATTCCGCTTACCCACGACGGGCTGCACCAGGAAACCCCCTGGCGAACCGTTACCCACCTGCGTGACCTGCTGATGGACAGCGGCGTCCTCCCGCGAGTCGACCGGCAGCTCCTGCTCTACCAACGCTGGCTGACCGAACGGCTCGCCACCATCGAGGAACCCGAACATCATCAGCTTCTCCGGCACTTCGCCATCTGGCACCAGATGAGGCGCCTGCGGGCAAAGGCCGAGAAGGCACCCCTGGGACGCTCTCAGACCAACCACACCAAGCAGGAAGTCACCCAAGCCGGCGCCTTCCTCGCATGGCTCGCCGACCGAGGGCGCACAATCGGGCAGTGTCAACAGGCCGACATCGACGCCTGGCACACCGAGAACCTGGCCACCCGCCGTCCGTCCCAGTCATTCCTGCGGTGGTGCATGAAGACCGGCCGGATGCCCCGCCTCACACTGCCGCCCGCGGTCATCACCCAGGACCCGGAACCGCTGCACCAACACCGCAGGCTCGCGATCCTCCGCCGGGTTCTCAATGACGTCTCCTTGCCCCTGCGGGCCCGCGTCGCCGCCGCCCTCGTTCTCCTCTATGCGCAACCCGTCAGCCGCATCGTCCGCCTCACCATCGACGACGTCATCGACGACGAGACCGTCGTCACCGTCCGGCTGGGAGACCCGCCGTCCCCGCTGCCGGAACCCGTCGCCGACCTGATGCGGGCCTACATGGAGTCCCGCCAGCACCTGCCCTACGCCAGCAGCAGGAGCTCACAGTGGCTCTTCCCCGGCCGTCAGCCCGGACAGCCCATGAACCCGGTCAGCCTGCAAGTCCACCTGCGTGAGATCGGCGTCCCTCCGCAGCGCAGCAGAACCTCCGCGATCCGTCAGCTCGTCCTGCAAGCCCCGGCCCCCGTTATCGCGAAAGCACTCGGCTACCACGACAAGACCACCACCCGCCTGGTCACCGAGGCCGGCGGAAGCTGGAGCCGATACGCCCCCGGTGACCACACACGGTGAGACGTCATGCCTCGTCACTCGGGAAAAGTGAAGCCCAGTTCACGCAGGCGGGGCAGGCAGGCTTCGAGGCACTGCTCCACCGACGCAGCATCGGTACGCACGAGGATGTCGTCACGCAACGGGGTGCCGCTGGCCACGAACGTCCAGGGCTTCCGCCTCTCTGCCATCCGCTCAGCATCAGCCTTGAACAGCACGGTTATGCCCTGTTCGGCCAGCGCCTCCATGATCGCGACAACGTCCACCGGTGACCCCTCCAAAAGTGGCTCGAACGCACCACGGTGAACCTATCCGTCCGAGGGGGCACCACGAACACAGTCCTCGCCACCCAGAGTGATCAACGAGGGCTGTCCAAGCTGGAATACGCGACACCTCAACATGCGCGCCTACCAGTCCATGGCCGAACCCCTTCGAGGTGCCGCGCCGGGGCTCCGGCCGCCTCCCCCTGCGGTGCGCGTGGGCCGGGCACCGTCGCCCGGAGTTCGGCCGAGGTGGATCACGGCCAGCCGCAGCCTGCCCCGCCCGCCGCCAGGATGGAGCCCAGATGTCGCGGGTGGGGCCACCTACTGGTCCAGCTGCGAGCCGTCGCTGCAATCGGGAATCCCGTGATCACCTCAGATGTTGACCCTCCGGTCAGCACCAGTCGTGTAAAGGACCTCTCGTGCGCGCCATACAGATCGATCGCTTCGGCACCCCCGGCGTCCTCGACGTCGTCGATGCTCCCGAGCCTGAACCGGGCACCGAGGATGTGCTGGTCCGGACTGTCGCGACCAGCATCAATCCCGTCGACGACAAGACGCGAGAAGGGGCCCTCGGCGAAGGAACGCCGCCACTACCGATGACGCTTGGCTGGGACCTGGCCGGCATCGTGGTCGACGGCGGCAGCAGTGGGCTGCGCGCCGGGGAACGCGTCATCGCCATGTCGCACCAGCTCGGCTCCGGCCGGGGGACCTGGGCCGATCTGGTCGCGCTTCCAGCACGGGCCCTCGCCCCTGCGCCGCAGACGGTCAGCCTGGCCGAGGTGGCCACCTTGCCGCTCCCCGGACTGACGGCTTGGCAGACCCTGGACTGGCTTGCGGTGAAGGCCGGTGAGCGGCTGCTGATAGCCGGTGCCGCAGGTGCGGTTGGCGGGTTGGCGCTGCAGATCGCCCGTGCGCGCGGCGTCAAGGTCGACGCTCTGGTCTCCCGAGATGCCCAGGTCACCTTCGCCCGCGAGCACGGTGCCGACCTCGTCACCACCGACCGCCGCGCTCTTCAAGACCGCAGCTATGACGCGGTCTTCGATACCTTCGGGGTGTTCGCGACCGAGGCAGTGGCAGATGGAGGCCGGTATGCGTCGATCGCCACCCAAGCAGGTCCAGTACCCGACCTGTCTTCCCGCGGTGTGCGTACCAGCGTCAACCAGGTGCGTGAGGACGGCGCGGGACTGAACGAACTCACCAAGCTCGTCGACCGCGGCTCCTTGCGGCTGCGTGTGCACTCCACCTTCGGCCTCCAAGAGATCCAAGCCGCACACGAACGCTTCCTCCAAGGCAGCCTGGCAGGAAAGATAACCGTGATCTTCTGAGCACCCCCCTCCACGTCTCGCGCACAATACTGGCCCCAGAGTCAACCCCCCAAGTGGGCCGACCACTTAGACCGTGTCCTATGTGGTGAGGCGTCGTTGGACTCAGCATGGGGCGGGATACGTGGAGTTGGATTGTTCCGGACGGGCTGTGGGAGATCGC
>NZ_JBVHNF010000040.1:0-19048 GCF_055558055.1 Streptomyces sp. NPDC025833
CCCCGCCTTAACCACTCACGCGACTTCTCAACAAACCCACAACACCCCAGGCCAGCAACGACCCGACACACCAACAAACCCACCCCTGAGCGTTAGCCAACGACATGGCCGTCAAAGCCGCCGCCCGCACCCTCGGCGCCGACACCGACCCCGACGCCCCCCTCCAGCGCGTGACCACCGCGCTGAACACCCTCATCCACACCGGGCAGACCGAAGGCGACGTCCATCCCGACATCACCCTCACCGACTTCTACCTGCTCCTCGACAGCGCCCCCGCCACCCGCGCCACCGGGACCACCGACCGCTGGCTCACCCTCGTCCTGCCCGGCCTCACCACCCGAGGCCGCCCGGACGCCACCACCTGCTGAGGTTGAACCCGCACCGCGCAGGTGAAGGCGTCCCCGGAGGAGAACTTCCGGCGCACGCTCGTCCTCCACCACATGGTCAAGGAGGCCGAGGCGTTCACGGCCGGCCTTGCGAACGTCGCCGCGCAGCTGCACGCCGACGACCCCGAGCTCTACCCCAAGAGGATCCAGGCGGACTGGCTGTGCGGCGACCACAAGCCGCTCCACCGCCGCCGGCTGCTGGTCGAGTTCGCGGCCGGGATCGCCACGGACGGCACCGTCGTCGAGAAGTGCTTTCTATGTGCGGTGAAGGTCCCGGGCGAGGACGCCGACACCAGAAACTGCGACTCCGGGTACTGGGCCGACGTACGCGGCTCGATGCCTGACCTCGTCCAGGCCGTCGGCCGGGCACCGCCGATGCAGCACGGCGAGGGCAAGACGGCCAGCCTGATCGTGCCCGTTCTGCTCGGGCCAGGTGAGACAGCGGACAACATGCTGACCTCGCGGGCGTTCGGCTGGCTCGCCAAGCTGCTGGAGGCGCTCAGGGCGCACGACGCCCGGATCATGGAGACGCTCGCGGAGCAGCAGGCCCCGAGCCGCTACAAGCCCGTAGCCAAGGACGAGAGGGGCAAGAGCACAGGCGGGAGCGGCGAGGGCTCCGGAGACGTCAGCGCCCCCGCCAAGGCGCTGCTGAAGTTCTCCACCCCCCGCGACCCGGCCGCCCTCGCCGCGTTCATCAACCTGCGCGTCCTCAACCTGGAGCACGAGCACCGGCGGCGCGGCGTGGAGGCCGCCGTCATCTACAACCGGCTCCCCGACGACCTCAAGGTCCCATCCACGTTCCGGTGCCCGCCGTCGACGACCAGGAGGCGGAAGGCGAGGGGTGGCCGGCCACGCTCGCCAACTTCCCGCTCGGACAGTGGACCGCCGACGCCCGCCGGCTCCACGCCCGCAGCGACATGGACGCCGACCGCATCAAGCAGCAGGAGAAACTCGGCATGATCTGGTCGCATTACGACCTCGCCGCCTCGCCCTGCGCACACAGCGCGGCGGCCACGGCCCCGTCGACCGCCGGTCTGGAGTCGAGGCAGTCGACCAGCTGCGGACGGCACCTCGGTATTCGCCGTTGCGGCGACGAGCGAACGAGCCGATGCCGACGGACGAACCGGCGGCCGGACGGCCGAGGCCGTGAGGGACACCGGACCGGAGATGACGCCGGCCCGGGCAGCAAAGGCTCGGGCGCGCGGGACGGGCCGGGAAGAGACGGAAGCGAGGACGGCGCGGGCCGGCGGAGCCGCGGGGGCGTGACGGCCAGTTGAGCGGACGGGGGAATCGGGAAAGCCGTGCGCGGCGACGGTGGGAGCAGCTCGGTGGTCCGCGGCGCCGGCTAGGAACTGGCTCCCGTGGTTTCACCGTAGACGTCGGAGATCAGGGCGCCACACACGCCCCGGGTGTTGGAGGAGAAAGTGAGGTTGTAGCTTCTGTCCTGGGCGATGAAGGTGAGTGTCTGCTCCCGCCAGGCGCCGATCCGCCCGATGGCGAGGTACTGCTCCTCGGCTCCCCCTCTGCCCTCGAGCGTCACGTTGTACGACTGCGAGGTGACGGACGAGCACCCCGGGTAGGTGTTGCGGGTGTGCTTCCACTCCAGGGTCACCCGCGTACCGGGGGTGGTGCGAATGATCTGGGTGATGGAGCCGGGAGTGCCACCGTTGAGGTCGACGGCCTGGTTGCGATGACGGGCCAGCTGGGTGCTGTAGACATTGACGTTGCCGTCGGAGACCCGCCATCCCGGGATGCCGGGTGTTGAGTGCGGGTAGACGGTGGTGTACCCGTTGTCGCGAACGGCGGGAGGGTAGAACTCGCCGTTCGTGATGATGTCGTCTGCGGCACCGGCCGGCGACGCCGACAAAGAGAGTGCCAGCAGAGCAGCACCCAACAGGGCGCCGTGGGCAACACGCATTGAGGTCTCCATGACTCAGGGCAGCCCGAAGGCGCGCATGCAGGGTTCGTGCAGGGTTAAGGCCGGGGCGGGCAGGCGCACTGACTCCGCGATACTACGGAGAGCGCCACGCCGCTACCGTGGGCAATCATGTCTGGGGTGGCGGGACAGTGCAACGTCCCGCGCCGGGGCCCGAGCAGGCCGCCAGCCTGCATTCAGCGCGCCCGCGCGACACCCGGCCCGGCTGCTGCCGCTGAGGCGAGCAGACGCCACGCACGCGGGCGGCCAGCCGGACGCCTTCCGGTGTCGGGCGTTGCATTTGCCAAAGCCCAGCCACCCCCGCGCCAGCGCGTCGAACACCGCACGCCTCATGCCGGCCACCGACGGGCGCACCGACACCGGCACCCACGTCACCTCCCAACCCGGAGGCACCGCGTGGAGCGCCATCCGCACGGCGGCGGTCTTGCCCCGGCCCGGGTCGCCGAACACACACGGCGCCCTGAACCGCCATCGCCTGCCCGACCGCCTCGGCCACCGCCCGGACCCACGACGTCCGCACCAGCTGCGCACCCGCCAGCGCACCGCTCTCCCCCACCGGCAAGCCGCTGGTCGCTTCTGGTACGAGACGCGGCAGCCGAGGCGCAGCCACTTTCGCCGCGCCGCCCTCCTGCGGCCCGGCCAGGGCGAGGTCAGCCAGCGCCTGCCGCGTTTGCTGCTCATCCCGCTCCCGCCGCACCACCGCACGGTCCGGCAGGACCCTGCCGGCCTGAAGGTCCCGGCGCACCACCCGGTGCAACGACGCCAGCGAGGGCACCTCGCCCCCGGCCGCCTTCAGATGCCGGTGCAGCGCCGCAACGTTCCCGCCCGCCTGAGCCAGCACCTCCCACATCTGGTCGGACAACTCCAGCCGGGCCCGCGCCCTGCGCTCCAAGCGGCCCTCCGCCCGCGCGGCATCCAGCCAGCGCCACACCGTGCGCACATTCACCCCGCCGACCTGAGCGCCCGCACGCACATGCGCCGTCGTCAACGCCCCGGCCGCATCCAGCTCCAGCAGCCGCGCAACCAGCACCGGCCTGGACACCCTCAGCCCCGCCGCGACCTCACCCCACGCGCCCGGCTCCCCCACCCCACACCCTTCCGCCGCGGACACCAACACCCACCACGGTGCAGCCGCGCAGCCCAAAATGGATCAGAAGTGCCGTTCTCAAGACAGTGGAGCGGAGAGTGGTGTACCACCCCATGACAGCCGTACCCACTACAGAAAACGCCCCGCGGCAGTAACCCCGCCCTCACTCAGCACCCCACCAGCGAAAGAACAGCAAGAGCCGCCGGGCCAAGCTGACTGCCGACAAGCTCGCCTCGCTGGCCGCCCTCGGGCTCAGCTGGGCGTCTTGACTTTGCCTATTCTGCCGCTGCACCCGGCGTCTCCTCGCCAGGCAGCGGCGCGTCCGGGATCTGGCCTGGGTGGTAGGTCCGCCGGTCCTTGGCGATCGAAGAAAGCAGCGTGGCGTCGCCGGAAGAGTCAGTGTCGATAGCTCTGGCCTCTCCGTCGGAGTACACCGCCCAAGCCACCACCGGATCAGCGAAGGAGGTTCCCTCGCTGGGGTCCTGCCATTCCGTCATCCAGCCCCCACCCGGGACGACACCCACGATTTGGCGGCGCTCGCGAACTTCCTTGAAACCCGCGATGTTCCGTGCTCGTCGCAGCTCGTTGCGCCACAGCACCAGTGGTTCGCCTTCTTCGTCCCAGGCGTGCACGGGACGAGACTCATCGGGCAGCTGGCCGCGATCGAAGAGGGCTTCGGTGGGCACGGTCGCCGGAATCATGAGTCCTCCACAGGTAGGTGATCTGCCAGTCTCGCGGGCCTGCGTCGTCAGCGGGCCTGGCCAGCCGGATTCGGCCGATTTTCAGTTCCTGGTGCTGTCGCAGAGTGTCCGACCTAAGCCTGATGGTGGGACGCGACGTGTAGTCCCTCACGCAGGCGACCTCGCAGAACGCCGACGCGTGTCCTGCCCTCCAGGACCTGCAGACCTGTGTCCAACGGATCCAAGAGCCGTCGGTCAATCAGGATCGGGGGGCGCAGCCACGTCCCGTGATCCTCCCAGTGCTGCCCGACCTCGTGAGGGCGGCGTTCGACCCAGTACACCGGGTTCTCGGCGTAGCTCTCAATACAGCCGACATCGGACGCTCCGGTCGGCATCTCATTGAAGTCCGCGGCCGGGATCGTCTCGAGCTGCCACCTGACCTCGCGCAGGTCGATGCCGCCGTAGTCATACACAAAAGCGCCGTTGTCACCATGATTGAAGAGAAACTGCTCAAGGACGTCGTCCGGCCACTGCAGCGATGCCAGTGCAGGGTCGACGCGGAAACGGTCATAGCTGAGGCCGCCGTCTTCACGGCGTGCCATCAGCGGGCTGAGGTCGCTCAACTTCATGCCGCCAGGTGTACCGCAGGTTCCCGGAACTGTTCCCCCTGCTCTAGATCAGTCGGTGCTGAGGCACAGAGGTTGAGGTGACGGAGTCGTCGGATCGGGGCACTCATCGGCATCGCACTGGAGTGCGTGTAGGCCCTGGGATCTTGGGCCGCTCCCCTGGCGAACTACTCTGCAGCGGGGGCGGGATCGGTGAACGAAATCGGCTTGCCGGTGGCGTGGGCATAGGCGATTTCCCTGCTCGTGGACTCGCCGATGTACCCGCCAGGATTGACGACCAGAACCCGGTCTGCCAGGTCGATCTTGCGCAGATGGAGGGCGTCCAGCGCCGCCTTCTGCTCGTCGGTGACCGGTCCGTCCGCTTCGCCTGGCGCGACAACGATGACTCCGGCGAAGGTCAGATCGCGATTCACCGCACGCATCTCGTCCACGAACCGGGTAGAGCCGCAGATGCAGACGATTTCAGGTCGGTCGGGCACAGCTCATCCCTTTCATTGGCGGGAGGTTAGTGGGTGGCACTGCACCAGTGTTGACCGGCCGCTCAGCCGTCGGCTCGTTGCTTCTCGATCGCACTCATCCTGCGGACCATGTCGATCTGCGCGCGGATCATCGTGTCGAACAGGGCCTCCGGATCGCCGTCGGGGCCGGCGCTCGCTGCCAGCAGCGAGGCGACTTGGCTGGCAAGAACAGTGACCACGTCGGCCGTCCCCACCGGGCTGCGGACCTCGATCAGTTTGCGCACGGCGTCGTCGATGCGGTCCATGGCTTCCTCGCCCTGGAGGAACAACCCGAGCCGGTCGGCGAGGAACATCCGGACGACCGCCACACCGTCGGCCAGGGCGGTGTCCACGTTGAAGTCGGCGCGGGCCTTCTCCGACTCCTTGAGCACGGCCGGAATCGTGTACGTCCGCTGCTCCGGGATGAGGCTCTCCTCTCGCCACTTCGCGTACGGGATGGGGCCGACGGCGTCAAGACGTGCACGGTGTTCGTTGGTCGGGCGGCCGCCCGCGGTGCGGCAGGCCCGCCCTGCGGCTGCCTTGCAGGTCGGGCATTCGACACGGCGCTTCCACGAGCGCACGAGATCCATCTCGGCATCGGAGCGGAGGTGTCGTCGCCACTCGCCGCCCCACGGGATGCTCTGCGGTTCGTTCTCCACGCCCATTGGCCCCCCTGGGTCCGGTGGTGTGTGCCGTCTTGCCTGCCGTGACGCTGACCGTACCGGCGGAAGTGCTGGGTCGTGGGCAGAGTGCCGGAGCCTGGCGCCCGCGCGGCGAGCCTTTTCCGTGGGGAGACCAGTGCAAGGCCGCGCGCTTCAGCAAGATGGTTCCTGTTGGGCGCAGTTGAGGCTTGAGAGGGGATCGAATGCCTACAGGAGTGGCTGTCGTGTGCGACACCGACGACTGCTTCGCCGTCTACCTGGCGGTGGAGACCGGCGACGACGAAGACGCGCGTTCCGCCTCCGAGGTCTCGCAGCTGGCGCGCGACGCCGCTCAAGCCGAAGGGTGGGTGGTCAGCTTCGGCTTCCGGCAGCCGGTGATGACCTGCCCCGGTTGCGCGGACGGCCTGGGGCCTGTGCGTGAGCGCGGGGACTGTCGGTGGTGCATGGGCCGCGTCGACTCGGAGTCCAGGTGCGTGTACTGCCTGCGCCAGGTGGAGCCTCAGCCGGAGGCGTGACGGCGTCGTCCCGTCGTCGTTGAACAGCGCGACTCCATAAAGCCGGGCCCCGGGGATGTCATGGCTTGTCCCCCGGGGCCCGTGGTGGTGCTGGAGCGGTTACTGCATCAGCGCGGCGAGGGCCTGCTCAGCCATCTGGATGCCCTGTGTGGCCGCCATGGTGGTGGCGCCCGCCAGGAGCTTGTCCTTGAGCTGGGTGGCGAACTGGCGCAGGCGGCCCGGCTCGGGGTTGCCGGAGGTCGCCTCGTCGTGGAGGTCCTGGGCGACACGCTCCAGTTCCACGCGGTCCTCGTCGGACAGGCCCAGGATGGGGCTGACCTGGCCGACGTACCCGGCGAGCTGGGCGAACAGCGTCGGGTCGACGCCGTCGGTGTTGTTCTGCGTGAAGTTCTGCTGCTCGCCGATGATGACGCCCTTGGCGTTCGGCAGATAGGTGTTGTACGTGGTGCCGGGGCGGGGCTGGTTGACGTGGTCCTGCACGCTTCCTCCTGCCAGGGCGCAGCGGGTGCCCTGGGGTGTGATGGCGACCGTGGCCGGGTCGGTGTCGACGTGTTCGATGAGGTTGTGCTCTGCGAGGTATGCGAGCGCCTGGTGCAGATCGGTCCCGCTGATCTCGGTTCCGGCGAAGTAGGAGCCGGGTGTCGCGAGGAACAGGGCCGGGTCGACGGGTGTCTGGTCGCTGCCGGTGTCGAAGAGCCACCGCAGCAAGGCGTCGATCGTGTGGCGGATCCGGGCGGCGCGGTCCTTCTGCAGGTCCTTCAGTTCGTGCACCGCGACGCGGCCGGCGTCGGTAAGACGGACATGGTGCTGGGGCCCCATGTTGCGAAGGATCTGCACCAGGTCGTGCTGGTCGAGCTGGAGAGCCAGGATGGCCGGGTCCTCGTCCTCCAGCCGGAGCTCTTTGGGGAAGGCGGTGACGTTGATGTACCCGCCCGGGTTCTGCTTCTCGCGGTCGTCCAGCCACAGCAGCAGGCGGGCTAGGTAGCCGGTCACCTCACCGGGCACCGGGCTGGAGGTGGCTTCGATCTGTGCGGAGACGCGAGGAGGGTTCCGCCGTTGAGCCCGTTCCAGGCTCTTGTTGGTCTCCTTGACAAGGTTCTTTGCCCACTTGTCGATCTCACGCTTGTTGATGCCGCTGCGGGCCACGTTGCCCTCCTGTCTCAGGTACCTCAGCCAAGGGTACGAACCGGGTCTGACAACGGGCCTTCTGTTGTGCCAGCAAGGTACTCGGGGAGTGCCGGCCTTCGGGGGTGCTGGCGAAGGTGCGTGAGGGGTGGGGCCCGGCCCGGGGCGTGCTGCACACGCCGGACTGCGAAGCCGTAGGGCGCACCTCCGCTCGAGGTAGAGCACTCGTTGAAAGTCGCGGAGAACCCGGGGACATGGCTGTGCGCGCTGTGCGGGTGCGCTCAGGAGACGCCGATGCTGAGCGGGTTCGACCACGTCACCGTCTCCTGACCTGCCGTGGTCGGTTCTGTGGTCGGGGCGACCGGTGCCTGGTCGGGCCCGTGGTCAGGCCCGTGGTCAGGGTGTGTCGCCGGAGTAGTAAGAAGCGGCAGCTCACACCCGGGCCGGGCGTGCGGCGTTCGCCGGGGCGCGGGTCGTACAGGGCGCGGCCGCCGGGCCACCGCCCGAGTTCGGTGGACAGGGCGACACCGTCGTCGACTTCTTCGGTCCGCCACCCGTGGATGTCCAGCAGCAGGCCGTCCAGCGGCCCGCCGACCAGTTCGGCGTAGGTCCGGTGTGGGAGCGGGCCGGGGTTGGGGTCGTCGTACTCCGCGCCGTAGACCCGGCCGTTCAGCAACTGCTCATCGCCGTTCATCCGACCAAGCGTTGCAGCCGCCACCGACAACGCGGGCTTGCCCAGGGATGCCTTGGGCTTGCCCGCGTGGTCGGTCGCCGTGGCTTGCCCGGGTCAGGTGCGGAAATGAGAGAGCCAGCCGCCGGCCTTCTGCGCGGCGGCCTGTTCTTCCGCCTCCCGGCGCAGGCGCTCCTGCTCCTGGCGCTCGCGTTCGTCGGCTTCGGCCTGCTCCTCGGCTGCGACGGCCCGGTCCTGGCAGTCCTCGCACAGGTGCGGGTGCGACTGGCGCTTGCTCCAGTCCCGGGTGTAGCCGATCGCCTCCCACCTGGCGTCGGTGAACTTCTACCCGCAGTCCGCGCAGACCGGCCGCCGCGCCTCCCGCTGTGCGGCTTCCCGCTCTGCACGGCGTCGTTCCTCTTCCCGGGCGGCCTGGCGGCGGCGGGCGAGGTAGGCGTCCCGGCGGGCGTTGCCGATCGCGTCCAGCAGCGGCTGGCGGTGGTCACGGCCGAAGCGCCAGAAGGCGGGCCCGGCCGGGCCGTGTGCGCACAGCTCCTCCAGCGTGGTCGCCACGATCGGAATGCAGCGGTCGTAAGAGTGGTAGCCGCCCTCGGGATGCCACCGCCCTTGCCAGTGGTGGCGGGTGACGTCGGCGACCCGGGCCATCTGGCTCTTGGCGGAGCGCTGGCCGACCTGGTGGAAGACAAGCAGGACCGGCGGGTGCACCCGCTCGTACTCATCGGACGCGGGTGCGGACCAGCGGGTGCGCCACATCGGCTTCTCGATGCCGTCGGTGTCCTTCTCCTGCCGCTGGAAGAACCGGGCGTACTTGTCGAACTTCGCGGCGATGAGGACGGCTTCCTCGGTGCAGTTGTCGGCCTCGATGAACAGCAGCGGCACCCCGGCCTCCGGGGCGGTCAGGACGACGTCGGCGCGGGCGCTGCCGATAGCGGGGTTCTTCCAGGTGCCCTTCACCGGCAGCGCGACCTCGGTGGCGTAGGAGGCGAGGGTGCCGATCCCGTCGGGTGCGTCGACGGCGTCCCGCGCGGCCGCGACCGCTTCGGCTGGCTCCCGCATGACCTTGTTCAGGTTCGGCTTCGGGCGGATCAGTGCGATGACCGTCTCGTTCACTGTCATCGGGTGCGAGGCGCCGGAACGGCCCGCGCTCTTGGGCATGCCGCCCATCTCCTCTATCTCGCGGTCCAGGTCGATCGCGGCGGCGGCCAGACCGTCCTTCGTGAGCAGCCGGGTCTCCTCACCGCCCCGCGTGCGGCCGCCGTCGACGGCCAGACCGTGGCGCCGGAGGTCGTTCACCGCGGCGCGGTGGGAGGCTGTGCGGGCTTCCTTCTGCTTCGCTGGGATTGGCTTGGTCGTGTGCCGGTAGGTCAGGTGCGGCGAGGACAGCCGCTGGATCTGGTCGGCGGTGGCGACCTTCAGCACGCCGAGGACGCGCAGCACATCCGCGCGCAGGTCGTTGCTCGATCCGGCCTCATTCTCCTTGCGCTTGCCTGCCATCAGGCTCGCCCTCCCGCCATCCGCGACCGGCCCACGGCCGGGCGCCGGCCCCCGGCCGTGGAGGGGACCGGGCCCCCGGACCCGATGATCTCCCCCACCATCGACAACCAACTCAGGTCATAGGGGAAGGAAGAGGGTCGTGACGATCCGGCACGGACCCGAAAACCCGCGCTGACAAGGGGAAATGCCGGGTGCGTGACTGCCGGGCACGGAAGTGGCTTCGGCAGTGGGAACGCAAGCGCCGGCGGCAGGGCCTCACCGGGGCTTGCCCAGCAACCGACGCGCCGGGCGCGGCCAGGCCGGGCAGCGACAGCGTGCGGGGTCGGGCTCCAGGATCGCGGCCGCGCGGGGCGGCGGGAAGGGGTGGGTTGGTCGGGAGCGGCCACGGTGTCCTCGTTCCTCCGGCCTGCGGGCCGGGTCGGCGGTCGTCCGGCCCGCGCGCGGATCTGCGCATGGGCCGGAGCCACCGTGAGGAAAGACCCCTTGTCCGCGGTCTGACGACCAGACCCGACAGGCGTCCGTTTTCGCCCTGACCAACCCTTGCAGCCCTACTTTGTCCGTGGCCGACGCCACACCATCCGGGCGGAGTTCAGCGGGCGGGACGGGTGCTGGACGGCGAGGCTCCGTGCCGCCAGTCCGAGGGCTTCTGGCCGCGGAACGTCTCACCGCTCTCGATCCGGGCCTCGTTCCGGGCGAACTCCCGCTCGGCCGCCGACATCTGCCGGGGCGCGCAGCCGGGGTGTCCCCAGCCATCGGTCACCTTCGTGATGACCTCGCCCTTGGCGTAGTCCTTGAAGCAGGCCGGGCAGCTGCCCGGATAGGCGGCGCGTACCGAGCCGCGCGGCAGCGGCACCGCCTTCTTCGCCGCCGTCTTCTTCGCGGCTGGCTTCCCGCCGCCCGCCTTCTCTTCGCCGCCTGCGCCCGCTTGATCGCCTCGCGCTGCGCCTTGCCGGGCCGCTTCTTCGGCTGTTACCCGCGTGCCGCCTTCGCGGCCTTCTGTGCCGGGTTTTGTCCCACGCGCGGATCGTAGAGGCCGATGCGCAGCGGGCGTCGCGCGCCACGCGCACCGGCCACCGGGAACATCGGCGCGCGGAGGCGCACCGGTAGGCGCGCGGCGCGATGAGTTGCAACAACGCACCGCACTCCCCCACCGAGTAGCGCACCGAGTGGACCGCCCGATCCGCGCCACCGTGGTCTCCACTGTGCACGGCGCGCGGTGGAGTCCACCGTGTCCACTCATCCCCGGCGGCGGCCCCGCGCGGTGCGCCACAGGTTCGGCTGGCCGCCGGGGTACTGCCGGGAGCGGGAGCGGCGCCGGGCGGGTGGCTTCGGCGACGGGTACAGCGCCATACGCAGCCGGGCCGCGTCGGCGAGCTGCTCCAGGCGCTCGCGCTGCTCCGGCGAAAGGTGCGGCGGGGCCGGGGCAACCATGGGGCCTCCGTGATCGAGGGGCGGTCCCTGGCACCCTCGCCCGCTCCCGGGTGACTTCGGGGGTGGGCGGCCGGTCGCGTCCCGACGCCTGGCATCGTGACTTCATCGTCCGTCCCGCCGTGCGGGCCGCACGGCGCTTCACAGCCGGAGGCCCTGACCTTGGCCGGGGTCGGGCTGCTGGCGCTGCTGCTCGCGCTCCTGGTGGTGCTCGTCGACCGGACCGGCCGGATCGGCGGCCGGGGCCCTTCGGTCCTCCATGGCGCGGCGGCGGGTATCGGCGGCACGGGTGAAGGCGGCGAGCCGGTCCAGGTTCCTTGGTGTGCGCAGCCACGTCGCCGGGTCGGTCGTGCGGCCCTCCAGGTACTCCTCGGGCATCGCGGCCTGCTGGTGGGCCTGGACTGCGGCGGCCCGCTGCGCCGGGGTCAGGGCGGCGTCCCTGCCCGGGTGGTCGACGGCGTGGGGAGCGGACGCCGTCTCGCCCTCGAGGTCGCGGTGATCGGCGGGTGCGGAGACGGCCGAGGTCGCCGCCTCGGTGACGGTGGCGGTGTCGGCTCGGATGCGGGCGTCGCGGATCGCGTTCTGCACGGCAAGGCTGGCGACCCTGGCCCGCTCGTAGCGGCTGGACTCCCGCGGCGGTGTGCCTTCGGCGGGAGCGATCCACCACCGGTGCGGCACCGGGAAGTCGGCGGTGTAGGTCATCCGGTCCGCCGCCGGCGCTTGGCGGCCGGGCTTCGTGACCGTGTGACGGCGGGAGTAGCGGAGCAGGGCCCGGTGGGCGATGTAGTCGTCCAGGCCGCGGGTGAACTCGCGGCCGCGCAGCGTCTCCAGCAGGTGCCGGCGCGCCTCGGCCAGGATGTGGCGCCGGGAGAACTTCTCGCGCACGGTGAAGACGACCGCGGCGACGTCGACGGCGGCGAGTGCCACGTCCACGGTGGGATCCACCCGCGCCCGGATCGCCGCTCCCGCTGCCCGGCACCTGTCCAGGAGGCTGCCGATGAGCTGCTGGCCGAAGCGGCGGATCGCGGAGGCGCGCCACCACGCGAGCAGCTGCGCGAGCGGCTTCGGCTTCTTCTTCGCGGGCCGGGTCTCCTGCGCCGCCCACCAGCCCAGTCCGTGACGGCCGCGCTCTGAGGGCAGGTGGCCATGGTCCTTCACGTACTGGTCGGTGAGCACCTCCAGGGTGTCCTCCTCGTTGCGACGCCGGTAGCACTCGCGGTCGAACCCGGCGGGTTTGCCGCCCGTGCTGCCTCTGCACCGACGGTTGGCCCGTTGGTCCCTCGGCTCAGGAATCGTGTGTTTGATCCTCCGGCCTCCCCGACCGCCCGCGGACGGCAGATGCGGCTCGAGCAGCGACCACTAGCGATTCGTCAGGTCCCCCCGACCCATGCTCCAGCCAGGAGACCGTTCTCTCGACGACCCAGCGGTGTCGGCCCAGCCGCGTGGACGACTCGATGCCCTTGCGGGCGATGCGGTGGCGGATGCGACGCTCACAAAGCCATTTCCGCGGGTGATCGTAGTCGTAGCCCAGCGGAAGGTCACATGATCCACGGCTCCTGTCAGGACCCCTTAGGTCGAACGTGCTGTGACACCAGGTCGGCGACATGTGTGCCGCGAAGGCCGAAACGTGCTCCTGTCTCCCGATAGCGGTTGTATTGTGCCTCACTGAGTGTGACTTCATACCTGTCGATGAGGTGCAGGAACAGACGGAAGCCGAGGTCAGGGTCCGCGAGCGTCACCGTTTCCTCGAGCAGGGAGATGATCGCATCGGCCGCAGCGCCGGCGCCCTGCCGGGTCACGGCCTCTTCAAGTGCCGGACCGACGTCACGAACCTCGCGCAGGACCGGTCCCCTCAGATCCTCGCGGTGCGGAGGCGGGCCGGGCACGTAGGCGGGTGCGACACCGGCCAGCCACGCCGTGCACACCTCGGCGATCTCCCGTAGCCAGACCCTACCGTCGATGTCGAACGTCTCGACGGCGCCATTACGCCGGGCGGCGGTGCGCCACAGCGCCGTCACCGCGTCGTCGGACAGCGCAGATTCCGACAGAACGCGCGCGTCCTGGAGGAGGATGGCAGCCTGGGTGCCGGGAGCAACGCCGCGGTCGTTGTGGGCGAGTCTGCCGATGTGCTCACGGGGGTCCCCCGAGCCCTCGTGTCGCCAGGCAGCCCATTGCCCGTCGAACATCGCCGACAGAAAGGGTAGCCCGATACGGGGTCCGAGGTCCCGGCGGCTCGCGTCCAGGGGGCGCCACCGCACGGTCAGGTCCTCGTAGACCGCCGCGCCAGGGTATGTCAGCCAGTCGCCGATGCCCAGCAACCGTTCGTACTGGGCCTCGTCCACCGGGGCTGCGTGGGCCTTGAGCGTGCGCAGGAAGAGCCGGAAGCCGAGATCGGCGTCGGCCTCGTCGACGATCCGCCGCAGCGCGCTCTCCACACCGGGCAGCGGTACATGACCGGCCAGCGCCGGTGCGGCCGACTCGATCTCGGCTCGCACGGATTCGCGAAGTTCCTCTTCCGACACGACGGGCTCCGGTTCTGCCACGTCCGTATGCCCCGTGCGGGCCTGGTCCAGGTCGTCCGCCGGGCACACATCGGCGATCATGCACAGCCACTCGCGCGCGCCGAGGCCGTGAGCGCCCGGGTCGAACCGTCCGCCCGTCAGAGCCAGCCAGAGGCCGCGAATCACGACGTCCGCCACCGGTGACTCCAGCAGGAGCCGCACATCGAGGCCGAGTTGTCCGTCCTCTTCATCCCGGACGGTCTCGGCGGCCAGCGCCAGCACTGCTTGAGGGTCCGCAAGGGGCGTCCCGTCAGGACCCAGCTTGCCGCTGAAACCGCTCAGGCCGAAGTCCTCCTCGTATGCGAGGTAGTACACCTCACGGCGCCGGGTCACTTTTCTCCTTCTGAGCGCACGGGCGCCCCGCACCGCGGGGTGCCCGTACCGCCATCGGTCTTTTACCGGTCGTCCTGTCGGCTGCGTGTCACTCGGGCAGCGGATAAGACGTGTAGACGACGTACTTGGTCGGCTTGTGCCCCTTACCTGCGTACTTCAGCACGATCCGCACCTCGCTGCCAGCCGCTTCACCAGCCCGATCGCCGTTCTTTCTGAAGACCTTGCCCAGGGAGGATGGGCCGTTGCGCACCTGCCAGTCGAAGGACAGGGTGTCCTTCGCGGGATCGAAGACATATCCGAGTTTGCTCTGCTTTCAGGCGGAGCCGCGGCCGCAGGGATCACGGCATGTGCGTCCGGCTCCGTGGAAGGGCGGGGACCTTGCCTTCGTCGGACGCCTGGCCGGAGAGGGCCGCCTTCTCCCGTGCGAGGAGGTTGGCGGCGGTCGCAATCGTCTGGAGCCGTGCTTCCAGGAGGCGGCAGTGGGCCTGTAGGTCGGTGCACTTCGTCTTGAGTTACTCCAAGGCGTCAGTGAACTGGACGTGACGGCCCGTTTCGCCTCGTCCTTCGCGGCGTGTTCTTGGAAGAGGTGGCCAGGGTGACCTTCTCCAGCCCGCGCTCGGTGGTCTGCCGCGTCCTGGCCGCGAGGTGGCGGTACGTGTCGCTGTCGGACGGGCGGGGCCCACGGCCCGCGTAGGGCTGCCAGGTCAGCGCTTGGGCTGCCGCCCCCGCGGAGACCGCCGACTTCTGCCGGGCGCGGCCCTGCGCAGCCCGAAGTCCGCCGGACGCCATCGCAATGCCGACGGCGATCCCGGCCGCCGGTCCGCGCAGCTGTGTCATGGCGGCCTCGGTGATGATCGTCGTTGCCACCGCGGCTTGCATGGCGTGACGCTGCAACATGTCCCCCAGTGTCATGGTGATCACCGTAGTCGGGGGCGGAGCGACGGACCGGGGCTGGGTGCGCCCGCCGGGTCAGGCATCTTCCTCGGGGAAGAGACGCCGTGCCATCTCGATCACGAAGGCTGAGGGCCCAAGGGACATCCAGTATCCGTTCTTAGTCTCGTACCCGGGGCCGACGATCATAGTCACGCTCGACTCGGCACGGGTGAGGGCGACGTAGAAGGTGCGCCTTTGCTCCTCGAGCTCCGCCTCCGTGGGCTTCCGCCACTGCCTTCCGCTGGGGACATCGCGCGGAATGAGGCCTTGGAGGAGACCCGGCAGAATCACCGTGTCGAACTCTCGGCCCTTCGCCGCGTGGTAGGTGGCGAGCAGGACCTTCCCGACGACTTCCTCGCCGCGCGCGAGGTCCTGCAGCGCAAGATCCTTGGACTGACACAGAACGGCCAGGCCGTCGAGGCTGCTCGTGTTGTCCTGATCAGGGTGCCCTGCGGCTACCTCGTCGAGAGCCAGGCCGGCGCGCAGCTGCTCCAGCCAGGCGAGGGCCGGTGCGTCGGCGGGGTAGAGCTCTTCGGGGTCGAGGCACAGTTGCAGAGCCCTGGGCAGGAAGAACCGCGAGGGAGGCGGAGCGAGCTGAGCCTCGGTGCGCAGTGTAGTGAGGGCGCGTGCGAGGGAGGCAAGGGACGGCGCTTGCGCACGGCGCAGCATGTCGGCGCGGTCAGCGCCGGATGCGGCGTGGATCTGGTAGTTGGTGACGGCGCGGGCCGCACAGCGCTGGACGAACCGGGAGAGGCTGCCACCGGGCAGTTTGTCGTCGCCCTCGTGCCGGAAGTCCAGCTCGCGTCGGGTGAGCTCACGGCGTACGTCGTCGAGCAGGCGACCGCGGGCGGGGTAGAGGATGGCGATCCGCTCGGGGCTGATGCCCTTGCTCTGCGCCTGTTCGACGAGGTCACAGGTCACTCGGGCGTGGTCCTGGAGGCCTCCCTCGACCTGTTCGAGGTTGACGTCGCCGGGGGGTGCGCCTTCCCGGGCGAGGCGGCCTCGGGAATGTCCGAGGGCGGCTTCGGCGGCGGCGATGATGTCCTGGCCGCTGCGGTAGTTGACCTCGAGTTCGAGATCGCGGAAGTCCTCTCGCTCTGCAAGTTCGGTCAAGTACTTGGCGTCGGCACCGGTGAAGCCGTAGACGGACTGGTCGGTGTCCCCGACGGCGAAGACGGTGATGCCAGCCAGGTCGCGCAGGGCGAGGACGAGTTCGTGAAGGACTCCGCCGAGGTCTTGGTACTCGTCGACGACGAGGTGGGGGAAGCGGGCGCGCAGGAGGTCGCGGACATGTGCGTGTTCCCTGACGAGGCGTACGGCCCGGATGACCATGGCCTCGAAGTCGATCTCGCCTCGGAGGATGAGCTGTTCGTCGTAGAGGCGTGCGGCCTGGACTTCCCGCGGGTCGAAGCTGTCCAGGGCCTCGTTGCAGGCCAGGGCTCTGCGGATCTTGGTGCTCTGGGGCACGCGGTGCTGCGCGAGGACCTCGCCGATGCCAGCCTCATCAAAGCACCGTTGCAGGAGCGCCTCGATGGCCGCCTTGCTGAGGACTTGTCCCGTCTCAGGGGCCGGCTGCCCGGTCAGGTGTCCGAAGGCGCGCAGGATCTCGTTCAGGCAGAAGGCGTGCACGGTGGAGCAGGTGATCCGCCCCTCGGCGCGCACGCCGCTGCGGTGGACGCGGCGGCGGATCTCCTCGGCCGCCGGGTTGGTGTAGGTGATGCAGGCCACGCCGCGGAAGGACGAGATCTGTGTCTGGAGGACGTAGGCGATCCGGGCTACGAGGGTGCGTGTCTTCCCGCTTCCGGGTCCGGCCCGCAGGACGACGTTGCCGTCGTGGAGTACGGCCTCCCGCTGCCTGGGGTGCAGACTGTCGAGCTCCGTGAGGAGGGTGTCACTGATCTGCATCGGTGCCCTGCCCGTTGACGTGCGGCACCGTGGGGTCGGGGAACAGTGACGTCCCGCGGGCCGCGCGGCTGATGCGTTCCATGGCCAGGAAGAGGTAGGCAGCCGTGTCCAGGCGGCGCAGGGCCTGCTCGTCGAGTGGACGGTCCCAGGGGGTCTGGGTTGCGGCTCGGATCCGTCCTTGCAGGTCGACCTGTGCGATGTGTGCGGCGAGGCGCTGTCCGAAGCGGCCCTTGCCGAGGGCGCCGATCCGCTTGAGCATCTTCTTCCGTAGCTCGGGGTCGACGGTCCTGTTCCGTTCGTTGGCGACCCCGCGGCTCACGTCGTCTCGCGCGGTGGAATTGGGGTTCAGCTCCTCGAAGGCCTGGATGATCTCCTCGCCGAACAGGGAGCACAGGTCGGTCTCCAGGGTCTGGGCGCCGATGTAGATGCCGTGGTCCTGGAGCTCTGCCGCGAGGGGATCGCGGGTCGTTTTGTAGTCGGCTGCACCGGTTTCCGGAAGGAGGGCAATCTGCTCCAGGAGTGCCTTGCCGCGGGATGCCTCCGGGTGGAGTTTCGCGCCCCGCTTGAGGCCGGCTTCCCGCACACCGCGCTTGTCGCCGGCGGCGTCTCCGTCGGTGACGACCACATGGGGGGTGTCAAGGCCCTTCGGGCCGAGGAGCGCCCGGTAGGGCTTGAAGTCGGTGCCGTGGGCGCTGGCCACCACGGTGCCGTAGGCGTCAAGGTCGAACCCGGCGGCTTCGGCCAGGGCGGGGAGGATGTACAGCTCGGCCAGTCCTTCAACCAGCACCACGGCGGAGGCGAAGAGGACCTCGGCACGGCTGACGTCGAGGTAGCGCTCCAGGTCCGCAGCTTCCTCGTCACTGACGGGGAGGGCGGCCGTGGTGGCGCCGGTCGTACCGTTCTCCGTGGCGCGCAGCACGATGAAGGAGCGGACCGGGGCGACGGCGGCGATGTGCGGGCTGTGGGTGGTGAGGATGAGCGACGGCCCGGTGCGCAGCAGGTATCCGAAGAGGTGCCGCTGGAGGGTGACGTGGAGATGTGCTTCGGGCTCTTCCACGGCGACCAGGGTGGCGATGAACTCTTCGTCGAGTCGCTGCTGGCTGAGGGCTTCGAGGAGCAGGCCGAGGTAGATGACGTTGGCGGTGCCCAGGCTGGTGTCGGCGATGCTCCTGCGGCGGGCCGTGTCGAAGAACAGGCGTACCGCGCGGATCAGTTCGTCCGGCTTAGAGGAGGCGAAGCCGAGGGTGGGCTGGGGGGCCAGGCGCGGCCCGAACATCTCTCCCAGCCGGTCCGTCAGGTGCCCCTCCAGCTTGGCGACGTTGTCGTCCTTGGTGAGCTGGTCGACCGCGGTGGCGATCGCCGAGGCGGTGGCTTCCAGGTTTGCCGGGTCCAGGGGAAGTCGTTCGAGGAGATCCCGCATCGGGCTGCGCCGCCAGTTGTGCAGGTCTCCTTCGGCGTCGCGTAGGGCGGGCAAAACGCGCAGGGCCACCTCGCGGCGGATGGCGCGCACGTCATTGGTCTCGCGGTCGCCGGCGAAGACGACGACGTCGTAGTCATGCGCGGTCAGCGGTCGGCCAGTGGGTTGCACCTGAGAGCCGTCAGCGGTTGTTACTTCTGTGCGCGGGGCGAAGCGGTAGGTCAGCCGGGCTACGTAGGGGTCGAAGCCGACGGTGGCACTGGACAGGATGCTCTTGGCGTCAGCGTCGTCGTCGAAGCCGCGCAGCTCGACCGCGATGGTCACTTCTGCTCCGCCGGCGAGGCCTGCGGGGTGCCCTTCCCAGATGTCTTCCTCGCGTAGCATGCGTCGCGCGTCGGAGACGGACGGGTCGAGGACCAGGCGGATCGCTTCCAACAGATTCGACTTGCCGACGCCGTTCTCACCGACGATCACCGCGTGGGCGGGGAAGTCGTCGATGACCAGGTGCCGGAAGTTGCGGAAGTTGCGTATCTCGATCCGCGAAATATGCAGGCCCATGCCGTCCCCTTTTGGCCATCTGGTGCGATGCGGTGATTCATCATTCCAGGGCTGCCTGCGTCGGCGGGCGGATTTCCGGCGTCCGGGTACCGAACTCCGGCAACGAGTCGCCCAGCTGACGCTAGTACTCCAGCAGCGTTTCGCTATCTTGCCTGGTCACAGGCATCGCCGGGAGTGTAGTGGGCTGCTGGAACGTCAGGGGCGGTCTTGCCGG
>NZ_JBVHNF010000041.1:0-15861 GCF_055558055.1 Streptomyces sp. NPDC025833
GCATGTAGGTGATGCGGTCGGCGGGGTAGTCCGGGTCGATGGGGAGGTAGGCGGCGCCTGCTTTGAGGACGGCGAGGACGGCGACGACCAGATCGGCCGACCGGGGCAGGGCGAGGGCGACGTACTGCTCGGGGCCGACTCCTTGGCCGATGAGGTGGTGTGCGAGCCGGTTGGCGCGGGTGTTCAGTTCCGCGTAGGTGAGGGTGACGTCTTCGTGCTGGACGGCGATGGCCTGCGGGGTCCGGGCCGTCTGGGCCTCGAACAGGTCGGGCAGGGTGGCGTCCGGGACGGTGTGTGCGGTGTCGTCCCGCTCCCCGAGCAACCGGTCGCGCTCGTCGTCGGACAGGATCTCCAGGCTGCTCAAGGGCTGGGACGGGTCCTCGGCGACCGCGCGCAGCAGGCGTTCCAGTCGCTCGGCGACCGCGACGGCGGTGTCCCGGTCGAAGAGGTCCGTCGCGAACTCGACCGAACCGCTCATACCGGCCGGCGCACCCGTGTCGTCGACCTGCTCCTCCAGGGCGAAGGACAGGTCGAACTTGGCCGACGCCGCCTCCAGCGGGTGCTCCCGCACGGTGAGCCCGGGCAGGTCGACGTCGACGTCACCGCTGTTCTGGAACGTCAGGATGACCTGGAAGAGCGGGTGGTGGGACAGCGAACGGGCCGGGGCGACGATCTCCACGAGCCGTTCGAACGGCAGGTCCTGGTGGGCGTAGGCGGCGAGGTCCGTCTCCCGCACCCGGCCGAGGAGTTCGGTGAAGGTGGGGTCGCCGGAGGTGTCGGTGCGCAGGACGAGGGTGTTGACGAAGAAGCCGACGAGATCGTCCAGCGCGGTGTCCGTGCGTCCCGCGACCGGCGTGCCGATGGGGATGTCGGTGCCCGCGCCGAGCCGAGTGAGCAGGGCGGCGATACCCGCCTGCACCACCATGAAGGCGCTCGACTGGTGGTCGCGTGCCAGGCGGGTCAGGCCCCGGTGGGTCTCGGCGTCGAGGGACAGCGGGACCGTCTCGCCGCGGTGGCTGGCCTCGGCCGGGCGCGGCCGGTCCGTCGGCAGTTCGAGCTGCTCCGGCAGCCCCGCCAGCGCCGTGCGCCAGTGCTCGATCTGCCGGGAGACGACGCTCTCCGGGTCGCTCTCCTCGCCGAGCACGCCCCGTTGCCACAGGGTGTAGTCGGCGTACTGCACCGGCAGCGGCTCCCACGCCGGGGCCCGGCCCGCGAGCCGGGCCGTGTAGGCCGCCGACAGGTCACCGACCAGCGGCGCCAGGGACGCGCCGTCGCTCACGATGTGGTGGGCGAGCAGCAGGACGAGGTGGTCGTCGGGGGCGGTGGTGAACACCACGGCGCGCAGCGGCAGATCACGCGTCAGGTCGAAGGTGTGGCCGACGGCCCGGGCCACCGCCGCGTCCAGGTCCGCCGGGGCGACGGCGAGGGCGTCCACGACGGGCCGGGCGGCCTCGCCGTCGAGGACGTGCTGGTACGGGGTGCCGTCCGCCTCGGGGAAGACGGTGCGCAGGCTCTCGTGCCGGGCGACCAGGTCCCCGACCGCCGCGCGCAGCGCCGGCACGTCCAGTTCGCCGGAGAGCCGCAGCGGCATCGGCACGTTGTAGGTGGCACTGGGGCCCTCCAACTGGTGCAGGAACCACAGGCGCCGCTGGGCGGCGGAGAGCGGGACCCGCTCGGGCCGCGGTACGGGCGTCAGGGCGGCGCGGGCCCGGGCGGCGCCGTCGAGGCGCCCGGCCAGCCGGGCGGCCGTGGGCGCCTCGAACAGGTCGCGGACGGCCGGCTCGACCCCGAGCACGGTCCGCACCCGGCTGATCAGGCGCATGGCGAGCAGGGAGTGCCCGCCCAGCGCGAAGAAGTCGTCGTCGGCGGCGACCCGTTCCACGCCGAGCACCTCGGCGAACAGGCCGCGCAGGATGTCCTCGCGGGGTCCGCGCGGGCCGCGTCCCGGCCGTGTCCCGGCCGTTGACGCGGCGGCCGGCGCGGGCAGTGCCCGCCGGTCCAGCTTGCCGTTCGGGGTGAGCGGCAGCTCGTCCAGCGGGACCCACGCCGACGGCACCATGTAGTCCGGCAGTGCCGTGGCCGCCCGGGCCGCCGGCCCCGCCGGGTCGGTGCCCGGGGCGGTCACGAGGTAGGCGACGAGGCGCCGGTCGCCGGGCCGGTCCTCGCGGACGACGACCGCCGCCGCCCGGACCGCCGGATCGGCGGCGAGGACGGCCTCGATCTCACCGGGCTCCACCCGGTAGCCGCGGATCTTGACCTGGTCGTCGGTGCGGCCGACGAACTCCAGCCGTCCGTCGGCGGCGCGCCGCACCAGGTCGCCCGTGCGGTACATGCGCTCGCCGGGCGCGCCGGACGGGCAGGCGACGAAGCGTTCCGCCGTCGGTCCGGGCCGGCCCGCGTAACCCCGGGCGAGCTGGGCGCCCGCGAGGTACAGCTCGCCGGTCACCCCGTCCGGGACCGGGCGCAGCGCGCCGTCCAGGACGAGGGCGCGGGTGTTCCACACCGGGCGGCCGACGGGCACCGCGGCCGTGTCGCGGGCCGGGTCGAAATGGTGGTGCGTGGCCTGCACGGTGCACTCGGTGGGGCCGTAGAGGTTGTGCACGGCGACGCCCCACGCGTCGGCGACGCGCCGCGCCAGCGCGGGCGGCAGCGGTTCGCCGCCCGCGAAGACGTGCCGCAGCGGCAGCCGCTCGCCCTCGTCGGCGGCGTCCGCCACGGCCGTCAGCAGCGCGGGCACGAACTGGGCGACGGTCACGCCGTGTTCGGTGAGGTACGCCAGGAGCTGCCGCGGGTCGCGCACGGTCCGGTCGGGGGCGACGCAGACCGTCGCCCCGGTGAGCAGCGGCAGCCAGGTCTCCCACACGGACGCGTCGAACGCGGGGGACGTCCGGGCCAGGACGGTGTCCTCGGGGCCGAGCGGGAACGCGTCGGCCATCCACGCCAGGTGGTGCACCAGCGCCCGGTGTTCGACGCGCACGCCCTTCGGGCGGCCCGTGGAGCCGGACGTGTAGATCGTGTAGACGGGGTGGGCGGGCAGCAGCGGGGCCGTGCGCTCGGTGTCGGCCGGGTTCCCGGCCGGCCGGCCGGCGAGCGCGGCACGGGTCTCCGGGGAGTCCAGCACCAGCCGCGGCACCGGGGTGCCGGCGGCCGCGCCGTCCGTCGCCACCGCCGTGACGACGAGGGCGGGCGCCGCGTCGGCGAGGACGAAGGCGATCCGGTCCGCCGGGTGAGCGGGGTCCAGCGGCAGGTAGCCGGCGCCGCTCTTCAGCACGGCGAGGACCGCGGCGACCAGCTCGGCCGAGCGGGGCAGCGCCAGCGCCACCAGCCGCTCCGGCCCCGCCCCCCGCTCGATCAGCAGCCGCGCGAGACGGTTCGCGCGGGCGTTCAGTTCCGCGTACGTCAGGGACCCGTCCTCGGAGACGACCGCCGTCGCGTCCGGCGTCCGGGCCGCCCGGTCCTCGAACAGGGCGACGAGGTGCGTGTCCGGGACCTCCCGGACGGGCCCCGCCACGCCCGGCCCGGCCTGTTCACCGGCCCCGGCCAGCGGCACCCGCCCCAGCGGGGTGTCCGGGAGCGTGACCATCGACTCCAGCAGCCGGGCCACCCGGTCCAGGACGGCGTCCGCGGTCGCCTCGCCGAACAGATCGGGACGGTGGTCGAGCCGCAGCGTCAGCCGGCCGCCGAGCTGGTCGGCCGCCAGGTTGAGGGCGTAGTGCGTGGCGTCCCGGCCGTCGACCTCGGTCAGCCGCAGCCCGGCGACGGGGGTGTCCCCGCCGTCCTCCCCGGCCGGGAAGTTCTCGAACACCATGGTGGTGTCGAACAGGTCGCCGGCGCCCGCCAGTTGCTGGATCCGGGCCAGCCCCAGGAACCGGTGCGGGAGCAGCTCGCTCTGCTCCTCCTGGAACCGCGCCAGGTTGCCGAGCAGCGGCCGTGCCGGGTCCAGCCGGGCCCGGACCGGGACGGTGTTGATGAACAGGCCGATCATCGCGTCCGAGCCGGGCAGGTCGGCCGGGCGCGTCGACACGGTCGTCCCGAAGACGACGTCGTCCCGCCCGGTCAGGTGGGACAGGACGGCCGCCCACGCGCCCTGCACCAGGGTGCTCATGGTCAGCCGCCGGGCGCGCGCCACCGCCGTCAGTTCCGCGGTCAGCTCCTCCGGCAGCTCCCGCTGGACGCGCCGCGGCAGCGCCGGCACCGGGCCGGCCGGGCCCGCCACCCGGGTCGGCTCCCCGGCCCCGTCCAGCGCCCGCCGCCACGCCCGTTCGGCGGCGGGCACGTCCTGCCGGGCCAGCCACGCCAGGTAGTCCCGGTAGGGGGTGACGGGGGGCAGCCCGGCGGGGCTGGCGTCCCGCCCGTACAGGGTGAACAGCTCGTCCAGCAGCAGCGGGGTCGACCAGCCGTCGACCAGGATGTGGTGGCAGGTCAGGACCAGGCCGTACCGGTCCGCGCCGAGCCGGGCCAGCGTCATCCGCAGCAGCGGCGGCCGGGCCAGGTCGAAGCGCTCGGCCCGGTCGGCCGCGCACAGCCGCTCCAGCGCGGCCTCCCGCGCCGCCCCGTCCCCGGCGCCGGTCAGGTCCGCCTCCCGCCAGGGCAGCTCCACCGCGCGGTGCACCACCTGGATCGAGCCGCCGTTGCGGCGGGTGCGGAAACCCGCCCGCAGGTTCGCGTGCCGGGCCAGCAGCGCCCCGGCCGACCTGCGCAGCAGTCCCGCGTCCACGGCGCCCTCGATCCGCAGGACCAGCTGGACGTGGTAGACGTCGGGCGCCTCCCGGTCGTACAGGGCGTGGAACAGGAACCCTTCCTGCAGCGGCGCGAGCGGCAGGACGTCCTCGAGTGCGGACTTCGTCTTCACGGCATTTCCAATTCGGCTTCGAGGTCGTCGATTTCGTCCTGGCTCAGCGAGACCAGGGAGAGGTCGGACGGCGTGTGGCCGCCCGCGTCCGGGGCCGCGGAGTGCTCCACCAGCGCGGTCAGCGCCGCGAACCAGCCCTCGGCGAGGTCCCGCACGTCCGGCTCGGCCAGCAGTCCGCCGGGCCAGTTCCAGGTGGCGGTGAGCCGGGGGCCGTCGGGGTGGTCCTCCGTGACCGCGTTGACGACCAGCGCGTGGGTCACCGGCATGCGCGGGTCGTGGCCCGCCGGTGTCTCCGCGTCGGCCGCCACGTCCCAGTCCCCGGCCGCGCCGTCCTCCGACGCCGCAATCCGGCCCAGGTAGTTGAAGCCGATCTGCGGCCCGGGGTGCCCCGCCAGCCGGGGCGCGGTGTCCGGGTTCAGGTGGCGCAGCAGCCCGAAGCCCATGCCGTTGTCCGGCAGCGCCCGCAACTGCTCCTTGATCAGCTTCACCACGCGGCTCAGCTCGGGGCCGCCCGCCAGCACGTCGTCCCAGTCGGGCCGGCCCGGGTCGAGCCGCACCGGGTACAGACTGGTGAACCAGCCCACCGTGCGGGCCAGGTCGGTGCCGGGGACGATCTCCTCGCGGCCGTGGCCCTCCAGGTCGACCAGGACCGGGCCCGCGGGCGTGCCCCGGCGCCGCCGCCAGGCGCCGACCGCCACCGCCAGGCCGCTCAGCAGCACGTCGTTGACCTTGGCGTGGAAGACGCCCGGCACGGACGTCAGCAGCGGGTGCGTGGCCGCGGCCGGCAGGGTCAGGGTGAGCGACCGGACACCGGCGCCGAGGTCCCGCGCCGGGTCCAGCGGACGCGCCCCGAGGAGCGGCTCCGGGGTGCCGAGGACGTCCGTCCACAGCTCCAGTTCGGCGACCCGCTCGGGGGAGCGCGCCGCCTCCTCCAGGTGCCGCGCCCACCGCCGCAGCGAGGTACCGGTGGGCTCCAGCCTCACCGGCGCGCCGGCGCGCACCGCGTGCCAGGCGGCGACCAGGTCCGGCAGCAGGATCCGCCAGGACACCCCGTCGACGACGAGGTGGTGCAGCACCAGCAGCAGCCGCCCCGGCACCCCCGGGCCCGCGTCGAACCAGACGGCCTGCACCATGGCGGCGTCGCCCGGCGCCAGCCGGTCCCGGGCGCGGGCGCCCTCCCGTGCCATCAGCGCGTCCAGCGCGGGCCCGGCCAGCCCCCGGGCGTCGGCCCGCCGCACGTGGTCCGCGGCGGCGATCTTGCCCGCGGGCAGCACCTCCGCCTCCCACACCGGCGCCCCGGACCCCTCCGCGGGCGGTACGGCCGTCACCTTCAGGCGCAGCGCGTCGTGGTGGTCGAGCAGCGCCTGCACCGCCCCGGTCAGGCCGGGCAGATCGAGGTCCGCGGGCGTCCGGAGCACCAGCGACTGGTTGAACCCGTCGACGGGCGCGTCCAGTTCCCGCAGCCAGTGCATGATCGGGGTCGGGGGCAGCGGGCCGACGGCGTCCGCGGTGTCCGCGGCGTCCTCGGCGGCGACCGCGTCCGGCACCCGCGCGGCGTGCGCGGCCAGCGCCTCCACCGTCTGGTGCCGGAACACGTCCCGCGCGGTGAGGGCCAGGCCGTGCGCCCGGGCCCGGGAGATCAGCTGGATGGACAGGATGCTGTCACCGCCCAGCTCGAAGAAGCTGCTGCCGACGCCGACCCGGGGCAGGCCCAGCACCTCCTCGAAGACCCGGCACAGCGCCTCCTCGCGGGGCGTGCGCGGCGGCGCCACCTCCGCCTCGGCGGTGAAGTCCGGGACCGGCAGGGCCGCCGTGTCCAGCTTGCTGTTCGCCGTCAGCGGCAGCGCCGCCAGCACCGCGAACGCGGCCGGCACCATGTAGTCCGGCAGCCGCCCCGCCGCGTGCGCCCGCAGACCGGCGGCGTCCGGGGCGGCGCCGTCGGCCGGCACCACGTAGGCCACCACCCGCTTGTCGCCGGGCCGGTCCTCCCGGACCACCACCGCCGCCTGCGCCACCGCCGGGTGCGCGGCGAGCGCGTTCTCGATCTCGCCCGGCTCGATCCGGAAGCCGCGCACCTTCACCTGCCGGTCCACCCGGCCGAGGAACTCCAGCTCGCCGTCGGCCCGCCACTTCACCAGGTCGCCGGTGCGGTACATGCGGGTGCCCGGTGCGCCGTACGGGTCGGCGACGAACCGCTCCGCGGTCAGCGCGGGCCGCGCCAGATAGCCGCGGGCGAGCTGCGCCCCGGCGACGTACAGCTCGCCGGGCACGCCCGCCGGGACCGGGCGCAGCCCCTCGTCCAGCACGTACACCCGGCAGTCGCGGACCGGGCGGCCGATCGGCGGGGCCACCGGCTCGGACAGGACGCCGCTGGACGTCACCCACACCGTCGCCTCGGTCGGCCCGTAGCCGTTGAACATGCGGCGGCCCGGCGCCCACCGCGCCACCACCTCGCCGGTGAAGGAGTCGCCGCCGACGGCCAGCGACCGCAGCTCGGGCAGCGCCGTCTCCGGCATGCTCGCCAGCGCCGCCGCCGCGATCGGCATGTGGTTGATCCGCAGCTCCCGCAGGGCGTCCGCGAGCGCCTCCCCGGCGAACGGCCCGCCCGACGGGATCACCAGGCACGCCCCGGACAGCAGGGCCAGCCACATCTCCAGCACCGACGCGTCGAAACTGGGCGACGCGAACTGCGAGACCCGGTCGCCCGCGGCGACCCCGCAGCGCTCGATCTTGTCCGCGGCGAAGCCCGCCATGCCGGTGTGCTCCACCACCACGCCCTTGGGCCGGCCCGTCGACCCGGACGTGTAGATGACGTACGCCGGGTGCCCGGGCAGCAGCGCCGAGGTGCGGTCGGCGTCCGACGGGTCGTGCTCCGGGCCGTCCGCGCCGGCCGGCCCGGCCACACGCAGCACCGGCACCCCCGCGGGCGGGAGCCGCCCGGCGGTGGCCTCGTCCGTGACCACCAGCGCGGGCCGGGCGTCGTCGAGCATGTACGCCACCCGGTCCGCGGGGTAGCCGGGGTCGACGGGCAGGTAGGCGGCGCCCGCCTTGAGGACCGCCAGCACGGCGACCACCAGGTCGGCGGAGCGCGGCAACGCCAGGGCGACGACCCGCTCCGGCCCCGCCCCGTGCCCGATCAGGCGGTGCGCGAGCCGGTTGGCCCGCCGGTTCAGCTCCGCGTACGTCAGCACCAGTCCGTCGTGCTCCACGGCCGGCGCCTCGGGGTGGCGGGCCGCGCACGCCTGGAACAGCTCCGGCAGTGTCGCCGCCGGGGTGCCGCGGCCGGTGGCGTTCCACTCCACGAGCAGCCGCTCCCGCTCCCGCGCGGACAGCACGTCGAGCGCGCCGAGCCGCCGGCCGGCGTCCGCCGCCGCGGAGCGCAGCAGCCGCTCCAGGCGGGCCGCCAGCTCCCGGGCGGTGGCCGGGTCGAAGAGGTCCGTGGCGAACTCGACGGTGCCGGTGAGACCGGCGGGCGCCCGGTCCCCGGTGTGCAGCTCCTCCATGTTGAACGCCAGGTCCATCCGGGCGGTCCCGGTGTCGGCCTCGTCCAGGGCGACCGTGAGCCCGGGGAGCCGGACGGTCGCCTCCTCGGTGTTCTGGAGGATCAGCATCACCTGGAACAGCGGGTGGTGCGCCGTCGAGCGGACCGGGTTGACGACCTCCACCAGCCGCTCGAAGGGCACGTCCTGGTGGGCGTAGGCCGACAGGTCGGTCTCCCGGACCCGGGCGAGCAGCTCGGCGAAGGTCGGATCGCCGGAGGTGTCGGTGCGCAGCACCAGCGTGTTCACGAAGAACCCGACGAGCCGGTCCAGCGCCTCGTCGGCCCGGCCCGCGACCGGGGTGCCGACCGGGATGTCCGTGCCCGCGCCGAGCCGGGTCAGCAGGGCCGCGAGGCCGGCCTGGAGGACCATGAACACGCTGCACCGGTGCTCCCGCGCCAACCGCACCACCGCGGCGTGCAGCCCGGCGTCCCAGGCGAAGCCGATCCGGTCTCCGCGGTGCCCGGCGACGGCCGGTCGCGGCCGGTCGGCGGGCAGCTCCAGCTGGTCGGGGATGCCCGCCAGCGCCGCCCGCCAGTGGGCGATCTGACCCGACAGCAGGCTGTGCGGATCGGCCTCGTCGCCGAGCGCCTCCCGCTGCCACAGCGTGTAGTCCGCGTACTGCGCGGGCAGCGCCTCCCACTCCGGAGCCCGTCCCGCCCGCCGGGCCGTGTAGGCCGCCGCCAGGTCGTCGGCGAGCGGCGCCAGGGACGCGCCGTCGCAGGCGATGTGGTGGGCCAGCACGAGCAGGGCGTGCTCGCCCGGCGCCGTCTCGAACAGCACGCTGCGCAGCGGCGGCTCCGCCGTCAGGTCGAAGGCGTACCGCGCGGCCCCGGCCACCCGCTCCTCCAGGTCCCCCGGAGCGCACCGGACCACCTCGAACACCGGGCGCGCCGCGTCCCCGTCCAGCACCGCCTGGTACGGCGTCCCGTCCCGCTGCGGGAACACGGTGCGCAGGCTCTCGTGCCGGGCGACCAGGTCGGCGAGCGCGGCGTGCAGCGCGGCCACGTCCAACTCGCCCGACAGCCGCAGCACCAGCGGCATGTTGTACGTCGGGCTCGGCCCCTCCAACTGGTGCAGGAACCACAGCCGCCGCTGCGCGGACGACAGCGGGACCAGCTCCGGCCGCCGCACCGGCCGCAGCGGTGCCCTGCGCGCCGCGCCCGCCCCGTCCAGCCGTCCGGCCAGCGCCGCCGGCGTGGGCGCCTCGAACAGGTCCCGCAGCGCCAGTTCCGCGCCGAGCGCGGTGCGGACCCGGCTGGTCAGCCGGGTGGCGAGCAGCGAGTGGCCGCCCAGCCGGAAGAAGTCGTCGTGGACGCCGACCTCGCCGAGCCCCAGCACCTCGGCGAACAGCCCGCACAGCAGCTCCTCGCGGGGGCCGCGCGGACGCTGCGCCCCGGTGGCCCGCTCGGCGGCGGGCGCGGGCAGCGCGGCGCGGTCCAGCTTGCCGTTCGGGGTCAGCGGGAAGGCGTCCAGCAGCACGAACGCGGACGGCACCATGTACTCCGGCAGGGTCCGCGCCAGCCATGGCCGCAGCTCGTCCGGCGCCGGCCGCTCCTCGCCCGCACGGGGCACCGCGTACGCCACGAGCCGCTGGTCGCCGGGCCGGTCCTCGCGGACCGTCACCACGGCCTGGCCGATCCCGGGGTGGCCCAGCAGCGCGGCTTCGATCTCGCCCAGCTCGATGCGGAAGCCGCGCACCTTCACCTGGTGGTCGACGCGGCCGACGAACTCGAGCTGCCCGTCGGCCCGCCACTTCACCAGGTCGCCGGTGCGGTACATGCGGGTGCCCGGCGCGCCGTACGGGTCGGCGACGAACCGCCCGGCCGTCAGGTCCGGCCGCCCCCGGTAGCCGCGCGCCACGCCCTCGCCGGCGATGTACAGCTCGCCCGGCACGCCCGCGGGCACCGGACGCAGCGCCGCGTCCAGCACGTACACCCGGGTGTTGGCGACCGGCCGGCCGATCGGCGGGGTGCCGTCCGCGCCCACCGCGGCGGACGCCGACCAGATGGTGGTCTCCGTCGGCCCGTACAGGTTGGTGACACCGGCCGCCGCCCCGGCCAGCCGGTGTGCCAGCGGTGCGGGCAGCGCCTCGCCGCCGACCAGGACCCGCAGCCCGCGCACCGCCTGCGGGTCCTCCTCGACCAGGGCGCGCCACAGCGACGGGGTGGCCTGCATGACGGTCGCCCCGGACGCGCGGACCAGACCGGCGAGCAGCCGGGTGTCCCGGACCTCGGCCGCGGTGGCCAGCACCACCGTCGCGCCGGACACCAGCGGCAGGTACAGCTCCAGGCCGGCGATGTCGAAGGCGACGGTGGTCACCGCGAGCAGCCGGTCCCCGGCGGCGAGCCCGGCGCACCGGTCCATCGCCGTGAGGAAGTTGGCCAGGTTCCCGGCGGTGACGACGACGCCCTTGGGGCGGCCGGTCGAACCGGACGTGTAGATGACGTACGCGGGACTCGCCGCCGAGGCCCCCGCCGGGCACTCGGCCTCCGTGAGGTCGGTGCCGGACAGCCCGTCCGGCACCGCCCGGCCGTCCTCCTCGCCGGCCAGGAGCAGCCGGCCGGCGTCGACCGGCAGCCGCTCGGCGAGCCCGGCCGAGGTGACCACGCAGACGGGGGCCGCGTCGTCCAGCACGTACGCGATCCGGTCGGCGGGGTACTCCGGGTCCAGCGGCAGGTAGGCCGCGCCGGTCTTGGCCACGGCCAGCAGCGCCACCGGCAGCTCCGGACCGCGCGGCAGCGCCACCGCGACGTACCGCTCCGGCCCGACGCCCCGGGCCAGCAGCCGCCGGGCCAGGCGGTTGGCCCGCGCGTTCAGCTCCCCGTACGACAGCCGTACGTCACCGCAGACCACCGCCTCCGCCTCGGGCGTGGCGGCGGCCCGCGCCTCGAACAGCCGGGGCAGCGTCTCGGCGGGCACCTCGCACGCGGTGTCGTTCCAGGTGACGAGCTGCCGCCGCCGCTCCTCGGCGGACAGCACCGCGAGCTCCCCGACCGGCCGCGCCGGGTCCGCGACGGCCGCGCGCAGCAGCCGCTCCAGCCGCGTGGCGAGCGCGGTCACCGTCTCCGGGTCGAACAGCTCTGCGGCGAACTCCACGTCGACGGCGATGCCCTCGCAGCGGCCCCCGACCCCGAACCGCTCCTCCAGTTCGAAGGACAGGTCGAACTTGGACACCCCGGTGCCGACGCCGTCCAGCTCGGTCCGCAGCCCCGGCAGCTCCAGGTCCGCCCCGGCGTTGTTCTGGAGCACCAGCAGGACCTGGAACAGCGGGTGGCGGGCCATCGACCGGATCGGGTTGACGATCTCCACGAGCCGTTCGAAGGGCACGTCCTGGTGGGCGTAGGCGGCGAGGTCCGTCTCCCGCACCCGCTCCAGCAGCTCGGTGAAGGACGGGTCGCCGGAGGTGTCGGTGCGCAGCACCAGCGTGTTGACGAAGAACCCGACGAGGTCGTCCAGCGCGTCGTCGGTGCGGCCCGCGACCGGGGTGCCGATCGGGATGTCGGTGCCCGCGCCGAGCCGGGTCAGCAGCGCCGCCAGGGCGGCCTGGAGCACCATGAACACGCTCGACCGGTGCTCCCGCGCCAGCCGGGTGACCCCCTCGTGCAGCTCCGCGTCCCAGAGCACGCCGACCGCGTCGCCCCGGTACCCGGCGACGGCCGGCCGGGGCCGGTCGGCGGGCAGTTCGAGCTGGTCCGGCAGTCCCGCCAGCCGCTCGCGCCAGTAGGCGACCTGCTCGCTGATCAGGCTGTCCGGGTCGTCCTCCTCGCCGAGCACCTCCCGCTGCCACAGCGTGTAGTCGGCGTACTGCACCGGCAGCGGCTCCCACCGGGGGGCGCCGCCCCGGCTGCGGGCCGCGTACGCCACCGACAGGTCCCGCGTCAGCGGCGCGAGCGAACCGCCGTCGGCCGCCACGTGGTGCACGAGCAGCAGCAGCACGTGCTCGCTCGGCGCCAGTTCGAACAGCCAGGTGCGGACCGGCACCTGGGCCGTCAGGTCGAAGGCGTGCCGGGCCGCCGCCGCGAGCAGCCCGTCGAGCCGCTCCCGGTCGGTGCGCACCAGCTCGACCTCGGACCGGGCCTCGTCGGCCGGCAGGATCCGCTGGTACGGCGTGCCGTCCTGCTCCGGGAACACCGTCCGCAGGCTCTCGTGCCGCTCCATCACGTCACGGACGGCGCCGCGCAGGGCCTCGACGTCCAGTTCCCCGGTCAGCCGCAGCCGCAGGGGCAGGTTGTAGGTGGCGCTGGGACCCTCGAACTGCTGAAGGAACCACAGGCGCCGCTGGGCGAACGACAGCGGAATCATGCTCACTCCCCCGACCTCGGCATCGGCCGCAGGGCCGGCCGGACTCTCTTCTTCCTCGCACCGGTGACGTGCGCGTCCAGCGCGGCCACCGTGGGTGCCTCGAACACGGCGCGGATGGGCAGTTCGACGCCCAGCTCCGCGCGGACCTGGTTGACCAGCTTCGTCGCCAGCAGGGAGTGCCCGCCGAGGTCGAAGAAGCTGTCGTCGATGCCGACCCGGGGCAGCCCCAGCACCTTCGCGAAGATCGCGCACAGGCTCTCCTCGCCGGGGTTCCTCGGCTGCCGGGACGACACCGCGGCCGCGGCGTCCGGAACCGGCAGCGCGCGCCGGTCCAGCTTCCCGTTCGGCGTCAGCGGCAGCGCCGCCAGCACGACGAACGCGGACGGCACCATGTGGTCGGGCAGCCTGCCCGCCGCGTGCGCCCGCAGGTCGGCGGCGTCCGGGGCGGCGCCGTCGGCCGGCACCACGTAGGCCACCAGCCGCTGGTCGCCGGGCCGGTCCTCGCGCACCACGACCACCGCGGCGCGCACGTCCGCACGGGCCGCCAGCACACCGCTGATCTCGCCGGGCTCGATCCGGAATCCGCGCAGCTTGACCTGGTCGTCGGCGCGGCCCAGGTACTCCAGCTCCCCGTCCCCGCGCCACCGGGCCAGGTCGCCCGTGCGGTACATGCGGGTCCCGGCGGGACCGAACGGGTCGGCGGTGAACCGCTGCGCCGTCAGCCCCGGCCGGTCCAGGTAGCCGCGGGCGAGCTGGGCGCCCGCCACGTACAGCTCGCCCGGCACCCCGGCCGGGACCGGCCGCAGCCGCTCGTCCAGCACGTACACCCGGGCGTTCCAGATCGGCCGGCCCACCGGGGCCGTCCCCGGCCAGCCGGCGGCCTCGCCGGGGAAGGTGTACGAGGTGGCCGCGTGCGTCTCGGTGGGCCCGTAGTGGTTGTGCAGGCGGCGCGGGTGCCGCCCGGCCAGCGCGCGCAGCGCCTCGCCGAGCACCAGCGCCTCACCGGCCTGCGCGATGTCGGTCAGCTCCGGCAGGTCCAGGCCCTGCGCCACCGCCTCCTCGCTCACCGCCCCGATGACCAGGTTCGGCGCGTACAGCTCGTTCACCCGCCGCTCGGCCAGCCAGCGCGCGAACGCCGCCGGGTCCCGGCGCACGTCGTCGTCGGGCACGACCAGGGTGCTGCCGTGCAGCAGCGCCGACAGGATCTCCTGCACCGACACGTCGAAGCTGACGGCCGTGAACTGCGCGACCCGGCGCCCCACCCCGCCCGGGACGGACCCGCGGTGCCAGGACAGCAGGTTCACCAGCGCCCCGCCCGGCATGACGACGCCCTTGGGCCGGCCGGTGGACCCGGAGGTGTAGATGACGTACGCAGGGTGGGCCGGCCGCAGCGCGGTGACCCGGTCGGCGTCCGTGGGCGCGCGGTCCGGCCGCCCGCGCAGGGCGGCGGCGGTCCCGGGCTCGTCGAGGAGCAGCCGCGGCACGGCCCCGGTGTCCGGCAGCACCGCCGCCGTCCGGGCGTCGGTCAGCAGGCACGCGGGCGCCGCGTCGTCCAGCATGTACGCCACCCGGTCCGCCGGGTAGCCCGGGTCGACCGGCAGGTAGGCGGCGCCCGCCTTCAGGACGGCGACGACCGCGACGACCAGCTCCGCCGAGCGGGGCAGCCCGATCGCGACGCACCGCTCCGGGCCGACGCCCCGCGCGATCAGCTCGTGCGCCAGCCGGTTGGCCCGCGCGTCGAGGTCGCGGTAGGTCAGCGCGACCGTGCCGTCCTCGACGGCGACGGCGTCCGGCGTGCGGGCGGCCTGCGCCGCGAGCAGCTCGGGCAGCGGCTCCCGCGGCACGTCCCGGGCGGTGTCGTTCCACTCCGTGAGGACCCGCGACCGCTCCCGCGGCGAGAGCAGGTCCGCCTCGCCGACCGGCCGGGACGGGTCGGCCACCACCGACCGCAGCAGCCGCTCCCAGCGGGCCGCCAGCTCCCGCGCGGTGGACCGGTCGAACAGGTCGGTGGCGAACTCCAGCGCACCCGAGATCCCGGCCGGCCGGCCGTCCTCGCCGTGCCGCTCACCCATGTGGAAGGTCAGGTCGAACTTGGCCGCGAAGGCGTCGAACTCGGCGTCGGAGACGGCCAGCCCCTCCATCGCGAAGTCGCCCTCGACCTTGTTCGCCAGCACCAGCATCACCTGGAAGAGCGGGTGGTGGGAGAGCGACCGGGTGGGGTTGACGATCTCCACGAGCCGCTCGAAGGGCACGTCCTGGTGGGCGTAGGCGGCGAGGTCCGTCTCCCGCACCCGGCCGAGGAGTTCGGTGAAGGTGGGGTCGCCGGAGGTGTCGGTGCGCAGGACGAGGGTGTTGACGAAGAACCCGACGAGGTCGTCCAGCGCGGTGTCCGTGCGTCCCGCGACCGGCGTGCCGATCGGGATGTCGGTGCCCGCGCCGAGCCGGGTCAGCAGGGCCGACAGCGCGGCGTGCAGCACCATGAACACGGTGACCTGGTGCTCCCGGGCCAGCCGCGCGATCCCCTCGTGCAGCTCGGCGTCCCAGGCGAAGTCGACGTCCTCGCCCCGGTAGCCCGCCACCGCCGGCCGGGGCCGGTCGGTGGGGAGCTGGAGCTGTTCGGGCAGGCCGGCCAGGGTGGTGCGCCAGTGCTCGATCTGCCGGGAGATGACACTCTCGGGGTCGCTCTCCTCGCCGAGCACCTCGCGCTGCCACAGCGTGTAGTCGGCGTACTGCACCGGCAGCGGCTCCCACTGCGGGGCCCGGCCCGCGCGGCGCGCCGCGTAGGCCACCGACAGGTCCTGGGCCAGCGGGTCGGTGGACCAGCCGTCGCTCGCGATGTGATGGGCGAGCAGCAGCAGCACGTGCTCGTCCGGGCCGAGGACGAACAGCGTCACCCGCAGCGGGATCTCCGTCGCCGGCTCGAAGGCGTGGCCGACCGCCCGGGTCAGCGCCGCGTCCAGCGCCGTCGCGTCCAGCTCCACCACCTCGACCACGGGCCGCGCGTCGGCGCTGTCCAGGACGTGCTGGTACGGGGTGCCGTCGTGCTCGGGGAAGACGGTGCGCAGGCTCTCGTGCCGTGCCACCAGGTCGCCGAGTGCCCCGCGCAGTGCGGTGAGGTCGAGTTCGCCCGTCAGGCGCAGCGCCATCGGCACGTTGTACGTCGCG
>NZ_JBVHNF010000042.1:0-15857 GCF_055558055.1 Streptomyces sp. NPDC025833
ACACCACCGACTATCGCGGAGACCGGGGCGGGCGCGGGGGTGCCTTCGTATCCCTTCCAGCACCAGCACTACTGGCTCCAGCCCACCACCCCGGCACCGGCCGGTGACGGCCGGATCGACCACCCGCTGCTGCGGGAAGCCATGGAACTCCCCGACGACAACGGCGTGGTGCTGACGGGTCAACTCACCACCGCCGCGCAGCCGTGGCTCACCGAACACGTCATCTCGGGCTCGCCCCTGCTGCCCGCCGCGGCGTTCGTGGACCTGGCGCTCCGGGCCGGCGAACACGTCGGCTCCCCGGCGGTCGAGGACCTGACGCTGGAGACACCGCTGATTGTCGCGGACGGCGTGCAGGTGTCCGTGACCGTCGGCCCCGACCGGGCGGGCCGGCGCAGCGTCTCGATCCACTCGCGCGCGGACGGCGAGTGGGTACGGCACGCCACCGGGACCCTGGGCGCCGTAGCCGTCGCACCACGGGAGCCCTGGGCACGGCAGTGGCCGCCGCCCGCCGAAGCCGTCGACCTCGACGCCTTCTACGACGACCTGGCCGACACCGGATTCGCCTACGGCCCGGCCTTCCAAGGGCTGCGAGCGGCCTGGCGCGACGGCGACACCCTCTACGCGGAGGTTGCCGTACCCCCCGGCGACACCCGGTTCGCCCTGCACCCCGCCCTGCTCGACGCCGCGATCCAGACCGTGACCGTCGCCGACGACCGGGCGAAGATGCCGTTCTCCTTCGCCGGGATCTCCTGGTGGCGCGGCGCCGAGCAGGCCAGGGTCCGGCTGACCGTGACCGGCCAGGACACCTGCGCGATCGGCCTCGCCGACCAGTCGGGCGCGCCGGTCGCCGAGATCGCCTCGCTGACCCTGCGCCGGCCGGCCGGGGTCACCACGCAGGACGTGCCCTACCAGGTGGCGTGGCCGGTCCTGGAAGCGGCGACCACCGAACCGGACATCCCGGTCCACCACGCCACATCGCCCGTCGAGACCCTGCGGGTGATCCAGGACTTCCTCACCACGGACACCCCGCGCATGGTGGTCGCCACCCGCAACGCCGTGCCGGTTCGGCCGGGCGAGGACGTCGACCCGCGGGCCACCGCCGTCTGGGGCCTGGTCCGGTCCGCCGCCACCGAGCACCCCGGCCGGTTCGTGCTGGTCGACTGCGGCGACGGCGACAAGGTACGGCTGGCCGGCGACGAACCCCAGCTCGCGATCCGCGCCGGCGCCGTGCACGTCCCCCGCCTCGAACGGGCGCGGGCCGAACCGCTGCCCGCGCCGCTCAGCCCCGAGGGCACGGTGCTCGTCACCGGAGGCACCGGCACCCTGGGCGGCACGATCGCCCGCCACCTCGCCGTGCGGCACGGCGTGCGGCACCTGCTGCTGGTCAGCCGGAGCGGCCCGGACGCCCCCGGCGCGGCCGCGCTGACCGCCGACCTGGCCGCGCTGGGCGCGACCGCCGACATCGTGGCGTGCGACGTGTCCGACCGTGAGGCGATGGCGCGGCTGCTCGCCGAACACCCGGTCACCTCGGTGATCCACGCAGCGGGCACGCTGGCCGACACCGTCGTGGAGTCCCTCACCCCGCAGCAGTTCGCACGCGTGTGGGAGCCGAAGGCGCTCGCGGCGCGGCACCTCCACGAACTGACCTCGGACCTGGAGGCGTTCGTGCTGTTCTCGTCGGCGGCCGGTGTGCTGGGCGGCGCGGGCCAGGCGAACTACGCGGCGGCGAACGCGTACCTCGACGGTCTCGCCGCACACCGGCACGCCCAGGGACAGCCTGCCGTGTCGCTCGCCTGGGGCTACTGGGCGGAGGCCAGCGGCATGACCGGAGGCCTGACCGCCACCGACCGGCACCGGCTGGCCAGGGCCGGCGTACGGCCGCTGCCGACGACGGACGCGCTGGCCCTGTTCGACGCCGCGCTCACCGCCGGCGCCCCCACCCTCGCCCCCGTCAGGTTCGACCTGCCGGCGCTGCGCCGCGCCGGCGAACCACCAGCCCTACTGCGGGAATTGGTACGACCCCGGCGCAGGCAGGCCGCCGCCGACCGCGTGTGGGCGCAGGCGGACGTGCTGCAACTGGTTGTGGGCCAGGTCGCGTTCGTCCTAGGGCACTCGTCACCGGGGGCGGTCGACCCCGACCAGGCGTTCACCGACATCGGGTTCGACTCGCTCACCGCCGTGGAACTGCGCAACCAGCTCGACGCGGACACCGGCCTGCGCCTGCCCGCCACGCTCGTCTTCGACCATCCGACACCGGCCCGCCTGGCCGCCTTCGTGCACACACGGCTGCACGGCACCGACGCCCCCGACCCCCTGCTCGCCGAACTCGACCAGCTCAAGTCCACCCTGGACGCGGCTGCCGCCGACGCCGACTACGAGACCGTCGCGGCCCGCCTCGAAGCACTTCTCGCGGCCTGGACCGCCAAACGTACCGGCTCCGCGGCCGGTGTCGACGAGGCCAGCGACGACGAACTGTTCAGCCTTCTGGACGATGCGCACCGCAGGACCGAGGTCATCCGCTCGGGCGAGTCCCGCAACGCTGAGGAGTAGCGATGTCCGACGAAGAGAAGCTCCGCACCTACCTCAAGCGCGCCACGGCCGACCTGGGAGTGCTCAGCAAGCGCCTCGCCGACATGGAGCAGGCCGCGCGCGAGCCGATCGCGATCATCGGCATGGGCTGCCGCTACCCGGGCGGAGTGGAGTCCCCGGACGGCCTGTGGCGGCTCGTCTCGGACGGTGCCGACGCGATCACCGAATTCCCGCCGGACCGTGGTTGGGACGTCGTCTACGACCCCGACCCGGACCGGCCGGGCACGACCTACAGCCGGTCGGGCGGCTTCCTCGCCGACGGCGCGGGCTTCGACGCCGGGTTCTTCGGCATCTCGCCGCGCGAGGCACTGGCGATGGACCCGCAGCAGCGGGTGCTGCTGGAGACCGCCTGGGAGACCTTCGAGTACGCCGGCATCGACCCGACCACGCTCGGCGGCAGCCGCACGGCCGTGTTCACCGGCCTGTGGTCCTCCGGCTACGGCAACCAGCCGCCGCCGGACCTCGAAGGTTTCCTCGCCACCGGAACAGCCACCAGCGCCACGTCCGGGCGGGTGTCGTATCTGCTGGGTCTTGAGGGTCCGGCGGTATCGGTGGACACGGCGTGCTCGTCGTCGCTGGTGGCGATCCACCTGGCGGCGCAGGCGCTGCGGGCGGGGGAGTGCTCGCTGGCGTTGGCCGGTGGTGTGACGGTGATGGCGACGCCGGCGGGGTTCGTCGAGTTCTCGCGGCAGCGGGGGCTTGCGGCCGATGGCCGGGTGAAGGCGTTCGCCGAGGCGGCTGACGGTACGGCCTGGGGTGAGGGCGCGGGCTTGGTGCTGCTGGAACGCCTGTCGGACGCCCGCCGCAACGGCCACCGGGTGCTGGCGGTCGTCCGGGGCTCGGCGGCGAACCAGGACGGCGCGTCGAACGGGCTCGCGGCGCCGAACGGCCCGTCCCAAGAACGCGTCATCCGGCAGGCATTGGCGAACGCCGGACTGTCGACGGCGGACGTGGACGCGGTGGAGGCCCACGGTACCGGCACCACTCTCGGCGACCCCATCGAGGCGCAGGCGCTCCTGGCGACCTACGGTCAGCGACGGGACGAGCCGTTGTGGCTGGGGTCGGTGAAGTCGAACATCGGGCACACGCAGGCGGCGGCGGGTGTGGCCGGGGTGATCAAGATGGTCATGGCGATGCGGCACGGTGAACTGCCGCGGACCCTCCACGTGGACGCGCCGACCTCCCACGTCGACTGGTCGGCGGGCCACGTCTCACTGCTCACCGAGGCCCGGTCGTGGCCGGAGACGGGGCGTCCCCGCCGTGCCGGCATATCGGCGTTCGGCATCAGCGGCACCAACGCGCACGTGGTGATCGAGGCGGCTGCCGAGGAGCCGGTCGGGGCTCCGGCGGGGCCCGCGCCCGGGGCGGTGCCGTGGGTGCTGTCGGGGAAGTCGGATGTGGCGTTGCGGGAGCAGGCGCGTCGGCTGGCGGCGTTCCTGGCCGGGCATCCGGAGGTCGGCGCGGTCCCGGTGGGTCGGGCGTTGGCGGGGCGGACGCGTTTCGATCACCGCGCGGTGCTGAGCGGTGCGGAGGCGTTGGAGGCACTGGCGGAGGGCCGGTCCGTGCCGGGCCTGGTCACCGGGACCGTCCGTCCGCTGGGCCGGTCGGTGTTCGTGTTCCCGGGGCAGGGTGCGCAGTGGGTGGGCATGGGTGGGGAGTTGTACGGCTCGGAGCCGGTGTTCCGGGAGGCGATCGACGCCTGTGACGCGGCGCTGGCGCCGTACACCGACTGGTCGTTGGTGGAGGTGCTGACCGGCGGTGGTTCGCTGGAGCGCGTGGAGGTGGTGCAGCCCGCCCTGTTCGCGGTGATGGTGGCACTGGCGAAGCTGTGGCGCGGCCATGGTGTGGAACCCGATGCCGTCGTCGGGCATTCGCAGGGCGAGATCGCGGCGGCGTACGTGGCGGGGGCGTTGTCGTTGGAGGACGCCGCCAAGGTGGTGGCGTTACGGAGCAGGGCGCTGGCGGTGCTGGCCGGGCAGGGCGGCATGGTCTCCATGGGGATCGGTCATGACCAGGCCGCCGAGTTCATGGCCCGCTGGGACGGCCGGCTGACGGTGGCGGTGGTCAATGCCCCCGGTTCGGTCGTCGTGTCGGGCGACCTCGACGCGCTGGACGAACTGCTGGCGGCCTGTGAGGCCGACGGCATCCGCGCCCGCCGCCTGCCGGTGGACTACGCCGCCCACTCCGTCCAGGTCGAGGCGATCCGCGAGCAGTTGCTGACCGACCTCGCGGGCATCACACCGCGCCCGGCGACGATCCCGTTCTACTCCACGGTCACCGCGGAACCGGTGGACACCTCCGCCTTCGACGCCGGCTACTGGTACCGCAACCTCCGCGAACCCGTGCTGTTCGACCAGACCACCCGTGCGCTGCTCGACGACGGCCACACCGTCTTCGTCGAGCCCAGCCCGCACCCGGTCCTGGTCTCCGCCGTAGAGGAGACCGGTCACCACCACGGCTCCGACCTCCTCGTCACCGGCACGCTCCGGCGCGACCAGGCCGGCTTCCTCACCTCGCTCGGCCGCCTGCACGTCCACGGTGTCCCGGTCGACTGGCGGTTCCCGGACGACACCGAGCCCGTCAGCCTGCCGACGTACGCCTTCCAGCGCCAGCCGTACTGGCTGCGGCCCGCCCCGGCGGCGTCCGGCGACCACCCCCTGCTCAGCACGTTCGTGGAACTGCCCGACGGCGCGGTGCTCAGCGGACGGATCTCGCTCGCCACTCACCCGTGGCTGGCCGACCACGCCGTACGGGGCTCCGTCCTCCTGCCCGGCACCGCGTTCATGGAAATGGCGGCCTACGCGGCCGGCCGGCTCGGCCACGCGGTCGAGGAGCTGGTGCTCGAAACGCCGCTCGTCCTCGACGACACCCCGGTGCACCTCCAGGTCGTCGTGGGCCCCGAGGACGACGGCCGCCGCCCGCTCACGGTGTACTCGCGTGACGGCGACGAGTGGGCGCGGCACGCCACCGGGACCCTGGGCGAGGAGCCGGTGCTGAGCGCCTGGGACTGGCCGCCGGCCGGAGAGCCCCTCGACGTCGACGGGCTCTACGACTCGCTGTCCGTGCTCGGCTACGAGTACGGGCCGGCGTTCCAGGGCGTCACGGCGGCCCGGCGGGTCGGCGACACCGTCTACGCCGAGGTGGAGCTTCCCGCCGAGGAACCGTTTGCCCTGCACCCCGCGCTGCTCGACGCCGCACTGCACCCCATGGCGTTCCTCACCGACCGCACCGGCCTGCCGTTCGCGTTCACCGGAGTGGCGATACGGCCCGCGGACAGCCGGACGCTGCGCGTACGCCTGTCCGCCACCGGGCCGGACACGTACACCGTGGCCGTGGCCGATCCGGACGGCACCCCGGTCGCGGTCATCACGTCGCTGACCGTCCGGGACGCCACCGCCGTCCCGGACAGCCTGTACGCACTCGACTGGGTTCCCCTCGCATCGGCATCGACGGGCGGCGACCCCGCGGACCTGGTCGTCTATGAGGTGCCCGGACCGGAGCCCGAGGCGGACACCGTCGAGGCGGCGTACCGGAGCGCGCAGAGCGTACTCTCCGTGATCCGGGACCACTTGGCGGGCGAGCGGACGCGGCTCGCGGTCGTCACCCGCGCCGCCGTCGCCGCCGCGCCCGGTGACGTGGTCGGCCTGCACCACTCGATGGTCTGGGGCCTGGTCCGCGGCGCGCGGGCCGAGCACCCCGACCGGTTCGTCCTGGTCGACGCCGACCCGACCTGGGACCCCGCGCTGATCGCCGGCACGGACGAGCCGGAACTGGCCGTACGCCGAGGGGCGCTGCGCGTCCCCCGCCTGGTCCGCGTCGGCGCGAGCCTCACCCCGCCGGACGGGCCCTGGCGGCTGGAGGACACGGGCACCGGCAGCATCGACGACCTGGCGCTGGTGCCCCGCCCCGAGCTCATGGAGCCGCTGGGGCCCGGGCAGGTCCGGATCGCCATGCGGGCGGCCGGACTCAACTTCCGGGACGTGCTGATCGCCCTCGGCGTCTACCCCGGCGACGCCCTGATGGGCGGCGAAGGCGCCGGTGTCGTCCTCGAAACCGGCCCGGAGACCCGGTTCCGCCCCGGCGACCGCGTCATGGGACTGGTCCCCGGCGCCTTCGGCCCGGTCACCGTCGCCGACCAGCGGCTGCTGGTCCGGATGCCCGACGACTGGTCGTTCGCCAGGGCCGCGTCCGTGCCCGTGGTGTTCCTGACCGCCTGGTACGGACTGCGCGACCTTGGCGGGCTGGCGGCCGGTGACCGGGTCCTGATCCACGCCGGCACCGGCGGCGTCGGCATGGCGGCGATCCAACTGGCCCGGCGGCTCGGGGCGGAGGTGTTCGCCACCGCCGCCCCGGCCAAATGGCACACCCTGCGCGCCCTGGGACTGGACGAGGACCACATCGCCTCGTCGCGCACCCTGGAGTTCGAGCGGAAGTTCCCGACCGTGGACGTGGTCCTGGACTCGCTGTCCGGCGAGTTCGTCGACGCCTCCCTGCGGCTGCTCGGGCCCGGCGGCCGGTTCGTGGAGATGGGCAAGACCGACATCCGCGACGCCGCCGAACACCCCGACATCGTCTACCGGGCGTTCGACATCGCCGACGCGGGGCCGGAACGGCTCGGCGAGATCCTCGACGACGTCGTACGGGCCTTCACCGACGGCGAGTTCACACCGCTGCCGATCGACGTACGCGGGGTCCGGGACGCGGTCGACGTGTTCCGGCACATGAGCCAGGCCGCTCACATCGGGAAGATCGTCCTCACGGTTCCTGCGGATCTCGATGCGGCCGGGACGGTGCTGATCACCGGTGGTACGGGGATGCTGGGGGGTCATGTGGCCCGGCATCTGGTGGCCGAGCGGGGTGTGCGGCATGTGCTGCTGGTCAGCCGCGGTGGTGGCGGGTCAGGGTTGCGCGAGGAGCTGGCCGGGCTGGGCGCGGAGGTGACCGTGGCCGCCTGCGACGTGGCCGACCGGGACGCGCTGGCGGCCGTACTCGACTCCATCCCGGCCGAGCATCCGCTGACCGCCGTCGTGCACGCGGCCGGCGTGCTCGACGACGCCGTGGTCACCGCCCTGACCCCCGAACGCCTCCGGCAGGTCGCCGACCCCAAGGCACGGGCGGCGTGGAACCTGCACGAACTCACCCGGGGACGGGACCTGACGGCGTTCGTCCTGTTCTCCTCGGCGGCCGGGACGCTCGGCAGCCCCGGGCAGGCCAACTACGCCGCGGCCAACACCTTCCTCGACGCCCTCGCCGTGCACCGCCGCGCCCTCGGACTGCCGGCGACCTCGCTGGCCTGGGGCTACTGGGCCGAGCCGAGCGGCATGACCGGGCATCTGACCGGCGCCGACCAGGACCGGCTGACGCGAGCCGGGGTCGTGCCGCTGGCCACCGACCGCGCCCTGTCGCTGTTCGACGCGGCCCTGGCCACCGACCGGGCCGCGCTGGCGCCGGTACACCTCGACCTGTCCGTGCTGGCGGGCACCCCGGCGGTCCCGGCGGCCCTCAAGGGTCTCGTCTCCCGCAAGGCGGCCCGGCGCCCGGCGCGGCACGGCGCGATCGCCGACCGCCTGCGGTCACTGCCGGAGGCCGAACGGCTGCGCGTCGCACTCGACCTGGTCACCGCCGACACCGCCGCCGTGCTCGGTCACCGCGAACCGGGGGCCGTACGGGACCGGCAGCCGTTCAAGGACCTCGGCTTCGATTCCCTGACCTCCGTCGAACTGCGCAACCGGCTCAACACCGCCACCGGCCTGCGCCTGCCCGCCACCGTCATCTTCGACCACCCCACCCCTCGGCAACTCGCCGAGCACCTGCTGAGCGAGATCCTCGGCGGGGGCGTGGTGCCGGTGGTGTCGTCGGTGCCGGTGGGCGGGGTGGCCGGTGGCGCTGATCCGGTGGTGATCGTGGGTATGGGATGCCGGTTGCCGGGTGGGGTGGGGTCGCCGGAGGAGTTGTGGGGTCTGGTGTCGGGCGGGGTGGATGCGATCGGGGGGTTCCCGTCGGATCGTGGGTGGGACGTTGAGGGGTTGTTCCATCCGGACGCGGATCATCCTGGGACGTCGTATACGCGGGCGGGTGGGTTTCTCGCGGATGCGGCGGGGTTCGATGCCGATTTCTTCGGTATTTCGCCGCGTGAGGCGTTGGCGATGGATCCGCAGCAGCGGGTGTTGCTGGAGACGGCGTGGGAGACGTTGGAGGACGCGGGGATCGATCCGACGTCGTTGCGGGGCAGCCAGACGGGCGTGTTCACCGGCATCTGGTCCTCCGGCTACGGCGACCAGGCACCCGCCGACGCCGAGGGCTATCTCGGAACGGGCGCCGCGACCAGCGTGACCTCCGGCCGGATCGCCTACCTGCTGGGGCTGGAGGGCGCGGCGGTCTCGCTGGACACCGCCTGCTCGTCCTCGCTGGTGGCGATCCACCTCGCCGCGCAGGCGCTCCGCTCGGGGGAGTGCTCGCTGGCACTGGCCGGCGGGGTGACCGTGATGGCGACCCCGCTGGGGTTCACGGAGTTCTCGCGCCAGCGCGGCCTGGCTCCCGATGGCCGGGTGAAGGCGTTCGCCGAGGCTGCTGACGGTACGGCCTGGGGTGAGGGCGCTGGTCTGGTGCTGCTGGAGCGGTTGTCGGACGCCCGTCGCAACGGCCACCGGGTGCTGGCGGTGGTGCGGGGCTCGGCGGTCAACCAGGACGGCACCTCCAACGGCCTCGGGGCGCCGAATGGTCCGTCGCAGGAGCGGGTGATCCGGCAGGCGCTGGCGAACGCGGGGCTGTCGACGGCGGACGTGGACGCGGTGGAGGCGCACGGTACCGGCACCACTCTCGGTGACCCCATTGAGGCGCAGGCGCTGCTTGCGACGTACGGCCGGGACCGAAACGAGCCGTTGTGGCTGGGGTCGGTGAAGTCGAACATCGGGCACACCCAGGCGGCGGCCGGCGTGGCGGGTGTGATCAAGATGGTGATGGCGATGCGGCACGGGCAGTTGCCGCCGACGCTGCACGTCGACGCGCCGACCTCCCACGTCGACTGGGAGTCAGGAAACATCCGGCTGCTCACCGAGGCCCGGCCCTGGCCCGACAACGGCCACCTGCGTCGCGCGGGCGTCTCGGCGTTCGGCATCAGCGGTACGAACGCGCACGTGGTGATCGAGGCGGCTGCCGAGGAGCCGATCGGGGTCTCGGCGGGGTCCGCGGGCGGGGTGGTGCCGTGGGTGTTGTCGGCCAGGTCCGAGGCGGCGCTGCGGGAGCAGGCGCGTCGGCTGGGCGCCTTCACTGCCGGACATCCCGAGGTGGCTCCGGCGGCGGTCGGGGGCGCTCTGGCTGCCCGGGCCCTGTTCGATCACCGCGCGGTGCTGAGCGGTGCGGAGGCGTTGGAGGCACTGGCGGAGGGCCGGCCGGCGCCGGATCTCGTCACGGGGACCGCCCGTCCGCTGGGCCGGTCGGTGTTCGTGTTCCCGGGGCAGGGTGCGCAGTGGGTGGGCATGGGTGGGGAGTTGTACGGCTCGGAGCGGGTGTTCCGGGAGGTGATCGACGCGTGTGACGCGGCGTTGGCGCCGTACACGGACTGGTCGTTGGTGGAGGTGCTGACCGGCGGTGGTTCGCTGGAGCGGGTGGATGTGGTGCAGCCCGCGCTGTTCGCGGTGATGATCGCGCTTGCTGAGTTGTGGCGTGCTCATGGTGTCGAACCTGATGCCGTCGTCGGGCATTCGCAGGGGGAGATCGCGGCGGCGTACGTGGCGGGGGCGTTGTCGTTGGAGGACGCCGCCAGGGTGGTCGCCCTGCGCAGCAGAGCGCTGGTCGCCCTGGCGGATCAGGGCGGGATGGTGTCGGTCGGCCTCGGGGACGAGCGGGCCGCCGATTTCGTGGCCCGCTGGGACGGCCGGCTGACGGTGGCGGTGGTCAATGCCCCCGGTTCGGTCGTCGTGTCGGGCGATGTGGACGCGTTGGACGAACTGCTGGCGGCCTGTGGGGCGGAGGGTATCCGCGCCCGTCGTCTGCCGGTGAACTACGCCGCCCACTCCGCCCAGGTGGAGGCGATCCGCGAGCAACTGCTCACCGACCTCGCCGGGATCGAGCCGAGGACCGTGGACGTCCCCTTCTACTCGACGGTGACCGGCGAGCGGATCGACACCTCCGTCCTCGACGCCGGCTACTGGTACCGCAACCTCCGCGAACCCGTGCTGTTCGACCAGACCACCCGGCTGCTGCTCGCCTCGGGTGGCGCCCCCGTCTTCGTCGAGATGAGCCCGCACCCGGTCCTCACGCCCGCGCTGGAGGAGCACGAGGCGGGTGTGGTGACCGGGACGCTGCGCCGCGACCACGGCACCCCGGCCGAGTTCCTGGCCGCCACGGCGCGGCTGTTCGTCGCGGGTGTCCCGGTGCGGTGGCCGTTCCCTGACGGGGAGCCGGTGACGCTGCCCACCTACCCCTTCCAGCGGACGCGGTTCTGGCTCAACGCAGGCGCGGGAGACGTGTCCGCGGCCGGACTCGACTCGGTGGACCACCCGCTGCTCGGCGCCGCTGTCGAGGTGGGCGAGCAGCGGGTGCTGACGGGACGGCTCTCCCTGGCCACCCACCCCTGGCTCGCGGACCACTCCGTACGGGGGACGGTGCTGCTGCCCGCGACGGCGTTCGTGGAACTGGTGGTGCACGCGACCGGGGCGGCAGCGGAGGAACTGGTCCTGGAGGCGCCGCTGGAGGTGCCCGCGGATGGCGCGGTGGACCTACAGGTCGTCGTGGGCGAGCCGGACGGGACCGGCCGACGCACGGTCGACGTCCGGTCGCGTACGGACGGCTGGGTGCGGCACGCCACCGGCACGGTGGGCGGGAACCCCGTGGTCGGGCAGGAGCTGACGCACTGGCCGCCGGCCGGCGCGGAACCGGTCACCGGGCTCTACGACACGCTCGCCGCGGCGGGCTACGAGTACGGGCCGGCCTTCCAGGCCGTGCAGGCGGTGTGGCGCCGCGGCGCTGAGGTGTTCGCCGAGGTCGCCGTGGTGGACGCGGCCCGGTTCTCCGTCCATCCGGCCCTGCTGGACGCCGCCCTGCAACCGTTGGCGCTGCTGGCCGGCACGGAAGGCGACGTGCGGCTGCCGTTCTCGCTGGGCGGGATCGCGGTCCACCGCACCGGCGTGACCTCCGCGCGGGTCCGGCTGACGACGGTGCGCCCCGGCACGTACGCCGTCCACCTGGCGGACCGGTCCGGCGAGCCCGTGGCGACCATCGAGGCGCTGACCACTCGCCCGATGGCCGGACACGGCCCGCTGTACGCCCTCGACTGGGTTCCGCTGACCCCCGGCGAAGGCGCGCTCGGCGACGCCGTCGTCTCGCCCGGCTCGGTCGCCGAGGCGCTGGCGGCCGTCCAGGACTTCCTGGCCGGGCCCGGCGAACGGCTCGTGGTGCGCACGCGGGGCGCGGTCGCCGTCGCCCCCGGTGACGCGGTGAGCGACCCGGAAGCCTCGGCCGTGTGGGGCCTGGTCCGGTCCGCGCAGTCCGAGCACCCCGGCCGGTTCGTGCTCGTGGACGCCGACGAGCTGCCCGACGGCCTGTCGGTCGGCGACGAGGACCAGGTGGCGGTGCGCCGGGGGGCCGTCTACGTGCCCCGGCTCGTGCGCTGCGCACCGGAGGCGTTCGACGGACGGCTGACGCAGACGGGCACGGGCAGCCTGGACGACCTCGCCTTCCTGCCGTACGAGCAGGCCCCGCTCGGGCCCCGGGAGGTGCGCGTCGCCGTGCGGGCGGCCGGCCTGAACTTCCGGGACGTGCTGATCGCCCTCGGCGTCTACCCGGACCCGGCGCTGCTCGGCAGCGAGGGCGCGGGCGTCGTCTCCGAGGTCGGCGCCGAGGTCACCGGGCTGCGGCCGGGTGACCGGGTCGCCGGGCTGCTGCCCGGCGCGTTCGGCCGGGAGGCCGTCGCCGACCACGGGGTGCTGGTGCGCATCCCCGACGAGTGGACGTTCGCCCAGGCCGCCACTGTGCCGATCGCGTTCATGACCGCGTGGTACGGCCTGCGCGATCTGGGCGGGCTGAAGGCAGGTGACCGGGTGCTGATCCACGCCGGGGCCGGCGGCGTCGGCATGGCGGCGGTCCGGCTCGCGCGGCTTTGGGGCGCGGACGTCCACGCGACCGCCGGCCCGGGCAAGTGGGACGCGCTGCGCGCCCTGGGGCTGGACGAGGACCACATCGCCTCGTCCCGGACCCTGGAGTTCGCCGACCGTTTCGGACCCTTCGACGTGGTGCTGAACTCGCTGTCCGGTGAGTTCCTGGACGCCTCCCTGCGGCTGCTCGCGCCCGGCGGGCGGTTCGTGGAGATGGGCAAGGCCGACATCCGGCCCGGCGTGCTGGCCTTCGACCTGGCCGACGCGGGACCGGAGCGGCTGGGGGAGATCCTGGCCGAGGCCGTCCGGCTGCTCGGCGCGGGCGAGCTGCGGCTGCCCCCGCTCACCACCTGGGACGTCCGCCGCGCGCGGGACGCCTTCCGGTTCATGAGCCAGGCCGCTCACATCGGGAAGATCGTCCTCACGGTTCCTGCGGATCTCGATGCGGCCGGGACGGTGCTGATCACCGGTGGTACGGGGGTGCTGGGGGGTCATGTGGCCCGGCACCTGGTGGCCGAGCGGGGTGTGCGGCATCTGTTGCTGGTCAGCCGCGGTGGCGGCGGGGCGGCGTTGCGCGAGGAGCTGGCCGGGCTGGGCGCGGAGGTGACCGTGGCCGCCTGCGACGTGGCCGACCGGGACGCGCTGGCGGCTGTTCTGGACTCGATCCCGGCCGAGCATCCGCTCACCGCCGTCGTCCACGCGGCCGGCGTGCTCGACGACGCCCTGGTCGAGTCCCTGACCCCCGAACGCCTCGCCGCGGTCTGGGAGCCCAAGGCACGGGCGGCGTGGAACCTGCACGAACTCACCCGGGGACGGGACCTGACGGCGTTCGTCCTCTTCTCCTCGGCGGCCGGGACGCTCGGCGCGGCAGGGCAGGCCAACTACGCGGCGGCGAACGCCTACCTCGACGGCCTGGCCGCGTACCGGCGTGCCCAGGGCCTGCCGGGGGTGTCGCTGGCCTGGGGTCAGTGGGCCGAGGCCAGCGGGCTGACCGGGAAGATGTCCGAGGCCGACGGTGCACGCCTCGCCCGCGCGGGGCTGCTGCCGATGACGACCGACCACGGACTCGGGCTGTTCGACGGGGGCCTGGACACCGCGGAACCGGCGGTGGTCGCGGCCGCACTCAGGGTGTCCGCGCTGGGCGACCGGCCGGTGCTGCGCGCGCTGGCACGCGCCCGCAAACCGGTGCGGACCACCGGACTGGCGGGCGAGCTGGGATCGCTCCCCGAGGCGCGGCAACGCGAGATCCTGCTCGACCTGGTCAGCACCCACGCCTCGGCCGTGCTGGGCCGCGGCGACGAGATCGGTGGCGACCTGGCCTTCAAGGACCTGGGCTTCGACTCGCTGACCGGCGTGGAGCTGCGTAACCGGCTGTCCACGGCGGTCGGGACCCGGCTGCCGGCGACGATGATCTTCGACCACCCGACCCCGGCCCGGCTGGCCGAATACCTGCGCGAGCTGGTCCTCGGCAAGGAGCGCCGGACGGTCGCGCCCGTGCCGGCTCCGGTGGCGGTGTCGGGTGATCCGGTGGTGGTGGTCGGGTTGGGGGCCCGGTATCCGGGCGGGGTGGGGTCGGCGCAGGAGCTGTGGGGTCTGGTGGCGGGCGGGGTGGATGCGGTGGGGGAGTTCCCGTCGGATCGTGGGTGGGACGTGGGTCGTATCTACGATCCGGCCGGTGGTCCGGGGACGTCGTACACGCGGTCGGGCGGTTTCCTGGGGGATGCGGGTGGCTTCGACGCGGCGTTCTTCGGGATCTCGCCGCGTGAGGCGTTGGCGATGGATCCGCAGCAGCGGGTGCTGCTGGAGACGGCGTGGGAGACGTTCGAGGACGCGGGGATCGACCCGACGTCGTTGCGGGGCAGCCAGACGGGCGTCTTCACCGGCATCTGGGCATCCGGCTACGCGGGCGGAGTGGACCAGATCTCGCGCGACGCGGACGGCTATGTGGCCACCGGCACGGCGACGAGCGTGACCTCCGGGCGGGTGTCGTACCTGCTGGGTCTCGAGGGTCCGGCGGTGTCGGTGGACACGGCGTGCTCGTCGTCGCTGGTGGCGATCCATCTGGCGGCGCAGGCGCTGCGCTCGGGGGAGTGCTCGCTGGCCCTGGCCGGCGGTGTGACGGTCATGGCGACACCCGCCGCCTTCATCGACTTCTCCCGCCAGCGGGGGCTTGCGGCCGATGGCCGGGTGAAGGCGTTCGCCGAGGCTGCTGACGGTACGGCCTGGGGTGAGGGCGCTGGTCTGGTGCTGCTGGAGCGGCTGTCGGACGCCCGCCGCAACGGTCACCGGGTGCTGGCGGTCGTCCGGGGCTCGGCGGTCAATCAGGACGGGGCGTCCAACGGGTTGACCGCGCCGAACGGTCCGTCGCAGGAGCGGGTGATCCGGCAGGCGCTGGCGAATGCCGGGTTGGAGCCGTCCGAGGTAGACGCGGTGGAGGCGCACGGCACGGGGACGACGCTCGGCGATCCCATCGAGGCGCAGGCGCTGCTTGCGACGTACGGCCGGGACCGGGTGGAGCCGTTGTGGCTGGGGTCGGTGAAGTCGAACATCGGGCACACCCAGGCGGCGGCGGGTGTGGCGGGTGTCATCAAGATGGTGATGGCGATGCGGCACGGGCAGTTGCCGCCGACGCTGCACGTCGACGCGCCGACCTCGCACGTCGACTGGTCGGCGGGCCGTGTCTCACTGCTCACCGAGGCTCTGCCGTGGCCGGAGACGGGGCGTCCCCGCCGTGCCGGAGTGTCTGCGTTCGGCATCAGCGGTACGAACGCGCACGTGATCCTGGAGGCACCGGCCGAGGAGATGTCGCCCGAGTCTCCTGCCACTCCCACGCCTGCCCCTGCGGCGGCGGTGCCGGTGCCGTGGCTGCTGTCGGCCAAGTCCGAGCAGGCGCTCCGGGCCCAGGCCCGCAGACTGCAGGCGTACACGGCCAAGGCCCCCGACACGGACGGAATCGGTGCCGCGCTCGCCGCGCGGACCCGGTTCGCGCACCGGGCCATGGTGACCGGACCGGAGGCACTGGCGGCCCTGGTGCGCGGGGAGGCGCATCCCGGGCTGGTGACCGGCGAGGCCCGCGACTCGGGTGGGTCGGCGTTCGTGTTCTCGGGTCAGGGTGGTCAGTGGGTGGGGATGGGGCGGGGTTTGTACCGGGTGTTTCCGGTGTTCGCGGGGGCG
>NZ_JBVHNF010000043.1:0-15764 GCF_055558055.1 Streptomyces sp. NPDC025833
CGCGTTCGTCCCACTGATCCCGAACGACGACACACCCGCACGACGAGGACGCCCCACCTCAGGCCACTCCCGCGCCTCGGTGAGCAACTCCACCCGACCGGCGGACCAGTCCACATGCGAGGACGGGACATCCACATGCAACGTCCGCGGCAACACACCGGCCCGCATCGCCATCACCATCTTGATCACACCCGCCACACCGGCGGCGGCCTGCGCGTGACCGATGTTCGACTTCAGGGACCCCATGTACAGCGGCTGTTCAGCGGACCGCCCCTGCCCATAGGCATCGATCAGCGCCTGGGCCTCGATGGGGTCCCCGAGCGTCGTACCCGTACCGTGCGCCTCGACGGCATCGACATCGGCGGCCGACAACCCCGCCCCCACCAACGCCTGCCGAATCACCCTCTGCTGGGAGGGCCCGTTAGGGGCGGTCAGCCCGTTGCTGGCGCCGTCCTGGTTGACCGCGGACCCCCGTACGACGGCCAGCACCCGATGCCCCTTGCGCACCGCGTCCGACAACCGCTCCACCACCAGCACACCGACGCCCTCGGCCCAGCCCGTACCATCCGCCGCGTCCGAGAACGCCTTGCAGCGCCCGTCGGCCGACAACCCGCGCTGCCGGCTGAACTCGACGAACATTCCCGGCGTGGACATCACGGTCACGCCGCCGGCGAGGGCGAGTGAGCACTCACCGTTGCGCAGGGCCTGGACGGCGAGGTGGAGGGCGACGAGGGAGGAGGAGCAGGCCGTGTCGACGGTGACGGCGGGCCCTTCGAAGCCGTAGGTGTAGGCGAGGCGCCCGGAGACGACGCTGCCGGTGGTCCCGGTGAGGAGGTACCCCTCGGACCCGCTCGCGGCTTCGTCGAGCCGCGCGCCGTAGTCCATGTTCATCGCACCGACGAACACGCCGGTCTGGCTGCCGCGCAGCCCGGCCGGATCGATCCCGGCCCGTTCGAGCACCTCCCACGACGTCTCCAGGAGCAGTCGCTGCTGGGGGTCCATGGCGAGGGCCTCGCGCGGGGAGATCCCGAAGAAGCTCGCGTCGAAGTCGGCGACGCCGCGCAGGAAGCCGCCGTGCCGGGTGTGGCTGGTTCCGGGTTCGGTGGAGTCGGGTGCGTAGAGGGCGTCGAGATCCCAGCCCCGGTCGTCGGGGAAGGGGGAGATCGCGTCCCCGCCGGAGGCGACGAGGCGCCACAGTTCCTCGGGCGAGCTGACGCCGCCGGGCAGTCGGCAGGCCATGCCGACGATCGCGATGGGATCGTCGTCGGTGGCGGTCGTGGCCGGCGACGGTTCAGCCGGAGCGGGAGCGCCGTCGGGGTCCGCGAGCAGCTCGGCGAGGTGGCGGACCACGGCGAGGGGGGTGGGGTGGTCGTAGGCGAGGGACGTGGGCAGTCGCAGCCCGGTGTCCGTGTTGACGCGGTTGCGGAATTCGACGGCGTTCGTCGAGTCGAGGCCGAGGTCCTTGAAGGTGCGCTGGGTGTCGGCGGATGTGAGGGCGGGGCGGCCGAGGACCGTGGCGGCGTGCGCGAACGTGAGGTCGCGCAGGAACTGTTCGCGTTCCTCGCGGGGTGCTGCGGCGAGGCGTGAGACGGCTCCGGGGCGCTGGGCGCGTGGGGCGTCGGCGAGGTCGCCGAGCCAGTGCCGGTCGCGCTGGAAGGCGTAGGTGGGCAGATCGATGCGGCGGGCGTCGGCAGGCAGGGCGGGCTGCCAGTCGACGGGGGCGCCGTGGACGTGTGCCTGGGCGAGCGCGGTGAGGAAGCAGTGGGGGCCGCTCTGGTTGCGGCGCAGGGTGCCGAGGGCGGCGGCCTCGGCGCCGGTGTCCTCGATCGTCTCCAGGACGGCGGTGGTCAGCACGGGGTGGGCGCTGGCCTCGACGAAGACGTCGTGTCCCTGGTCGAGGAGGGTGCGGACGGCGTCCTCGAATCGGACCGTGCGGCGGAGGTTGGTGTACCAGTACTCGGCGTCGAGGCCGGTGGTGTCCATCAGTTCGCCGGTCACCGACGAGCAGAAGGGGATGGTCGCGGCGCGCGGCTCAATCCCGGCGAGGGCGCGCAGGAGGAAGCGGCGGGTGCGCGTGACGTGGGTGGAGTGGGAGGCGTAGTCGACGGGGATGCGTCGTGCCCACACCTCCTGTGCCTCGCAGGTGGCGAGGAGTTCGTCGAGGGCTCCCGGTTCGCCGGCGACGACGACGGAGGCGGGGCTGTTGACGGCGGCGACAGACAGGCGTTTGCCGAAGGGGGCGATGAGGCCGCCGACGCGGTCGGCGGAGACGCCGACCGAGGCCATGCCGCCGCGTCCGGAGAGGCCGAGGACGGCGCGGCTGCGCAGGGCGACGACCTTCGCGCCGTCCTCCAGGGAGAGCGCTCCGGCGACGCATGCGGCGGCGATCTCGCCCTGGGAGTGGCCGACCACGGCGGCCGGGGTCACGCCGTGGGACTCCCACAGTGCTGCCAGCGACACCATCACGGCCCACAGGACCGGTTGGACGACGTCCACGCGCTCCAGCCAGTCCTCCTGCGGGGAGCGCAGGACGTCCCCCACCTGCCAGTCCACGTAGGGCGCGAGTGCTGTCTCGCATTCGGCGATCCGGTCCGCGAACACCGGTGACTCGTCCAGCAGGTCGACGGTCATGCCGAGCCATTGGGAGCCTTGGCCGGGGAAGACGAGGACGGGCCGGCCGTGGGGGCGGGTCGTGCCGGTCACGAGACCGGGGGCGGGCTCTGCTGCGGCGAGTGCGCCGAGGCTCTCGACGAGGTCGGAGCGGTCGGCGGCGAGCAGGACCGCGCGGTGGCTGTGGAGGGAGCGGGTGGACAGCAGGGAGTGGGCGAGGTCGGGCAGGCGGAGTTCGGGGCGTTCGGTGGTGAACTGGGCGAGCCGTGCGGCCTGGGCGTACAGGGCCTGGCCGGTGTGTCCGGAGAGGAGGACGGGCAGGGGGCGGGTGCCGGTGTCGTCCTCGTCGGTCGTGCCGGGTCGGGTGGTTTCGGTTTCGGTTTCGGCGACGACGACGTGGCAGTTGGTTCCGCCCATGCCGAAGGAGCTGACTCCGGCGATCCGGGGGCCTGCGCCGTCGTCGGATGCCTGGGGCCAGGTGGTGAGTTCGGTGGGGACGCTCAGGCGCAGGGTGGTGAGGGGGATGTCGGGGTGGGGTGTGGTGAAGTTGAGTCCGGCCGGGATCTGCCGGTGGGTGAGGACGAGGGCGGTCTTGACGAGGCCGATGATTCCGGCCGCCGCTTCCAGGTGGCCGACGTTGGTCTTGGCCGAGCCGACGGGCAGGGGGTGGCCGGCGTCCCGGGCGGCGCCGAGGACCGCTCCGAGGGCGGTCGCCTCGACGGGGTCGCCGACGGGGGTGCCGGTGCCGTGGAGTTCGACGTAGCCGACGTGGGCGGGGTCGGTGCCGGCGCGTTCGTAGGCGCGGCGCAGTACGTCCTGCTGGGCGGTGATGCTGGGGGCGGTGAGCGTGTCGCCGCCGCCGTCGTTGTTGACGGCGCTGCCGCGCAGGACGCAGTGGACGCGGTCGCCGTCCGCGAGGGCGCGCGCGAGGGGCTTGAGGACGACGACAGCGCCGCCCTCGCCTCGGACGTAGCCGTTGGCCCGGGCGTCGAAGGTATGGCAGCGGGCGTCGGGCGACAGGGCGCCGAAGCGCTCCATGCGGGCGGTGGACTGCGGGGTGAGGACGAGGTTGACACCGCCGACGAGGGCGGTGTCGGACTCGCCGGAGCGCAGGCTCTCGCAGGCCATGTGGACGGCGACGAGGGAGGAGGACTGGCCGGTGTCGACGGTCAGGCTGGGTCCCTGGGCGCCGAGGAAGTAGGAGACGCGGTTGGCGATGATGCTGCGGTGGACGCCGGTGGTGCTGTGGGCGGTGAGGGCGTCGGGGCCGTCGGCGTGCAGGAGCAGCGAGTAGTCGTCGGCGAAGGCGCCCACGAAGACGCCGGTACGGGTGCCGGTGAGGCTGGTGGGGAGGGTGCCGGCGTCTTCGAGGGCTTCCCAGCTCAGTTCCAGCATGAGGCGCTGGTGGGGGTCCATGGCGGCGGCTTCGCGCGCGGAGATTCCGAAGAAGGCGGGGTCGAAGCCGTCGACGGAGGGCAGGAAGGAGCCCTCTCCCGCGGTGCCGCCGATACCCGGGCGATCGGCGGGGGGCGGGGCCACGGTGTGCCGGCCGTCGCGCAGCAGCCGCCAGAAGTCCGCCGGCGTGTCGATGCCGGGGAGCCGGCACGACATGCCGACGACGGCGATCGGTTCACAGCGGTCGGGGTGGGGTGCCCGGTGCGCGGACGTGTCGATGCGGGAGCGGTCCACACCTGCCATGTCTGGCCCTTCGGTTCTCAGCCGTACGCGGTTTCAGCCGCGAGGGAGCCTCGGGGGGCCCGAGGCGGTTGCCGATCGCTGGTGCGGCGCGCCCGGCGCCGGGAGGTCATTCGCGGAGCTTGACCGCTCCGGAGGGGCACTGTTCGGCCGCGGAGCGGACGACGTCGTACAAGGTGTCCGGGGGCTCGGTGAGGAGGACGACGACGAGGCCGTCGGTCTCGTCCTGGTCGAACACCTCGGGGGCTTCAAGGGCACACATACCGGCGCCGCAGCAGCGGTCGCGGTCCACGTCGACGTGCATCGGGCGGCCTACCAGGCGACCGGCATGGAGGTGACGCCGTAGATCAGCATGCTGTCGCGCATGCGGACTTCTTCCTGCGGTACGGCCAGGTGCAGGTTCGGGAAGCGGTCGAAGAGGGCCTGGAAGCCGATCCGCATCTCGATGCGGGCCAGTTGCTGGCCGATGCACTGGTGGATGCCGTGTCCGAAGGAGAGCTGGCCTCGGCCGCCGCGTACGAAGTCGAGGCGGTCGGGGTCGGCGAAGTGCTTGGGGTCGCGGTTGGCGGCGAACGCGGAGAGGGTGACGGTCTCGCCGGTCTTCATGGGGCAGCCCTCGAACTCGAAGTCCTCCACGATGCCGCGGATGGGGCCGTAGTGGTTGACCGTCAGATAGCGCATGAGCTCTTCGACGGCGGCCTCGACGGTGGTCCCGCCGGAGCGCAGGAGCGCGAGCTGGTCGGGGTTGGTGAGGAGGGCGTAGGTGCCGAGGGAGAGCATGTTGGCGGTGGTCTCGTGGCCCGCGGCGAGGAGCAGGAAGCAGACGTTGGTGACCTCTTCGACGGTGAGTTCCTCGTGGGCGGCGAGGCTGCCGAGGATGTCGTCGGAGGGTTCGGCACGGCGTCGTTCGACGAGGTCCGCGAGGAAGTTCTGCATCTCCTCAAGTGCGGCGTAGGCCCGCTCGATGGGGGTGTTGATGTCCTGGATGACCGTGGAATTGTGCTGGAAGACCTCGCGGTCCCCGTAGGGGACGCCGAGGAGTTCGCAGATCACCAGGGAGGGCAGGGTGAGCGCGTAGGCGGGGACGAGGTCGACGGGCGGGCCCGTGCGCTCCATGGCGTCCAGGGCGTCGTCGGCGATCTCCTCGACGCGTTCGGCGAGTTGGTTCATCCGGCGCAGGGTGAACAGGCCGGTGAGCAGGCGGCGGTACTTGGTGTGCTCCGGCGGGTCGGTGTAGACGAAGAAGCCGGGTTTGGCGGCGCTGGGTCCCTGCGGCTGGACGGGCGAGCGCAGGAGCTCTTTGCGGGAGCTGAAGCGGGAGTCCGCGAGGGCGGCGCGGACCTGGTCGTATCCGGTGATGAGCCAGCCTTCGCTGCCGTCGGGGTAGCGGAGCCGGTCGACGGGGCACTCCCGCTGGCGTTCCAGTAGTTCCGGGGGCGGATCCAGGGGGGTGGTGCGTGTGGTGGGCAGCGGGCGGGCCCCGGCCGGAACCTCGGTCATGGCGTGTGCCTTCCTGTCAGAGGTCTTCGGGGTCAGCCGAGCACTGTCACGTCGGTGTCGCCCCACAGCGCGCGCAGGTCGTGAACCAGGCCGTCCGGCCCGATCCGCACCACGCCGATGATCGAGATCTGGATCCTTTTGGGGTAGCTGCGGGGACGCAGCTCGATGACGGCGGGCATGACGACGGTCTCGTCGTCGTGAGCGGCGACCGGGGTGCCGGGGAGTTCCGTGGCCCGGTCGTCGACGAGCGCGCGGGTGATGTGGGCGCGCAGGGCCTCGATGCCGGTCTGTTCGCCGGATCCGACCGGGTCCTCGAACACCACGTCGGGGGCGAACAGTTCGAGCACTGCGTCGATGTCGCCGGCGTTCATCCGGCGGCAGTACTCAAGTGCCAGCGCCTTGCGGGTCGACTCGTCGGGCACGCAGTCTCCTTCCGGACGGGGCGGCGGCGGAGGTGGAGGCGATGTCGGCACGCTTCGCCGCCCGCCCCAGTCTTCGAACAGGTAGGCGGTGGCACCACCCCTGTTCTCACCCCTGCGCACCCCTGGCGCTCGCCCGTGTGCGGATCACCGCGGCCGCTGTCCGGTTCCCGTTCTTGAAGGACATCCAGGCGTGTGTAGTGACTCGGGGCCCTTCGAAGGCCCTGATATTCTGCTCAAGTTCGGACTTCAAGCACTCAGGCGCACTCTTGACGCAGATGGCACGTCTCGAACAACCTCACACCTTGATCGAGCGTGCCGAAGCCGTCGTTCGGGCACCCCGTCACCGCGTGAAGGAAGGTACGAACGCATATGTTCGCCATTCCCCCCACCCTTTTGCCCACCCGTTCTTGCACAGTCCGCTTTCCGGCCTTGTACAGACGTCCGGGACCGCACCGCACGCGGGCCGTCGTCACACTCGCTGAGACCGGAACGTGAGCGCGCGGGAACGTGCGCGGGCCCCCGGGCTGCTGTCCGGGCTGCTGGACGGCGCCCTGGCCGGTGAAGGCGCCATCGCCACCGTCTGCGGAACCGTGGCCATGGGCAGGACGACGCTCTTGGCCGATTTCACCCGGTGCGTGCGAGCCGCCGGCGGTCTGGTCCTGCCTGCGGTCGCGTCGGAGTCCGAGGAGAACATCCCGCTGGGAGTGATCGCCCAACTGCTCGCGGAGGCACCGCTGTCGGAGTCGGCCCGTGAGCAGGCCGACCAGTTGCTCGCCCACGGCAGGGCCCATATGACGGGCATGCCGGACGGTCCGGTGACGAGGCTGTCCGCGGTGGACGCCCAGATCGTGCATCACCTGTCCGTACTCCTGCTCGGTCTGGCCCCGTCCCGGCCGGTGGCCATCGTGGTGGACGACATCCACCACGCGGACGCCGCGTCCCTGGCCTGCCTCGCGTATCTGGGGCGCCGTATCCGCAACGCCGCGTTGGTCGCGGTGTTCAGTCACAGTGACGGCCCGGGAGACCGGTGCGCGGGGTTCGTGGAGCAGTTGCTGCGGCTGCCGCATGCGCGGGGGATCCGGCTGACGCCGCTGGACGCGGAACAGGTGCGGGAGGTGGTGACGGAGCGCCTCGGCGAGGACTGCGCACAGTGGGTCGCGGACTGGGCGCTGCGGGTCAGCGGCGGTAATCCCCTGCTGCTGGACGGGGCGCTGACCGACGTCCAGGGTGCCGGGCAGTCGTCGACGGGCTACCAGCGGGCGTTCCTGTCCTGTCTGCGCCGCACTCCCGCACCCGCCACCCAGGTGGTGCGGGCGCTGGCCGTCCTCGGCGCGCCCGAGCGGATCTCGCGGCTGCTGGGTCTGGAGGCCGGGGAGGTCACGCACTGTCTGGCGGCGCTGGAGGCGGCGGGTCTGCTGAGTCAGGGGGCGTTCCGGCATCCGGACGCCGCGTCGGCGGTACTGGCCGACCTCGGCCCCGAGGCGACGGCCGCCCTGCAGCGCGACGCGGCCGAACTGACGTACGCGGAGGGCTGTTCGGCGTCCGTCGTGGCCGCGCATCTGCTGGCAGGGGAAGGGGTGCGGGCACCGTGGGCGATGTCCGTGCTGGACTCGGCGGCCTCCACGGTGCTGGCCGAGGGCCGGGCGGCGACGGCGGCCGAGTACCTGCGGCTGGCCTGCCGGCTGAGTGAGGACAAGGGGGAGCTGGCGCGGATCAGGGCCGCGCTGCTCCTGGCGGAACACCGGCTGGGCACCACCGTCCCGGAGCAGAGGGTCACCGATCTGGTGCAGGCGGTCCGCACCGGCCGTCTCAGCGGCGGGGAGACCCTCAGGGTGGTGCGGGCGCTGCTGTGGAGCGGCCGGGTGCAGGCCGCCGAGGACGTGCTGCGGCACCTGGCCGCGTCGGACCAGTCCGCCACGGCCGATACGCCGCTGGAGCTGGATGCCGCGCGCCTGTGGCTGCGCTGCTCGTACGCGCCGCTGCTGGAGTTGCTGCCGGACGACGCGGACGACGGCCGGGAGCCGTCCGGCGTGCCGTCCACCACCGAGAGCCGGCGCCGCTACAACGCGGTGTCCGCGCTGGAAGCGGTGCTGACGCAGGGCCCGTCGGGCCGTGCGGTGCCCAAGGCGGAGCAGGTCCTCCACGGGAGCCGGCTGTACGGCACCGACCTGGACACGATCGAGTGCGCGCTGCTGACGTTGACGTACGCGGACCAACCCGCGCTGGCGTCGCCCCACTGCGACGAGCTGATCAGCTCGGCGGAGTCGCGGGGTGAGCGGGGCAGCGCGGCCCGGCTGCACGCGGTGCGCGCGGAGATCTGTGTGCGCCTCGGTGACCTTGCCGGGGCCGTGCGGCATGCGACCGCCTGGTTCGACCTCGTACCGCCCGACGAGTGGGGGGTGGCGGTCGGAGCGCCGCTCGCCAGCAAGCTCATCGCGCTGACCGCGATGGGGCGCGAGGACGAGGCGACGGAGCTGCTGTACGTGCCGACTCAGGAGGCGATGCTCCGGAGCCGTCCCGGGCTGCACTTCCTGCACGCGCGGGGCCGGTACAGCATCGCGATGCGGGACTGGCACAGCGCGTTGTCGGACTTCCGGCACTGCGGGGAGCTGATGGCTCGCTGGGGTGTGGACGTACCGGGGCTGATCGCGTGGCGCAACGGTGTCGGTGAGACATTGCTGGGCATGGGCGAACGCGACCGGGCGCGTGCGGTACTGGAGGAACAGGCGCAGTGCACCGAGCGCGGCGGCTCGCCGCGCACCCGTGGGGCGACGCTCAGGCTGCTGGCCGCGACGCACGAGCCGCGCAAACGCCTCGTGCTGCTGCGGCAGGCCGTCGACGCGCTGCAGGAGAGCGGCGACCGCTACGAGCTGGCTCGTACGCTGGCCGATCTCACGGACACGTATCACGCGGTGGGTGAGACGCGGCGGGCCCGGGTGATCGGGTCCCAGGCTCGGATCGTCGCGGACGCGTGCGCGGCGGAGCCGCTCAGCAGGCTGCTCCCCTCGGACCGGGAACGGCCGGACACCGAGAGCCCCGCGCCCGCTGTGGTCCTCACGGACGCGGAGCAGCGGGTGGCGGACCTCGTGGCGCTCGGGCACACGAACAGCGAGATAGCGAAGCTGCTCTACATCACGGTCAGCACGGTGGAGCAGCACCTGACGCGCATGTACCGCAAGATCGGGGTCAACGACCGCGCCCAGTTGGCGTCTTCGCTGTTCACCGGGTCGCATCGGGAGACGGTCAAGGCGTAGCGCAGAGAGAGGGCAGGGGTTGTGAATGCCCCCTGCCCTCTGTCTTGCGGTGCGGTCAGCCGAACAGGTCGCGGCGGCGGAACGCCACCAGCGTGGCGGCCAGGCCCGCCAGGGCGAGGGCGCTCATCACGACCAGCGGGGTCGCGACGACCTCGTTGCCGGGGAGCTTCGGTACGTGGGTGAACGGCGAGACGTCCAGGACGTACTGGCTGACCTTCAGCTGCGGTCCGACCAGGCTGATGAAGCCGAACAGCCCCAGCAGACCCCAGCCTGCCGCCGTCCAGCGCGGCATCACGGCGAACAGCAGCGCGGCGAGGACCGTGATCAACAGGACGGCCGGGAGCTGCGCGGCCACGGCGCCGAAGACGTCGGCCAGAGCGCCACCGACGTCGTGCGCGCCGAGGCCCTGGGAGAGCCCCATGCCGAAGGCCGCGACGGCGAGGAGGACGGCCGCGCCGCCCATGGCGAACGTCAGGTGGCTGAGGATCCAGGCGGCCCGGCTCGGCGTGCCGCTGAAGATCAGCTCGATGCGTCCCCCGGCCTCCTCGGCTCGGGCCCGCACGATCACCGTCAGGGCGAACACCGTCGCCAGGATGCCGAAGACGCCCACGATGGACGCCACGTACGAGTCGACCATGTCCTGCGAGCCGCCGAGGCGCTGCATGATCTCCTGCACCCGGTCGCTGTCCAGGAGATTGCCGACGTCGCGGACGAAGGAGCCGAACACCATCGCCGCCGCCAGGACGCCGATCGACCAACCGAGCAGGCTGCCCCGGTGCATCCGCCAGGCCAGGCCCAGGGTGCCGAGGGTGTCGCGGCCCGCGTAGACGGGTCCGGGCCGGCTCGGCAGCACGCCCGAGCCGAAGTCCCGCCGGTTCAGGAGCCGCAAGGACAGCGCGGTCAGCAGGACCGCGGCGACCACGGGCACCGCCAGGGCCCACCAGCGGTCACCGTCGTAGGGGCGTACCTGCTCGGCCCAGCCGATCGGGGAGGCCCACAGCAGCCAGGACGAGTCCTCGTTCATGTCGGCCACCGCGCGCAGCAGGTAGAAACCGCCGAGCAGGGACAGCGCGGCCGCGTTGGCGCTGCGCGACGCCTCGAAGAGCTGGGCGCAGACCGCCGCGATGCCGGCGAAGACGATGCCGCAGCCCGCCATCGACAGGCCGAGGGCGAACGCGCCGCCCGCGCCGAGCCCGGTGACGGGCAGGACGGCACCGGTGATGACGCCGACCGCGAGGTTGACGCCGATGACCAGTCGCAGCGCTGCGACCAGCGGCGCCTTGCGGTCGACGGCGCCCGCGGCGACGAGTTCCTGGCGTCCCGTCTGCTCCTCGGCCCGGGTGTGGCGGACCATGAGGAGCACGGACATCACCGAGGCCAGGACGGCGCCGAGTACCAGCGTCCGCCAGGTGGTGATGGACCCGAGCGAGGTGCCTCCGACCCTGCCGTACAGCGCGATCGCGCCGGACGCGGCCTGGATTCCCTCCACGAACTCCACGCGCGACGCATGGTCGCCGAACAGGCCCTTGACGCTGGAGGCCGTGGAGACGGCGCTCCCGATCAGGGCGTAGCACCACAGCGGCAGGATGAGCCGGTCGCGGCGGGTGGCGAGTTTGGACAGTTGGGGCAGTCCTGCGAGCCCGTCGCCCTTCACTGCTGCTCCCCTGAGTAGTAGCGCATGAAGAGCTCTTCGAGGGTCGGCGGCCGGCTGGTCAGCGCCTCCAGGCCGGCGTCGGTGAGCAGGCGCATCACCTTCTCCAGCGCGTCGGGGTCGACCTGGCAGTGCACCGAGCGCCCCTCCGTCCGCAGGTCGTACACGCCGGCCACGGAGTCGAGGCCGGGTAACGGACGGGTCACCGTGGCGGTGACGGTGGTGCGGGAGAGGTGACGGAGTTCGTCGAGGCTGCCGGAGTCGACCCGGCGGCCGGACCGGATGATCGAGACCCGGTCGCAGAGGTCCTCGACCTCGCTGAGGATGTGGCTGGACAGCAGGACGGTGGCGCCGCGTTCCTTGGCCTCGGCGACGCAGGAGCTGAAGACCGCTTCCATCAGGGGGTCGAGCCCGGAGGTCGGCTCGTCGAGGATCAGCAGCTCGGCGTCGGAGGCGAGCGCCGCGACCAGCGCCACCTTCTGCCGGTTTCCCTTCGAGTAGGCACGGCCTTTCTTCTTGGGGTCGAGCTCGAAGCGTTCCACGAGTTCGTCACGGCGCTTCTTGTCCGTGCCACCGCGCATCGAGCCGAGCAGGTCGATCGTCTCCCCACCGCTCAGGTTGGGCCAGAGACTGACGTCGCCGGGTACGTAGGCGAGTCGCTTGTGCAGGGTGGTGGCGTCCCGCCAGGGATCGCCGCCGAACAGGGTGACCGACCCGCCGTCCGAGCGCAGCATGCCCAGCAGGACGCGGATGGTGGTGGACTTGCCCGCCCCGTTGGGCCCGAGCAGCCCGTGCACCTCCCCCTGGGCCACCTGAAGATCCAGATCGTCGAGCGCCACGGCCCGGCCGAACTGCTTGCGCAGACCTTGAGCGTTGATCACGTCGGTTGCGTTCACGATCGGGATGCTACAGACCTTTCACTTGTTTGTGAAGCGACTGAATGTCATGATCCTGGGAGATGATGGAGACGTGCGTGACCTGCGCACCACGGTCGAAGGAGCTGGTGAGTTTGGCTGGAGGCAGGAACGAGGAAGCCACTCGGCACTTCGTCGAACAAATGGCGATGCTGTTCGCGGAGTGGGGCTTCCCGAGGATGAGCGCGCGCGTACTGATGACGCTGATGACGACGGAGGAGAAGGGTCTGACAGCCAGCGACCTGTCCCAGCGGCTCGGTGCGAGCCCCGCCGCCGTGTCGGGCGCCGTCCGCTACCTCCAGCAGGCCGGTCTCATCGCCCGCGAGCCGGTGCTGGGCTCGCGCAGCGACGTCTATCTGCTGCCCGACGACGCGTGGTATCTCGGGACCGCGACCAAGCAGAGCCTCTTCACCCAGCTCATCGCCACGACGGAGAAGGGCATCGAGCCCCTCGGCGGCCCGGACACCAAGGCGGGCGCACGCATGACGGAGATGCGGGACTTCTTCACCTTCGCGCACCAGGAGATGGAGGGCGCCCTGGAGAGATGGCGCACCATGCGGGCCCGACGCACCGCGTAGGAGACGAGCGCCGGCGAGCGCGGGCTTCGGGCCCGCTCGCCGGTCCCACTCCCCTCGCCATGCGGAACGCGGACTCGGCGGACGAGCACGCCTACTCCACACGACGCCTCCGACCAGGCCAGATGGCGAAACTATGCTGGAGTACCAGCCCTCGTACGGCTCAGTCCTCCTGCTTGCCCGCCCTCACGATCGTTCCCTGCGCAAGGGCGACCAGGTGCTCCTCGCCCTGCTCCGAGGTGACGTAGACCGAGCACTGGCAGACGGCCTGGCGCCGGGTCGTGGCGGTCGCCTTGGCGCGGGCGATGACGAAGGCACCCACGGCCGGCCGCACGTAGTTGATCTTGTACTCGGCGGTGAGCGCGTCGCCGCCGAGGGCGAGTCCGCCGGCGAAGGTCAGCGCGTTGTCGGCCAGGTAGCTGAGGACCCCTCCGTGCACGAAGCCGTGCTGTTGCTGGATCTCGGGCCGGTTGACGATGCGGATCTCGGCCGAATCGGGTCCCACGGAGGTGAGTTCGGCGCCCAGGAACATGCTGAACGGCTGCGCCTTGAAGATGCCGTGGGCGAAACCGGTGAGGTCCGTGGTCATGAGTGGAGTCCTGTCGCTCGGGGGGAGGTGGGGGTGGTGGCGTCCGGGTCGGTGAGCCGCTCGTCGATGTTCTGCTGGAACATCGCGAGCAGGCCCTCCGCCAGGCCCAGGACGTGGTGGTCGCTGCCTCCGTGGGGCAGGTGCCGCTGCACGTCCTCGGCGATGGCGAAGTCCTCCTGGTCGAAGACCGTGTCATTGGTGAACCGGAACCGCTTGGCCAGTGCGCTCTGCCCGGCGGACCCGGGGAAGTCACTGTCGCGGTACAGCATTTCGTGGGTCCATATCGTGCGGTCCGGCGCCAGGGGCCAGAAGGTGTTGATGGAGACGTAGTCCGGGTGCAGGATGAAGAAGGTGTTGGGGAAGAGCGTGTAGTACACCGAGGCGTAGTCCAGGATGCGCCAGTCCTCCTCCGGTTTCCGGGCGGTTTCCCCGATGTTGGTGCGCGCCGCGGACAGCCGGATGTGCGGCCCGTCCTCGTCGTGCGCGATCACCCCGCGCTTGAAGGCGAAGGCGAGCGTGTCCCGGTGCAGGTACGGGACGTGGTAGCCCTCCAGGTACGTCTTGATCAGCAGCTTCCAGTTGGCCTCCTTGACCACCTTGGTCTTCTTGTACTGAACGAGCGAGGCCACGTCGAAGTTGACCAGGTCGTCGTGGAACGTCCCGAGGAAACCGGGGATGTCGAGCGTCTCGCCGGGCGTGCGGCCGACCCAGATCAGGCCGCCGGCCTCCGCGGCGGGCAGTTCCACCAGGCCGTAGTCGCACGTCTTCACACCGGGGAAGTCATGGGCCCGGGTGATGCCCTTCAGGGTGCCGTCGAGCCCGTAGACCCAGCCGTGGAAGGGGCAGACGAAGTTCTGCACCTTGCCCGCCGGCTGCCCGGCGAGGCGGGCTCCGCGGTGGCGGCACTGGTTGTAGAAGGCGCGGACCCGGCCGTCCTCGCCCCTGACGACGAGGTAGGGGAACCGGTCCCAGTCGCTGGTGAGGTAGGCACCTGGTTCAGCGAGCGCCGAGGCGTGCCCCGCGATCAGCGGGTAGCGGGAGAAGGCGGAGGCGATCTCCCGTTCGAGGAGCGCCTCGTCGGTGTACTTGGTGACCGGGATCGTGACGACTTCGTCGAGCATCTTCTCGTCGCGGCGCGTCTCGCGCAGCGCGAGAAGACGTTTGATCATCGCCACTTGTTCGCTGTGCCGCACAGGTCCCCCCGTTACAGGTGAAGGTCGCAGATCAAGCTCTGAATCCTCGTTCAATTCATGGTACGGAGGGTACGGGGACGAGGCAATGAGCCTTCTGGAGTGCGGGGCTGGGGTGCGGGACGGTCAGGAAGGCGCGCGGCCGAGGGCGCGCAGGCAGAAGTCACGGATCTCGGCGACGAGTTGCTCGTCCGGTACCTCCGGCTTCCGCGACACCTCGGGCGAGAGCCTGCCGACCAGCGCCTCCGAGATGGCGCCGATGGCGGCGCTGGCCGCGACAGCCGCGTTCTGCCGGGCGAACAGCCCGGCCGCGATGCCGTCCCGGATGACGCCCTCGCACAGCTGCGCGTACTCGCGCCGGTACACCAGCCGTTCCTGTTCCACGGTCGGCGAGACCGGTTCGAAGAGCAGGGACCACGCCAGCCGGCGCCCGCGCAGGGCACGCCGGGTGAACGTTTCGGCGAACGCCTCCAGCCGGGCCCCGGGATGTGCGGGCGCGGCGTCCACCGCACCGCGCACGGCGTCCAGTTCACGCCCCGCGGCCCGCCGGAAGACCTGTGCCAGCAGTTCGTCCCTGCTGCCGAAGTAGGAGTAGAGCGAGCCCGCGCTCACCCCGCACGCCCTGGCCACCGCGGCCACCTTCGCCCCGGCGAAACCCTCTCGGGCCACCAGCTCGTGCGCGGCACGCACGAGCGCCTCCTCCTTGGTCTGCGCGCGCTGCTTCGTGCGTTCCGTACTCCGATACACCATGGCGGGAGCTGGGCCTTCCGTGTTGCTGCCGGGAAGCAACAGTGAACCAGGAAACACCTGTGGCCCGTATCGACCGGCCTATCGACCGGCGCATCGATCGGCGGATCAGCGGCGACGGAACGCGTTCGCCGCGTCGAACACCGGTGGGGAACACCGGCCGATTCCGTCGGCCACGTCACGTGCCGCCCCCGGTCCGCCAACCGCGGCACCAGCCAGGGGTGGCGGCGGCGCAGCCCGATCAGCGTCCGGTGCAGCCGCTGGACGCCGAGCCCCTCCTCCCCCGGCCCGGCCGGATCCGCGGGGAAGGCGGGACGGATCGCGTCGCCGCCGCCCACCCGGTCCCCCTTGACGACGCGCATCGCCCGCTCGTCCCCCGCGTACACCGTGCCCAGGCCAGTTCGTGCGGGTGGGTGTCGTTCAGGGAGCCCCAGACCGCCTTCCGCAGTTCGTACCGGGTGACGGTGTCGAGGCCGCCCTCGGTGACGTACGCGGTGTAGTCGCCGTGGACTTGACGACCTGCGGGTGCCGCGTGGTGGGTCAGGTCATGCCTGGTCGGTGGTTTTGGGTGCGGTGCCGGTGCGGCGGCGGGCGGGCCTTCGCCTGCCGCCCGCGCG
>NZ_JBVHNF010000044.1:0-14758 GCF_055558055.1 Streptomyces sp. NPDC025833
GCAGACAGTTCTCGATGTCATTCGTTGGAGGGGCGGTCCGGCAAGACCGCCCCTGACGTTCCAGCAGCCCACTACACTCCCGGCGATGCCTGTGACCAGGCAAGATAGCGAAACGCTGCTGGAGTACTAGTACTGCAGCGGTGCTTGTCGTGACTGATGGCCAGGTCGGTCGTTGGTGGGGTTGTGGGTGGGGACCTTGCTGATGCCAGGTTGTGGGCGGGTGGACTGGGCGCGGTGCATGAGCGGTTCGCGCACCGGTTCAGCAGGTCGGAGCCGCGTGAGTCGGCACTGGCCTACATGCGGGGGCTGATCGCTGCACTGCAGCGGAAGAACGGCTGGACGCTGGCGGAGGAAGCCGGCTACACGGGCCCGGACCGCATCCACCGGATGCTGAACCGGATCGAGTGGGACGCCGACGAGGTACTCGACGACGTGCGCCGGTACGTGGTCGACAACCTCGGCGACCCGGGCGCCGTCCTGGTCGTGGACGACACCGGCTTCCTGAAGAAGGGGACGCGGTCGGCCGGGGTGCAGTGGCAGTACTCCGGCACCGCCGGACGCACGGAGAACTGCCAGGTCGGCGTCTTCCTCGCCTATGCAACCGACCGCGGGCGGACTTTGATCGACCGGCGTCTGTATCTGCCCGCCTCCTGGACGGACGACCGTGAAAGGTGCCGCCGGGCCGGCATCGACGACACCGTCGCCTTCGAGACCAAGGTGGCCATGGCCAAGGCGATCATCCGCCGCGCCATCGCGGACGAGATCCCCTTTCGGTGGGTGACCGCGGATGCCGCCTACGGCTTTTCCAAGGGCTGGCGCTCGGAGCTGAGGACGGGCGGACGTCTTCCACGTCATGGTCACCGCCCGTCACGACGCCGTGGTCACCCGCTGGGCGATCGACCATCCCGTCCACGACCTGTTCCACGGACTTGCCCGGCAGGAATGGAAGCGCCGTTCCTGCGGCACCGGGGCGCACGGCCTGCGGATCTACGACCGGGCCCGCATCGAGGTGCGGCCCTGGCATCGGCCCGACCGCCGTCACTGGGTGATCGCCCGTCGCAGCGTCGCCCGTCCGCAGGAGATCTCCTACTAGATCGCCTACTGCCCCGCCGAGGCGACCCTGGACGAGTTGATCCGCGTCGCGGGCAGCCGATGGGCTATCGAGGAGTGCTTCCAGAGCGCGAAGCAGGAATGCGGGCTGGACGACTACCAGGTCCGCCGCTGTCCCGGGTGGCACCGCCACATGACCCTCGCCATGGCCGCCCACGCCTGCCTGACCGTCCTGCGAGCCCGCCAGTTGGACACGGACAAAGCAGAAACGGATCCTCCCAGCTCATCCACCTCAGCCTCGCCGAGATACGCCGGCTGATCACCCGCCTCACCGACCGCCGGCCCACACCCGTCGAACACATCCTGCACTGGCCGACCCGGCGCCGACGACGCCAACACCAGGCCCGCACCAGCCACTACAAACGACGCGGACACAGCCCCTGACCTGGCCATCAGTCACGACAAGCACCGTTGCAGTATGAGGGCTGGTCAAGCTCCTGGCCACGGTTCAGCAGTTGAGATCCTTGCCGGCGCGGCTACCGAGGGACCCGGAGCTCAGACCGGCGGACGCGTCGTGACGCCACCGCACCGCAGGTTCAAGTAGAACGCCCCGGACTGGTACGAGGAGATGCATGAGCGCCAGTGCAAGACTCACGCCTCCCGCCGCATCCGGGTCGAGCACGGCATCGCCCACTTCAAGAACTGGCGGGCCCTGGCCCGACACCTCGGCCGACGCGAGTACATAAGCGACGTGGCCCAGGCCGCCGACCTGCTCTCCCACAGCAGACCGCAGACCAGGGCCCTCGACGACAGCGTGAGCACCGGTGCCACAAAGCCCTCGGAGTCTCGTCGCTAACCGTGCACCAGCTCGCTAGGGGCGCCGCCGCCGTGCCGTCAGGGCGTAGCAGGCGAGGAGGGCGAGGGTGAAGGCGATGCCGATGACGGCCGCCTGCCGCATGTCGGGTACCTTCACCGCCGTCGCCGCGACCGCGAGGACGCCGAGCCCCGCGACGACCGCGAGCTTGTCGCCGCCCCGGACGGAGAAGCCGGTGAACTCCCCTGGGTGCGCCGCGCGGTGGCGCCGGAAGGCGACGTACGAGGCCAGGATCAGCAGCCATACCAGCATCACTGCGAAGATCGCGATCGACATCATGATGCCGAAGAGGCCGCTGACGTCGTAGAAGGCGAGCAGGGCCGCGGCCGCGATGCCCAGGGTGGATGCGGCGATCGCGACCGCTGGGACACCCTGGCGGTTGAGGCGGGCCAGCGGCTTCGGCGCGAGGCCGTCGTCGCCGAGCGAGTGGAGCAGCCGGGAGGCGCCGTACAGGTGGGCGTTGGCGGCCGACATGGCGGCGATGAGCACGACCGCGTTGGTGACGGTCGCGGCGGCGGGCACGCCGATCTCGGAGAAGACGCGGACGAAGGGGCTCGCTTCGATGCTGCCGTCGCCGTCCGCCATCCGGCGCCATGGGATCAGGGCCAGCACCAGGGTGATGGAGAGCAGGTAGAAGAAGCTGAGTCGCCAGGCCAGTTGGCGCATCGCGGTGCGTATGGTGCGCTGCGGGTCGGCGGCCTCGGCGGAGGCGATGGCGACGACTTCGAAGCCGGCGTACGCGAACATCACCACGGACATCGCCAGCCAGATCGAGCTCAAGCCGTGAGGGAGGAAGCCTCCGTCGTCGGTGAGGTGCGCGAAGCCGGTGGCCTCGGAGTCCGGCAGTCCGAAGAGGACCAGCAGGGCCGCGCAGAGGATGAAGGCGCACAGGGCTGTCACCTTGATGCTGGAGAGCCAGAACTCGGTGGTGCCGAAGGACTTCACGCTAATCACGTTGACCGTGAGGACGATCGCCGCGACGGCGAGGATCGCCACCGACATCGGCACCGCCGGCCACCACCAGCGGATGTAGAGCGCGGAGGCGACGACCTCGGTGCCGATGACGACGACGGCGCTGAACCAGTACAGCCAGCTGCTGAGGAAGCCAGCCCAGGGGCCCAGGTAGCGGCAGGCGATGGTGCCGAACGAGCCCTGGACGGGGTGGGCGGCGGACATCTCGCCGAGCAGCACGGCGATGATCGCGACAAGGACCGCCCCGATCACGTACGAGACGATCACGGCGGGCCCGGCGACGGACATCGCCGAGCCGGAGCCCAGGAAGAGGCCGGTGCCGAGCGCGGAGCCCAGCCCGATCATGGTGGTCTGCCGGTGGGTGAGCGAGCGGACCAGCCCCTTACCGGAGCCGGAGTCGGGAGCGGGTCTGGCTCCGTCGGCGGCCGCCGGGGCGGGGGGTGCGGAGTCGCTGGGTGAGGCCATGGCGGTAGGGCCCTTCTGCACGGGGGTGGACAACAGGGGGAGGGTCAGAACTCGCTGTTGCGGAACGGCTTGGCGGGGGCGTCGAGGTCGGGCTTGCCCAGGACCTTCGACGACAGGGCGTAGATGCCGTGGTTGGTCAGGACCCAGGCGATGTTCCGGTCCCACTCCACGTAGACCCCGTGGGTCTGGTTGCCGTACGCGTAGTCCGCCGTGTCGCGGCCGTACGCCTTCGGCACGAAGTACGCGGAGATCTCCGGATCGGCCGGGTTGGACACGTTGAAGAACTGCACGCCCGCGTTGTAGAAGCCGTAGCCGAGGACGCCGGCATCGTGCTTGCCCGGGTTGGTGTAGTAGCCGGTCCGCTTGGGGCCGAAGCTGCCGCGCCGCTGGCAGTAATCCGTGATACCGGCCGACTTGGGCGGCACCGGGCGGGGGAGAACGCCGACAACGCGGGGGTTCTTCGGGTCCTTGGCGTCGATCTGGTAGACGTCCTTGTAGGGCTCGTAGCAGTCCTCGGTGAGCGGGTAGCCGGAGTAGTAGATCATTCCGGTCTTCTCGTACTGGGAGACGTCGATGTTGTCGCCCTCGGTGCCCGAGACCGACGCCGGGAGATCGAGGTGGCTCACGGTCCGCAGGTTCGACGGGTCGGAGACGTCGAGGACCGTCAGGCCGTAGCCGCCCATCGCGGCGAAGGCGTAACGCCCGCCCCTCTCCACGGGCTTGGGGAGGAAGAGCGGCATCCGCGCGCCCATCCAGCTGGTGCGGTTGCCGCAGCGCGGATTCTTCCGATAGGCCGCGTCCTCCCCGGTGCGCTGCCCCGGCAGGTGCCAGGTGTCGAGGAGCTTCGGGTGCGCCGGGTCGGTCATGTCCCAGGACTGGTAGCCGGCCGAGTGCAGGTTGGTGGGGTACTCGGTGCCGGAGTAGGTGTCGTCCGGCGCCGTGGCGATGAACATGTACTTCTCGCCCGTCCAGTACGGCACGTCCATCGAGCCGGAGCCCTGCTGCGCCGACGCCGGGTCGCTGCGCAGCGGGTCGGCCTGGGTGGAGTCGGTGGAGACGGTCGCCAGGAGCTTCCAGTCCTTCTTGCGCGGGCCGTCCAGGCGGTACACCTTGAAGCCCTTGAGCCCCGGCTTCTCCCGCAGCTTCCGAACGCCCTCGGGGTTGTTGTACTTGTCGAGCGGCGGGTGGTCGGAGAGTTCGGAGATCTGCCGCTTGCTCTCGAAGCTCTGCACCATGACGTACGCGTTCAGCTTCTTGTTCCACTGGATGGTGGAGGCGCCCCAGTAGTCGTGCGCCGCCCAGTCGCCGTTGGGGCGGCTCTCGTCGCCGCCGACGTCCTCGCGGCTCAGCTTCTCGACGACCCTCACCTTCCGCACGTCGGTGATGTCGTAGACGCGGCCCTCGGAGCGGTCGTACTGGAAGAGGTAGCGGCGGCCGTCGAAATCGACGACGTTCTGCCAGGTGTGGAAGTAGTCGGGGGTGAAGCCGGCTCCCTCGTAGGCCGCTTCGACCTTCATGTTCTTGATGTACGAGCGGGTGTCGTACTCTGCCCGGCGCCCCGGGAAGGGGTGCTCGGACTCCTCGTCGACCGGGGTGAGGGCGGGGTGCCGGAAGGTGCCGTCGAGCTGCATCCCGTACGCGCCCGGGTCGGCCTGCCCGGGTCGGCGGTCGGCGCACACCGCGAGGACGTTCGGGTCGGTGGCGGCGGTGGTCGCGCCGGACGCGCCGGGGGCGAGCAGGCCGGCGGTGACGGCGGCCGCGGCGACGGTGGCGAGAGCCGTGTTCCTGCGGGTGAAGCGCATCGGACGGTCCTTTCGGGGGCGGGGAGGGAGGGGGGGAGCGGGCGGCGAGGGCTTCAGGTGACGGTGGGCCGCTGCTGGAACGCGGGGGCGAGATGGGCCTCGGAGGTGACGATGTCGCGCAGCTCGACCACCGCGCGCAGGACGTCGGCGTGCGAGACGTACAGGGCGTTGAAGCCGAAGCGGAGCAGGTCGGGGGCGCGCATGTCGCCGATCACACCCCGCGCGGTGAGCGCGGCGACCAGCGGGTACGCCTCCGGGTGGCGCAGCGCGACCTGGCTCCCCCGGCACTCCGGCTCGCGCGGGGTGGCCGGGGCGAAGCCGAGGCCGTCCAGGAGGGCGTCGGCGCACTCCTGGAAGAAGCCGGTCAGGGAGAGGCTCTTCTTCCGTACGGCGGCCATCTCGACCCCGTCGAATGCGGTGAGCGCGGCCTCCAGGGCGATCAGGGAGAGCAGCGCGGGCGTGCCGATGCGGGCCCGGGTGATGTCCGTCGCCGGGGTGTACGTGCCTGCCATGGCGAACGGTTCGGCGTGTCCGTGCCAGCCGGTCAGCGGGTGGTCGAACGTCTCCTGGTGGCGGCGGGCGACGTACGCGAACGCCGGGGCGCCCGGTCCGCCCGACAGGTACTTGTAGCCGCAGCCGACCGCGAAGTCCGCGTTCACCGCGTCGAGTGCGACCGGTAGGGCGCCCGCCGCGTGGCACAGGTCCCAGTGCGCCAGGGCCCCAGCGGCGTGCGCGGCGGCGGTGAGCGCGGCCATGTCGTACAGCTCGCCGGTACGGTAGTCGACCGGCGCGTACGCGGCGACGGCGACGTTCCCCGCCTCGGCGGCGAGCACGGCGGCGGCGTCCCGGGCGGGCACCCGGCGGACGTCGAGACCGAGGAGCCGGCCCACCGAGTCGGCGATGTACTGGTCGGTGGGGAAGTGGTCCGGGTCGGTCAGCAGCAGTCGGCGGCCGGGGCGCAGCCGGGCGGCGGCCAGCAGGGTGTTGAAGAGCTGGACGCTGGTCGAGTCCCCGGCGACGACTTGCCCGGGGGCCGCGCCGACCAGCCGCCCGACGGCGTCGCCGGTCCGCACCGGCGCCTCCCACCAGCCGTTGGCGTTCCAGGAGCGGATCAGGTCGGTGCCCCACTGGCGGTGTACGGCGTCTTCGACGGCGGCCGGGACGGCGGCGGGCAGGGCGCCGAGGGAGTTGCCATCGAGGTAGACGATGCCCTCGGGGAGAAGGAAGCGGTCCCGGACGGCGGCGAGCGGGTCGGCGGCGTCCAGGGCGGCGGCGCGGGTGGTGAGGTCGGTCAGCATGAGTGGGCTCCGTGGTCGGGACGGGCGGGGGCGGCGGGCCGGGCGAGGTCGAGGGCGATGTCGGTGAGCAGGTCCTCCTGCCCGCCGACCAGTCGCCGTCGGCCCGCCTCGACGAGCAGGTCCCGGGTGTCCAGGCCGTGGCGGGCGGCCGTCGTCTCCGCGTGCCGCAGGAAGCTGGAGTACACCCCCGCGTAGCCGAGCGTCAGCGTCTCCCGGTCGACCCGCACGGGTCGGTCCTGGGTCGGCCGGACCAGCTCCTCGGCGGCGTCCATCAGGGGGAAGAGCGCGCAGCCGTGCTCCAGGCCCATCAGGTCGAGGACCGCCACCACCGGCTCCAGCGGCGCGTTGCCCGCGCCCGCGCCCTGCCCGGCGAGGGAGGCGTCGACGCGGTGGGCACCGGCCTCCACCGCGACGATGCTGTTGGCGACGCCAAGGCCGAGGTTGTGATGGGCGTGGATGCCGATCTCGGTGGCCGGGTCGAGCGCGTCGCGGTAGGCCCGGACCCGGTCCCGCACGCCGTCCATCGTCAGCCGGCCGCCGGAGTCCGTGACGTACACGCAGTGCGCACCGTACGACTCCATCAGCCTTGCCTGCGTGGCCAGTTCGGTGGGCGGGGCGAGGTGGGACATCATCAGGAAGCCGGAGACGTCCATGCCCAGTTCGCGGGCGAGCGCGATGTGCTGGGCGGAGACGTCCGCCTCCGTGCAGTGGGTGGCGACGCGGACGGAGGTGACGCCGAGCGCGTGGGCACGGCGCAGGTCGGCGGCGGTGCCGATGCCGGGCAGCAGCAGAGTGGTGAGCCGGGCCCGGTCGAGTACTTCGGCCGCCGCCTCCAGCCATTCCCAGTCGGTATGGGCGCCGGGGCCGTAGGTGACGGAGGAGCCGGAGAGGCCGTCGCCGTGGGCGACCTCCACGGCGTCCACGCCGGCCGCCTCCAGGGCGGCCGCGATCGCCCGTACCTCATCGAGGGTGTAGCGGTGGGAGACGGCGTGCATGCCGTCCCGCAGGGTGACGTCCTGGACATAGACCCGGGTCATCGGCCTGTGCTCCGTTCGGCCAGGCGCTCGGCGGTGCGCAGCGCGGCGGCGGTCATGATGTCGAGGTTTCCGGCGTAGGCGGGGAGGTAGTGAGCGGCGCCCTCGACCTCCAGGTAGACCGAGACGAGGAGCCGGGCGCCGCCGCCGAGCCGGACCAGCGGGTCGTCGGCGGCGAGCGTCCGGAACTGCGGCTCCTGCTTGAGCCGGTAGCCGGGGACGTACGCGGCGACCTCAGCGGTCTTCGCGTGCACCGACGCGGCGATCCGGCCGGTGTCGGCGTCGTCGACGAGGCAGTGCACGGTGTCGCGCATGAGCAGCGCCGGTTCCGCCGGGTTGAGGACGATGATCGCTTTGCCCCGGGCCGCGCCGCCGACCCGCTCCAGGGCGTGGGAGGTGGTTTCGGTGAACTCGTCGATGTTGGCCCGGGTGCCCGGCCCGGCGGACCGGGAGGCGATCGAGGCGACGATCTCCGCGTAGTGCACGGGGGTGACAGCAGAGACGGCGGCGACGATCGGCACGGTGGCCTGCCCGCCGCAGGTGACCATGTTGAGGTTCTTCGCGTCCAGGTGCTCGTCGAGGTTGACGGGCGGGACGACGTACGGGCCGATGGCCGCCGGGGTGAGGTCGATCAGGGTCTTGCCGTACGGGGCGAGCGCGGCGGCGTTGCGGTGGTGGGCGGCGGCCGAGGTGGCGTCGAAGACGACGTCGATCCCGTCGAAGCCGTCCATGCCGATCAGCCCGGCGACGCCGTCGGAGCTGGTCGGCACACCGAGCCGGCGCGCCCGCGCGAGCCCGTCCGAGTCCGGGTCGATGCCGATCATGGCGGCGGCGGTCACGAGCCCCGAGCCGCGGATCATCTTGATGAGGAGATCGGTGCCGATGTTGCCCGATCCGATGACGGCGGCCTTCACCGCACGGCCTCCTTCAGCAGGGGGGTCAGTCCGAAGAAGCGGACGGCGTTGCCGCCGAGGATGGCCTCCCGCTCGGCGGGGGCCAGGCCGCTCTCCCGCACCAGTCGGCCGATGGACTCCTCGCCCAGCGGGAACGGGTGGTCGGAGCCGAGCAGCACCCGCTCCGCGCCCATCACGTCCACCAGGAGCCGCAGCGCCCCGGGGTCGAAGACGGCCGAGTCCACGGCGAAGCGCTCGGTGTAGTACGACGGCGGGTGCGGGCTGTCGGCGCGCACGATGTCCCGCCGGTGCCAGGCGTTGTCCGCCCGGCCCAGCAGATACGGGAAGCTGCCGCCACCGTGGGCGAACAGGAGCCGCAGCGACGCCGGGAGCCGCTCGAAAGCGCCGGAGAGGATCAGCGACAGGATCGTCAGGTGCGTCTCGCCCGCCATCCCCGCCAGCCAGGCCAGCATGTAGCGGGAGTGACGCGGCCCGGCCGGCAGGTCCCACGGATGGACCAGGACGGCCGCGTCTTCGTGCGCGCAGTGCGCGAGGAATTCGAGGAGGGCGCCGTCGTCGAGGTCGCGGTTGCCGAGGTGGTTGCCGATGTGGACGCCGTGGAAGCCCTCCCGCATCGCCTCGGTGACCATCGCGCAGGCCGCCTCGGTGTCCTGGAGCGGGACCTGGCACAGCGGGGCCAGCCGGCCGGGGGCGTGCGCGGCGTACCGCAGCAGGTGCCCGTTGACGGTCCGGCACCAGTCGGCGGCCCGCGCCGCCTCCAGTCCGTAGCCGAACAGCAGCGGCGTGCTGGACAGCACCTGCACGTCGACGCCGAGCCGGTCGAGGTCGGCGACGCGGGCGGCCGGGTCCCACAGGGTACGGCGCACCGGACGGTACTCGGCGGCCCCGGCCATCATCATCCCGGCGTCGGGGCCGTCCGTGGTGCGCAGCCACGGGCCGTCCTCGGAGCCGGTGATCCGGCGCGACTCGGTGCGGCCGATCTCGGGGAAGACGTGCGCGTGGACGTCGACGACGGTCATGCGCCGCCCGCCTCGTCGCGCCGGGTGCGGGGCCGCAGCTCCTCGGGCCAGTCCTTGCCCGGGTGGAGGGCGCCGCAGTGCCCGCAGGTGCGGGCGGCATCGTCGGCGTAGAAGGCGGAGAAGACCGGCGGCAGGTCGTCCACGATCGAGGTGAGCTGCACCTCGCTGCGGTGCACCAGGTGGTGGCACTCGACGCAGTACCACTCGAAGGCGTCGCGGTGGCCCTGCGGCCGCGCGAACTCGACGACCAGACCGATGCTGTCCTCCTCCGGCCGCTGCGGGGAGTGCCGCAGGTGCGCCGGGGCGAGGAAGACGTCGCCCTCGCGGATGTGGAGGTCGCGCGGCGGCCTGCCCTCCTCCTCCACGACGCGGAGCACCATGTCGCCCTTGAGCTGGTAGAAGAACTCCTCGATGGGGTCGTCGTGGAAGTCGGTGCGGCGGTTGGGTCCGCCGACGACCGTCACCATCAGGTCGGCGTCTCGCCAGATCTGCACGTTGCCGACCGGCGGCTTCAGCAGGTGACGGTGCTCCTCGATCCACGCCTGGAGGTTGAACGGTCTCATCGTCATCGCTGCTGTTCCTTGTCCTGCGGGAGGTGGGCCACCGCGCTGATCTCGATCAGCAGGTGGGGGTGGGGGAGCTGGTGGACGGCGACGGTGGTCCGGGTCGGCCCGGTCTCGTCGAAGTACTCGGCGTAGATCTCGTTGTAACCGCCGAAGTCGTTCATGCTGACCAGGTAGGCGGTCACCGACACCAGGTCGTCCAGACCGCCGCCGGCGGCGGCCAGGATGGCCGCGATGTTGTCGAGGACCGCCCGGGTCTGGGCCCGGATGTCGAGGTCGGTGACGCCCATCGGGTCGGCGCTCGCCCCGGTGAAGCCGCCGTCCGGGCGGCGGGAGCTTGTACCGGAGACGAAGACCAGGTCTCCCGCGCGCCGCAGGTGCGGGAAGCGGCCACGCGGCGGGGCCGCGCCGGGCACGATCACGCCGCCTCCCCGGTGGTGAGGCCGATGGAGCCGAGCCGGGCCACTACAGCCCGCACGTGCGTCCCTGGCGGCAGCGGTACGGCGGCGGTCGCCGCCCCGGCGAGGACGACCGTCCCCGGGGCGAGAGGGCCGGCCAGCCGGGCGGCGGCGGCCAGCGCGCGCAGGGGGTCGCCGAGGATCGCGGCCGTCGAACCGGTCTCGATCGGGTGGCCGTCGACCTCCAGCACCACGCCCAGGTTGGCCAGGGACCGTAGTCCGCCCAGCCCGGCCGCCGGGGTCCAGGGGCCGAGCGCGTACCCGGCGGCGGAGGTGTTGTCCGCGATCACCTCCGGCAGCGAGAAGCGGAAGCCGTCGTAGCGGGAGTCGATGACCTCCAGGGCCGGCGCCACCGCCGCGACCGCCGCCGCCGGATCGCCGCCGGGGGCGAGGACCGCGCCGAGCAGGAAGGCGATCTCGGGCTCCACCCGGGGGTGGATCAGGCCGGAGACGTCGCAGCGCCCCCCGTCCGGGATCTCCATCCGGTCCGTCAGCCGCCCGTGGATTAGGTCGGAGACGCCCATCTGCCGCATCTTCGCAGCGCTGGTGAAGCCCAGCTTCACCCCGGTGGGCCGCTCGCCCCGGGCGAACCGCCGCGCCAGCAGCGCCTCCTGCACGGCGTACGCCTCCGCGGTGGTGGTGAGCCCGCTGCCGCCGCCGGGCAGCGGGCGTGCCTCCCGGGCGGCCTCGTCCAGCGCCTCCGCCAGCGCGGCCGGGTCCACCTCTGTAGTCGGGTCTGTCAGGGTCATCGGGGGTCTCCTTCCTCGGCGGCGCACCCGAAGGCCGCGCGCACCGAACCGAGCCCGTCGATACGGGCCTCCAGCACGTCGCCCGGCGCCACGGCCGTCATCGGCCCGAGCGCCCCCGTGAGCACGGTGTCCCCGGCCCGCAGCGGCCGGCCCAGCCGGACGAGGGTGTCGGCCAGCCAGACGGCGGCGTGCAGCGGGTGACCGAGGCAGGCGACGCCCGCGCCGGTGGAGACGGGCTCGCCCCGTCGCTCCAGGACCATCCCCGCGGTCCGCAGGTCCACGTCCCGCAGGAGCACCGGACGGGTGCCGAGGACGTACGCCCCGCTGGAGGCGTTGTCGGCGATCGTGTCCACGGCCGTGATGTCCCAGTCCCGGATCCGGCTGCCGACCACCTCGACGGCGGGCAGCGCGAAGGCGGTCGCCCGGATCACGTCGGCCACCGTGTGCCGCTCGTGCCCGAGGTCCTGCTCCAGGACGAGCGCCACCTCGGCCTCGGCCTTCGGCTGGAGCACCGCCCCCCAGGGCAGCTCCGCGCCGTCCGGCACGGCGGTGTCGTCGAGGAGGGCGCCGAAGTCCGGGGTCTCGACGCCGAGCTGCCGCTGCACGGCGGGCGAGGTCAGACCGACCTTCCAACCGGTGATCCGGCGGCCCCCGGCCAGCCGACGCTCGGTCAGCAGGGACTGCACGGCGTAGGCCGCGTCCAGGTCGCCTGCCGGCAGCAGGTCCCGCACCGGGGCGCATGGCACGCCGGTGCGCCGGGCCCGGTCCAGTCGCTCGACGGCGGCCTCCACCACCGTGTTCTCGGGGCTCATCACAGCTTCACGCACACATTCATCGGCTCGGAGAAGAAGTCCAGGGAGTGGTCGCCGCCCTCACGCCCGATGCCGGACGCCTTCACCCCGCCGAACGGGGTGCGCAGGTCGCGCAGGTTCCAGGTGTTGACCCAGGCGATGCCCACGTCGAGCGCCGGGGCGATGCGATGGGCGCGGCGCACGTCGCCGGTCCACACCGTGCCGGCCAGGCCGTACGGACCGGCGTTGGCGAGGGCGAGCGCCTCCTCCTCGGTGTCGAACGGCGCCAGGTGCACGACCGGGCCGAAGATCTCGTCCCGCACCGCCGGATGGTCCTCGGGCAGGCCGGTCAGCACGGTCGGCTCCACCCAGAAGCCGCCGTCCCGCTCGTCGCCGAAGCACGGCACCCCGCCGCCCGCCAGCACCTCGGCGCCGTCGGCGGCGGCCCGCTCCAGATGGTGCAGGACCTTGTCGCGGTGGGCGGCCGACACCATCGGCCCGTAGCCGGACAGCTCCTTCGCCCCGGCGGCCAGCGCCGCCGCGAACGCGTCGAACACCGACCGCTCCACGTACACCCGTTCGGTGCACAGGCAGACCTGACCACTGTGGGTGAAGGACGACCGCAGTGTGCCCGCCACCGCCTCCTCCAGGTCCGCGTCGGCGAAGACGAGACCGGCGTTCTTGCCGCCGAGCTCGAAGGAGACCGGCGCGAGCCGGGCCGCCGCCGCCCGCATGATCATGGAGCCGGTGCGGGACTCGCCGGTGAAGGCGATAGCGTCCACCCCGGGGTGCTCGGTCAGCCACTGACCGGCCGCGTCCGCGCCGCGGCCGTGCACCAGGTTGAACACGCCCGCCGGGACGCCCGCCTCGGCCATCACCTCGGCCAGCAGGCAGGCCGTGCCGGGGGTGAGTTCGGACGGCTTGGCGACGACCGTGTTGCCGGTGGCGAGGGCCGGCGCGACCTTCCAGGTGAGCAGCAACAGCGGCAGGTTCCACGGCGAGATCACCGCCACGACGCCGAGCGGCTTGTGCACCGTGTAGTTCAGCGCACCCCGCCCGTCGGGCGTCGAGGTGTGCCAGGACCGCTCGCTTCGCCCGGCCAGCAGATCCGCGTAGGAGCGGAAATTGGCCACCGCGCGCGGGATGTCCACCGTCGAGGCCAGCTCCCGGGGCTTGCCCGTGTCGGCGCACTCAGCGGCGGTGAACTCCTCGAAGCGCGCCTCGATCCCGTCGGCGATCCGGTGCAGAAGCCGTGAGCGCTCCGCCGGGCTCCACGCGGCCCACGGCCCGCGCAGCGCCTCACGGGCCGCCCCCACCGCCCGGTCGACCAGCTCCCGCAACGCCTCCGGCACCGCGCCGACGGTGCGCCCGGTGACCGGGTCGACGAGCGGGAACGGCACGCCGGACGCGTCGAACCCGCCTCCTACGTAATGCCGCACGGGTGAACTCACCTTGCAGACCTCCGTTGCTGAGCCGGGGACTGTCCGAAACTCACCCCCGGGGCGTGCCGGTATAGTGCGCCCACCCAGCTATGCCGATCCAATGCCAATCGGTAAGCAAGACATAGCAATCCTGGTATATCGCGGTACGGCCCCGCCCCGGGGCAGCCCACCGCCTCCCCGGAAGGAGCCCCGGCGATGGACCTCCTGGACGGCCGACTGAAGTTCCGGCACCTGACCCTGCTCATCGCGGTGCACGACCACGGCAGCGTCATACGGGCAGCTGAAAGCCTCCACCTCACCCAGCCCGCCGCCACCCGCACCCTGCGTGAACTGGAGGCCATCGCCGAACTCCCGCTTTTCGTCCGCGTCCCGCGCGGCATGCGGCCCACCGTCTACGGCGAGGCACTCGTCGGCCACGCACACACGGTGATCGCCGAGATCCGACGGGCCAAGGAACACCTCACCGGACTACGCGAGGGCCAGGACGGCACGGTCACCGTGGGCACCCTGCTCGCCGGCGCCAACGTCCTGCTACCGCGAGCCGTAGCCCGCCTCAAGAAGGAGCGCCCCCGGCTCACCGTCGTGGTCCGCGAAGGCACCCCCGACGTCCTCCACCCAGCGCTGCTCGGCGGCGAACTCGACCTCATCGTCGGCCGGGTGGGGCCCGCCCCCGCCGACGGCGACGATGCACTGCGTCAGCGGATGCTCTACCGCGAGCCCATCCGACTCGCCGTCCGCACTGGACACCCGCTCCTGACGGAAAGACCGGCCGGTGACGCCGTCGCGCTCACCGACGCACTCGCCCACCCGTGGATCCTGCCGGTCGAACGGACCGCCCTGCGCCAGGAACTGAGCGCCCTCCTCATCGACCGAGGGCTGCCCCTCCCAGCCGACCGGGTGGAGTGCACCTCCATCCTCACCATGCGAGCACTGCTCCTCCAGACCGACATGGTGGCACTCCTCCCCGAACTGGTCCTGCGCGACGACGAGCACCTCGCCGCGCTGCCGGTCGAACTTCCCTCAGTGGGCCGCACGGTGGGCGTCACCGAGGTCGCCCACCGCACCCGCACCCCCGCCCTCGAAGCCCTCCTGCACCACCTCGACGAGGAGGCGGCGTTGCTCCGCTCGAGCCTCGGCGCAGGCGCGCAGGGGTGACGAAGCGACGGGCCCGAGGCGGGGCAGCGGAGTCAGACCGACCTGGCCATCAGTCACGACAAGGACCGTTGCAGTACTAGTACTCCAGCAGCGTTTCGCTATCTTGCCTGGTCACAGGCATCGCCGGGAGTGTAGTGGGCTGCTGGAACGTCAGGGGCGGTCTTGCGGGACC
>NZ_JBVHNF010000045.1:0-14432 GCF_055558055.1 Streptomyces sp. NPDC025833
TCCGGCAAGACCGCCCCTGACGTTCCAGCAGCCCACTACACTCCCGGCGATGCCTGTGACCAGGCAAGATAGCGAAACGCTGCTGGAGTACTAGCCGGCCGCACCCGGACAGTGCCACCACCCGCCGCCGCACCGCACGGTCCTCTACCACGGTTCCGCGCGGCCCCCGACATTCCCCCGCCCTCACTGCCCTCGCCCCGCACACCTACGCCCCTCCGGGCCACCTGAACCCGGCCCGCCCCCGACGCCACGCACCGCACCCCGGGCAGGACCTGCACCTGCCCGGGGGGACGGTGCGGCCGGCCCACCGCCCGGCACGGCCAGCCGGGTTGCGGTGCTTGGCCTCCGCCCGGCCATCTTCACCCCCGCCAGCCCTGAGCGCAGCTGTGAACAGCCCTTTCTGCTCTCCCTGGGGCCGCATCCGAAGGGCGCTCGCACGCCCTCCTGTTGGAGCATTGACGATGGGACATTCCATGACTTCCGCTGCTCAGCGACCGCACACCCTCCCCCCGCGCACCCTGACCCGCCTGGCGCCCGCCGACTGCACGGCCACCCAGTGGTCGACGGCGGAGGAGAAGGCCGATGCCGGGAACCGCGTTATGGCCTTCATCGAAAACGGCCTGCACTCCGACGCCTTCACCGCCGACCTGTACCGCACCTGTTCCCGACGCCTGTTCGGCCACAGCGCACACTTCAACCGGGCGGGGTTCGCCGACGTCTGGTTCACCACCCCCGAGGACAAGGCCGCCTTCATCCGGCACGCCATGAACGCCAGCGGCCTCGGAGATCCCGCCTGGACATGGTCCGACGTCGAGCAGCACCTTCAGAACACGCTCGCCGACCACCCCCACCTTCAGGAGCCGTCAGCCTGGACCGGCATCATCCGCCCGCACGGCTGCCCGTCATGCCGCTGCACCCCCCAGACACCCAACTGACCCCCACGCCTCCGCTTCACCGTCACCGGCCCCGGGACCGCCCTCACGGCCCCCGGGGCCGCGCCATACCCCAAGGCCCCACCCAACCGCGCCCGACGGACGGCATCTTCCGCGTTGCCGTCCGGGTGGTGCTGCCGGCGACCGGAGACCGGATGCCTCCGTGGGGATTGTCGGGCTTGGCCGCCCGCAGGCCAGTGTGCGCGCACCGACGACGTAACTTCCCGCCCCGGGCCACTGGCCCGGGGCCGCCGAGCCCCGTCTGCACACCTGCCCTGTGAGGAACCATGCCCTTCCCTGACGCACGTGCCCCCTACACGCCCTTCCTCGGGCTTCCGGTCGAGGGCGCCGCCGAGTACGGCACCCGGCAGCGGCCCGTCGAGGAACTGCGCCCGCGGTTCGAAGCGGTCCTGCACGATCCGACCATCATCGAGTTCGGGTGGCAGCAGTACACGCCGTACGACCCGGGCGGCTTCGGCGTCCGCTACATCTGGGTGCGCACCGTCGAGGAGCCACCCGCCGCGACGGCGCTGGATCTGTGGCTGATGGATGGCTGCCCGAGTCTGGGCGACACCTACGGCCCAAACCACGAGCACTACCGGGGCCCGGACCGGCGGCGCTTCGAGCGCGTCATGGCACTCCATGACGCTTTGGCGGGTGCGGTTTCTACGACGTGCTGCGGCAGGCCTTCGGCGACCCGACCGCCGTCACCGTCCGCCGCGACGGTATCCGTGTTGCCCCCTGCGACCACGACTGACCCCGTTCCGAGGACCTCGCCGCCGACCTGCCCGCCACCCACGCCGGCCGCCACCCGACCTGCCACTGGCTGCACGACACGCTGCTTCCGTGGCAGTCGAGCAGTCCGGGCAGGGGGGCGTCGACCACTCCTGCCGCGCCCACAGGCCGCCGGTGCCTTCCGGAACATCACCGTCCCGGAAGGCACGGGGCCGCTGGCATACCGCCGCCCGGCCGGGGCCTGCCCGTCCCGGGCCGCCCGGTACTGCGGCTGTGGCCGGGTTGCCGCGCTTACCCGCCGCGCCTGGAGAGTGAGCCCGCCCGGCCGCCCCTCCGCCCGCCTGCCTGGCCGTCCGGCCGCCCGCCGTGCCCCGAAGGTGAGGCTGCCCGGGCCCGCCGCTGCGTGACCGCACCCGCCGAACGGCCGAACCGTCGACGGGCCACCGCACCCGCCAACCCCACTGGAGCCTTCCGTGACCACGCTCGACGACCTGCGCGCGTCCGTTCTCGCCAGCCTCACCACCGCCGACTTGACCGACGCCACCGCCACCCGCCGCGACGGCACCTTCGTCATCGCCAGCGTCCCCGCCGCGCGCTCCGCGTGGGCCGACTTCGCGCTCGCCTCCCACACCGTGCTGCGCCTGCCCAACCACGCCGGCCGCGCCCGGTACGCGGTCTTCCCCACCCCCCAGACCAGCCAGCCGTACAACCGCACCGTGTACTTCCGCGCCACCGGCCCCGATCTCGCCGAGGAACTCGTCGGACAGACCCTGTGCCACACCGTGCGTATCGTGCCCGGCTTCAACACCGAGGCCGACATCCCGAAGGCACTCGCCGCCGCGCGCTTCGGCGACTCACGCCGCGCGGGCGACATCACCGTCATCCGCCTCGCCTGACTCCCGCCCCGCTGGCCGCACCCGGCCCCGTACCCCCGGAACACCGCCGTCCCGGAAGGCACAGGGCCGGTGGCATGCCGTCCCCGGACCGGCCCGGTAATACCGCCGCGGGGTAAGTCGCCGTCCTTTCCCCCCGTCCCGAGATCAACCCGCCCGCTCCGGCCCGATAGCGCCGCCGCAGACCGGATTGCCGCGCTTGCCCACCACGCCCCGACGATCAACCCGCCCGGCCCGCCGCACCGAGCGGCCACCACACCGGCACCCCAGCCCGCCGCCCCCGACCACCAGGAGCCCGGCCATGTCCTTCCTCCCCCTGACCACCGTCCGCTACCTCGACGGCGAGCCGCTAGCCACCGTCAACGCCCAGTTCCTCGCCAGCACCCACCTCCCGCACACCTGGATGGTCATCGCGGCCGCCGCCGACGAACGTGACCCCGGCAACGACGGCCGCACCGCCCACCTCTGACTCAACGCTTCGCAGGGACGAGGGGGTGGGTGGTTGCGGGCGTCTCCGTCTTGCACACGGTGCCGTTGGCGGGGTGTGTGCCGTGGAGGAGTGCGGCGTCAACTGCTTTGTTGACACACGAGTTGATGCCGTAGGAGCCGTGTCCGACTCCTTCACGTGTGAGCAGGACCGCGGAGTCCAGGGTCCGGGTCATGTTCTCGGCCCAGTGGTGGGGGGTGACGGGGTCCAGTCGGCCTGCGACCACCAGTGCGGGGGGCGCGCCGGCGGCGGTGAGCGGCTTGGTGACGCGGTCCTTGTTCGGCGCGGGCCACCGAGCGCAGTTCAGGGCGGAGTAGGCGGCCCGGGTCCCGATCCGCTCCGCCTCAGCAACAGCCTTGGTGGCTGCGGCCTTGTGCGCGGCGATGCCGGCCGGGGTCTGCCAGTCGGCGCAGCGTACGGCGGTGTGGGTTTCGAACATCGCGGTGGGGACGGGGAAGGGGGATACCGTGACGCTGCTCCACAGGGTGTAGAGGGGTGCGCCGTTGCCCTTCTGCGCGGCCAGCAGCGCCGAGGTCAGCAACGGCCAGGTGTTCTGGTCGCCGGCCAGGGCTCGGGTGGTCTCCAGGGCCTTGGCGCCGTCGAGTTCGCCGCCCGGGGTGGCGCCCTTGGCGGGTGCGATCTTCAGCGGTTTCGCTTCCAGCGTGTCGATGAGTGTGTCGAACGCCGCCTCCGGGTCGCCTGCCCCGAACGGGCACACTGCGGCCCCTTCGGCGCGGCAGGTCTTGAACCAGGCGTTGAGGGTTCGCTCACTTGCCACGGCGACGTCGTTCTGGAAGGGGAGGGAGTTGCCGAACCACTGGTTGGTGTCGACGGGCGCGTCGAGCACCATCTGGCGGACGCGGTGGGGGAACAGGGTGGCGTACATCGGGCCGACCACGGTCCCGTAGGACAAGCCGTAGTACGTGATCTTGTCCTCGCCGAGCGCGGAACGGACCTGGTCGATGTCGCGGGCCACGTTGTCGGTGGACAGGCTGGCCAGGAACTTTTTGTTCTGGTTCTTGGCGCAGCCATCGGTGAACGCGGCGGCATCGGCCAGCAGTCGCGGCAGAGGCTTGCCCCCGGGGATCGCCGGGTCGAAGGAGGTGCCGGCGGCGTCGGCTCGCTGCTTGTCGGTCAGGCAGCGAACGGCCTGCGATTGGCCGACGCCGCGCGGGTCCATCGCGATGACGTCGAATCTGGCGAGCACAGCAGGCGAGAAAGTACCCGGAGTGCCGGCTGTCTTGGGCAGATTACGCAGTGTCTCGGTGGCGGCGACCCCGGGTCCGCCCGGGTTGAAGACCAGGCTGCCGATGCGCTGGTCGGGATCGGTGGCCCGGTGCCGCATGACCGCGAGCGGGATCTGCGCGCCCTCGGGGTCGGTGTATTCCTGCGGCACCTTGATCGTGGCGCATTCCAGGTTCTTCCCGCACGCGCTCCACGTGAGCGGGTCAGGGGAGGGGGCCGGGGCCGACGCGCCCGTTGCGGACGTGCTGCGCACCCCTGAGGCCCCGGACGAGCACCCCGTCAGGACCATGAGGGCTGCGGCGAACGCAGCCCCGTACTTGGCGGAGGCCCGTGGCCTCAACTGGATCATGATGATCTTCCTTTCGTCCTACGTGTGCCGTGACCTGCAGCCCGGCTGCGTCGGTCGTGCGAGAGGCCGGCCGAAGAGGGCTGACGTGGTCGCGCCTTCCTCGCTTCGATGAGTCAGCGACCGGCCGCGTCGAGCAGGGAGGAGTACCGCAGGCGGAGTGCACGCTCCATGCTCGCCAGAACGGCCCCGCCTCCCAGTGCGAGGTTCAGCCAGATCGGCAGGTGTATCGGCGATACGAAGGTTCCGACCCGCTGTGTGACGGGGGGGATGTGAGAGGCAAGTTCAGCGAGCTGCAGCAGGTTCAGGCCCACACCGATGACCACCAGCAACACCGATCCGATGGCGACCGCCCGGCTCAGTCCCGGATGGCGGACACCGAAGCGCGCCCTCCGCCCCTCCGCGGAGGCGGGGTCAGGCGTGAGCTGAGACGGCTGTCCGCCCAAGGGGCGATAGTGGCAGCGCTTGATGCCGTAGCTGCTCATCGCCACCTCGATGACGCCCCCGTCGACAGGGAGGAGCGCGGGCAGTTTCGACTCGGCCACATGCCTGCCGTCCAGGAACAGATGCGCCCGGATCCTGCTGTTGTCCATCCGCGCCCAATGCCGTACGTCGACGGCGTGCAGGCGTTCCTGCCCGCCGTCACCGGGAAGCCGTAACCAGAACAGGGAGCGCACGGGGAGCTGCCACCAGCGGAACCGCTGCAGTTCCCTGCCGTCGCCCGGCTTGAGGCGCCTTGATGCCGCCCACTGCTTCAACGCCATGATCCGCCCTTCCTGTGTGCATCGGCCGCACCGCCACTAGTACAGCGTGTTAGGAGGGACGCTAGCACGCTGTACTAGTACGGCACTAGTACGGCGTGCTAGTACAGTGAAAGGCGCTGGGAGAAGCGAAGGAGAGCGGGACATGGAAACACGCGAGAAGATCCTCAAGGCCGCTGCGGAGATGATCGCCGAGGATGCAGCGGCGAAGCTGAGCGTGCGAGCTGTCGCCGCGCGTGCAGGAGTGAGCATCGGCTCCCTGAGGTTCCACTTCCCCACTCAGCGCGCGCTGCAGGACAGCCTGCTCGAGCGGATCTACGAACACCTGCTGCCCGGCGACCCGATCCGGGATCAGACCCTGGCGCCCCGCGAACGGCTGCTGAACTGCCTGCGGCAGGTTCTCGCCCTGACCGGCACCAACAAAGACGCGCGAACCGCATGGGGCGCCACGTACCGGAACTTCATCGAGCCCGAGCCGACTGAACGGGTACGCGCCGCGTACCTCCGTCTCGAGCGGGAGGCGGAGCGCCGGGTCGAACACTGGCTGACCGTGCTCGCCGAGGAAGGCGCACTGCCCCCGGGAGACCACACTCGCCACGTCAGGTTCCTTCTCACCATCCTCAACGGACTCTCGTTCGAACGCGCCCTGCCTACCCGCGAATCCGCCCTCATCACCGAGATCGAGACCCTCAACGCAGCCGTCGATCACGTTCTCTCCGTCAGCCCCGAAACACCCGTCGGGCCGACCCGGCCGTGAACCGAACCAAGCACCCCTCTGCACCGGTTGCTCTCGAAGGGCAGGGGTGCGAGAGCAGATTGATGTATGCCCCTTGTCCCTTGTGCGGACCGGGCCGGTCGGGGGCAAGCTGCTCGATGAGCACGTCGACAGCTGCGGGTCCTCGACTGGGGCAAAGATGACCAGCGTGGCCATGAGCATGTCCGAGGGCCTCGGCGAATGTCGGCTAGCATCGCCCGCCACTTGATGCCGTTGTCGACGAGGTAGCGCACCGCGTCGATCATCTGCCGGTGGCAGTAGCCCTCCGGCCGGCCGCCCCGGCCCGAGAGCCAGCCCGGAACCGGCAGCAGTTCTTTCAACACAGCCCACTCGGCATCGCTCATGTCCGAGCTGTACCGCGGTCGGCGATCCGGCCGGTCGGCTGCGTTCCCGAATCGATGGGCGAGGCAGTCACACGCAAGAGTGCACGAACTGGACTCGACGAGCAGGGCCACGCGACACTTCGACAACAGGGCCTCTTGCTTCTCGCTGGATTCGACAACCGCGAGCTACCAAGAGGCCCCTCTTCCCTGCCCCCGCACCGGCCGACTCACCCGATCCAGGACGCTGTTCGAACCCTGCCGACCACGCGAGCGGATAGAGAACAGGCAGTGACGACAGGCGCGGCTCGGTGGACGGCGACCGGCTCAGGTTGAGCGCAGGCAGAAGGGGTGGCCGGCCGGGCTGGCGTAGACCCGGCTAACGGTCCGGGTTTCCCGGGTGACCTCGTCGGTGGGCCGCAGTCGGGTGGCGCCGGCGTCGGTGGCCGTGCGGTCGGCGGTTGTGAGGTCGTCTACGCCGAAGTCGAGGTGCATCTGCTGGGAGGTGCCGTCCGGCCAGTTCGGGGCGGTGTGTCCGGGGGCGGACTGAACGACGATCACCGGGAGGCCGGGGGCCTGAACGAAGTGGTGGGTCGGCGTGGGGGTGAGGGTGCCCCCGAGCAGTCGGTGCCAGAAGGAGCTTTCCTTCTTGATGTCGGCGGCGTCGATGATCACGGAGGTCAGGCTGATGGGCATGGGGTGTCCTATTCGTGCTGTCGGTGGTCGCTCAGACGGTGGGGATGATGCCGCCGTCGACGCGGAACTGTGGTCCGGTGAGCCATTTCGCGCGGCTGGAAGCGAGGAAGGCGATCATCTCGGCGACGTCTTCGGGGTCGCCGGGGCGGCCCATGGGAACGTTCAGGTGGTCCACGATCTGCTGGGTGACCTCTTCGGTGGTGATGCCTTGCTTCTCTGCCATGTGCTTCAGGTGGGCGGTGGCGCCGTCGGTGACGACGAAGCCGGGAAGGACACAGACCACGCGCACGCCGTGCTCGCCGACCTCGGTGGCCAGTTCGCGGCTGTAGGTGTTGAGCGCGGCCTTAGCGGCGGCGTAGGACGCCTCGGTGCGCTGAGGCAGTTGGCTGGCGATCGAGGAGACGTGCACGACGACGCCGGAGCCCCGCTCAACCATTCCCGGCACCAGCGCCCGGTCCAGGCGCACGGCGCTGAGGAGGTTCATCTCCAGGTCCGCCTGCCAGGATTCGTCCGACCGGCTCAGGGTCGGCGCCGGGGAGCTTGCCGCGCCCGCGTTGTTCACGAGCACGTCCACGCCGCCCACCTGCTCGACGGCGCGGCGGCCGAGTTCGGCCACCCCCTGCTGCGTGGAGAGGTCCGCCGCGAGAAATGTGGCACCGCTGTCCTCCTGGGGCCTGCTGCGGGAGGCCGTCAGCACGGTCGCGCCTGCGGCGACGAAGCGGCGCACGGTCGCCGCGCCCAGGCCACGGCTGCCGCCGGTGACCAGTACCCGAAGGCCGTCGAGGCTGTTGTCCGTGATGGGCATGGGGTCTCTCCTCCGTAAGATGAACCTGACTCCGGAAAAGGTATACGTAAACGGAGCTGGACTCACCTTATGGAGGTTCTCTTGCCGCAATCACGCCCGCTGCGTGCCGACGCGCGACGCAACCGCGAGGCACTGCTGTCCGCGGCTCGCCAGGCGTTCCTCGGCGGCGACACCGACGCGCACGTCGAGGACATCGCCCGCAGCGCCGGCGTCGCTGTCGGAACGCTCTACCGCCACTTCGAAACCCGCGAAGCGCTGATCGAGGAGGTCTACCGCAAAGAGGTCGACGACCTGTGCGCCACGCCCGGCGTCCTGCTGGACCAGCACGCCCCAGAGGAGGCGCTACGGCGCTTCCTGCTGCTGCTCGTGGACCACGCGGCGGTGGGCAAGGGGATGTCCAGTGTGCTGGAAAGCATCATGGCGACGGACTCACACGTCTTCGACGACGCACGCACCCGTATGGCCAACGCCCTCTCCCTGCTGCTCGAAGCCGGCAGCGCGGCCGGGACCGTCCGCGACGACGTCACAGGCTCCACCCTTTTGCGCGCCCTGGGCGGCGTCTGTGGAATGCGCGCCACGGAGGGCTGGTTGGTCGAAGCCCGGCAGATCACCGCCCTCCTCTTCGACGGCCTGCGACACGTCGCCCCGCAGTCACCCTGAGCCGGGGGCCGCGCGCCGTGCGCCACCGGCCAGGCCCTGCCCGTCACTCTCGACCGCTCCCGTCGTCGTCCTCGAACAGCTCCGGCGGGTCAGGATCGCGCAGTGGGCACAGTGCGCGGCCGGCGGGGACACTGGCGGTGAAGTAGTAGCGGCCGAGCACGTTGAGGTTGGGCGTGCTTGAGCGGGGAGACGCGGGCGACGTCTTCGTCCAGGACGTCGTGCTCGCGCTCCTCGGCGGGCAGGGCCCGCAACTCGAATGCGGCGCCGCTCCCGTCCGCTGTGCCGTCCTTCCCGTCGTCGCGGGGGTATTCCGTGCACCGCGTGAGCCGGCTCCGCACGACGACGGCCCTCCCTGGCCGTCGCGGGGATGGCTGGGCCCTACCGGGCCGTCGTAGCCGCGCTCCCGGCGCCACCTGAGCCAGGACAGCACCGCCGCGCGCCGCAAGATGCAGGTGTTCACCGCGGAAGTTCCCCAGGGGAGTTCGAAGGCCTCGCCGATCTCGTCGTCTACGACCGAGGCCAGCGCCCGGGACTCGCCGAGCCGCTCGGCGGCCTTCGCCCCGCCGCGCGTGTGCTTTCCGGTCATGCGGCATCGTCAGGTGGCGGCGCGGCGCGCAGAGCGGTGCTCCTCGTGCTCCTGGGGCCGGCGGTTGACCGACTGCACGGTGCCGAGCACGCTGGCCCACTGCTCGGCAGCCGTGGCGCCGACAGGACGTCCACGCGGAGCGTGTGCCAGCGCAGCCACGACGTGAGCTTCTCCAGCGTTTCGAGTTCGCCGGGCCTGCCGGAGACCTAGTAGTGCTTCGTTACGTCGGGTGGTCTTGCCTGATGGTGGGCATCGTCTCCGGTATGAGGCTGGGGGAGGTGGAACGGCTCCGGGGTGAGTTATCGGAGTTCGTTGCCGATGTGTTCGCTTCGCTGCCGCGGCGGGATCAGCGGCGGTGGGGCGCTTGTTATCTGCGGGGGCTGATGCTGGACGGCCGGCGCAAGTCGATCCAGCCGATGGCCGAGCGGCTGCCGGACGGGAACATGCAGGCCCTGCAGCAGTTCGTGAACCAGTCGCCGTGGGATTGGCTGCCGGTGCGGCGGCGCATCGCCCAGCGGTTGTGCGAGGCGGTCGGCCCCGAGGTGTGGGTCGTCGATGATGTGTCGTTTCCCAAGTGCGGCACTGCCTCGGTCGGGGTGGCCCGGCAGTACTGCGGAGCATTGGGCAAGCGGGCGAACTGCCAGGTCGCGGTCAGTGTGCACGCCGCCACCGACGCGGCGTCGTGCCCGTTGGAGTGGGAGCTGTTCCTGCCCGGGGAATGGGTGCACGACGACCGGCGGCGGCAGCGGGCCGGGATTCCCGAAGAGGTCGGGCATGTGTCCAAGACCCGGCTGGCTGTGGGGCTGCTGGACCGGCTGGCCTCGCAGGGCCTGAAGGTGCCCGTGATCGTGGCCGATGCTGGCTACGGACGCAGCGTCTCCTTCCGGCTCGCGCTGGAAGAGCGCGGCTGGTCCTATGTCATGGCCGTCGACCCGAAGGAGGTCGCACGGCCTGCCGGCGCCAAGCCGTATCAGCCCGTTTACGGCGGTCTGGGGCCGCCGACCCTGGCCCGATACCGCGAGGCGCCCCGCCCTCTGCCGGGCCTCCTGGAGGGGGCTGTGTTCGAGCAGGTCACCTGGCGGCAGGGCAGCAAAGGCGCGATGACCTCGCGTTTCGCCGTGATCCAGGTGCGGCCGTCGGGGAAGGAAGCCTGCCGCACCGCCCAGGAACAGGCAGGTGGACGCAGCCGCTGGGACGGCGTGCTGCCCGTGAGGACGCTGCTGGTCGAACGGCCCGAAGAAGCCGACGGGCCGACCGGTTACTGGATGAGCAACCTGCCCGCGACCACCCCGGTCGCCGACCTGGTGCGGTGGGCGAAGATGCGCTGGCGGATCGAGCACGACTACCGCGAGCTCAAATACGGCCTGGGTCTGGACCACTTCGAAGGCCGCACCTGGCGCGGCTGGCACCACCACGTCACCCTCGTCACCGCCGCCCAGGCCTTCCTCACCCTGCGACGGCTCGACCCAAAAGCCCAGACGCCGGCCTGACCCTCTACCAGGTCCTGGACGCCCTCCAGGACCTGCTGAGGTGCTGGACCGGCACCTGCACCACCTGCGGCCGCCCCCTCACCACCAGCAGAACCAGACCCAGAACCTAACGAAGCACTACTAGGCGCGTGACCTGCACCAATGACGGGTGGGAGGACGTGTTCCCGCGAATCTGCCTGCACGATGCCTACCAGCGGCTCGCCCTGCGAGCAGAGCACCGCCCTCCACAGCGACGTATTGCCGTGACGGTCCGCGGCTCCGACCGCCGCACCCGCGGACGTGAGGACCTCCAACCGGCCGCGCTGTCGCCGACCATCTTGCCCCGCCGCGTGGCGCGCATCCGTGGACGGGCTGGACGTTCTCGACAGGCTGGGGGACGCAGCGCACCCTCGATGCCGTCCTGGTGCAGCGCGATGTCGTGATGGAAAGTGACGTCGATGTCGCCCGCGACAGCGCCGGTCGGTGGCGGCACCCGGCTCGTCCGCACCGCATCCGCGCGGATGTCGATGTCCAGGAGGTGCCGCTTCGACGAAGCAGACGTCCTGTCATGAGTCAGGGCCGGTCCGTGGTCGGCTTCATGGCCGGGCCGCCGTAGGCGGGCACCCCAAGCACGGAACTCGTCATTCCGTCATGTGAACGTCATGCGCCTGCCAAGAGCCTGACCCGCCGAGGTTGGTCCGACCCTGTCGACTGCCCCCTGCATTCATCGTGACAGGGGAGGACCGGATGACACCCGCAGCACACCCGTCCCAGCACGCTCCGGAACTGCGCGCCGCGGCCCGCCAGGTGGGACGGCGCCGGTTCCTCACCGTCACCGGCGCCGCCGCCGCGCTCGCCTTCGCCGTGAACGTGCCCGCCGCCGGCACCGCGGCCGCCACCGAATTCGACGCCCGGCGGATCACCGACAACCCCTTCACCCTGGGGGTGGCCTCCGGCGACCCGCTGCCCGGCTCCGTGCTGCTGTGGACGCGCCTGGCCCCGCAGCCGTACCAGCCCGACGGCGGAATGCCCGCGCGGCGCGTCACCGTGCACTGGGAACTGGCCCACGACGAGCGCTTCCGCCGGACCGTGAGGCGCGGCACCGCCCTCGCCCACCCCGAGTTCAACCACGCCGTACACGTCGAGGTCCCCCACCTCCCGGCTGACCGCGTCCTCCACTACCGCTTCCGGGCCGGCGACTGGGTCAGCCCCACCGGCCGCACCCGCACCGCCCCGCTGCCCGGCAGCCGCCCCGCCACGCTCACCCTGGCCGCCGTCTCCTGCCAGGCCTACGCCGACGGCTACTACACGGCGTACCGGCACCTCGCCGAGGACGACGTGGACGTCGTCTTCCACCTCGGCGACTACCTGTACGAGTACGCGGTCAACGCCACCGGCAACGCCCGCAACTACACCGACCGCACCCTGCCCGCCCACTACAACCGCGAGACAGTGACGCTGGAGGACTACCGGCTGCGCTACGCCCTGTTCAAATCGGACCCGGACCTGATGGCCGCGCACGCCGCCCACCCCTTCGTCGTCACCTGGGACGACCACGAGACCGAGAACAACTACGCCGACGACACCCCGGAGGACAACGGCCCCGCGGACGAGTTCCTGCTGCGCCGCGCCTCCGCCTACCGCGCCTACTGGGAAAACCAGCCGCTGCGCCGCCCCCAGCGGCCCTCCGGCGCCGACATGCGGCTCTACCGCCGCCTGCACTGGGGCAGGCTCGCCCAGTTCGACATCTTGGACACCCGCCAGTACCGCTCCGACCAGGCCTACGGCGACGGCGCCCAGCTCCCCGGCCCCGTCGTCGACGACCCGGCCCGCACCATGACCGGCTCCGCCCAGGAGCGCTGGCTGCTCGACGGCTGGCGCCACTCGCGGGCCCTGTGGAACGTCGTCCCGCAGCAGGTCACCTTCTCCCAGCGCAAGCTCGACCTCAACCCGGTCGCCAAGCTGTCCATGGACGCCTGGGACGGCTACCGGGCCTCCCGGCGCCGCGTCCTCGACGGTGCCCAGTCCGCCGGTGTCGACAACCTCATGGTGCTCACCGGCGACGTGCACGTCGGATACGCCTTCGACATCAAGGACGACTTCGACGACCCGGCCTCCCGCACCCTCGGCACCGAGATCGTCGCCACCTCGATCACCAGCGGCAAGGACGGATCCGAGAAGCCGTCGAACTGGAAGACCTACACGACCGCCAACCCGCACCTGAAGTTCTACAACGGCCGGCGCGGCTACGTCGGCGTCACGCTCGGCCGTGAGCAGGCGCGGGCCGACTTCAAGACCGTGCCGTACGTGACCAGGCCCGGGGCGCCGGTCACGACGGCCGCGTCCTTCGTGACGGAGGTGGGCGACCAGGGGCTCAAGCCGGTGTGAGCAGCGGCTCGCCCGTCTCCCCCGGGTAGCGGACGCCGACGCGGTCCCGGATCGCGTCGAGCGTCCGCAGTACGGCCAGCGTGCCCTCCAGCGGCACCAGCGGCGACTCCTTCTCGCCCGCCCGCAGCGCCCGCATGACCTCCCGCGCCTCGTGCCGCAGGCTGGTGCGCGGCCCGTCGGCGGGATCGGCGGCGAACTCCTCCGGCTCCCGGCCGTCCCGGTGCAGCACGAACCGCTCCGGGTGGAAGAAACCGGACGGCACGTCGATCCGGCCGCGGGTGCCGGTCACCGACGCGGTGACCGGCGTACCACCGGCGATCGAGCAGTGCAGCGCCGCCAGCGCGCCGCCCTCCCAGGACAGCACGACCCCGGTCTGGAGGTCGACGCCCTCCGGCGAGAGCACCGCGCTCGCGGCGATCCCGTCCGGTTCGCCCAGCAGCAACTGCGCGAACGACACCGGGTACACCCCGAGGTCCAGCAGCGCGCCGCCGCCCAGCGCCGGATCCCGCAGCCGGTGCGCGGCCGGGAAGGGGCCGGCCAGCCCGAAGTCCGCCTGCACCGTGCGCACCTCGCCGATCGCCCCGTCGTCCACCAGCGCCTTCAGCCGCCGGACGAGCGGGTTGCAGTACATCCACATCGCCTCCATCAGGAAGCGGTCGTGCTCCCGGGCCAGCGCGACGAGTTCCGCCGCCTCGCGCAGGTTCAGCGTGAACGGCTTCTCGCACAGCACGTTCCGCCCCGCCGTCAGGCACAGCCCGGCCGCCGCCCGGTGCGCCACGTGCGGCGTGGCCACGTACACGACGTCGACCTCCGGGTCCGCGGCCAGCGACTCCCAGTCGCCGTACGCCCGCCGCGCCCCGAACCGCTCCGCGAACGCCTCGGCCGGACCCGGCCGCCGCGACGCCACCGCCACGATCTCCGCGTCCGCCAGATCCACCAGGTCCGCCGCGAACGCCGCCGCGATCCCGCCCGTCGCCAGGATCCCCCAGCGCACGCTCCGCTCCGCCATCGCCCCGCCCTCGCTCGTGTATGCCTCGGCAGTGTGTACGAGGTGAGAGCATAGGTGCCGGTCCTGTCCGCGACACCGATGCAAGCCGGACGGGGCCCGGGACACAGTCCGCGGAAAGGGCGGCACGCGACCGGGGAAGGACACCTGCGGGAGCAAGCGGCGGCACCGGCACCGGACCACCCGTGTCCGAGTGGCGTCTTGCTGTTGATTCCGGGAATGGACCTCAGCTAAGACCGTGTCCTATGTGGTGAGGCGTCGTTGGACTCAGCATGGGGCGGGATACGTGGAGTTGGATTGTTCCGGACGGGCTGTGGGAGATCGCGAA
>NZ_JBVHNF010000046.1:0-14165 GCF_055558055.1 Streptomyces sp. NPDC025833
GCGATCCCCGCAACTACCTGGCCTTTCTCGGACTCGCCGCCGCCCTCTGCTGCTACAACCGCCTTGTCCGCCTCACCACATAGGACACGGTCTAAGTGGGCGGATGGTGAGCAGCGGGCTCTGGCATGATCCGTGGATGATCGTCACTCCCATACCCGGTGCCAGGTTGGATGCAGTTTTCAACCTTTTGCAGTCGGCCCGCACCAAGGCCGAGAACCTGGGCAACTACTCCTCCGCGGAGGAGTGCCTGCTCAACTACTTGACGTGGACAACGGAGCAGGCGCGGCTGCTGAGGTCCCATATTCGAGCGAAGGACGTAGAAGCGCTGTTCTTCACCCCGGTCTACTGGGCTCTCCTGAGCGGTGCCGGCCACATGGAGGGCAAGTTGGTTCCGAAGGTGTCCACCGGGCTGGTAAATCAGGAGCTCCGGCAACGCATGGAAGACCTAGACCGGGCGGCCTCATCCGCCCGGGACACCATCCGCAGATGGACGGAGGACGTCTCGACGCTCGTGTTGGACACCAGCTTCTTCATCGAGCATGAGGAGAAGTTGGAAGACACCGAACTTTTCGAACTGGCTGGCTTTCCAGGCAAGGTCCGCGTCGCTGTTCCGATGATGGTGGTTGACGAACTGGACCGGCTCAAGGAGTCCAGAGCCTCGACACACGCCCGGTGGCGGGCTAGGTACGGGCTGGCGGTGCTGGACCGTCTTCTGAACGGACCGGCCAAACTGGGGCTCACGGAGGTCGAGGTCTTGCCGGACCCCCCAGGGCATGTGCGGTTGCCGGACGAGGATGACGAGATTGTGGACCGGGCCCTCGCGCTGCGAACGGTGGCGGCCGGCCCGGTCACGCTGCTGACGTACGACACCGGGATGGCGCTGCGCGCGAAGATGGCTGACGTGCCGTGCCGGAAGCTGTCGAAGGACCTGGGGCCGGAGCCTGAGAAGAAGTAGGCAGGCGTCGACGGCGGGCGGATATCGCCGCCGTCCAGGTAGCTCGGGGCAGGTCAATCGTGTTCAGCTCGCCGTAGGGTGGAAGCGCAGGAGGTCCCACCTCGTCTGCATCGTTGACGCGGGTACCGGCGGAGGCTCGGCCCGAGCGCCGGCCGCGTGCTGATGAGCGCGCACGATGGTGGAGCCCCGACCGCGATGTCCCAGTCGAGGCCGAGGACCTGACTGATGTGGTCGCCGCCGAGATCACCCGGGACAACACGCTCGACACCTACAGCAAGTCGTGGCGGGTGTGGACCTGGTTCTGCGCGGTGGGCAGCCTGCCGGAGCTGGAGGGCTCCCGGGGCGCGCTGGTGGTGTTCGTGGCGTGGATGCTGCGTGAGGGCCAGCCGAACTACACCGTCCTCGGCTGGCACGTTTTGCACGGGCGCAGGCCACTCTGCAGGGCCTCGTAAAGGGTGATCTCCTCCGGGCCGTTCGTCGGCCGGCACCGCCGGACCGTCCCTGTGTGGTATAGGTTGCCGCGCCCTTGCGGGCCGCTGGGCTTGTGGTGCCACTGTGACACGACCACGACTGTGTCGAGCTGCTGCAAGTGCCTTTCAATCTGGTCCAGTTCGGCCTGCAGTTCCTTCTGTCGTGCCAGGAGGTGTGCGCGTGCCGCATCAGCGGATTTCATGTAGGCCTCGGGTTCTCTGTGCTGTTCTGGCACTACCGGCGCGTTTCGCCTGCCATACATCGCTGGCTGTCGTCACCGCCCTGGTTCCGCAGCGGTCTCACTACTGCACGTATCGCTGATCAACGATCTGCAAACCGGTTATACCGTCGGCATGCGCCGGTCGTCCCACCGGAAGCGGCCCTTGCTTTTGGCCCAGCTCAGCCCATAGACCCCTACCGGCGGCAGGATCTGCGGGACGCCAGCCGCGTCCTGCCTGGGCCGGTGGAAGCGGGTCACGTACAGGACATCTGCGGTGCGGTCCCGGCAGTACTGCCAGGCCGGGACGCGGCACTTGGGGCATGCCGTCTCGGCGCACGCGTTCCAGGCTCGGCGTAAAGCTGCTTCAACGGTGGCGGTGTCGCTTGTGGGCTTCTTCTCGGCCAGGGTGAAGTACTCCATCGGCCGATGATGGCAGCAGGCCGCACTGTTCGTCAGGCGTTCGTGATCTGAGCCGGGTGGGCCAGGAATCGGTCCATTGCAGGCGGGCGTACAAGGCCCAGCAGAACCGCCCCTGGTTCCAGCACAACCCGACCGGCGCGGACGCCGTCGCCGCGGCGACGAAGGCCGCCGACGCGGCCCGGGAGCGCACCGCGAAGTTCCTGCTGGCGGCGTGGCTGGAGCAGCTGCGTGAGCGACATCGACCTCGCGCGCCAGGCCCTGGCCGCGGCCCGGGAAGCGGCGAAGAAGAACGGCGGCACCCGGGCCGCGAAACCGCAGCGGCGTACCAGCACAATCGTGCGTCGTGACGGCCGTGAACCGCTTCCGCTGGGCGCGGCGATCACGATGATGATGACCGAGCGCAGCATGGTCGTCCCTGCTGCCAGCGGCAGCGTCCTCGCCCAGTTCGACGACATCTTCGCCGCGGCCGCGCCCGAACTCGCCGGGCACGTCGCGCGGTGAAGTTACACGCGGAAACCGCCTGGACATCACCCCAGATGCCCCGGCGTACGGCACGCCCGCCCTGCTGCTCCCTCCGGGGCACGAGGCGGCCGGCACCGATGCGGTGCGCACCATGGAGTCCCTGCCCTCCCCCGCTGGCCTCGTGAGGCAGGCCGTCGCCCAGGACGATGCGGATCTCGCCTTGCCCGGCAACTCTGCACGCCGCTCTCCTCTACACGCCGCTCACCTGCCGGGCTCGGCTGCCGATGACCACCCGCACCATCCCGGCCGGTACGCCCGACGACGACTCGAGAGCACCTGGCCGCGCTTGCCCCAAACGTCTCCATGGCCAGCCACCGTTCCGAGCGTGCCCCGGGAGCTCGCTCCATCGGCAGAGCAGCAGCTCTGCGCGGATGAGTGCAGCAATGACCGTCGAACGCATTTCGTACGGTCTCCGTGCGGTAAAAGTACGCAATATTTACGGTCTATGAGGTACGATGTGAGTCAGGAGGTGTTTCATGTCCGAGTTGTACGACGCGGTCGATGCGCTGGTCGCGTCCCGTTCTCCGCTGCCGTCGGCGGAGGAGCGCAAGCGGCTGCGTACCGCGCACGGCCTGACGCTGGACGAAGTCGCCGGCGCGCTGAAGGTGCGCCGGGCCACGGTGTCCGCCTGGGAGTCGGTGAAGAAGCCGACCGAGCCGCGCGGCCCGGAGCGAGAGGCGTACGCGCGGCTGCTCAAGCAGCTCGCGGAGCTCTACCCCGCACCCGCAACGCCGGAGAAGCCGGCGGCGCCGGTGCCCGCCACGTTCACCCGCGCGCCCGGCCCGGCAGACGAAATGCCAGAGGCTCCGGACGCTGTGGTCGACGAAATCGCCGCCCTCTACCCCTCTCCCGGCGTGCCCCGCCCGGCAGGCTTCGCCGACCCGGAAGCGCGGACTCTGTCCTCAGGGGAGGTGGCCGAGGCTGCGGTCACCCAGACCTCTGCCCCTGTCGCTCCTGTCGTTGCGGCTCGGGCGGCCGCGCCCCGCCCGGCGCGCACCACCAGGACGTCATCGACGTCGCGCCGCCCGGGTGTGAAGAAGGCGGCCACGGTCGGCACTCCGGCGGGCGCCGACCAGCGGTTCGAGAACGGGCCGCTGGCGGTCGTCGACGTCGAGGACGGGCAGGTGCTGGCGTACTGCACCGGCGGCCTGGTCCTGGACGTGCCCGCCAAGAGCATCCCGGCGCTGGTCGACTGGACGCTGCGCGAGGCGAAGCTGGGTCAGCCGAAGCTGTCCGGTCCGGGCAAGGACGCCGACCCGCTGCTCGTGCTCACCGAGGCCGCGCTGGAGCGCTACGGCCTGCCCGTCACGCTCACGGAGGAGGAGCGCCTCGCCGGGCGCCTGCCGGAGGGCCATAAGGTCGTCAAGCAGCTCGCGCGCGCGGAGTGGAAGCTGACGAAGCGCGGTTTCGGTCCGTGGGCGCGGATCTACCGGCCCGCGACCGGTTCGGAGCGGGCCTGCGCGCAGCTGTGCATCCCGTCGTGGAACGCGCTGGACACCCGGCACTGGGGCGAGGCCGGGCAGCTCCCGCCGGCCGAACTCGCCCGGGTCCTCGGCGTGTACGCCTCCCGGGTCATGACGCCGCGCGGCTCCACCGCAGTGACCGGCCTGGAGCTGATGACCGCCTTGCACCCGCCGACGCGCGCCTCTGAGCCGGACGCCGACGGCAAGCGGCACTCCGAGCACAACCCCGGCTCGCTCGGCAAGGACGCCATCGACCCGATGAACTGGCCGCCCTGCGAGGTCCCCGACGGCCACCCCGTCCTCAAGGACGTGCCGCGGTTCCACGTGCGCGGCCCGGAGGAGAAGCTGTTCGAGGAGGCGTACGACTGGGCCCGGCCGATGACCGACACGGAGTGCACCCTGCGCCACCTGGTCGGCATCGACGTCAACATGGCCTTCGCCGCCGGAGCCAACGGCCTGACCGTCGGCCTCGGTGAGGCGAGACACGTCCAGGCCCCCGCGTTCGACCCGAAGCTGCCCGGCTCCTGGCTGGTCGACCTCTCCCACGTCGACCTGTCCCGCGTGAAGGTCGGCAAGGAGTGGGTGGAGCTGGACGGCTCGCTGCTGCCCTCTCCGTTCACGCCGAAGGGTGAACGCCCGGAAGGGCCGGCCTGGTACGCGACGCCCACCGTCGCGTACGCGGTGGAGCTCGGCTACGAGGTGCGCCCGACCGAGGCGTGGGTCCGCTACGACAACGGCCGGTACCTGGACGGCTGGTACAACCGGCTCCGTGACGCCTACCTCGCCACGATAGCCGACCTCGGCGTCGACGCCGACCTCTCCCCGGCCGACTTCCTCGCCGCGATGGACGGCTGCAAGGACCGCGACCCGGAGCTGGCGATCGTCGTCTCGGCGATCAAGGCGACGGTCAAGGGCGGCCTGGGCAAGCTCCGCGAGCGCCCGCGCGGCGAGGGCTGGCGGCCGGGGGAGCCGTGGCGCGCGCTGTCCCGGCCGACGTGGCGGCCGGACATCCGGGCGGCGGTCATCTCCCGCACCCGGATCAACCTCCACAGGAAGATCGTCAAGCACGCGGCGTTCACCGGGCAGTACCCCGTCGCGATCCTGTCCGACTGCGTCGTCTACGCCGCCGACGGCACTTCGCCACTGGACTTCCTGCCCTACCGGGACGGCAAACCGCTGCCCGGCGGATTCAAGCTCGGCATCAACCCCGGCCTGGTCAAGCACGAGGGCACCCAGACCGTCCTGTGGGGCGAAGAGGTCCGCGACCGGTTCGACGCGCCGCAACTCAACCTCGCCCGGTACATCAAGGACGGCACCGTCACCGACGCCGACAGTGGAGAGTAGGAGTAGGCCACGATGAGCCTGTTCGGGGACGGTTTGGAAGCCGCGGTGCAGAAGGCGTTCACCCGCCCGGCACCCACGAGCGCGCCCGCACAGATGCGGTACCTGGTCAAGCAGCTCAAGGGCACCAAGGCGGTCGCCCAGATGCTGCGGATCTCCCAGCGCACCGTCGAGCGGTACGTGAAGGACCAGATCAAGAAGCCCCGCCCCGAGCTCGCCGCGCGCCTGGAACGCGAGGTGAAGAAGCGGTGGCAGCCGCAGATCCGGGCCAGGGCCCGGCAGAGGGCGGCGACGACCGGCGGCATCGTCATCGACACCCGCGCCCGCATGGGCTACACCGCACCGATCGGGTCGACGGACCAGGACCGCATCCGGCACCTGACCGTCGCCCTGCCCCCGCAGTACGCCGCCCGCCTCTTCGACGCCCAGGAGGCCGGCGCCAGCGACCGGCAGCTCCAGCAGATCGTGGCCGAAGGACTCAAGGAGGTGTACTTCCAGGACGGCGGCCGCCGCGCCGGCAGCCTGGAAGACGTGCGCCTCACCGACGTTCAGCACCTGGAGTTTGAGCTGTAGCAGCCGCACCTCGAACAGCCCGCGAGCCCCGGACCAATCGGTCCGGGGCTCGCTCGCGTATCCAACGTTCAAGGGGAGGAGGGTTATGGCCTCTGACCGTGTTCGAAGCGGGCAGCGCGGTAGGCCGCGTGAACGGTTTCGTCGCAATCCTCGCTGAGGAGGAGGCCCCCACCGACCCAGTTACCCCACTCGGATTCGCGCGTGTCCCAGCGGATATCCGGTCCGTCATCTCCGACGAGGCCACCCTCGGGCGTGATGTCGATGCCGCTGGCGAAGAAGCAGGCCGTGCCCTGGAACACGTCACCCTTGCGGAAGCTCAGTACCGTATGGGCGGGCGGCTGTAGGCGCCTGCCTCTTCACGGGCTGCGTCAAACCCAGATTCCGTGTGCAAATGAGGCTAGTCGCCGGCGCTTCTTCCCTGCAGACGAGCGGAGCTAGGGGCGACTGCAGCGACTCAAGCGACTCAGCTCTCCACAGATCATGCAGGTTCGGGCCGATGCTCGCTATCCGTCGGTGGTCAGTCGCTTGCGTCGCTTGTGCTGCCAGGGCAGCGACTGAAGCTCAGCGACCGCACAACGCTTGGGTCGCTGGTCGGTCGCTCGATGAAACCGCAGGTCAAGTGTGTTATCTGCCAGTGTGAGCGACTGAAGCGACTCAACACTCCTACATATGAGGACATTCGCGTGTGCGCGTGTGCGTCATATATAGAGGACTTCAGTCGCTTCAGTCGCTTTTTCTCCATGCTGAGCGTGTTGACCTGCGGATTTGTCTCACGGGCGTGGTCAGCGATCGAAGAAACCTCGGTCGCTGGCCAACGAGTTCAGTCGCTGATCAGTCTTCGAAGCGTGGCCGGTCATCGACACGGCCTCATACTGCTCACCCGCCCCCGCTGTGTTCGCTAAGGTGTGTCCAGTAATGAGTCGCTTCGGTCGCTACTAGGGGGTGCGCATGTCTGCTGAGCTGCGTGTTTCTCACAGCGACTCAGCGCAACCCGCGTCTCACGCTCCAGCGCGTGAACGGTCACTGGCTACGGCGCAGTGGTGCGCCCGACGAGGCTGGCCAGTCCACCCTTTGGCTGTCGGCCGCAAGACACCCGCCGCGAACTGTGTCAGCTGCCGCGAGGCCGGGCATACCCACGCCGACTGTGCCTGCCTGCCCGCGGGCCGCTGGTGCCATGGCTTTCACGCCGCCACCCTCGACCAGCGCCGCATCAAGCAATGGTGGGGAAACCATCCCGAGTTCGGGGTGGGAGTCGCCTGCGGTCCCGCAGGCTTGGTCGTCATCGACATCGACGCCCACGTAGCCCAGCCTCCAAGCCGAGACCGGATCCTGCCAGGTATTCCCATCGGCCCCCACATCGACCTCACTGGACTGTCCACGGGCTACCACACTCTCGCCGTCCTCGCCGCCCTGCGAAACGTTCCCAGCCCGGCAGAAGACGCGTCCACACTGCGCGTGCGCACACCGTCCGGAGGCCTCCACGTGTGGTATCGCGCCGGAGACAACCGCCGCTGGCAGTGCTCTTCCGGCTCCAGCCACGGCCGTGCCCTCGCCTGGCAGGTCGACGTCCGCGCCCACGGTGGCTACATCATCGCCCCCGGCACCACCACCAGCGCCGGCACCTACACGGTTCTCGGAGAGGCCAGGCAGCCCGCCGTCCTCCCCACCTGGCTGGCACAGGAACTCGAACGCACCGGCCACCTCCCCGCCCCCAGCATTCCCGCCCCCCGCCCAGTCCCTCCCCGCGCCCAGCAGGCGGTCCTAGCCGCAGGCGGCGCCCTCGAACACACCAGCCGCACCCTTGAGACTGTCCTCGCCCCTGTAGCCGCCTGCGGCCATGTCGCCGAAGGCGCCGGGTTCTCCGACACTCTCAACCGAGCCGCCTACACCCTCGGCGGCCTTGTCGCCGCCGGACGCCTCACTCAGGAAGACGCCGAACGCATCTTGCTCGAGACCGCGGCCGCCGCCCGCCCCGGCCAGGACCGCCGTGCCCAACAGATCATCCGCAGCGGCATGGCCGCCGGGCTCAAGCGCCCCCTGCTCCCCGGGACCCGCCCATGAACCTCCCGGGCAACGACAACACCCTGTTCGACTTCGATGCCCACACCATCGCCGAACAGATCCGCAGCCAGGGCGTCCTCCCCCTCCCCGCCCAGGCCGGGCCGTCATCGCCCAGCCCGCACGCCACCGCGGAGGGACTGCTCCCCGACACCCTCACCGACCGAGGCAACGCCAAACTGTTCGTCCGGCTGTACGCACAGGACTTCCGGCACGTCCCCGGCATCGGCTGGTACCGATGGGACACCACCCGCTGGCAGATCGACGAGGACGACACCGTCCTGTGGGCCGCAGGCGACCTCGCGGAAAACATCGCCACCCAAGACCAGCTCGGCCGCTACACCCCACAAGCCCTCAACCGCCACCGCCGGCGAGCCCTGTCGACCGCCGGCATCAACGCCATGCTCGCCCAGGCCAGATCAGCCCCCGGCATGGTCCTCAACGCCACCCTGCTTGACGCCGACCCCTACGCCCTGTGCACCCCCGACGGCATCGTCGACCTTCGCACCGGCCTGGTGAAGACTCCCGACCCCAACAAGGACTTCCACTCCCGCTCCACCACCGTCGGGCCGCAGCACCTGCACACCCCCCGCTGGAACACCTTCCTCACCGACACCTTCGGCACCGACACCGAAGGCGCCGAGATGATCAACTACCTGCAGCTGCTGCTGGGCTACGCCGTCACCGGCGATGTCGGCGGCCAGGTCCTGCCCTTCCTCTTCGGAGCCGGAAAAAACGGCAAATCCGTACTTCTGGACGTACTCGTCAAGCTCCTGGGCGACTACGCCGACGCCGCCCCACCCGGTTTCCTCATGGCCCGCCCCTACGAAGGCCACCCCACCGACCTCGCTGAACTCCACGGCCGGCGTGTCATCGTCTGCAGCGAGATCAACCCCGGCGACAAGTTCGACGAAGCCCGCGTCAAACTCCTCACCGGCGGAGACCGCATCAAAGCCCGCCGCATGCGGCAGGACTTCTTCAGCTTCCACCCCACCCACAAACTCCTTCTCGTGGGCAACCACCGACCCGAAGTCGGCACCGGCGGCTTCGCCTTCTGGCGCCGCATGCGTCTCATCCCCTTCGAGAACACCGTCCCCGACCACCGCAAGATCGACAATCTGGCCGACATCCTCGTCACCGAAGAAGGCCCCGGCATCCTGTCCTGGCTCATCGACGGAGCCCGCCGCTACCTCGCCGGCGACCGCGACCTCACCGGACCCGAACGCGTCCGCATCGCCACCACCGCCTATGCCGAGACCGAAGACCACACCGGCCGCTTCTACGAAGAATGCTGCACCCTCGGCCCCGAACTCCGCGCAGAGCAGGCCGGCCTCTACAGCGCATACAAGACCTGGTGCCAGAATGAAGGGGCACCCCCCCTGTCCTCCCGCGCGTTCGCCGCCCGCACACGGGAACTGGTGGGACTGGCCTCACCGAAACAAATGATGACGTCCAACCAGCGCAAGTACTACCCGGGCATCGGACTGCTCGCCGACCAGGAGAAGGAAGCCACCGCATGAGCTCCCTGATCACCGAGGACGAGATCAGCCACGAGACCAACCTCGTCTGGCTGGAGGACATCACCGAACTCGACTATGTACGCCAGAGCCTGGACCGGCTACCCACCCGCAAAGGCAAGCCGGCCTACCACCGCGACGGACGCATGATCGGCTACGCCCTCCTGGGACCCACCGCCAAACCCTCCCGCGCCTCCGGTACCTTCCGCCGCCGTGTCTTCTGGCTCCTGCCCCACGACCGCGACAGCGAGCCTGAGGGCCTCTACGCCACCGGCGCACCCGCCGAAGCCGTAGACCCCCGCACCTTGGAACCACGTATCAAGGGCTACAAGACCGAACGCTCCGAAGGCGGTCCCCCCTCCACCGCCATGCAAGAACTCGGCATAACACTGCCTCTGTAGCTCATACCTGCGACACTGACGAACCGCCCCCCGGGAGGCCAGGGGGCCCATCACAGCGATCACCCTCGTCTGGCCGACAACCGACAGAGACCGTCCAGGTACCCGGCACCATTGGTCCCCGCCGCGACTCGCTGTGGGTCGACACCATTGCCACGGCGAGTGCCGTACTGGGCTGGCTGCGCCGTTCTTCGAGTACCCGGCCGCCGTCGCCCCGGACACTGCCCGGCCGTGGCTGGCCGACAACACCGTCCAGTTCGCCGACGCTGTCCCTTACCTTCTGGGCGCGCTGCTGCGCTTGGCCGACGCTGGAGCCATCCCTCCGCTGGCGTCCGGCGGCTGCTCTCGCACGTGACCGTCCGGCCCCCGGTCGGGTTGCCGAGCGAGGAGGCGAGCCTGTCGCGCCGGATAGTGGCCAATCGGGCCGGGAACTCCCGCTGGCTGAGCGGGACCGGGGCTGGCTGCTCGTCATCGAGGAGTTGCTGAAGGACACGGTGGCCATCGGGCACGAGGGCTGCCAAGTCTTCGAGGCCGCGAACGAGTACGAAAACGCTGGTCAGGAGCGGGCCCGGGTAACCGCCGCCCGCCGCGGGGCGCTCCCCGAGACCGGGGAGGTTCAGGACGTAGTCGCGTACGCCCGCATCCTGTTCGGTCTGGCGAGCGACAGTGTCGACGAGGGCTGGATCGTCGGGCGGGTTCAGCAGGTCTTGGCGAGGTTGATACCGGGGCGGCGGCGCGGTAGCGGAACGGCGACGGGTCCTGCTGCCCGCCCCGTCCAGCCCCTGGTGAACTGCTGGTACGGACGCCACCGCGCACCCACAATCGCCGACGCCATCGGCCGCCGGATGCGGGAGGCCGGTGCCCACGTGCAGGACACCCACCACATCTGCCGGCCGCCGGTCCACCGCAAGCACCCGCGCCCCGACTGCCTGTTCTGCCGGATCATCCACGACGGGGCCCCGGCCACGATCGTCCACGAGTGGAGCGACGCCCTCGCGTTCATGCCCCGCAGCAGCGGCGGCTGCACCGCCGGCCACCTCTTGGTCCTCTTCCGCGGCCACGTCGCCAACTTCACGACCGACCCCGTCGTTTCCGCCACCGTGCAGCTGCGCGCCGCTGAACTTACCCAGGAACTCGGCGGCCAGTGGAACCACCTCGTCTCCTGCGGCCCGGACGCGGCGCAGACCGTGTTCCACCTCCACGGCCACCTCGTCCCGCGCCGCGCCGGCGACGATCTCGCCCTGCCGTGGACGTGCCCCGCCCGCGCACGGGGACCCACCCGATGAAGTGATACTTCCGCTGCTGCGGCCACGCCCCGGCGCCCCTGCCCCCGAGGCCAGGCCGCCCTCGACACCGTCCACGCGACGTCCACCGCCCTGTGCAACCCGCAAACCTGGACACCCGGCTGTGGTCAGGGCGTCGCCGGACGTGTCCAGCCGTTCATCGAGCCAGCGCACCCCCGGCCAGGCGACGACCATGAACCCGCCCTATAGCTGACCCGCACTGCAAAACGCCGCAGCCCTCATTCACCGCTTCGCCGTGCCGCAGTGCACGACTATTACGACGTAATAGCTCGCAGCGCGGCGGTGGCGTCCCGATGCGCCGCCACAACGGGGTAACTAACGTGTTGATTCGATGAAGGACCTTGAACGTTAGTAATGTGTCGCCATGACTTCGTCAGCCACCTCCAGCGACCGTGAAAAGGTCGTATCCAAGCTGCCGGAAGGACTCCGGCACACCCTGAAGGTCAGAGCCGCCCAGTACGGCGTCGAGATGCAGGCCGCCGTCGAACAGGGCATCCGGGACTGGTGCAGCCTTGCCTCCGCCCCCGCGACCGTCGAGACCTCAGGTGCCGAATCCTTCTCCACTTTCCTTCCGCTCGGTCAGTGGGAGGAGTTCCGCGAGATCGCTGCGGACCGTCGTGTGTCACTCATTCAGGGACTGGCCCAGTCCGTGCAACTGTGGCTCGACGCCAACCCTGCACCTGACGTCAAACGCCCTGAGATCACCCGGCGCATCATCGTCTGCAACCAGAAGGGCGGCGTCGGCAAGACGGCGATCACTGCCGGCCTTGGCGAAGCCCTCGCCGAGGACACCAACAAGCTGCACGCCGTCCGCGTTGCGAAGGTACTGGCCAAGGCCCTGCGTGCGAGCGAAGCTGCCACCAGTGAAGAGCAGGCCAACGACGATCCGCTGGAAGTTGAGAACCTGCCTGGCCTCGGACTCCGTGTCCTCTTGGTCGACTTCGACCCGCAGTGCCACCTCACCAACCAACTCGGCGCGGCCCCCCTGCCAATGAACGGTGACAGCCTCACCAACCACATGGCAGGCGACCCTAAGGGAGATCTCCGAGACCTCATCATCTCCATCGAGGACGAAACCTTCGGAGGACGGCTCCATCTCCTGCCCGCCTGCAACGACGCGTTCCTGCTCGACGTCCGCCTGTCCGCCGTACGAGCCAGAGAAGCAGCCATGGAGCGCGCACTCGCCCCGCTCGAGGCCGACTACGACGTCATCCTCGTCGACTGCCCGCCCAGCCTCGGCCTGAGCATGGATGCCGCCGCCTACTACGGCCGTCGCCGCGACGGCGAGAAGCCAGGTCAGTCAGGCGCCCTCATCGTCGTCCAGGCTGAGGACAGTTCCGCCGACGCCTACGAACTGCTCACCACGCAGATCGACGACCTGCGTAACGACCTCCAAGTCGACATCGACTACCTCGGCATCGTCGTCAACCTCTACGACTCCCGCCGTGGCTTCATCGCCACCTCCTCGCTTCAGGGGTGGGTCGACATAAAGGATCCACGGGTGGTCGGGCTGATCGGCGACCTGAAAGAACAGAAAGAAGCGGTCCGTATGAAGCGGCCCCTGCTGGCCTACGCACCGAGATCACAGCAAGCCATCGGCATGCGCGCACTGGCACGGGAGATCGCATGAACAAGGCCGACCAACTGGGAGCCGGTCGCTTCGGCGGGGGAGTGCGTCCCGTCAGCGCACGTCGCCAAGCTGTCGCCGCCGCCACCGGCGTGCCCACCGACGCCGTGCCTCCACCCACCGAACTTGCCCCTCACCGCGTCAGCCTCAACCCCGACAATCCCCGCTCCAGCCTCGGCGACCTCACCGATCTCGCAGGTAGCCTCAAGACCCACGGTCAGAAGCAGGCGATCACGGTCATGAACCGCGACGCCTACATCAAGGCCAATCCCGAGCGCGAAGCCGACCTCGAACCCGACACCACCTATGTCGTCATCGACGGCAGCAGCCGCCTCGTCGCCGCCCGCGAAGCACAGCTCCCCACCGTCAAGGTCATGGTCAGCGACGACCAGGGCACTAATTCCGAGGAACTCCTCGAATCCGCCCTTGTCGCCAACATCCACCGACAGGACCTCGGCGAACTGGACGAAGCCAGAGCCCTCCAGCGCCTCCTGGCCATCCACGGCAGTCAGACCGCACTGGCCAAGCGTCTCCACCGATCCCAGGGCTGGGTGTCACAACGCCTCGCACTGCTCAAACTCACGCCTGAACTACAGGCCAAGATCGGCGAAGAACCCATCGACCTGCTGCGAGCGGTCGCCAACAAGCCCCCCGCCCAGCAGCAGGAAGCATTCGACGAACTCAAGGCCGCACGGGCGCGCGAGGAAGAAGAGAAGCGCAGCCACGCGAGGGTGCGCCGAAGCAACGCACACCCGGTCACACACCGGGACGGCGCAAGCGAGGACAACGAGCCGAGCGGCTCCGCCGTGCCAATCCCTGCCGAGTCGGCTGACACCGAACCGAGCCGACCGGACACCTATTACGACGTAATAGGAGGCAGCAAACCCAGCGCACCCTCCCCGGCAACGCCTTCAGCGGTGGCAACCGGCGGGGCATCCCAGCACCAGCCCGTGCCCGAACAACGGGCGGATGCCTCACCCTTGGCTCACTCACAGGAGCGCGCTGAGCAGCGCCCGCAACCACGCAGAGTGCCGTACGACGAACCCGGCTCCCTCGCTATGCTCCTGGACCGGAACATCGACGACGACGACACGTTCTTCGCCCTTCTCCGAATTCTGGGCACGAAGGGACTGCAACGCGATCCCATCCGGCTCGGTGAACTGGCACGCTCCTTCGCTGAGCAAGTCGCCGTCCAGACTGACTTACTGATCATTTCAGAATGAGTCTGGCTCACGGGCTTGGCAGTTGGGCTGGTAGGCGGCAGAGTTCTGCAAGTGTCGGATGATCTTGTGCCTG
>NZ_JBVHNF010000047.1:0-13904 GCF_055558055.1 Streptomyces sp. NPDC025833
GTGGCGTTTTGGGTGCCTGGGCCGCGCCGCGCCGGCCCCCCCGGGGGGGCCGGGCGGCCCCCCCCCCCGCCCCCCCCCCCCCCCGCGCCCCGCGCGGGGGGGGGGGGGCCCCCCCCCCCCCCCCCCCACTGAGGTGTCCCCTGAGTCCCCACGGGTCGGCTCCGGCCTTTCGTCTCAACAATCCGAGTCGACCGGCGAGGGCGAGGATCGGCAGGGCGATGCCGGCGGGTCGTGGCCCCACTCGCGGACGAGGACTGCGCCGAGGTCGCGCATCCCTGACCGTGGCGACAGGTAGCAGGCGGTGAGGTGCTCGTAGGTCAACCGCGGGATGGTCCTGCCGGGAGCTGATTGTGGGTGCTGGCCCAGATGCCGCGGTTGCTGCTGTTCAGGGTGTTCTTGTTCTTGACAGAGGTCGTAGCCAGTCGGCGCCTCGGTCAGGGCAGCCCACTGGATGCCGTCGGGCTGGGTCCGCATCGCCACAGTGCACACGCTCAGTGCCGCAGCGATGGCGTCCAGCTCCGTCTCGGCTATCCGCACCTCGTCGCCACCGCCCGATCCCCTGCCACTCCTGGCCCCTTCCGCCGGCTTGTCCAACGTCAGCGTTCCCGCGTGCCCATTGCCTCGAAGGTCTCGCGCATTAACCGGTCCATGGCACCGGGCTTTTCGACCAGGGAGTCGAAGAGATCAGCGAGCAGCCACAATACGAAGCCGTGAACCATCGCCTCCTTCGGCGTGATCTGCCCGAACTGGTCCCGCCAGGCCACGGTGTCCATGCCCATCGCGGCCGCCATGAGGACACCAGTGACCATCGGTACCTGCTCCGGGTCGGCCAGTTCGAAAGAGGGCAGCCGACGAATCACAGCAGGAATGAGATCACTGAGCGGATCGAGCTGCTGTCCACCGCCGGGCGGCTCGGCAATCAGGTACCCGGTCAGGACCCCCACCAGGAACACTGTGCCCCGGGAGACCTCTTCGCGCCCGAAGGAGTCCATCGCAGCCTTCACCCGCTGCTGCGCCTGGCGGCGCTCCTCTGCGTGCGTCCGCTTCTCCAGGACCCGGTAGGCGTCCCAGGCCGCACGGACCGCCTCATCCGCCACTACGCCGTTGCTGTTCATGAAGGCGACCGTAGGCGAGATGACGTGCTATGCGCAGGCCTTGGGATACTCCACGAGCTTGTTCAGCGCGTGAGGGCGCTTACCCGGTTCGCGTACTCTCGGAGATCATTGCGCTGGGCCGGAACGGCCAGGATGCCTTGGCCGCTGTCGAGCAACTGGCAGCGGGCGATGAGCTGGCGGTGCACGGCGCTGACGCGCAGAGTTAGCCCTGACCACGCTGTACGGCCGTCCCTTGGTCGAGCGCGGCGCGGCTGGCTCCGGCTCGACGATGCGGAGGTAGTCGGCGACCTCACCTGGCATGTCGAGGGTGACCTGCGCGAGGCGATGGACGACATCCGGCATCCCGTGGCGGTCCTTGCCGCCCGGGGTCCGCGACACGCACGCCGCCCGTGTCTGTCTCCCGCTCGGGCACGGCAGCTGGGGCGTCGTACTGCGCTGCGGAGTTCGGCATCAGCCGCGCCCAGGCGTAACGGCACCTGGACGTCGCCAGCGCCCTGGCCGCGATCCATAGTGCCATTGCGGCCGGCACCGAGACGTCTCGCACGCGAGACACCGGCCCAGCCGCCGAGGCCGCGCTCGACTACGGCCTGTCCCAGCGCGCCTGGAAGGCCCTGGCCGAGGTGTTCCCCGAAACCCACGAGCAGAGGTGCTGGGTTCACAAAACGGCCAATGTCCTCGACTCCATGCCGAAGTCCGCGCAGCCGGGCGCGAAGAAGGCGATCCAGGACATCTACAACGCCGAGGACCGCGACCACGCCGAGGTGGCGGCCAAGACGTTCGTGCAGCTCTACGGCGCGAAGTTCCCCAAGGCGGTCAAGAAGATCACCGATGACCAGGAGCAATTGCTGGCGTTCTACGACTTTCCGGCCGAGCACTGGATCCATCTGCGGACCACGAATCCGATCGAGTCCACGTTCGCCACCGTCCGGCTGCGGACCAAGGTCACCCGCGGGGCCGGCTCCCGCACCGCCGCCCTGGCCATGGTCTTCAAGCTCGTCGAGTCCGCCCAACAACGGTGGCGGGCCGTGAACGCGCCCCACCTCGTCGCCCTCGTCCGGGCAGGAGCCCGCTTCGAACGTGGCCAGCTCGTCCAACGCCCCGAGGCGGTTGCGGCATGATCGAGGCCAGCCGATTTCCCTGGGGGCCGACGTGGCATGGTCTGAACACGTGGTAGCGCGAGACGGCGTCCGGCTTGTCTGCCGGGACTGGGGCGGGCCGGGACAGCCCATCGTGCTGCTGCACGGCCTGGCCGGTCACGCGGGTGAGTGGGACGTGCTGGCACAAAGCCTGAGCTCCCGGTATCGGGTCGTCGCGATCAACCAGCGCGGGCACGGCGCCAGTGAGCGCCACCCGCGGGACGTCTCCCGCGCCGCCTACGTCGCCGACGTCATCGCCATTGTCGACCGTCTGGCGCTGCAGCGGCCCGTCCTGGTCGGGCAGTCGCTGGGCGGCCACACCGCGATGCTCACCGCCGCCGCACATCCCGGGCTCGTCCGCGCGCTTGTGCTCGTCGAGGCCGGCCCCGGCGGTCCAAACCCGAACGGCCCCGCGGACATCGGCGGCTGGCTCGACTCATGGCCGACACCGTTCCCCTCACGCGACGCGGCAGCCGCGTTCCTCGGCGGCGGCCCGGTCGGCGCAGGCTGGGCGGCCGGGCTGGAGGAACGCGAGGACGGATGGTGGCCCCGCTTCGACCGGGACGTGATGGTCCGCTCACTGGCGGAGAACGCCCAGCGTTCCTTCCGACACGAGTGGGGGCAGGTCGCGTGCCCCACCCTGGTCGTTCTGGCCAAATCCAGCTTCATCCCCGCGCAGGAAACCGACGAGATGCTCCGGCAACGGCCCGCCACCATGGCCATGAGCATCCCCGGCACCGGCCACGACCTGCACCTGGAACAGCCCGAGATCCTGCACACCGCGCTCGCGGACTTCCTCGAGGGCCTCGCCTGACACTCCTACGCGGTCACAACGACTCCAAAGTCAGATCCCGCATATGGCCATCGATCCACAGGTCTTGACAATAACTTGGCGGGGGGGCCTCTATGTCTTTGGTCAAGCGAGGCGTGGGGTTTTTGGTTCGTAGAAGGTGCCGTCGCGGAGCATCGCGAACAGCACGTTGATCCGTTGTCGGGCCAGGCGGAGAAGTGCCTGGGTGTGGGTCTTTCCTCTGGCTCGGCATTTGTCGTAGTAGGTGCGGGAGGCGGGGTCGTGCAGGGCGGCAAACGCGGACAGGAACATCGCGCGTTTGAGCTGCCGGTTGCCGCCTCTGGGCGCGTGTTCGCCGTGGATCGAGGTTCCGGACGACTTCGTGGTCGGGGCGAGGCCGGCGTAGGAGGCGAGGTGGGCGGCGGTGGGGAAGCTGGTGCCGTCGCCGACAGTGACCAGCAGTGCGGCGGCGGTCCTGACGCCGACGCCGGGCAGCGACGTCAGGGCCTTGGAAAGAGGGTGGTCCTCCAGCAGGGCTGTGATCTGGGCCTCTGCCGCCCGCCTTTGTTCGTGAACCGCGCCGAGCGAGCGGGCCAGCGATGGGATCACGACGTCCAGCGTGCCGGTGCCCGGGACCACAACGGTCTGCTCGTCGAGCGCCTCGAAAACGTCGTCGGTCAGCCGCTTCGCCATGCGCGGGGCCCTGGGTCGGACTACCTCAACTAGCCTGCGCCGTCCGGCCTTTCGCAGCGCGGCCGGGGATCCGTAGCGTTCCAGCAGCCAGGTGACCGCCTGGTGCTCCAGACGCGGGCCCAGGACCCGTTCCAGGGACGGGTGGAACTGGGTGAGCAGGCCCCGGATCCGATTGCTCGTGCGGGTGGCTTCGGCCGCCAGGTCCTGGTCGAAGCCGACAAGGACGGTGAGCTCGGCAGTGATCTCGTCGGTCAGCTCCAGCGAGCGCAGGGTGTGCGGCATGGTGCGGGCGGCGTCCGCGATGACGGCCGCGTCGCGGGCGTCGGTCTTCGCCTCGCCCGGGTAGAGGTCAGCGATCCGCCGCATCGACAGGCCCGGCAGATAGGCGACCTGGCAGCCCGTGTCGCGGGCCACCGTCAGCGGCAGAGCGCCGATCGAGGCCGGCTGGTCCACGACGACCAGGACGGTGCCGAACTTCTCGCGGAGCTTGTCGAAGACCTGCCTCAGCTTCGGTTCGGTGTTGGGCAGCTGCTTGTCGAAGACCTTCTTGCCGGCCGGGGTGAGTCCGTGTCCGTGGTGAGCGCTCTTCCCGACATCCAGGCCCAGGAAGGCGCCTATCCCGTCGTACTCGTTCAAGCCGTCCTCCCGGATGGGGCGTGCGGTGCTGGCCTGGGCGTTGGCGTCGTGCGCGCATCCACGTTATGCAGACCTGTCGCCCGTGTACGGCCGGGCATTGCGCTCGGCCGGGCGGTAGTCGGACCTCTCATCAGCGTCTCCAACGGCGCCTCTCGGGCCCGGTGGCACCACCCCCCAGGTCATCGGTTCGACAGGGGGGACCAGCCATGCCGGGCCCGGAGGCCAGCGGCCCTCTTGCAGGACCGCGAAGAAAATAACGGGGGGCGGGGCGGGCGACCGGTAGCATGGCACTGTTGTGCGAGGAGATCGGCGAACCCCTCGAGCACGGCCTCGCTTCCCGCCACTACGCGACGTCAGGTGATCGGCGCGCCCTGCACGGCACCATGCTGTACCCGCTGCTGCTCGTGCTCCTGGTGATGGCCGTCGAGTGTAGCAGGGCGGTGTCCGTGGTGCAGCGCAGCATTTGCACGTGCCAGTCGGCACACGGATGCTGCACGGGTGGCAAGCCGACCCCGGCCGGGTACAGCGCAGCCAGTTGCTATACACGCTGCACCTGGCCGCCGCCTCCCGCTTCGCGGGCACGAGCACGACGATCCGCTCCCTCGAGCGCTGCATAGCATTGCAGATCTGCGATGTTCCGGACGGGATCTATGCACAACTGCTGCATACAGCCCCGAGGCCAGAGCCTGCTTGACCCACGGCGCTGTTCGGCAGCGCTGCTACCACCGTTTCGTGGCAGTAGCGCCACCGACCCGTGGTGTTTGGTCTGGAGAACCAGAACAAACCAGTTTACCCAGTGCTACCGCCCGTTCAGCGTCTGGGCAGATGGGGCGCAGTACGAGGTTCCGGCTCTCCCAGCTGGGAGTCGTACTGCGACGCGGAATTCGACATCAGCCGCGCCCAGGCGTACCGGCTCCTGGACGTCGCCCGCTCCCTCATCGCGATCCACGGCGCTGTCGCCGCCGGCACCGAGACGTCTCGCACGCGAGACAGCGACCCGGTCGCTGCGGCCGCGCTCGACTACGGCCTGTCCCAGCGCGCCCTGATCGACGTCTCCAGCCGCGCGGAGGACGTCGCGGAACTTGACACCCACCGCCTCGCCACACTCGCCCACAGCGGCCTCCAGGCCCTCGATGAGGCCACAGTGCGCGCCGTGGTCCGCCAAGCCGTCCGCGACGTCCGCACCGCCCCGACACCGCCGCCGGCTTCGTAACAGCGGCCGTCGCCCGGAACCTGGTCACCGCCGGCACGGCCATCGCGGCCAGCCGCTACTCCCGCGATGGCGACACCGACGAGTTGGTGGAGCGCGCGCAGGAGCGGCTGTACGGCGTGGTCCGCCACCGCGGCGACGAGTCACTGATGGACGCCTCGGAGGGCATGGACGACACCTTCGACGACATCAAGCCGCCGGGAAGCGGAAGTTCGGCGAGCTCACCGGCCTGCCGACCGGCTTCACCGACCTCGACACCCTCACCCTCGGTCTGCAGCCCGGCCAGCTCATCCTGATCGCCGGACGCCCGGCGATGGGCAAGTCCACCCTTGGTGCCTGGACATCGCCCGGGCCGCCAGCATGAAGTACGGGCGCACCAGCGCGTTCTTCTCCCTGGAGATGAGCCGCAAGGAGCTCCACATGCGGCTGCTGTCCGCCGAGGGCCCTGTCGCCCTGCACCACATCGGAGTCAACAGGCGATTATCGAATCCCGCAGGACTCCCTCAACGTTCAATGTCCTCCCGGGTACACCGACGCTGTGCCCCTGACCAGCCCCCGCGTGACGGAGTCCCGCGCCTCCTACGAGCTGCTCGGCGGCCGAAGATCCCGCGCCCGGCCCAGCGTCTGAACGGTGCCGTGGGGTGGGGTGCGTTGCGCCGGCCCCGGCCGTGTCGGGGTGCGGGACGCGCGGGGCCGCCGCACCACGTGGGTGGTGCGGCGGCCCCTTGACGGCCGCGGTCCCGACGGTCCGGTTCCTCAAGCCCTCGTTCTCCCGGGGGCCGCTCGGACGCCTCTTCATGGACGAGCGTCCCGGACGGTTCTCAGCGCGTTCCCCGCATGTGGCCGAACCATGACGGATCATCCATCGCGCCCTCGTCCTCGTGCCACTGCGGAGACGCCGATACGACGAAGCTCCGCAGGCCGCCGCCCAGCACGAACAGACGCCCGGGCTTGACCTCCACTCCGTAGTCCAGGCCGACCTTCTCGCATTCCTCGTCGCTGGCCCGGCGGATGACTAGACCGTCGTAATAGGGACGGAGAAGCATGAGGTCGACGTTGGCGAAGTGGATGTCGATCCGGGTCTCCGGCGGCATGTCCCGGCTACTGCGCAGGAGCAGCCTGCGGTGACCGACGGAGTATTGCCAGACCCTGAAGTATCTGTCCGATCGGAACATCTCGGCGCCGGTGGACTCGGGGGTCACCTCATCCATTCAGCACGTCCCAATTCGGTTCGGGTATGCTCACTATTTTGCCCTCTTTGCTGTAGAATGTGATGTTCCGCCATTCGAAATTCCCCATCTGTATCTGGAGACCGATCTGGCCCATTTCCCACTGAGTGGCCGCCCAGTCGCCTGAACGCCACTTCTTGTAGGCGAGTGCGTACTGCTCAGCCGGCGAGGCTCCGTTGAAGCCCTTCAGGCTGACCGCGACCTTGCCGTTGTTGCGCAGGACGTTGGAGACCTCGGTCATCCACAGGGCGATCGGCTTCCCGCCGGACCTGCCGACCACTGCCGCGTAAGCGTCGCCGTTGAAGGTGTAGCTCCCCTCGATCTCCTTCGCCAGTGCTTCCGAGTACTCGCCGATTCCAAGCACCATGGTCCCTGTCGGGCACCCGTTGGTGTTGTGCACCAGGACCGGTGTCGCTCCGGCCAGCACATAGTAGGTGTGGAGGCTGTCGACGGTGAGGTTGTAGGCGGAGCGAAGCTGGTGGAAGCGGTGAACGCGCAACACGGTGACGGTCGCATCGCTGCTGGTCCGCAGCGTTTGCCCCGGGCGGAGGTCGCCTCCGTCTATCCACCGGCGGGCACTGGGTGACCAGAAAGGGTGATGCTGCGTGGAGGTGATCCGCGCACGCCCGACGTCGATCGTGATGTCGGCGAAGTCAGTGTCGTCCGGTGTGTAGATGGTGCGGGAGACGGCGCGGGCCTCGGTGAGGCCGCTCTTGGGATCGGTCGCGAGAACTTCGTCGCCGATCCTGACATCCTTGATTTCTTTGGCCGTGCCGTCGGCCATCAGGACGCGTGTGGTGCCGGGGAAGCTGTTGGCCGTGCACCATTTCCGTGCCTTGCCGAGGGCTTCGAGCGCCTTGGCACCGATCCCGGCGATGGCTTCTTCGGACAGGGGTAGTGCGCGGAGGGCATTCCACGCGTCGGTGAAGCCGATGCCGGTCCGGGCGGCCGCGTCTGCTGCTTTGACAGCGTCGGCGATGGGCCGGAGGATCTTGCCCGCGAACAAGGAGAGGACGTCCAGGGACGCCCAGCCGCATCCGCCCCAGCTTCCGCTGTCACCGCCGGGAGTCAGCTTCTGGGCGCACTTGATCCAGCTGCCGAAGAGGATGTCGATCGGGTCGATGTTCTCCTGCCACTCGGCGATCGTGATGTTGTGCGTGACCTTCTGGTAGAGGACGTTGGTCTTGACCGTCTCCAGGTACGTCGTGACACTCGAGGGACACATCAACTCCTGCGGGTCGCTGCCATCAGCAGTGCACAGATAGAGGTCGACGACGGCTTTGTACGGAAGCTTCGCCGTGATGGTGCAGTCGCCCTTGTAGGCGAGTTTGCTGATCCAGTCGTCGCAGGCGCTCGTCTTGTCCACGATCTGCGGATCGCCGACCCGCTCGATGTGGTCGATGACGTAGAACATGTTGCCGATCGAGCCGCCGTTCCCGTCGGGGACGGTACCGGCGTCGATCTGTTCGGCCTTGGACGCCTTCTCCGCCCGGTCGGCGGCCTCCTCTGCCTCCTTGGCGTATTTGTCGGCGTCCTTTGCGGCCTGTTCGGCCTCGGTCGCGGCGGTGTCGGCGCGGTCGGCCGCGGCGCGGGCGTCCTTGGCGTCCTGTTCGGCCCGGGCGGCGGCGGAGCGGGCGGCTTCGGCGTCGAGCGCGGCGGTGTCGGCGGAGTCGCGGGCGTCCTTGGCGTAGCCCTCGGCGTTGCCGGCTGCCTTGTCGGCGGCTGCCGCGTCGGCGGCGGCCTGCTGGTCGTAGTCGATGGTGCGGGCCAGTGACGCCTGGGCAGCCGCGGCGGCCTTGGCGGCGTCGGCGGCGTAGCCGAGGGCCTCCTTGGCGTAGGTGCGGGCGTCGGCGGCGTACTTGGCGGCGTTGGCCGCGTGCGTGTACGCCTCCTTGGCGTCGCCCTTGGCCTGGTCGGCGAGGTTCTTCGCGGCGTCGGCCTCGGCGGCGGCGTTCTTGGCGTGCGCGTCGGCGACGGCCTGCTGCTGCTCGGCGATCGTCCTGGAGGACTGGCCGGTCAGGACGACCAGGCCGGCGGCGGAGTCGGTGTCGACGTAGGCGGAGCCGAGCTGGACGGCGTCGTTGGCGGGTGCGGCGACCTGCTGGGCCGCCTTGCCGGCGTCCACGGCCGCCTGGGCGGTGACGTGCGCGTACCCGGCGGCCTTCGCGGCGGCGGCGAGCGCGACACCCGCCTCCTTGCCGGCCGCGTCGGCCTGGGTCTTGGCGTCCTTGGCGTGCTGCTGGGCCTCGTCGGCCAGCTTCACCGCCGTCTTCGCCTCGGAGGAGGCATGTTGAGCCGCGGTAATCGCGTCGGCGGCGGCGCTGGTGGCGGTTTTGACGGCCGCGTCGGCTTTGAGCTTGGCCGCCTGGGCGGCGTCGGCGTCGGAGCGGGCGCGCTTGGCGGCAGCCTCGGCGCGGGTGGCCGCGGCGTCCGCGTCGGCGGCCGCCCGGGTGGCGGCGTTCGCCTCGGTGCGGGCCCGGCCCGCCGCCGCCTCGGCGGTGCCGGCCGCGGTGTCCGCCTCGTCCGCCGCGGCACGCGCCGCGTCGGCCGCGGTGCCGGAGTCGAGGGAGTCGGCGTAGGCGTCCTTTGCCGCGGCTTTGGCGCGTGCGGCCTCGGCCTTCTGCTCGGCGTCCCACGCGTCGTTCCGCATCTCTTGGGCGTGGTCCTTGGCCGCCACGGCGTCGTCGCGCTTGCTCTCGGCGGTCTTCTCGGCGGCCTCGGCCTTGTCCTTGGCCGTCTTCGCGTTCGACGCCTCGGACTCGGCGTTGTGGCGGTGCTGGGCGGCCTCGGCCTGCTTGGCGGCGGCGTTCGCCTTCTCCGCCTTGGCCGTCTTCTCCTCGGCCTCCGCCGAAAGCCGCCTGGCGTGCGCGTCGGCGGCGGCCGCCTTCGCGTCCGCCTCGGCCTTCACCGCGACCGCGAGCTTGGCCTCCGCGGTCTCCTTGTCCTTCCTGGCGTTGTCCCGGTGCACCTTCGCCGCGTCGGCCGCGGCCTTGGCCTGCAACTCGGCCGCCTCGGCGGCCTTCTTGCGGAACTCCGCCTTCGACTGCGCCGCCTGCGCGAGCGCACGCTGCGCGATCGTCGCGCTGTCCCCGGCCGCCGCGCGCGTCGCCGCCTCGGCGGTCTCACCGGCCTTCTCCAGCGCCGCCAGCGCGGCCGCCGCACCCTGCGTGACCTGGTCCTTCTGCAGACCCACCAGCAGACCACGACCCCGCGGAGCACCCGCCGCATCAGCGATCCCGTACGCCGCCTGCAACGCCGTGTTCGACGTCGTCGCCGCCCTCTGCGCGGATTTCACCTGCACCTTGAGCGTCTGGTACTGGTAGTTCGCTGCCGCCTGGGCCGCCCGAAGCTCGTTTCTTGCCTTGGTGAACTGGGCCGCGTCCGGATAGCCTAGCTTGTCGTCGCCGGTGTGCCCCTCGGGCACGATACGGAACGTCTGTGTGGCGGATCCGGTGCACGCCGACTGGATGGCGTCGCTGCCGTTGTTGAAGGTCAGCAGGTGCAGGCACTTGCCGGACGCCTCGTTCACCAGCGGGCCGGCGCTGCGCACGTCGAACTTCCACTGCTGCGCCTTGGCATCGTTGCAGCCGCGGATCTCGATCTTCGCGCCGTTGGCAGCGCTGCCGTTCACCACCGCCAGGCACTTGTGAGAGTTGATGTTGCTCAGACCGGTGTTGCCGTCTGCGTAGTACAGCTGCCACTTCTGAGCCAGGCTGCCGTTGCAGGTGCCGACCTGGACCGGCGTGCCGTCGGTCTTGGCCCCGCTCTGGACTTCGAGGCATTTGCCGGTCGCGCCCGGGATCTGGATGACCAGCGGGGCGTCCCCGATGTACCCCAGGCCGCCCGGGGACCAGAAGTCCTGCCAGCGGGTGAGGTGGTCGGCGACCCAGGACTGCCCCAGCATCTCCGAGAGCGCCTTGGCGCCCTTGGCCAGGGCGTCGGTAGAGTCGTTGCTCGCGCCGAGGATCTGGTTGCGCTGCGCGGCCTGGGAGGCGATCTCCTGCTGCCACTCGCCGGCCGCGGTCGCCGTGACGTCGTCCAGCACCCGGTCCGGGTCCAGCGGGTCACGCCACGCGCACGAGGCGAACCGGGTCTTCAAATCCTCGACCGCGATCCGGTACTCCGAGGTCCCCGGCTGCGGCGCCGTACGCGGGAAACCGCCCGAGGACAGGAAGATACGGGCGTCGTCCGCACCAGCCGGCGGCAAGGAGCCATGCATCCAGTCGAACGCGTCGTGCTCGTCGAGCACACGGTTCCACTCCTCGGGAGTTTTCCCCACTGGATCCGGATCCGCTCCGTACAGCGGGGTGCCGAGGTCGTCGACGGCCTTGAGTGTCTTGGCGTCGGCCTTCGGGGTGGATTCCTCGTAGAAGTCCCATTCGTTCTTCCAGAACCGGCTCGCGGCCCATGCGGTCAGGCCCGTCTGGTCATAGAACGTCTGCTGACCGTCATTGCCGGTTCCGGGCGGCCACTGGAAGGTGACATCACTGAACAACCCGACCGGCACGGCCAGGCCGGCAAGGGGCTTCTCCCACGCGAACAGCCGGTCCTGGAGAGCATTCCTTTCCGCAGACACCGCATCCCGGTCCTTATCGAACGCGACGGCCAGCGGCGTCTGCTCCCAATACTCGCGGTTGGCGAGAACACGGAGCCTGTCCGCGCTCTGGTTCAAACCGTCCCGAGCGATCGCGGCCATCGACACACCGCCCAGCCGCAGCACCTCGCCCATCAGGCACTGGTCCTGGCGCAGTTGCTCGGCGGCCGTGTCCTCGAACCACGGTTTCCTATCGCTCACCGGCTCGACGTTGAGCCGCACCGAACCCGGCTGGACGGCCAGACCGGCCAGCACGGAGAGCGCGGCCACCGAGGTGACGGTGGAGAAGAGTTTTCGCGGTATTCGGGTTCCGCGCAGGCGGAACCAGGGTCTGGAGCGCAACGGAGCGTCTCTCTCTTTTCTTCAGGGATTACACGGCCAGGCGAGGGGCGCCGGCAGACTGAGGCGATGCCGACCCGTCAAGGCCTCAGACGCACGGGATGTGCATCCGGCGCAGGCCCAGCAGTGCTCGGTGCGACGGCATGGCGATACGGCCTTTCCCCCAGGACGGCGACACCGTTTCCCGGCCGTCGAGTGATGTGCGCGAAACAAACAGGCTGGTCAGGTACCCGTCAGGCGCGCGGTAACTGTATGCACAGTGAACGATTCAGTACAGCGAGTTCCTCATCGAGCGGACGGCGTTGGCCGGAACCATCAGCCACTCACAGGTACACAGAGAGGCCACAGACTCCAGCCAATCATGGACTTTCTGTGTGCTTTTCATGTGCATGCCTGTGAAGATCCACCGAGGGTGAGGTGCTCCTTCCGGGAAGCAAATGGCCGATCTTCCACCCTCCGCGACGCGCACGGCAGGGCGGACCCGGCGGTTCACAGGGAGCTTGACCTCACCCTCCCGGGAAGTTGCACACCAATGCCCCCGACACCCCCTTGCCATCGGCACACACCACCCCTCCCCGCCCGCCACGGCCGTACCGGCGTGGGGGACGACGGCGGCCAGGTGCTCCAAGAACAGGGCTGCCGGCCAGACGCCGAGCACCCCATGTCGGTGAAGAGCAGATGCCGCACATGCAACTGAAGAGCCTCCAGCCAAGGCGCGAGCCGAAGAAGAACGTCGTGGCGCGCGCGTTCCTCCCAGCCCGCCAGCACCCGCGCCTTTACCGCCCCCACGCCGGTGAACATAGTCAGTTCAAACGCCCACGCGACGCGACCGCGCAGTGACACCAGCAACTTCAGCTCCAGCAGCAGGGCTTACCGATAGGCGTCGGCCCGCGCGGGCCGGGTGAACAGGCCGACCAGCACCACCCCGACCATCACGATGCCCCGATGCGCCGGAACACCCCCGCGTCGGCGGGGAGGACTCACTCAGCACCACACCGGCCTGGACGGCCAGCGGAACGCCCTCGTGCTGGCGGGGAGCACGTACGGGAAGCACCGTAGGAAGGGCCGTCTCCAGCAGCTCATGGTTGTGGAGCCAGGCGTCGAGGGACGCGTCGAGTGCCGCCTGCAGGTTTGCGGTGTGGGCGACGCTGCGACGGGCGATCACCCAGTGACGGCGGTCGGGCCGATGCCACGGTCGCACCTCGATGCGGGCCCAGTCGTAGATCCGCAGGCCGTGCGCCCCGGTGCCGCAGGAACGGCGCTTCCATTTCTGCCGGGCCAGGCCGTGCAACAGGTCGTGGACGGGATGGTCGATCGCCCAGCGGGTGACCACGGTGTCGTGACGGGTGGTGGCCATGACGTGGAAGACGTCCGCCCGCTCCAACTCCGAGCGCCAGCCCCTGGAGAAGCCGTAGGCGGCATCCGCAGTCACCCACCGAAACGGGATCTTCTCCTTGATGGCGCGGCGGATCATCGCCTTGGCCATGGCCACCTTGGTCTCGAAGGCGACGGCGTCGCCGATGCCGGCCCGCCGGCACTTTTCCCGGTCGTCGGTCCAGGAGGTGGGCAGATACAACCTGCGGTCGATCAAGGTCCGCCCGCGGTCGGTTGCATAGGCGAGGAAGACGCCGACCTGGCAGTTCTCCGTGCGTCCGGCGGTGCCGGAGTACTGCCGCTGCACCCCGGCCGACCGCGTCCCCTTCTTCAGGAAGCCGGTGTCGTCCACGACCAGGACGGCGCCTGGGTCGCCGAGGTGGTCGACGACGTACTGGCGCACGTCGTCGAGGATGTCGTCGGCGTCCCACTCGATCCGGTTCAGCATCCGGTGGATGCGGTCCGGGCCCGTGTAGCCGGCTTCCTCCGCCAGTGTCCAGCCGTTCTTCCGCTGCAGTGGAGCGATCAGCCCCCGCATGTAGGCCAGTGCCGACTCACGCGGCTCCGACCTGCTGAAGCGGTGCACGAACCGCTCATGCACCGCGTCCAGTTCACCCGCCCACAACCTGACATCAGCAAGGTCCCCACCCATAACCACACCAACGACCGACCTGGCCATCAGTCACGACAAGCACCGTTGCAGTACTAGTACTCCAGCAGCGTTTCGCTATCTTGCCTGGTCACAGGCATCGCCGGGAGTGTAGTGGGCTGCTGGAACGTCAGGGGCG
>NZ_JBVHNF010000048.1:0-11659 GCF_055558055.1 Streptomyces sp. NPDC025833
TCCCGCAAGACCGCCCCTGACGTTCCAGCAGCCCACTACACTCCCGGCGATGCCTGTGACCAGGCAAGATAGCGAAACGCTGCTGGAGTACTAGTCCTCCCCGTACCGGGGGTCCACCGTCTCCGGTGTCAGCCCGAGCAGCTCGGCCACCTGCTCCACGACCACCTCGTGCACCAGCGCGGCCCGCTCGTCCCGGCCCTTGGTCCGGATCTCCACGGGCCGCCGGTACACCACCACCCGGGCCCGCCGCCCGTCCCGCGCGGGGATGATCCCGCCGAGCGGCACGGCCTCGTCCTCCCACGCCGGCGAGTCGCCCGGGCCGTCCAGCCGGGGCACCTCCAGCACCAGGAAATCGGTCTCGGCGAGCTGCGGCCACCGCCGTTCCAGGCGCTCCACGGAGTCCTGCACCAGGTCCGCGAACACCTCGGCGCGGCTGGCCGCCAGCGGCACCTGGGGCGGTGCGATCGGCCCGCGCATGCCCCGCCCGTGGCGGTCACGGCGACGGGGCCCGGGGCCGGTGGCGCGGGGCGGTACACGGTTGTCCATCACCGGTGAAGCGTAGTCCCCGGCCCCTGGACCCGTCCGGCTCCACGCGGCAACCGGCCGCGCGCCGCCTGTCGCAGGATGACCGTTCCGGCCGAGGTCTGACTCGTTTCCATAACTCTCCGAGACCACCGAACTCAAGGCTATTGACGGTGTTTGTACCGACTCATGACCGGATGGAGTCTCCCCGGGCATCCGCCGAATGCCCGTCCGCGCAGGTCAGGAAGACGCGTTCGGACGCCTCCGCGGGACGTTCATTACGCCGACACGGTGGGGTGACCCGGGGGAGAGTCGTCGCGGCCCGCTCAAGAGTGCGGTACCGTCCATCGTCGTGAGCCCTGTACGTCGCTGTTCGCGCACCGCCTGCGGCCGACCCGCCGTCGCGACGCTGACGTACGTCTACGCCGACTCGACCGCGGTCCTCGGCCCGCTCGCCACCTACGCCGAACCCCACTGCTACGACCTGTGCGCCGAGCACTCCGAGCGCCTCACCGCCCCGCGCGGCTGGGAGGTCGTCCGGCTCCTCGACGGCTCCGCGCCCGCCCGGCCCAGCGGAGACGACCTGGAGGCGCTCGCCAACGCCGTCCGCGAGGCCGCCCGCCCGCAGGACCGCACGGCCGAGGCCGGCGGCGTGACCCGCGCCACGGACCCGATGGAGGTCGCCCGCCGCGGCCACCTGAGGGTCCTGCGCTCCCCGGACGAGTAGCGGCGCCGGTCACCCCTTCCGGGCGTGACGGCGCACCCCGCCCCCGCGTTACCGGAAGGGGGCCACCGAGCGCACTCCCGGCGCCCGTGACCCCGCCCGTGCTCACGGCGGGTAGTTTGTGGGCATCCACAGGACTTCCAGGAGGGCTGGCGTGACTGCTGATCTGTCGCAGATCGTGAAGGCGTACGACGTGCGCGGAGTGGTCCCGGACCAGTGGGACGAGCCACTGGCGGAGCTCTTCGGCGCCGCCTTCGCGGAAGTGACGGCAGCGACGGCCGTCGTCGTCGGCCACGACATGCGCCCGTCGTCCCCCGGCCTCTCCCGCGCCTTCGCGCGCGGCGCGGCCGGACGCGGCGCGGACGTCACCGAGATCGGCCTGTGCTCCACGGACCAGCTCTACTACGCCTCCGGCGCACTGGACCTGCCGGGCGCCATGTTCACGGCCTCCCACAACCCGGCCCGCTACAACGGCATCAAGCTGTGTCGCGCCGGCGCCGCCCCCGTCGGCCAGGACACCGGCCTCACACGGATCCGCGAACTGGCCGAGCGCTGGCTGACCGAGGGCGCCCCGCGGCCCGTGGACCGGCCGGGCACCCTCTCCTCGCGCGAGACGCTCGCGGACTACGCGGCCCACCTGCGCTCCCTGGTCGACCTCACCGCCATCCGCCCCCTGAAGGTCGTGGTCGACGCCGGCAACGGCATGGGCGGCCACACGGTCCCCTCCGTCCTCGCCGGCCTGCCCCTGACCCTCGTCCCGATGTACTTCGAGCTGGACGGCACCTTCCCCAACCACGAGGCCAACCCGCTCGACCCGGCCAACCTGGTGGACCTCCAGAAGCGCGTCCCGGCCGAGGGCGCCGACCTCGGCCTCGCCTTCGACGGCGACGCCGACCGCTGCTTCGTCGTGGACGAGAACGGCGACCCGGTCTCCCCGTCCGCGATCACCGCCCTGGTCGCCGCCCGCGAACTGGCCCGCAACGGGGGCGAGGGCACCGTCATCCACAACCTGATCACCTCCCGCGCGGTCCCCGAGGTCGTGCGGGAGAACGGCGGCACCCCGGCCCGCACCCGCGTCGGCCACTCCTTCATCAAGGCCGAGATGGCCCGCACCGGCGCCATCTTCGGCGGCGAGCACTCCGCCCACTACTACTTCAAGGACTTCTGGAACGCCGACACCGGCATGCTGGCCGCCCTGCACGTCCTCGCCGCCCTCGGCGGCCAGGACCGCCCGCTGTCCGCCCTGGTCGCCCGGTACGACCGCTACGCCGGCTCCGGCGAGATCAACTCCACCGTCGCCGACCAGTCCGCCCGCCTCGCCGCGATCCGGGCCGCCTACGAGGACCGCCCCGGCGTCACCCTGGACGACCTCGACGGACTCACCGTCGCCGCGGCCGACTGGTGGTTCAACGTGCGCCCGTCCAACACGGAGCCCCTGCTCCGCCTGAACGCCGAGGCGACGGACGAGGCCACGATGGCCGCGGTCCGCGACGAGGCGCTGGCGATCATCAGGGGCTGAGCCCCCCGCCCATCGGCGGTACGCTGACCAGGCGTATCCACAGACACCACCCGCCCCCCGAAGGGACACCGCCATGGCGCTCGAAGCCGGCCTCCTGGAGATCCTCGCCTGCCCGGCCTGCCACGCCCCCCTGAAGGAGCAGGACACCGAACTGGTCTGCACCGGCCGGGACTGCGGCCTCGCCTACCCGGTCCGCGACGGCATCCCGGTCCTGCTGGTCGACGAGGCCCGCCGCCCCGCGTGACGGTGACCCGTACCGCGTAGGACCCCAGGACGACCGGTGACCGGAGGCTGCCGCCCATGCTGGACGAATCGCTGCTCGACACCCCGGAGGACCTCGCCGAGGCCGACCGCCGAGGACTGCTGCGCGGCGCCGCCGAGGCCGGCGCCCGCGTCCGCACCGCCGCCCGGCACGCCGCCGAGGCCGGCATCGGCGGCCTCAGGCCCGACGGCCGCCCCCGCGCGGTCCTCATCGCCGGCCCCGGCGCCGCCGCCACCCACACCGCCGACCTCCTCGGCACCCTGGCCGGCGTCGGCAGCCCCGTCGTCCGCCTCGCCCCCACCGGCGTGGCCCCGGCCCCCGGCGCCCTGCGCTGGGAACTCCCCGGCTGGACCGGCTCCGTGGACCTGCTGCTGATCGCCACCCCGGACGGCACCGAGCCGAGCCTCTCCCTCCTCGCCGACCAGGCCTACCGCCGCGGCTGCTCGGTCGTCGGCGTGGCCCCGCCCCACACCCCGCTCGCCGAGGCGGTCGCCGGCGCGCACGGCCTGTTCGTGCCGATGGCCACGGCACCCTACGACCAGCGGGAACCCATCGCCGCGTCCTCCTCGGGCGTCTTCTGGGCCCTGCTGACCCCGCTGCTCGCCCTCCTCGACCGGATCGGCCTGCTCACCGCCCCGCCGGAGGCCCTGGAAAAGGTCGCCGACCGCCTCGACCACGTCGCGGAGCGCTGCGGCCCCGCCATCGCCACCTACAGCAACCCGGCCAAGACCCTCGCCGCCGAACTCGCCGACTCCCTGCCCGTCGTGTGGACGGAAGGCACCTCGGCCGGCCCGGCCGGCCGCCGGTTCGCCGCCGCCCTCGCCGAACTCGCCGGCCGTCCCGCCCTGGTCGCCGAACTCCCCGAGGCACTCGCCGAGCACAGCACCCTGCTGGCCGGCCCGCTCGCCGCCAGCGCCGACCCGGACGACTTCTTCCGCGACCGCGTGGAGGAACCGCCCGCCCTGCACGCGCGCGTGGTGCTGCTCCGCGACCGCCCGATCAGCGGCCTCACCGCCGCGCCCGCCGCCCGCGATCTGGCCCTCAGCCACGACACGCCGATCAGCGAACTCGAACCCGAGGAGGGCGGCGAACTGGAGACGCTCGCCGAACTGATCGCCGTCACGGATTTCGCCGCCGTTTACCTGGCGCTCGCTTCGAGGGCCTGATCTGGCTCCTGGCCGACGCCCCGCGCCCACCGCGGGCGCGGGCGGAAGCGATCCCGCCGGCCGGGCCGCGCACGTACGGAGACGAAGAAGACACATGGACCGCCTCGACAACACCGTCCGCCCCTACGCCTGGGGTTCCACCACCGCCATCCCGCACCTCCTCGGCGTGGAGCCGACCGGCGAACCCCAGGCGGAGATGTGGATGGGCGCGCACCCCGGCGCGCCCTCGCGCACCGCGCGCGGCACCCTCGCCGAGGTCGTCGACGCCGACCCGGAGCGGGAACTCGGCGCCCGCGCGGTCGCCAGGTTCGGTCCCCGCCTGCCCTTCCTGCTCAAGATGCTCGCCGCGGGCGCGCCCCTGTCCCTCCAGGTCCACCCCGACCTGAAGCAGGCCGAGGAGGGGTACGCCGACGAGGAGCGGCGCGGCGTCCCGCTCGACGCCCCGCACCGCAACTACAAGGACGCCAACCACAAGCCCGAACTGGTCTGCGCGCTCACCGAGTTCGACGGCCTGTGCGGCTTCCGCGCCCCGGCCGAGGCCGCCCGCCTCCTCGACGGACTCGGCGTCGGCTCCCTCAAGCCGTACGTCGACCTGCTGCACGCCCGCCCCGAGGACGCCGCCCTGCGCGAGGTCCTCACCGCGCTCCTCGGCGCCGACCCGCGGGACACGGCCCGCACCGTCGCCGAGGCCACCGCCGCCTGCGTCCGCCTCGGCGGCGCCTACGCCCCCTACGCCGACATCGCCCACCACTTCCCGGGCGACCCCGGCGTCATCGCGGCCATGCTCCTCAACCACGTCCGCCTCCAGCCCGGCGAGGCCCTGTACCTCGGCGCAGGCATCCCGCACGCCTACCTCGGCGGCCTCGCCGTCGAGATCATGGCCAACTCCGACAACGTCCTGCGCTGCGGTCTGACGCCCAAGCACGTCGACGTCCCCGAACTGCTGCGGATCGTCCGCTTCGAACCGCGTGACCCCGGCGTGCTGCGCCCCGAGGCGTCCCCGGACGGCGAGGAGGTCTACGAGACGCCGATCGACGAGTTCCGCCTCTCCCGGTACGTCCTGCCCGCCGGCGGCGCCGCCCACGACCTCACCCGGGACGCCCCGCAGATCCTGCTCTGCACGGCCGGCGCCGTCCGCGCGGGCGAGCACGGACTCGGCCCCGGCCGGTCGGTCTTCGTCCCGGCCGGTGAGAAGGCCGAGATCTCGGGCGCGGGCACGCTCTTCCGTGCCACCGTGATCGTGTGACCCGGACCCGGACCCGGGCCTGTGGACAGCCGGTGGATCATATGACCGCGACGGTGGACACCTGACGCACCGGTCCCCGGCCGGGCTGCAAGAATGACCCACCGGCAAAGACCGGGCAAAGCCGGGTACCCGCCCGGACGGACGTACGAGGGCCGGGCCGGACCAAAGCGAAGGGACAACGCGGACACATGAGCGCGTCAGGCGGAACCAGGGCGATCGTGGCGGCACTCGGCGCCAACCTCGCCATCGCGGTATCGAAGTTCGTGGCGTTCGCGTTCAGCGGCTCCTCCTCGATGCTCGCCGAGGGCGTCCACTCGCTCGCCGACTCCGGCAACCAGTTCCTGCTGCTGATCGGCGGCAAGAAGGCCCAGCGCGAGGCGACCCCGCAACACCCCTTCGGATACGGCCGCGAGCGCTACATCTACGCCTTCCTGGTCTCCATCGTCCTCTTCTCGGTCGGCGGCATGTTCGCCATCTACGAGGGCTACGAGAAGATCAGCCACCCGCACGAGCTGAAGAACTGGTACTGGCCGGTGGCCGTCCTGGTCTTCGCGATCCTCGCCGAGGGCTTCTCCTTCCGCACGGCCATCAAGGAGTCCAACGACCTGCGCGGCAAGCTCTCGTGGGCGCAGTTCATCCGCCGCGCCAAGGCGCCCGAGCTGCCCGTCGTCCTCCTGGAGGACTTCGGCGCGCTCATCGGCCTGGTCCTCGCCCTCGGCGGCGTCGGCCTCTCCCTGCTCACCGGCAACGGCGTCTGGGACGGCATCGGCACCGTCTGCATCGGTGTCCTGCTCGTCCTGATCGCCCTCGTGCTCGCGGCCGAGACCAAGTCGCTGCTGCTCGGCGAGGCCGCCGGCCTGGAGGAGGTCCACAAGATCGAGGCCGCGATCGTCGACGGCGACACGGTCACCGGCATCATCCACATGCGCACGCTGCACCTCGGCCCCGAGGAGCTGCTGATCGCCGCGAAGATCGCCGTCCGGCACGACGACACCGCCGCCGAGGTCGCGACCGCCATCGACGCCGCCGAGAGCCGCATCCGCGCCGCCGTCCCGATCGCCCGGGTCATCTACCTGGAACCGGACATCTACAGCGAGGCCGCGGCCGCCGAGGGCCCCGACCCGGAGGCCACCCCCGGCGGCCCGGCCCCGCACGCCGCCGGCCACTGACCCGGCCCCCGGTTCCACACTTTTCGTGCCACCGCGGGCACCCCTGCCACCTGCCGGAACGTCTCGAAAGTGACCGGAGGAACCGACGGGCGGACTGGGGACGAACGGGTCGTCCGGTGTAGCTTGGGACGGAGCCAGACGTCGCTGCTGATGGCGGTCGGGCGGTCCCCACGGGCCGGCCGAGGGAGAGAGGGCCTCCGACGGACTGCGCTGCGCGCACGTGGGCATGCCTGTGTCCTCCACCCGGGCACCCCTGTGTCCGCCGCCGCGCAGACCAGCCCTACCCACCTCGACCCAACCCCGAGGAGCAGCTCGCAATGACGACTGTCGAGAACCGGCAGGACTTCAAGGTCGCCGACCTCTCGCTGGCCGAGTTCGGCCGCAAGGAGATCACCCTCGCCGAGCACGAGATGCCCGGCCTGATGGCCATCCGCAAGGAATACGCGGAGGCGCAGCCGCTGGCCGGCGCCCGCGTCACCGGCTCCCTGCACATGACCGTGCAGACCGCCGTGCTCATCGAGACCCTCGTCGCCCTCGGCGCACGGGTCCGCTGGGCCTCCTGCAACATCTTCTCCACCCAGGACCACGCGGCCGCCGCCATCGCCGTCGGTCCGGACGGCACCCCCGACGACCCCCGGGGCATTCCGGTCTTCGCCTGGAAGGGCGAGACGCTGGAGGAGTACTGGTGGTGCACCGAGCAGGCGCTGACCTGGCCGGACAGCCCCACCGGCGGCCCGAACATGATCCTGGACGACGGCGGCGACGCCACCCTCCTCGTCCACAAGGGCGTCGAGTACGAGAAGGCCGGTGAGGTCCCCGCCCTGGAGACCGCCGAGTCCGACGAGCACCGCGTCATCCTCCAGCTGCTGCACCGCACCCTGGGTGAGAACGCCCAGAAGTGGACCCAGCTCGCCTCCGAGATCCGCGGCGTCACGGAGGAGACCACGACCGGCGTCCACCGCCTGTACGAGATGCAGCGCGACGGCGACCTCCTCTTCCCGGCGATCAACGTCAACGACGCCGTGACCAAGTCGAAGTTCGACAACAAGTACGGCTGCCGCCACTCCCTGGTCGACGGCATCAACCGCGCCACCGACGTGCTGATCGGCGGCAAGACCGCGGTCGTGTGCGGCTACGGCGACGTCGGCAAGGGCTGCGCGGAGTCCCTGCGCGGCCAGGGCGCCCGGGTGATCGTCACCGAGATCGACCCGATCTGCGCCCTCCAGGCCGCGATGGACGGCTACCAGGTCACCACCCTGGACGAGGTCGTCGACAAGGCCGACATCTTCATCACCACGACCGGCAACAAGGACATCATCATGGCCTCGGACATGGCCAAGATGAAGCACCAGGCGATCGTGGGCAACATCGGCCACTTCGACAACGAGATCGACATGGCCGGCCTCGCCAAGCTCCCCGGCATCGTCAAGGACGAGGTCAAGCCGCAGGTCCACACCTGGACCTTCCCGGACGGCAAGAAGATCATCGTGCTGTCCGAGGGCCGCCTGCTGAACCTGGGCAACGCGACCGGCCACCCGTCGTTCGTGATGTCCAACTCCTTCGCGGACCAGACGCTGGCCCAGATCGAGCTGTTCACCAAGCCCGACGCCTACCCGATCGGCGTCTACACGCTGCCCAAGCACCTCGACGAGAAGGTCGCCCGCCTCCACCTGGACGCGCTCGGCGTCAAGCTCACCAAGCTGCGCCCGGAGCAGGCCGCCTACATCGGCGTCGAGGTCGACGGCCCGTTCAAGTCGGACCACTACCGCTACTGAGCCGGTGATCCGGTAGGCCGGCCACCCCGTGGTCCGGCCCGCCGGGGCGGTGCACCGGCGCACCACCGCACCACCCCGGCAGCAGATCCTCCGAGGCAGGCCCCCGCACCCCCGTGCCGGGGGCCTGCCCCGTTGGCTCGCCGGACCCGTGGCTCCCGGCAGGACCAGCCCGTCAAGACCCAGGACCCCCATGCCCCGCGGCCGCTATTCGCTCCACGACCCGCACGATCACACCCCCCTCGCGGAAGAGCACTTCCAGTGCGCCCCCGGCCCGTCCGGCTGGCGCTACGTCTCCCGGCTGACCGGCCCCGCCGGTGACCAGCGCGGTTCGGTCGACCTCGCCCTGGACGACCTCGGCCGTCCGCTCCGCCTCGAACTGCACGCGGGCGGCTGGCAGGTGCGCGGCGCCGCCCTCGACGGCGTCACCTGGGTCCGCACCGACCCCACCGGCGTCGAGGCCACCGAAGGCAATGTGCGCGCCCACGCCTTCACCGGCACGTCCCCCGCGTTCCTCGTCGCCACCGCCCGTCTCCTGCGCCTCACCCCCTCGTCCGGCGCGACCCGCGTACGCCTCGTGGCATTCACGGACCCCGTCCTCGCCCCCCGCACCGTGGACCAGTCCTGGGCACTGGTGGACAGCGAAGCACACGCCACTGACAACGGACCCCTGACCGTGGACGAATACCAGGTCACAGCCCTGGACACCGGCGAACGGCACACCGTCCACATCGCCGGCGACGTCGTCCTGGCCGCGCCCGGCATCGAACTGGAGGACCTCCAGTCACCCCCGTCCCGGTTCGACTGACCCGGGACCCGCTACGCCGGGGGCGCGAACCCGGTGGCCGGACGCCCGGCCGGCGGCTCGTCCTCCCGCACCGGCGGGGAGGCCGCGGGCCGAGGCGACGCGGGCCGGTACGGAGCGACAGGCTGGTAGGGATCGGGCCGGTCCCCGCCGGGCACCCAGGCCGGACCCGCCCCCGGCGGGACGGAGCCGCCACCGGCCGGACCGCCGGGACCGAACCCCTGCCGGGCCTTCCGCCTCTGCCGCTCGTGCACCACGGCCGCGAGGAAGGCGGCCGGAGGCACGTCCGGCGGCACCGGCGCACCGGTGCGCCCCGCGAGGTCGGCCGCCAGCCGCTGCGCCATGCCCGCCGACACCTGCGGATCGAGCTGTCCCACCCGGACCAGGTACTGCCGGACGGCGAGCCAGAGCCCGTCCGGCACCGCCGACAGGTCCAGCCCGGCGAACCGCCCCGCGAGCCACGGCGGCGGAGGCGGTACGAAACCGGCACGTCCCGTGGGTATGCGCTCGCGGACGACCAGGGTGCCCGCGAACACGTCCCCGAGCCGCCGCCCCCGCGCCGAGACGAGCGAGGCGACACAGGCCACCACACCGAGCGTCAGCAGGATCTCGACGACCCCGATCGCGCCCCGCACCAGCGCGTGCCGGAACCGGATGGGCCCGCCGTCGTCCCGCACCACCCGGAGCCCGAAGGCCAGCTTCCCCAGCGAACGCCCGTGGCTCAGCGTCTCCACGGCTATCGGCCCGCCGACCAGGACCAGCAGGAACGCCGCGATCGACAGCGCCACCTGCGCGGCCTCGTCCAGCGAAGCCGTCGACGCCACCAGCGCCATGAGCACGACGAGGTACACGACCACCGTCACCGCCAGGTCGAGCAGCACGGCCAGCGCCCTGCTCGGCAGCTTCGCGGGCCGCAGTTCGAGCGCCACCGCCTCGCCCGTCACCAGCTCGTTCATGCCCGCCACCCTTCCCCTGGTCCGCCCCCTGGACCGCAAGTCTGCCAAGCTGTGGGCGCATCGCATCCCGGTACGACAACCCGACAGCAACCACGAGCATCCGCGGTGGGCCGTGCGGGCCGTGGAGCACCAGCCGAGGAGCAGGCAGACCCGATGGACCTGGACGTCTTCGTCACCGCGCACCAGCCGGAATGGGACCGGCTCGACGCACTCCTCCGCCGCCGGCGCCGCCTCACCGGCGCGGAGGCGGACGAACTGGTCGTCCTCTACCAGCGGACCGCCACCCATCTCTCGCTCGTCCGGTCCAGCGCCCCCGACCCCCAGCTCACGGGACGGCTCAGCCGGCTGGTGGCCCGCGCGCGCGGTGCCGTCACCGGAACCCGCGGTGCCTCATGGCGGGACGTCACGCGCTTCCTCACCCAGGGGTTCCCGGCCGCCGTCTACCGCGCCCGCCACTGGTGGGTGCCCGTGGCCCTGGTGTCCACCGTGGTCGCCGCCCTCCTGGGCTGGTGGATCGGAGCCCACCCGGAGGTGCGGTCGTCCATCGCGGCGCCCGCCCGGCTGCGGGAGCTGACCCGCCCGGGCGGCGAGTACGAGACCTACTACTCCAGCCACTCCGCGGCCGCCTTCGCCGCCCAGGTGTGGACGAACAACGCCCAGGCCGCGGCGATGTGCCTGGTCCTGGGCGTGTTCCTGGGGCTGCCCGTCCTCTGGATCCTCTTCCAGAACATGCTCAACCTGGGCGTGGGCCTCGGCCTCATGTCCTCGTCGGGCCGCCTGGACACCTTCCTCGGCCTGGTCCTCCCGCACGGTCTGCTGGAACTGACCGCGGTCTTCGTCGCCGCCGGCACCGGCCTGCGCCTGGGCTGGACGCTGATCGACCCGGGCCCGCGCACGCGCCGCGCCGCCCTCGCCGAGGAGGGCCGCGCCGCCATCGGCATGGCGATCGGCCTCGCCCTGGTCCTGTTCGTCTCCGGCGCCGTCGAAGGCTTCGTCACGCCTTCCGGCCTGCCCACCTGGGCCCGGATCGCCATCGGAATAGCGGCCGAGCTGGCCTTCCTCACATACGTCTACGTGCTCGGCGGCCGCGCGGCACGCGCGGGCGAGACGGGTGATCTCGAAGCGACGGACCGCAGCGCGTCCGTGCCGACGGCCGCCTGATGTGCGTACGGCCCCTGTGAGCTGCTAGTCTCCTCTTCGCCCCGCAAGACCCGTTGACACGGGGGGAGTGGGGAGGTAGATTCAAACAGTTGCCTACTGGACATGGTCCGGGGCAGCCGATAGAATCTACTAGCTCCTCCAGAAGCCGTGAGCGGCATTCCGAGGAGCACACCCCCGATGCGCTCAGAAATGAGTGGCCGGTCAGACCGGCCGAGAATTTCTGATAAAGTCGGAACCGCCGGAAAGGGAAACGCGAAAGCGGGAACCTGGAAAGCACCGAGGAAATCGGATCGGAAAAAGATCTGATAGAGTCGGAAACACCGAAGGGAAGCCCGGAGGAAAGCCCGAGAGGGTGAG
>NZ_JBVHNF010000049.1:0-11498 GCF_055558055.1 Streptomyces sp. NPDC025833
TCGGCCCCGCCCCGCACATACCCGGCGAGCTGCCCAGCCTGCGCCCTCAACCCCTCCACCGAACGCCCCGACACCACGAACGGCAACACACCACCACCGGCGGCAGACACGTCACCAGCCGAGGCAACCACATCAGCCGCCGCGGGAGCCTCCTCCACGATCACATGCGCGTTCGTCCCACTGATCCCGAACGACGACACACCCGCACGACGAGGACGCCCCGTCTCAGGCCACTCCCGCGCCTCGGTGAGCAACTCCACCCGACCGGCGGACCAGTCCACATGCGATGTCGGCTCCGTGACATGCAGCGTCTTGGGCAACACCCCCGCCCTGAGCGCCATGACCGTCTTGATGACCCCGGCAACGCCGGAAACAGCCTGCCCATGGCCAAGGTTCGACTTCAACGACCCGAGCCACAGCGGTCGATCAGCCTCGCGCCCCTGCCCGTACGTGGCGATGATCGCCTGGGCCTCGATGGGGTCCCCGAGCGTCGTGCCCGTACCGTGCGCCTCGACGGCGTCGACGTCCCGTGCGCTCAGGCGTGCGTTCGCGAGCGCCTGTCGGATCACCCGCTGCTGCGAGGGACCGCTCGGTGCGGCGAGCCCGTTGCTCGCGCCGTCCTGGTTGGTGGCACTCCCCCGGACGACCGCGAGGATGCGGTGCCCTTCGCGCTGGGCGTCGGACAGCCTCTGGACGAGCAGGACGCCCACGCCTTCGGACCAGCTCGTGCCGTCCGCGGCGTCCGAGAACGCCTTGCTGCGGCCGTCGGCGGCAAGCCCGCGCTGTCGGCTGAACTCGACGAACAGCCCCGGCGTCGGCATCACGCTGACACCGCCGACGAGGGCCATCGAGCATTCGCCGTTGCGCAGCGCCTGCACGGCGAGGTGGAGGCTGACCAGCGAGGAGGAGCAGGCGGTGTCGACGCTCACGGCAGGGCCTTCGAGGCCGAAGGTGTACGCGACCCGACCCGAGCCGACACTGCTGGCGTTGCCGGTGCCGAGGTAGCCCTCGACGTCCTCGGGGGTGCGGTCGAGACGTGTGGCGTAGTCCTTGGCGAGCATCCCGAAGAACACACCGGTCTGGCTGCCGCGCAGGGTCGCGGGGTCGATGCCGGCGCGTTCGACGGCCTCCCACGAGGACTCCATCAGCAGGCGCTGCTGGGGGTCCATGGCAAGGGCCTCTCGCGGAGAGATCCCGAAGAACTCGGCGTCGAAGTCGGCGACGGAGTCGAGGAACCCACCGGAGCGGACGTAGCTCTTTCCGTGCCGGCCGGGGTCGGGGTCGTAGATGCCGTCGAGGTCCCAGCCCCGGTCGGTCGGGAAGTCCGTGATCACGTCACGCTCTTCCGCGACGAGCCGCCACAGATCCTCAGGAGACTCGACTCCGCCAGGGAAGCGGCAGGCCATACCGACGATCGCGATCGGCTCATGGCCCGTCGACGGCGTTGTGGCCGGGACGATGGCGCGGGCGTCGTCGGTGTCCTTGGTGCCGAGCAGCTCGGTGCGGAGGAAGTCCGCGAGGGCGATCGGGGTCGGGTGGTCGAAGACGAGGGTGGTGGGCAGTCGGAGTCCGGTGGCCGCGTTGAGCCGGTTGCGAAGTTCCACGGAGGTCAGCGAGTCGAACCCTTGGTCCTTGAAGCTGCGTTCGGCGTCCGTAGACCCGGTGGAGGTATGTCCGAGGACGGTGGCTATGTGGGTGCGGACGATGTCGAGCAGGATGCGCGTCTGTTCGGACGCGGGCTGCGTTTCGAGTTCACGGGCCAGCGGGTTGTCCCGTCCGGTGGCGACGGCCTCGACGGCTCGGCGCACTTCCCGGGCCCGCACGATCCCCTGGAGCAGCCTGGGCATCGACCCGCCGGCTGTCTGGGTGCGCAGCGCGGCCTGGTCGAGGCGGACGGCCACGAGGTGCGGTTCGTCGACGTTCAGGGCGGCGTCGAGGAGGGCGAGCCCTTCCTCGGCCGACATGGCGACGACGCCGGAACGCCGCATCCGCGCCAGGTCCTGTCGGCCCAGCCCGCCGGTCATGGTGCTCGCCGGCTTCCACAGCCCCCAGGACACGGAGGACGCGGGAAGGTCGGCCGCGTGCCGCTGCCGTGCGAGCGCGTCGAGGAAGGTGTTGGCGGCGGCGTAGCCGGCCTGGCCGACGTTGCCGAGGATTCCGGCGAGGGAGGAGAAGAGGACGAAGGCGGCGAGGTCGTGGCCCGCGGTGAGTTCGTGGAGGTTGACCGCGCCGTCGACCTTGGCCCGCAGGACGCGTTCGAGGCGCTCGGGGGTGAGTGACTCGATCAGTCCGTCGTCCAGTACACCCGCCGCGTGGACGACGCCGGTCAGCGGGGCCGGTATGCGGGCCAGGACGGCGGCGAGCGCCTCCCGGTCGGACACGTCGCACGCCTCGACGACCACCCGGGCGTCCAGCCCCTCGGGGACCTCACCGCCGCTACGGCTCAGCAGGACCAGGTTGCGTACGCCGTGCTCGGCGACCAGATGCCGCGCCACCAGACGCCCCAGCGTGCCGGTACCGCCCGTGATCAGGACCGTGCCGTCCGGATCGAGCCGCCTGGGCATCCGCAGCACCAGCTTGCCCGTGTGCCTGGCCTGCGACATGAACCGGAACGCCTCCGGCGCCCGCCGCACATCGAACGACCGCACCCCGATGGGCTCCAGCACCCCGGCCGCGAACAGCGGCATCACCTCACTCAGCAGTTCCCCGATGCGTTCGGGCCCCGCCTCCAACAGGTCGTACGCCCGGTACGACACCCCTTCGACCCCATCCCGGATCTCCGTCTTGCCCATCTCCAGGAACCGGCCATCGGCCGAGAGCAGCCGCAGCGAGGCGTCGATGAACTCTCCTGTGAGGGAGTTGAGGACCACGTCGACGCCACCGGCGAACTTCTGCTCGAAGTCGAGCGTGCGGGAGCTCGCGATGTGGGCGTCGTCCAGGCCCATCGCCCGCAACACATCCCACTTGCCCTCGCTCGCCGTCGCGAAGACCTCCGCACCGACATGGCGGGCGATCTGGATCGCCGCCATGCCGACCCCGCCCGCACCGGCGTGGACCAGCACCCGCTCGCCGCGCTGAAGTTCACCCAGCTCCACAAGTCCGTAGTAGGCCGTCAAGAAGGCCACCGGCACCGATGCGCCCTGCTCGAACGACCACGTCGCGGGGAGGGCTGCCGTCATCCGGCTATCGGCCACGGCTACCGGTCCGAAGGCGTCGCGGAACATTCCGAACACCCGGTCGCCCACGGAGAGTCCGGTCACCTCGGAGCCGATCTCGGTGACGACACCGGCCCCCTCGCTGCCCATGCCGGTCTGGCCGGGCACCATGCCGTGTCCGATGAGTACGTCGCGGAAGTTGATGCCGGCCGCGTGAACATCGATCCGGACGTCGACCGGGCCCAGTTCCCGCTGTGCCGTCGGGGCGGGCAGGAGGGCCAGGTCGGACAGGGTGCCGGCGTCGGCCGTCGTCTCCAGACGCCAGGGTCCGGAGAGCGGCGGCAGCAGGGCGGCGCTGGAGGTGGTGCGTGCCAGCCGGGGGGTCCACAGGGCGCCGTCACGCACGGCCACCTGGGGTTCCCCGCAGTCGAGCGCCGCCACCAGGGCCGTGGCCGACTGGTCCGCCGGGTCGAGGTCGACGAGGACGAACCGCTCCGGGTGCTCGTTCTGCGCGGTCCGCATCAGCCCCCAGACCGGGGCATGCGTGAGGTCCACACCGACGGCCCCGTGCCCGGTCTGGACCGCGCCACGGGTCACCACTATCAGGCGGGACGCGGCGAAGTACTCGTCGGAGAGCCATTCCTGGACGAAGGCCAGGAAGCCGCCCAGGGTCTCCAGCACCTCTCCGTGTGTGTCCTCGTCGTCGGCCAGGATCACCGCGACCACGTCAGGCGCGGCTCCCTCGGACGCGCTCACCGCACGCAGGTCGGCGTACGGCTCGGCAGCGATGTGCGCGTCACGCAGGAGAGCGGCCGTGGCGTCGGCGGTGTCACCGAGAACCGCCCAGACCTGGTCGTTCGACCGGACCGTCCTGTCCACCTCGACCTGGGTCCAGTCGACGCGGAAAAGTGCCTCTTCAGCGGGATGGCGCCCGAGGTCGAGCCGGTCGAGCGCGACCGGACGGACCATCAGACCGCGAGCCGAGAAGACCAGTTGGTCGGACGTGTCGGTCGCGAGGACTCCCAGCGTCTCCGGTCCCGTGACGGTGAGCCGGACACGTAGCGAGGTCGCGCCGGACGCGTGGAGGGTGACGTCAGACCAGGCGAAAGGCAGCCTGACCGTGCCGGTGGGCGCAGCGTCCAGACCGCTGCGGGAGGCGGCGTGCAGGGCGGCGTCGAGCAGCGCCGGGTGCAGCCCGAACAGCGCCGCCTGCGCCGCCGGTTCGGCGGGGAGGGTGACTTCGGCGTACACGTCGTCGCCCGTCCGCCAGGCGGTGCGCAGTCCCTGGAACGCCGGGCCGTATCCGTATCCCGTGTCCGCCAGGGTGGAGTAGAAGTCGTCCAGGGCGATGGGCTCGGCTCCTGCGGGCGGCCAGGTTCCGAGGCCGGCCGTCCGGTCGTCGGGGGCCGGCGTCAGGACACCGGAGGCGTGCCGGGCCCACGCGTCGTCGAGGGCGCCGCCGCGCTCGGCACGCCCGTACACGGATACGGCACGCTCTCCGTCGTCGCCGGGAGTGTCGACGACCACCTGGAGCTGTACGGAGCCCTGCTCGGGGATCACCAACGGCGCTTCCAGGGCGAGTTCGGCGACACGTCCGCAGCCGACCTCGTCCCCGGCGCGTATCGCCAGCTCCACGAAAGCCGTGCCCGGCAGCAGTACCGTCCCGGCGACGGCGTGGTCCCGCAGCCACGGGTGGGTTCGCAAGGAGACCCGGCCGGTGAGTACGGCACCCTGTTCGCCGCCGAGTCGCACGGCGGCGCCCAGGAGGGGGTGATCCGCCTCGGCGAGACCGAGTTCGCGCGCGTCGCCGGTCGCGGGGGTGCGCTCCAGCCAGAAGTGCTGGTGCTGGAAGGGGTAGGTGGGGAGATCGGGTCCGGTCGTGCGGTTGGTGCCGACGAGGGGAGTCCAGTCGACCGGGAGACCATGGACGTACGCCTCACCCAGGGCGGTGGTGAAGCGGCGCAGGTCGCCCTCACCCCGGCGCAGGGTGCCCAGGACGACCGCCGCGTCCCCCACCGTGCCCTCCACCGGCGTGGTCAGCACCGGGTGCGCGCTGGTCTCGACGAACGCGTCGAAACCGTCCGCCAGCAGAAGGCGCACCGTCTCCTCGAAACGGACCGTCCGACGCAGGTTCGTATACCAGTACACCGCGTCCAGGGGAGTCGTCTCCAGGCGCTCCGCGGTCACCGCCGAGTAGAAGGGGACCCTGGGCGTCATCGGCTCGATACCCGCCAGATCCGCGAGGATGCGGTCGCGGATCGACTCCACCTGCACCGAGTGCGAGGCATAGTCCACCGGAATCCGACGCGCCCAGACGCCGGCAGCGTCACAGTCGGCCAGGAGCCCGTCCAACGCATCCGGCTCGCCCGCGACCGTCACCGAACCCGGACCGTTGACAGCCGCCACCGACACCCGGCCCCCGTAAGAGGCGAGCAACTCGGCCACACGCTCCACCGAAACACCCAGCGAGACCATGCCACCCATGCCCGCCAGGCCCACGATGGCCCGACTGCGCAACGCGACGACCTTCGCCGCATCCTCCAGGGACAGCGCACCCGCCACACACGCGGCAGCGATCTCACCCTGCGAGTGACCCACCACAGCAGCCGGAACGACACCGAACGACTCCCACAGCCCGGCCAGCGACACCATCACCGCCCACAAAACCGGCTGCACCACATCCACCCGGCCCATCCAGCCCTCCTCCGAGGACCTCAGAACCTCCCCCAACTCCCACTCCACATACGGCGCAAGCGCCACCTCACACGCGGCCACACGCTCCGCGAACACCGGCCACTCATCCAACAGACCAGCCGCCATCCCCACCCACTGCGACCCCTGCCCCGGAAACACGAACACCGGCCGCCCCACCGGACGCGCCGCACCCGTCACCGACTCGCCCGAGGCCAGCGCCTCCAGGCCAGATGTCAACTCCGTCCGGTCGGCAGCCAGTACGACACCGCGGTGCTCCAGCGCCGCCCGGCCCGAAAGCAACGTCCGGGCGACCGCGCCGAGTTCGATCTCGGGACGATCGGCGAGGAACTGGGCCACTCGACCTGCCTGAGCACGGAGCGCACTCTCCGACTTGGCCGACACGAGGAACGGAAGCGTGACGCCGCCGTCCTCGGTGGGCTCGGCGGGGGCGGACTCGGGTCCCTGCTCCAGGACTACGTGTGCGTTGGTGCCGCTCGCCCCGAAGGAGGACACGCCCGCACGACGGGGACGCCCGGTCTCGGGCCACTCCCGCGCCTCGGTGAGTAGCTCCACCCGACCGGCGGACCAGTCCACGTGGGGCGACGGCTCGGTGACGTGCAACGTCTGCGGCAGCACGCCGGCCCGCAACGCCATCACCATCTTGATCACACCCGCCACCCCGGCGGCGGCCTGCGCGTGACCGAGGTTCGACTTCAACGAACCCAGGAACAACGGCTGCTCCTGCGACGGACGATCCTGCCCGTAGGTCGCGATGACCGCCTGAGCCTCGATCGGGTCTCCGAGCGTGGTACCCGTCCCGTGCGCCTCGACGGCGTCCACGTCCCCGGTCTCCAGACCGGCGTTGGCGAGCGCCTGCCGGATCACCCGCTGCTGAGAGGGACCGTTGGGAGCGGTCAGCCCGTTGCTGGCGCCGTCCTGGTTGACCGCGGACCCCCGCACCACGGCCAGCACCCGGTGCCCAAGACGCACCGCCTCCGACTGCCGCTCCACCAGCAGCACGCCCACACCCTCGGCCCAGCCCGTACCGTCCGCCGCAGCCGAGAACGCCTTGCACCGACCGTCAGCCGACAACCCGCGCTGTCGGCTGAACTCGACGAACACCTCGGGAGTGGACATGACCGTCACACCACCGACAAGTGCCATCGTGCACTCGCCGTTCCTTAACGCCTGGGCCGCCAGGTGCAGGGCGACCAGCGACGAGGAGCACGCCGTGTCCACCGTCACCGCAGGGCCTTCCAGCCCGAAGGTGTACGCGACCCGGCCGGAGACGGCGCTTCCCGACTTGCCGGTCAGCGCGTAGCCCTCGACCTCGGCGCTCGCCGCGCCCGTGCCGTCCACGTAGTCGTGGTACATGACGCCCGCGAAGACGCCCGTCTGGCTGCCGCGCAGCCCGGCCGGATCGATCCCGGCCCGCTCGAACGCCTCCCACGACGTCTCCAGGAGCAACCGCTGCTGGGGATCCATGGCAAGGGCCTCGCGCGGGGAGACCCCGAAGAAGTCGGCGTCGAAGTCGCCTGCGTCGTAAAGGAAACCGCCTTCGGAGGCGTAGCTCTTGCCCAGGGCTGTGGGATCGGGGTCATAGAGGTTCTCCAGGTCCCAACCCCGGTTCTCGGGGAAGCCGGCGACAGCGTCCCGGCCCTCCGCGACGAGGTCCCACAGGTCTTCCGGTGAAGCCACTCCGCCCGGGTAGCGGCACGCCATACCGACGATCACCACAGGGTCGTCGCTCGCCGCGTCGGGGGTCTGCGCGGGCCCGGCGACGATCGTGTCCGATCCGAAGAGCGCCTCCTCCAGATGACGGGCGAGCGCGGAGAGGGTCGGGTAGTCGAACACGAGCGTCACCGGCAGGCGCAGGCCCGTCGCCGCGTTGAGGCGGTTACGCAGGTCCACCGCGAGCATCGAGTCGAATCCGAGCTCCTTGAAGGCCCGTGCGGCCTCGACCGTCTGTCCCGACTCGTGGCCGAGCACGAGGGAGACATTCGTGCGGACCAGGTTGAGGATCTCGGCCTCGCGTGCCGGTGCGTCGAGCGCGGCCAGGCGTGCGGCGAACCGGGAACCGTCGGTGCCGGCAGCGGTGGACGCGGTACGCCGACTCGTCGTCCGTACGACGCCGCGCAGTACGTCGGGAAGCGAACCCGACGCCGCCCGGGCGCGCAAAGCCACCGGGTCCAGGATCACCGGCAGGAGGTGCGCCTCGTCGGAGCGCAAAGCGTCGTCGAAGAGGGCGAGCCCCTCGTCGTTCGTGAGGGCCCGGACTCCCCGGCGCAGAGTACGCGCCGCCGTGGTGCCCTCGGCGGTGCCGGTCATGCCGCTGGTCTGCGCCCAGGGTCCCCAGCCCAGCGAGACCGCGGACTTGCCGGACGCGCGACGTTCCTGGGCGAGTGCGTCGAGGAAGGCGTTCGCCGCCGCGTAGTTGGCCTGACCGCTGTTGCCGAACACGCTCGCGGCGGAGGAGAAGAGGACGAAGGCGGAGAGGTCCAGGTCCCGGGTCAGCTCGTGCAGGTTGACGGCACTGTCGACCTTCGCCCGCAGCACCGTGCGGAGTCGCTCGTCGGACATGCCGGCCACGACACCGTCGTCCAGCACACCGGCAGCGTGCACCACACCCGCCAAACGACCCGGCACACGCTCCAGGACACCCGCCAGGGCATCCCGGTCGGCCGCGTCGCAGGCCTCCACCACCACCGACACATCCAGCGCGGCGAGCTCCTCCACCAGCTCGCCCACACCCGGCGCATCCAAGCCGCGACGCCCCAGCAGCACCAGCTCACGAACACCGTGGCGCACCGCCAGATGCCGGGCCACCAGACCACCGAGCGTGCCGGTGCCACCGGTGATCAGAACGGCACCCTCACCCCACGACACCTCCCCTTCCGTCACCACGTGCCGCACCAGACGCGGCACGCTCAACACGCCGTCCCGCACCGCCACTTCCCGCTCACCGACCGCCAACGCGGCCCGCACATCAGCCAGCCACTCGTCCCCCTCCGCCTCCACGAGGACGAACCGGCCCGGATTCTCCGTCTCCGCCGACCGCACCAGACCCGAGACCACACCGCCGGGACCCCGGGTCACCACCGCCAACCGCGAAGCCTCGAACCGCGCATCGGCCAACCACGCCCGCACCACACCCAACACCCCAGCGGCCATGCCGTGGACGTCCGACCCGTCGAAGCAGGGCAGGACAACCACCTCAGGCGCACCGTCCACCGCGTCCAGACCAGAGGCGTCACCGTCGAGCACAACCAGCTGACCCGAGAACTCCCCCTCCACCGACCCCACTGGCGCCCAATCGACCCGGTACATCCCCCCGCCGGTCCGCGTCTCCTGGAACTGCTCGATCGAGACGCGCTGGAGCGACAGGGAGCCGACGTCCATCACCGGTCGGCCTGTCTGGTCGCCCAGTTCGACAGCAACCTCGTCGGGGCCGAGGCGGGCGAGCCGTACGCGTACGGCGGTGGCACCGGTCGCGGACAGGGAGACGTCGGCCCAGCGGCCGGGCACCAGGAGTCGTCCGTCCGCGTCGTTGTCGAGCGCCAGACCGTGGAGCGCGGCGTCCAGCAACGCCGGATGGATGCCGAAGCCCTGCGGTGCTTCTTCACCCGAGGGCAATGTCACGTCGGCGTAGACGTCCTCCCCGACACGCCAAGCCGCCGAAAGCCCCCGGAACAGGCCCTCGTACCCATGCCCGACCTCGGCCAGGTGGTCGTAGAAGGCGTCGAGGTCGATGGGGCGCGCACCCGTCGGCGGCCACACCTCGAACCGGCCGGCCTCATCGGCGGAACCCTGCCTCACCGCCAGTACTGCGGTCGCGTTGCGCGTCCAGGGATCGTCGGCGTCGGCGTACGCCCTGCGCGAGTGGATACTCAGGCCGTACGCCCCGTCCTGTTCCAGTTGCTCGACGCGGACCTGGACCTGTACGTCACCCCTCTCGGGGATGACCAACGGCACTTCCATGACGAGCTCTTCGATCAGGTCACAGCCCACCTCGTCGGCGGCGCGGATCGCCAGGTCGACGACGGCCGCACCGGGAAGCACCACGGTTCCGCCCACTCGGTGGCCGGCCAGCCACGGGTGTGCCGCGAGTGACAGCGCCCCGGTCAGGAGCAGACCCTCGGAGTCCGCCAGCGAGACCGACGCGCCCAGGAGAGGGTGCTCTGCCCTGGCGAGGCCGGCGGACGTGAGGTCACCGGTGGAGGTGCCGACGGTGGTCGGCCAGTAGTGACGGCGTTGGAAGGGGTAGGTGGGGAGGTCGGGTCCGGTCGTGCGGTTGGTGCCGACGAGAGGGGCCCAGTCGACCGGGAGACCATGGACATACGCCTCACCCAGGGCGGTGGTGAAGCGGCGCAGGTCGCCCTCACCCCGGCGCAGGGTGCCCAGGACGACCGCCGCGTCCCCGACCGTGCCCTCCACCGGCGTGGTCAGCACCGGGTGCGCGCTGGTCTCGACGAACGCGTCGAAACCGTCCGCCAGCAGAAGGCGTACCGTCTCCTCGAAACGGACCGTCCGACGCAGGTTCGTATACCAGTACACCGCGTCCAGGGGAGTCGTCTCCAGGCGCTCCGCGGTCACCGCCGAGTAGAAGGGGATCCTGGGCGTCATCGGCTCGATACCCGCCAGATCCGCGAGGATGCGCTCACGGATCGACTCCACCTGCACCGAATGCGAGGCATAGTCCACCGGAATCCGACGCGCCCAGACGCCGGCAGCGTCGCAGTCGGCCAGGAGCCCGTCCAACGCATCCGGCTCGCCCGCGACCGTCACTGAACCCGGACCGTTGACGGCGGCCACCGACACCCGGCCCCCGTAAGAGGCGAGCAACTCGGCCACGCGCTCCACCGAGACACCCAGCGAGACCATGCCACCCATGCCCGCCAGGCCCACGATAGCGCGACTGCGCAACGCGACGACCTTCGCCGCATCCTCCAGGGACAGCGCACCCGCCACACACGCGGCAGCGATCTCACCCTGCGAGTGACCCACCACAGCAGCCGGAACGACACCGAACGACTCCCACAGCCCGGCCAGCGACACCATCACCGCCCACAAAACCGGCTGCACCACATCCACCCGGCCCATCCAGCCCTCCTCCGAGGACCGCAGAACCTCCCCCAACTCCCACTCCACATAGGGTGTGAGCGCAGCCTCACACGCGGCCACACGCTCCGCGAACACCGGCGACTCATCCAGCAGAGCGGCCGCCATCCCCACCCACTGCGCCCCCTGCCCCGGAAACACGAACACCGGACGAGCCGAAGACCGCACACCACCCGCCACCGACCCACCAGCAGCCAGCCCATCCAGCCCTGCCACGAGTTCACCGCGGTCAGCCGCGACCACGACGCCCCGGAACTCCAACGCGGACCGAGCCGCCACCAACGCCGAAGCGACCCCACTCAACTCGGCCCCGCCCCGCACATACCCGGCGAGCTGCCCAGCCTGCGCCCTCAACCCCTCCACCGAACGCCCCGACACCACGAACGGCAACACACCACCACCGGCGGCAGGCACGTCACCAGCCGAGGCAACCACATCAGCCGCCGCGGGAGCCTCCTCCACAATCACATGCGCGTTCGTCCCACTGATCCCGAACGACGACACACCCGCACGACGAGGACGCCCCACCTC
>NZ_JBVHNF010000050.1:0-11061 GCF_055558055.1 Streptomyces sp. NPDC025833
TGGTACACGAACCTGCGTCGGACGGTCCGTTTCGAGGAGACGGTACGCCTTCTGCTGGCGGACGGTTTCGACGCGTTCGTCGAGACCAGCGCCCACCCGGTGCTGACCACGCCGGTCGAGGGCACGGTCGGGGACGCGGCGGTCGTCCTGGGCACCCTGCGCCGCGGTGAGGGCGACCTGCGCCGCTTCACCACCGCCCTCGGCGAGGCCTACATTCATGGCCTCCCGGTCGACTGGACCCCTCTCGTCGGTACCACCCGCACGACCGGACCCGACCTCCCCACCTACCCCTTCCAGCACCAGCGCTACTGGCTCCAGGCGCCCCCCGGCGCACGCGGCGACCTCGGTGCGGTCGGGCTTCGGGACGCGGAGCACCCGTTGGTCGGGGCCTGCGTGCCGGGTGTGGACGGCGGAGTGGTGCTGACCGGTCGAGTGTCGCTGTCCGCGCACCCCTGGCTCGCTGACCACGCGGTCGCCGGGACGGTGCTGCTGCCCGGAGCGGCGTTCGTGGAACTGGCACTGCGGGCCGGCGACGCCGTTGACTGCGGTCGCCTGGACGAACTGACCCTGGAAGAACCGCTGGCCATCCCGGAACAGGGAGCAGTGGCGGTCCAGGTGCTCGTCTCCGCCGCGGACGAGACGGGCGGCCGTACGGTCTCCGTCCACTCGCGGGTCGGCGATGAGGAACTCGGCGGGGAGTGGAGCCGCCACGCTGTCGGCAGGCTCTCCGATGAGACGTCCGCCGCGTCCGAGGACGGCTTCGGCGCGAGCGCCTGGCCGCCGGCCGGCGCCGAGCCGGTCGACCTGGACGGGTTCTACGGCGACCTCGCGGCGCTCGGATACCAGTACGGTCCCGCCTTCCAAGGACTCACCTCGGCCTGGCGGCACGGTGACGACACCTACGCCGAAGTGGCCCTGCCCACCGGGCACGACACGGACGCCTCCCGGTTCGGCCTGCACCCGGCCCTCCTCGACGCCGCCCTGCACGCCATCGTCACGGCAAACACCCCCGGCGCCGACGACGGCCGACTGCGGCTGCCGTTCGCTTGGAACGGCGTCGTCCTCTCCGGGACCGGCGCGACCACGGCCCGTGTCCGTATCTCACGGCTCGACACCGACACGGTCGCACTGACCCTCACGGACACCGACGGCCGGCCCTTCGCCGAGGTCTCCGCCCTGACCCTGCGTCCGATCGACCCCGCACGCCTGCGCGAGACCGTCACCGACAGGGATCCGCTCCACACCCTCGACTGGGTACCGGCGACAGCCACGGGGCCCGCTCCCGACCCGGCCGAGCTCGCCGTTCTCGGTGCGGACGTGTTCGGCCCGCTGCTCCCGGAGACCGCCCATTACCCCGACCTCGCCGCGCTGACTCACGCGCTCGACACCGGCACCCCCGCCCCGGCAGCCGTTCTCGTGCCGTGCGCCGACGATTCCGACGCACACGCCGTCGCGGTTCGGCTGCTGACCGTTCTGCGGGCCTGGTTGGCCGACGCGCGGTTCGAGTCCTCGCGGTTGGTGGCGGTGACGCGGGGCCCCGCGGGTGTGCTGGCGGGTCTGGTGCGGTCGGCGGAGACGGAGAATCCGGGCCGGTTCGTCCTCGTGGAGGCGGAGGGGGACGAGTGGCTGGCTGATGTGCGGGCCGCGTTGGCGGTCGGTGAGCGGGAAGTGGCGGTGCGGAGTGGCGTGTTGAGCGTGCCGCGTCTGGTGCGGCACGTGGTGACGGAAGGGGAGGTGTCGTGGGGTGAGGGTGCCGTTCTGATCACCGGTGGCACCGGCACGCTCGGTGGTCTGGTGGCCCGGCATCTGGCGGTGCGCCACGGTGTTCGTGAGCTGGTGCTGCTGGGGCGTCGCGGCTTGGATGCGCCGGGTGTGGGCGAGCTGGTGGAGGAGCTCGCCGCGCTGGATGTGTCGGTGGTGGTGGAGGCCTGCGACGCGGCCGACCGGGATGCCCTGGCGGGTGTCCTGGAGCGTGTGCCGGGTCGTTTGGCGGGTGTGGTGCACGCTGCCGGTGTGCTGGACGACGGTGTCGTGGCCGGCATGTCCGACGAGCAACTCCGCACGGTGCTGCGGGCGAAGGTCGACAGTGCCGTCAACCTGCACGAGCTGACCCGGGACCTGGACCTCTCCGCCTTCGTCCTCTTCTCCTCCGTCTCGGGCATCCTGGGCGGTCCGGGGCAGGCGAACTACGCTGCGGCCAACACCTACCTGGACGCGCTCGCTCACGCCCGGCGTGCCGAAGGGCTCCCCGCCACCTCCCTGGCCTGGGGGTTCTGGGAGACGGCCAGCGGCATGACCGGTCACCTGGACGGCGGCGACACCGTCCGCCTGGCACGCCGGGGCATCCTGCCGCTCACCGACCGGCAAGGGCTCGCGCTGTTCGACGCGGCCCTGTCCGCCACAGCCCCCGCGCTGGCCGTGCCGATCCGCCTCGACTCCGCCGCCCTGCGCGCCCAGTCCGACGCCGGACTGCTTCCCCCGCTGCTGAGCGGCCTCGTCCGCGCCGCCAAACGGCGTGTCGGCACTCCCGACGGCGAGCCGACGACCTCCGGGTTCGCCCGGCGTCTCGCGGGACTGTCCGCGGCCGAACAGGAGCATGAACTGCTTCAGTTGGTCAGCGAGGTCGTCGCGGCGGTCCTGGGCCACGAGTCCGGCGCGGCCGTGAACGCCGGACGGCCCTTCAAGGAGCTCGGGTTCGACTCGATGCTCGCGGTGGACCTGCGTAACCGCCTCAACGCGGCGACGGGCCTGCGCCTGCCGGCGACACTCGTGTTCGACCATCCCACGCCCTCCGCCATCGCCCGCCACCTGCGCGGTGAACTGGTCGGCTCCGAGACGGACACGGCCGGACCCAAGCCGGCCGGCGACGCGGCGAGCGACGACCCCGTGGTGATCGTCGGGATGGCGTGCCGCTTCCCCGGCGGGGTCGAGTCCCCCGAGGACCTGTGGGACCTGGTCGCGGAGGGCCGCGACGCTGTCGCCGGCTTCCCCGAGAACCGGGGCTGGGAGCTGGAGGACCTCTACGACCCCGACCCCTCGGTCCCCGGGAAGAGCTATGCGTGTGAGGGCGGATTCCTCTATGACGCAGGCGACTTCGACGCCGACTTCTTCGGGGTCTCCCCGCGCGAGGCCCTTGCCATGGACCCCCAGCAGCGGTTGCTCCTGGAGACGTCGTGGGAGGCGTTCGAGCGGGCCGGGATCGATCCGGCCGGGCTGCGCGGCAGCCAGACGGGCGTCTTCGCCGGTGTCATGTACCACGACTACGCCGCCCGCGTCACCGAGGTGCCCGAGGAAGCCGAGGGCTACATCGGTACCGGTTCGTCGGGGAGTGTCGTCTCCGGCCGGGTCGCGTACACCTTCGGGCTGGAAGGTCCTGCGGTGACGGTGGACACGGCGTGCTCCTCGTCGCTGGTCGCCCTGCACCTGGCGGCCCAGGCGCTGCGGAACGGCGAGTGCACCATGGCCCTCGTCGGAGGCGTCACCGTCATGTCGCACCCCGGCCTCTTCGTCGAGTTCAGCCGCCAGCGCGGGATGTCACCGGACGGTCGGTGCAAGGCGTTCTCGGCTGCGGCGGACGGTACGGGCTGGGCCGAGGGGGTGGGCGTGCTGCTGGTGGAGCGGCAGTCGGATGCGGTACGCAAGGGGCACCGGGTGCTGGCCGTCGTGCGGGGGTCCGCGGTCAACCAGGACGGCGCCAGCAACGGGCTGACCGCTCCCAACGGACCGTCCCAGCAGCGGGTGATCCGGCAGGCGCTCGCCAACGCCGGTCTGGAGACCGGGGACGTGGACGCCGTCGAGGCGCACGGGACGGGTACCACGCTCGGAGACCCGATCGAGGCTCAGGCGGTCATCGCGACCTACGGGCAGGATCGTCCGTCGCAGGAGCAGCCGTTGTTCCTGGGTTCGTTGAAGTCGAACATCGGTCACGCGCAGGCCGCCGCCGGGGTGGCGGGTGTGATCAAGATGGTGATGGCGTTGCACGCGGGCGTGCTGCCGCAGACGTTGCACGTCACCGAGCCGTCGCCGCACGTGGACTGGTCCGCCGGTCGGGTGGAGCTGCTCACCGAGGCGCGGGAGTGGCCCGAGACCGGGCGTCCCCGTCGTGCGGGCGTGTCCTCCTTCGGGGCGAGCGGCACCAACGCACACGTGGTCCTGGAGCAAGGGCCCGCCCCCGCCGAGCCCGTGCACGACGAACGTGTCCTGCCCTGGCTGCTGTCCGCCCGTACCCCGCAGGCCCTCGCCGATCAGGCGCGGCGACTCGCCGAGTTCGCGCGGGCGGACGGCGGCGCCGGCACGGCGGACATCGGGCACGCCCTCGTGGCCAACCGCACCCTGTTCGAGGAGCGGGCCGTCGTGAGCGGCGGTGACCGGGACGAGTTGCTCGCCGCCCTCGACGCGCTCGCCGAGGGCGGATCCGCGCCCGGCGTGGTGGCGGGGACGGCTCGGCCCGGCGTCCGTGTCGCGTTCCTGTTCAGTGGCCAGGGCAGCCAGCACGTGGGCATGGGGCGCGAGTTGTACGAGGCGTTCCCGGTCTTCGCCGAGGCGTTCGACGAGGCGGTCTTCGAGCTCGACCGGCAACTGGCCGGGCACACGGACCAATCGGTGCGTGACGTCGTCCTCGGAGCCGACGGCACCGACGGCCTGCTGGACGAGACGGTCTTCACCCAGGCCGCCGTCTTCGCCCTCGAAGTCGCCCTCTACCGCCTTGTCGAGTCCTTCGGAATACGGCCCGACCACCTGCTGGGGCACTCGATCGGCGAACTCGCCGCCGCCCACGTGGCGGGCCTGTGGTCCCTCCAGGACGCGGCCGTCGTGGTCGCCGCGCGCGGCCGGCTCATGCACGCGCTGCCCAAGGGCGGAGCGATGGTGGCCGTCTCCGTCTCCGAACAGGACGCCCTCGACGGCCTGGCCGCCGCCCGTGACGACGTCCCCGGCGCCGACGCCGTCTGCGTCGCCGCCGTCAACGGACCCACCTCGGTCGTCCTGTCCGGCGACGAGGACCCGGTACTCGAGGTGGCGGCGCGTTTCGCGGACGCCGGACACAAGACCCGCCGCCTGCGCGTCAGCCACGCGTTCCACTCGGCCCGTATGGAACCGATGCTGGACGAGTTCCGCCGCATCCTGATCACCGTCTCCTACGGCGAACCCACCCTCCCGCTGGTCTCCAACCTCACCGGAGCCCCGGCCCACCCCGACGAACTGCGCACCCCCGAGTACTGGGTGCGACAGGTGCGCGAGGCCGTCCGGTTCGCCGACGGAGTGACGGCCCTGGACACCGTCGGCACCACCGCCTACCTCGAACTCGGCCCCGAAGGCGTCCTGACCGCGATGGTCCGCGACACCCTCCCCGGCGCCGTCGGCCTCACCGCCGCCCCCCTGCTGCGCCGCAACCGGCACGAGACGCAGGCCACCCTCGACGCCCTGGCCGTCGTCCACGTCGCGGGGGTGCCCGTCCGCTGGGAGACCCTGTTCGAGGGGGCCGGGACCACCGACCTGCCCACGTACGCGTTCGAACGGCGACGCTACTGGCTGAGCAGCGCCTCCGGCCCGGCCGCCGACCCCACCGGCCTCGGATTCGCCGCGGGCCGCCACCCGCTGGTCGGCGCGGCCGTCCCGCTCGCCGGAACCGACCACATGGTCCTCACCGGACGGCTCTCCACCCGCACCCATCCCTGGCTCGCGGACCACGCGGTCGCCGGAACCGTCCTGCTCCCCGGCTCCGCGCTCGCCGAACTCGCCCTGCACGCCGCCGACATCACCGGCTGCTCCCGCGTCGCCGACCTGACTCTGGAGAACCCGCTCGTCCTGCCCGAACGCGGCGCCGCGCAACTGCAGATCGCCATTGGCGGAGACCAGGGCGACGGACTGCGCACCCTGGAGATCTACTCCCGCCCGCAGGAGACCACCGACACAGGCGCCGACCAGTCGGCGACGGCCTGGACCCGCCACGCCACCGGCACCCTCGCCCCGGCCGACGACCACGCCGCCTCCTTCGACTTCGGCCTGACCGCCTGGCCCCCGCCCGGCGCCCAGCCGCTGGACATGGACGGCTTCTACGACCGGCTCACCGACAGCGGCTACGGCTACGGCCCGGCCTTCCGGGGCCTGCGCACCGCCTGGCGCGCCGGTGACGCCATCTACGCCGACGTGGCGCTCCCCGACAGCACGGCCGACTCCGCGAGCCGGTTCGGCCTGCACCCGGCGCTCCTCGACGCCTGCCTGCACGCGGCACAGCTCACCGCCCCCGAAGCCGACGACGGCCTGGTACGCCTCCCCTTCTCCTGGACCGGCATCACCCTCCTGGCCGCCGGCGCCCCCGCCTTGCGCGTACGACTCTCCACCAGCGGCCCCGACCGGCTCACCCTCCAAGCCGTCGACGGCACCGGACAGCCCGTCCTCGACGTAAGGGAGCTGGCGGTACGCGGCGTCGCCCCCGACCAGCTCGGCGTGGCCCGTGAGGGCACGAACGGCGCTCTCCACCTTGTGCGCTGGCTCCCGGCCGACCTCACCGAAAGCCTCACGGACACGGACCAGCTCGACATCGCCCGCCGGACCACCGACGGCGGCGGCCTGGCGGACGCCGTCTCGGAGGCCACCACCGAGGTCCTGCGGCAGGTTCAGGAACGGCTCGCCGCCGACGACGCCCGAGGCCCGCTGGCGGTGGTGACGCACGGCGCGGTCGCCGCGTCCCCCGACGACACCGTCCCCGACCTCGTCAACGCCGCCGTATGGGGGCTCGTGCGCTCGGCCCAGACCGAACACCCCGGCCGGCTCACCCTCGTCGACACGGACGACAGCCCCGACTCCACCGCGCTCCTCGAAGCCGCCGTTCGCAGCGGCGCACCCCAACTCGTGCTCCGTGCCGGACAGGCTCTGGCACCCCGCCTCGCCCGCCACAGCGAGCACACCGCCCTGATCCCGCCGCCCGGCGACTGGACCCTGGGCACCACGGGCGACGGCACCCTCGAAGGACTGGCCCTCCAGCCCGCCGACGACACCGCACCCCAGCCCCTCGGCGCACACGACATCCGCATCGCCGTCCGCGCCGCGGGACTCAACTTCCGCGACGTGCTGATCGCTCTCGGCGTCTACCCGGGCGTCGCGGCCATGGGCGGTGAAGGCGCCGGCGTGGTCACCGAAGTCGGCTCGGACGTCGAGCAACTCGCCGTCGGGGAGTCTGTATTCGGGCTGTTCCCGTCCTTCGGGCCGCAGGCCGTCGCCGATCGGCGGATGGTCGCCCGGCTGCCCGAAGGGTGGTCGTTCGAGCAGGGCGCCTCGGTACCGGTCGTGTTCCTGACGGCGTGGTACGGGCTCGTGGAACTCGGCGGACTCCAGCCCGGCGAGCGGATCCTCATCCACGCCGGTGCGGGCGGGGTCGGCATGGCGGCGATCCAGGTCGCGCGTCATCTCGGTGCGGAGGTCTTCGCGACGGCGAGCGAGGGCAAGTGGAATGTGTTGCGGGCGATGGGCCTGGACGACGCGCACATCGCGAGCTCCCGGACCCTCGACTTCGAGCAGAAGTTCGCCGGTGGCGTCGACGTGGTCCTCAACTCCCTCGCGGGCGAGTTCATCGACGCCTCACTGCGCCTCCTCACCGACGGCGGCCGCTTCCTGGAGATGGGCAAGACCGACCTCCGCGACCCGGACACCGTCCACACCACCCACCCCGGCACCCGCTACCTCCCCTACGACCTGATGACCCTCGCCCCCGGCCACATCAACGCCCTCCTCGACGACGTGACCCACCTGTTCGCGACCGGGGCGCTGCACACGGCCCCGGTACGGTCCTACGACATGCGGCGGGCAGCGGACGCCTTCCGGCTCATGTCCCAGGCCAAGCACACCGGCAAACTGGTCCTGCGCATCCCCAGGCCCCTGGACCCGGACGGCGCCGTCCTGATCACCGGCGGCACCGGCACCCTGGGCGGTCTCCTGGCCCGGCACCTCGTCACCCGGCACGGCATCCGCAACCTGGTGCTCCTCAGCCGAGGCGGCCCCGACGCCCCCGGCGCGGCCGGCCTCACCGCCGACCTCACGGAACTCGGCGCCCATGTGAGCGTCGAGGCGTGCGACGCGTCCGACCGCGAGGCACTCGCCGCCGTCCTCGCCCGCACACCCGCTCCCCTGACCGGGATCGTCCACGCGGCGGGCGTACTGGACGACGGACTCATCGACTCACTCACCCCCGAGCGCCTCGAACGCGTCCTGCGCGCCAAGGTCGACGGCGCGGTCAACCTGCACGACCTCACCGCGGGCCACGACCTCGCCGCATTCGTCCTCTTCTCCTCCGCCGCCGCGATGCTGGGCAGCCCCGGACAGGCCAACTACGCCGCCGCCAACGCCTTCCTGGACGCCCTCGCCGCACACCGGCAGTCCACCGGGCTCCCCGCCACCTCCATCTCCTGGGGCCTGTGGGCGGACACCAGCGGCATCACCGGGCAACTCGGCCGGCAGGACATGGCCCGCATGCGCCGCTCGGGAATCGCCCCGATGACAGCGGCCGACGCACTCCACCTCTTCGATACCGCGCTGACCCTCCCCGACGCCAACCCCGCCGCCGTACGCCTGGACGCGGCCTCCCTGCGGAAGGCGGCCGCGGCCGGGAACCTGCCCGCACCCCTGCACGGCCTGGTGCGCATGCCCCGGCGCCAGGCCACCGGAGCCACGGCACAGTCCGCGACGAACCTCGCCCGGCAACTCGCCGGACAGACCGGGACGGAACGCGAACGCCTCCTCGTCGACCTCGTGCGCGACCACTGCGCCGCCGTCCTCGGACACGCCTCGATCGAGGCCGTCTCCTCCGACCGGGGCTTCCTCGAAGCAGGCTTCGACTCGCTCACCGCCGTCGAACTCCGCAACCGGCTCTCCACCGCGACCGGCCTGCACCTGCCGGCCACGGTCACCTTCGACCACCCCACCCCCCTCGCTCTCGCCCGCCACCTCGGACAGGAACTCGCCCCGGCCACCACGGCGGACCCGTCGGCACCCCTGCTCGGCGAGATCGACCGGCTGGAAGCGGCACTCACCGATGCGCTTCCCGCCCCGGGCGAGGACCGCGACGCCGTACTGCGCCGCCTCCAGGCGCTGCTGTGGAGGTTCGAGGACGCCCCCGATCCGGCACCCGGCGCCGAAGACGACCGGCCCGACGGCTTCGACGCCGTCACCGACGACGAGATGTTCAGCCTGATCGACAGGGAACTGGGGCTGGACTGATGACCTCTGCCAGCCGACCGACCCGGACGACGCCGTTCTCTGGAAAGCGTGGACGATGAACGACACCGGCACGGAACACAAACTGCGGAGCTACCTCAAGCGGGTGACCGAGGAACTCCAGCAGACCAGGCGCCGCCTGGCCGCCACGGAGGCGCACGGACGGGCCCCCCTCGCGATCGTCGCCATGTCCTGCCGCTTCCCGGGCGGCGTCCGCTCGCCCGAGGACCTGTGGCGGCTGGTCGAGTCCGGGGCCGACGTCGTCTCCGACTTCCCCACCGACCGGGGCTGGGACACCGAGGACCTCTACGACCCCGACCCCGACGCCCCCGGCAAGAGCTACGTACGCCAAGGCGGCTTCGTCCACGACGCGGGCGAGTTCGACGCCGAGTTCTTCGGGATCTCCCCCCGCGAAGCCCTCGCGATGGACCCCCAGCAGAGACTGCTCCTGGAGACGTCGTGGGAGGCGTTCGAGCGGGCCGGCATCGACCCGGCCACCCTCAGGGGCAGCCGCACCGGCGTCTTCGTCGGCGCGGGCGCCAACCGCTACATCGAGAACCCGCGCCACACCCCGCGCTCCATCGAGGGCTACTCGATGACCGGGAACATCACCAGCGTCCTGTCCGGCCGGCTCTCCTACACCTACGGCTTCGAGGGCCCCGCTGTCACCGTCGACACCGCCTGCTCGTCCTCCCTCGTCGCCCTCCACCTGGCCGCACAGGCCCTGCGGCAGAACGAGTGCTCCTTCGCGCTGGTCGGCGGCGTCACCGTGATGTCCGACCCCGTGCTCTTCGTCGAGTTCAGCCGGCAGCGCGGCCTCGCCCCCGACGGCCGCTGCAAGGCGTTCGCCGCGGCCGCCGACGGCACCGGCTGGTCCGAAGGCGTCGGCGTCGTCCTCGTCGAACGGCTCGCCGACGCCCGCCGCAACGGCCACCAGGTGCTCGCCGTGCTGCGCGGCAGCGCCGTCAACCAGGACGGCACCAGCAGCGGCCTCACCGCACCCAGCGGACCGTCACAGCAGCGCGTCATCCGGCAGGCCCTGGAGAACGCCCGCCTCACCCCCGACCAGATCGACCACGTCGAGGCCCATGGCACCGGCACCAGACTCGGCGACCCCATCGAGGCGCAAGCCCTGATCGCCACCTACGGCCAGGACCGGGACCGGCCGCTGTGGCTCGGCGCCCTCAAATCCAACCTGGGCCACTCCGCCGCCGCCTCGGGCGTCGCCGGAGTGATCAAGACAGTGCTGGCGATGCACCACGGCAAGCTGCCGAAAACGCTCCACGTGGACGCGCCGACCCCGCACGTCGACTGGTCGGCGGGTGCGGTCGAGCTGCTGACCGAGGCCCGCCCCTGGCCGGAGACCGGGCACCCGCGCCGGGCCGCGGTCTCCTCGTTCGGGATCAGCGGGACCAACGCGCACATCGTCCTCGAACAGGCTCCCGCACCGGCCGGGCCGGCCGACGCCGAGCCCGTACCCGACGACAGCGGCCCCCTGCCCTGGCTCGTCTCCGCCCGCTCGGAGCCGGGACTGCGCGCCCAGGCCCGTCGGCTCCTCGACCACATCGGGGCACACCCGGAACTCACCCCCTTGGACCTCGCCCACTCGCTGTCCGCGACCCGCTCCGCCTTGGACGTCCGTGCGGCTGTCCTCGGCACCGAGAGGGCCGAACTGGTCGAAGGACTGGCCTCGTTGGCGGGCGGTGAGCCCGGTGCCCATGTGCGGGTGGGCGCCGTGCGCACCGACGCCCGGGTGGCCCTGTTGTTCAGTGGGCAGGGGAGTCAGCGGGTGGGGATGGGGCGTGGGTTGTATGGGGCGTTTCCGGTGTTCGCGGAGGCGTTCGATGCGGT
>NZ_JBVHNF010000051.1:0-8402 GCF_055558055.1 Streptomyces sp. NPDC025833
GTGGTGTCCAACGTGTTCGGTCGGGTGGCGTCGGCGGGGGAGTTGACGGATCCGGGGTACTGGGTGCGTCAGGTCCGTGAAACCGTCCGCTTCGGCGCGGGGGTCACCCACCTGCTGACCCAAGGCGCGACCATCTTCCCCGAGTTGGGGCCTGACGGCGTCGCCTGTGCCATGGTCCGGGAGGCCTTCGCCCCGAACCCCGAACAACAGGCGCCCACCACCGTGCCGTTGCTGCGGCGCAACCACCCCGAGGCGAGCAGCGTGACCGGGGCACTGGCCGCCCTGCACACCGAAGGCATCCGCGTCGACTGGGCCGGGAACCTCGCCGCGCGCGGCGGACGGCGGGTGGAGTTGCCGACGTTCGCCTTCCAGCGGCAGCACTACTGGCTCACGAGCGAACAGCCCGCCACCCCCACCGGCCGTTACACGATCCGCTGGCAGACCGTCGCCGAACTGCCGACGGCCAGGCTCTCCGGCGACTGGTTGCTGGTGTCCGGCGCCGGAGACGGTCTCACCGCAGGGTGCGCCGAGGCGCTGGAGGAGCGCGGTGCACGCGTGACGCACCTGACCGTCGAGCCCGACGCGCTGCACCGCGAGGCGCTCACCGCACTCCTGGGCGAGCACACCGGCGTCGCGGGTGTCGTGTCACTGCTGGGCCTGAACCCGAACCACTCGACCGACGCCGGCACCGTGCCCTCGGCGCTGGCCGGCACGCTCGCCCTCGTCCAAGCCCTGTGCGACCTCGGCATGGACACCCGGCTGTGGACCCTGACGCAGGGCGCGGTGACCACCGGCGCCTCCGACGCCGTGCGCCACGCCGGAAAGGCCCAGGTCTGGGGTCTTGGCCGTACCGTCGCCCTGGAGCACCCCGCGCTGTGGGGCGGGCTGGTCGACCTGCCCGCCGTGCCCGACGCGTCGGCCTGGTCCCGGGCCGTGGCGATGATCGCGGGCGGTGCCGAGGACCAGATCGCCGTCCGCGCCTCCGGCATCCGGGTACGGCGGCTGGGCGCCGCGCCCGCTGACCGCGCGGCCACCGACTGGCAGCCTGCCGGGCGGATCCTCGTCACCGGCGGCACGACCGGTCTCGGTGCCCGGGTGGCACGGTGGGCGGCCGAGCGCGGTGCCGGGGAACTGGTGCTGGTCAGCAGGCGTGGCGCCGCGACGCCCGGTGTCGACCGGCTGGTGGCGGAACTCGGGGAACTCGGTGCCCGCACGACCGTCGCCTCCTGCGACCTCGCCGACGGCGACGCCCTCGCCCGGCTCGTCGCAGGAGTGGAGGCCGACGGCGAGCCGATCCGGGCCGTCGTGCACACTGCGGGGCTCGCCCAGGACTGCCCCGTCCTCGACACCGACCCGCTCCTGTGCGCGGACGTCATCGCCGGCAAGGCGGTGGGCGCCGCGCACCTCGACACCGTGTTCGGCGACCGCCCGCTCGATGCGTTCGTGCTGTTCTCCTCGGTCGCCGGAGTGTGGGGCGGCGGCGTCCAGGGCGCCTACGCAGCCGCCAACGCCGCGCTGGACGCGCTCGCCGAGCAGCGCAGGGCGCGCGGGCTGGCCGCCACCTCCATCGCCTGGGGCCCGTGGGCCGAGGAAGGCATGGTCGGCGCGGAAGACGACGTGCGACGGCTGGCCCGCCGCGGATTGCGCCCGCTGACCACGGACGCGGCACTCGCCGCGCTCGCCCAGGCCGTGGGGCGCCCCGAGGCGACGGTCGCCGTGGCCGACGTGGACTGGGAACGGTTCACCACCGCGTTCACCGCGCTGCGGCCCAGCCCCCTCCTGAGCGCGCTCCACCCACCCGCCGCATCCGCGCCCGCGCCCGCCACGCCGAAGGACGCCGCTCTCGCCCGCCGCCTCGCCGAGGCCCCTGCCGCGGACCGGCCTGCGCTCGCCCTGCACGCCGTCCGTGCGCAGGTCGCGCAGGTGCTCGGGCACGGCTCGGCGCAGACCGTCGACGCCGACCGGGCCTTCCGCGACCTCGGCTTCGACTCCCTGACCGCCGTCGAACTGCGTGACCGGCTCGGCGCGCTGACCGGGCTCCAGCTCGCCGTCACCACCGTGTTCGACCACCCGACCTGCGCCGGGCTGGCCGCGTACCTGTGCGAGGAACTCGCACAGGACGGACCGGCCCAGCACCGGCAGGGCGCGGCCGTCGCTCTCACCGCCTCCGACGAGCCCATCGCGATCGTCGGCATGGCCTGCCGCTACCCTGGCGATGTCGACTCCCCCGAGGACCTGTGGCAGTTGGTCGCCGACGGCGGCGACGCCATCGGCCTCTTCCCGGCCGACCGGGGCTGGGACCTCGACCGCCTCTACCACCCCGACCCCGACCACCCCGGCACCACCTACACCCGCCACGGCGGATTCCTCACCGGCGCCGCCGACTTCGACGCGGGCTTCTTCGGGATCTCCCCGCGCGAAGCCACCGCCATGGACCCCCAGCAACGGCTGCTCCTCGAGACCTCCTGGGAAGCCTTCGAACGCGCCGGAATCGACCCGGCGACCCTCGCCGGAACCGCGACCGGCGTCTTCGTCGGCGGCTCACCCTCCGGTTACGCGACCGGAGCGCGCGCAGGCCAGAGCGCGGAGGGCTACGCGCTCACCGGCAGCGCGGGCAGCGTCCTGTCCGGGCGCCTCGCCTATACCTACGGCCTGGAAGGCCCCGCGGTGACGGTGGACACCGCGTGCTCCTCGTCCCTGGTCGCCCTGCACCTCGCCGTGCAGGCCCTGCGCCGGGGCGAGTGCTCTACGGCCCTCGCGGCGGGCGTCGCCGTCATGGCGGTCCCCACGGGATTCGTCGAATTCAGCCGGCAGCGCGGGCTCGCCGAGGACGGCCGCTGCAAGTCGTTCGCCGCGGGCGCCGACGGCACCGGCTGGTCCGAGGGCGCCGCCGTCCTCGTCCTCGAACGGCTCTCCGACGCCCGGCGCGAGGGGCACCCGGTCCTCTCGGTGGTCCGTGGCTCCGCCGTCAACCAGGACGGCGCCAGCAACGGGCTCAGCGCGCCGAACGGCCTCGCCCAGCAGCGTGTGATCCGACTCGCCCTCGCCGACGCGGGACTGACACCGGACCAGGTCGACGCCGTCGAGGCGCACGGCACCGGCACCACCCTCGGCGACCCGATCGAGGCCCACGCCCTGATCGCCGCCTACGGACAGGACCGGCCCGCCGGACACCCCCTCCGGCTCGGCTCCGTGAAGTCCAACCTCGGTCACGCGGCAGCCGCCGCAGGGCTCGCGGGCATCGTGAAGACGGTCATGGCCCTGCGCCACGGCACCCTCCCGAAGACCCTCCACGTCGACAGCCCCTCACCGCACATCGACTGGTCGGCCGGCGCCGTGGAACTCCTCACGGAAGCGGCACCCTGGCCGGACACCGGCAGGCCCCGCCGCGCCGGGGTGTCCTCCTTCGGCATCAGCGGCACCAACGCCCACGTGATCCTCGAACAGGCTCCCCCCGCCGCCGAGGAGGCCCCCGAGGAGCGACCGCACCCCGACACCTCGCTGCCCTACCTCCTCTCCGCCGACAGCGCACCCACCCTGCGGGCCGTCGCAGCCCGCCTGCGCGGGCATCTGCTGGACCACCCCTGCCTCGCCCCCGCCGACGTCGCGCACTCCCTCGCCACCACCCGCGCCGTCCTGCCCCACCGCGCGGTGGTGATCGCCCGCGACCGCGACACGCTCCTGCACGCACTGGACGGACTCGCCGACGGCGCGGCACGCCCCAACGTCGCCGAAGGCACCGGGCCCACCCGCGACCGCGTCGTGTTCGTCTTCCCCGGCCAGGGCTCCCAGTGGCCCGGCATGGCCGCCGAACTCCTCGCGGAATCTCCCCTGTTCGCCGAGCACATCGCCCGTTGCGAGACGGCCCTCGCACCCTACGTCGACTGGTCCCTGACCGCCGTCCTGCGCGACGCCGACGAGGCCACCCTGAACCGCGTGGACGTGGTGCAGCCCGCCCTGTGGGCGGTGATGGTCTCCCTCGCCGCACTCTGGAGCGCCCACGGCATCCGGCCCGCCGCCGTGGTCGGCCACTCGCAGGGCGAGATCGCCGCAGCGGTCGTCGCGGGTGCGCTCACCCTCGACGACGGCGCCAGGATCGCCGCCCTGCGCAGCAAGGCACTCCTCGCTCTCTCCGACCGGGGCCTGATGGCGTCCGTCGCGCTGTCCCACAGCGAGGCCGCCGAGCACGTCGCCGTCTCCGACGGACGGCTCTCCCTCGCGGCGGTCAACGGCCCCGGCCAGGTCGTCGTCTCCGGCGACCCCGACGCCGTACGGGCCCTGGCGGCCGGCGCCGAACGCTCCCGCATCCTCCCGGTGGACTACGCCTCGCACTCCGCACACGTCGAGGAGATCCGCGACCGGCTCCTCGCCGACCTCGCGGACCTCCGGCCCACGACCGGACACGTGCCGTTCCACTCCACCGTCACGGCCGGCCCGCTGGACACCGCCGGGCTGGACGCCGAGTACTGGTACACGAACCTGCGGCAGACGGTCCGCTTCGAGGAGACCGTGCGCGGCCTGCTGGAGCAGGGGCACGACACGTTCGTCGACCTCGGCCCGCACCCCACCCTCGTCACGCCGGTCCAGGAGATCGCCGCGTCCCCCGGCACCGAGAACGCGGTCCTCGGCAGCCTCCGGCGGGGCGCGGGCGGCCTCGACCGCTTCCTGCTGTCCGTGGGCGAGGCCACCGCCCTCGGCGTCGTACCCGACTGGAGCACCGCCCTCGCCGCTCACCGCCCCACCACCGTCGACCTGCCCACCTACCCCTTCGCCCGGCGCCGCTACTGGCTCGACGCGACCGACGGCACACCCGCCGCCGACCACGACCCGGCCGAGGCCCACTTCTGGGAACTCGTCGAAGGCAGGGACCCCCAGGCACTCGCCGACCTCATCGGCGGACCCGAAGGACAGCCCTGGCACACCGTCCAGCCCACCCTGCGCGCCTGGCGCCGGCACACCCGCGAGCGCCGCACCGCGGACGGCCGCCGCTACCGCGCCCGCTGGCAGCCCGCCCCCGGCCTGACCGCCGACCCCGGCGCCCCGACCGCCTGGCTCGCCGTCGTACCGGCCGCACTCGCCGCCGACGAGGACACCACCCGGCTGATCGCCGGCCTGGCCGACCGGGGCCTGAAGGTCGACACCGTCACCGTCGACCCCGCCCGCGCCGACCGCGCCGACCTCACCGACCGCCTCCGAGACGCCCTCCCGCGGGAACCCGGACGCGTCGGCGTCCTCTCCTTCCTCGGACTCGACCCCACCCCCCACCCCCACACCCCGCGGATCTCCGCCGGCCTCACCGGCACCCTCCTCCTCACCCAGGCCGTCACCGACCTCACCGCCGAGACCCGCCTGTGGTGCCTGACCCGAGGCGCCGTCGCCGTCGCCGAACCCGCTCCGAACGCCCCCGAACAGGCCCGGATCTGGGGACTCGGCCGAGTCGCCGCCCTCGAACTGCCCGACCGCTGGGGCGGCCTGGTGGACCTCCCCGAACACCCCGGCCCCGACGACGCCGACCGGCTGCGCCAGGCCCTCACCAACGCGGCACACGAGGACCAGCTCGCCCTGCGCCCCATCGGCACCCATGTCCGCCGCATGGACCGCGCACCCCTCCCCACCACCGACCCCGTACGCGACTGGCGCCCCACCGGCACCGTCCTCGTCACCGGCGGCACCAGCCCCCTGACCGTCCGGCTCACACGCTGGCTCTCCGAACGCGGCGCCGAACACATCGTCCTGGCCGGCCCCATCGACCCCGACACCGCCACCGCCGCCGAAACCGCACTCGACGAGACGGGCACCCGCCTCACCCTCGCCCCCTGCGACCTGACCGACCGGCAGGACGTCACCCGCCTCCTGGACCGCCTCCACACGGACGACCAGAAGATCACCGACCTGGTGCACACACCCGGTGACCCCGGCCTCGCCCCCCTCGACGAGACCGACCCCACCGCCCTCGCGCAGGCCCTCGCCGCCACCGCCCACAGCGCCCTCCTCCTCGACGAACTCCTCGATCCCGCCGCGCTGCGGACCGTCGTCCACTTCTCCTCCGTCGCCGCCTTCTGGGGCAGCGGTGAACACGCGGCCTACGCCGCCGCCTGCGCCCATCTCGATGCCCTCGCCGAACGGCACCGCGCCCGGGGTCGCCACGCCCTCTCCGTCGCCTGGCCCGTCTGGGACCTGCTCACCGAGACCCCCACCGCCGACGACCCCGGCACGGCCCGCGCCCTACGCCGCATCGGCCTCGGCGGCCTCAGCCTCATCGACCCGGACCACGCCCTGGACGCCCTGCGGGCAGCCCTCGACCACGACGACACCTGCGTCACCGTCGCCGAAGTCGACTGGCCCGTCTTCACCCGCGCTTTCACCGCCCGCCGCCCCAGCAGGCTCCTCGACACCCTCCCCGAAGCCCGCGCCGCCCTCGCCGCACTCGACGAGGAAGCCCGCGACGCGGCCGACGCCGCCGACGAACTGCGCCGCGAACTGGGCACCCTCAGCGTCCCCGACCGCGCACACCGCCTCCTCGAACTGGTCCGCGAGCACACAGCCGCCGCCCTCGGCCACGACAGCCTCGACCAGATCCGGCCCGACCGCGCCTTCAGCGAACTCGGCTTCGAGTCGATCACCGCCGTCGACCTGCGCAACCGCCTGAGCCGCCGCACCGGCCTCACGCTGCCCGCAACCCTCCTGTTCGACCACCCCACCCCCCTCGCCCTCGTCGACCTCCTCCTGGCCGAACTCCTGGAGGACGGCATGGCGGACACCGCCTCCCTGCACGCGGAGATCGACCGCCTCGCCACCGGCCTCGCCACCGCCACCGTCGGCGACACCGACCGGGCCGGCATCACCAAACGCCTTCAGACCCTCCTGGCCACCTGGACCGCCACTCCCGACGCCGGCCCACGGCAACCCGAGACCCGCACCGTCGCCGACGAGCTCGAAACCGCCACCGACGACGAGATGCTCGCCTTCATCGACAAGTTGCGCCGCGATCCCTCGGCGGGCTGACCCCCCCCGTACGCCGCCCCCGCACCACGAACACCACGACCCCAGTTCCGGAGGACTGCCGTGGCCAGTGAAGAGACGCTTCGTGAATACCTGAAGTGGGCCACGGCCGAACTCCACGATGCCCGCCGGCGCATCGAGGAACTCGAGACCGCCGAGCCCGTCGCCATCGTCGGCATGGCCTGCCGCTACCCCGGCGACATCGCCTCCCCCCAAGACCTGTGGGACCTCGTCACCCGTGGCGAGGACGCGATCGGACCCCTCCCCGACAACCGGGGCTGGGACCTCGACCGCCTGTACCACCCCGACCCCGACCACCCCGGCACCACCTACACCCGCCACGGCGGATTCCTCTCCGACGTCGCCGGCTTCGACGCGGGCTTCTTCGGGATCTCCCCGCGCGAAGCCACCGCCATGGACCCCCAGCAACGGCTGCTCCTCGAGACCTCCTGGGAAGCCTTCGAACACGCCGGAATCGTCCCGGCCACCCTGCGCGGCAGCCGCACCGGCGTCTTCATCGGCACCAACAACCTCGAGTACGGCTGGACTTCCGGCCGCATACCCGACGAATACGCCGGACACCTCACCACCGGCACCGCCGCCGCCGTCGTCTCCGGCCGGCTGTCCTACCTGTACGGCCTCGAAGGGCCCGCCGTCACCCTGGACACGGCCTGCTCCTCCTCCCTCGTCGCCCTCCACCTCGCCGTCCAGGCCCTGCGCGGCGGCGAGTGCTCGCTCGCCCTCGTCGGGGGCGTCACCGTCCTTTCCTCACCCGGTCAGCTTCTCGGGTTCAGCGCACAGCACGGGCTGGCCCCCGACGGACGCTGCAAGGCGTTCGCCGAAGGCGCCGACGGCATGGGGCTCGCGGACGGCGTCGGGCTGCTCCTCGTCGAGAAGCTCACCGACGCCGAGCGGAACGGGCATCGGGTGCTCGCCGTCGTACGAGGGTCGGCCGTCAACCAGGACGGCGCCAGCAATGGGCTCACCGCTCCCAACGGGCCCTCCCAGCAACGGGTGATCCGGATGGCGCTCGCCGACGCGGGGTTGTCGGCCGCCGACGTCGATGCCGTTGAGGCGCACGGTACCGGGACGACGCTCGGTGACCCGATCGAGGCCCAGGCCCTCATGGCGACCTATGGACAGGGCCGGCCCGCTGACCGGCCGTTGTGGCTCGGGTCAGTCAAGTCGAACATCGGGCACACCGGGGCGGCGGCGGGGGTTGCCGGGCTGATCAAGGCGGTTCAGGCGATTCGGGCGGGGGTGTTGCCGCGGACGTTGCATGTGAGGGAGCGGTCGACGCGGATCGACTGGTCCGCGGGTGGGGTGGAGTTGCTCACCGAGGCGCGGGAGTGGCCTGAGGTGGGGCGTCCTCGTCGTGCGGGTGTGTCGTCGTTCGGGAT
>NZ_JBVHNF010000052.1:0-5040 GCF_055558055.1 Streptomyces sp. NPDC025833
CGTGCCGTGCCACCAGGTCGCCGAGTGCCCCGCGCAGTGCGGTGAGGTCGAGTTCGCCCGTCAGGCGCAGCGCCATCGGCACGTTGTACGTCGCGTTCGGGCCCTCCAGCCGCTGGAGGAACCACAGCCGGCGCTGCGCCGGGGACAGCGGGACGCGGCTCGGGCGTGCGGCCGGCGCCAGAGGTGTGCGCACCCCCGCCGAGGCGGCGGCCACCCGGCGGGCCAGCGCGGCCGCGGTGGGTGCTTCGAAGAGGTCGCGGACGGTGAGTTCGGTGCCGAGGGTGGTGCGGATGCGGCTGAGGAGGCGGACGGCGGAGAGGGAGTGTCCGCCGTGGTCGAAGAAGTTGTCGTCGGGGTGGAGGGTGGTGGTGCCGAGGGTCTGGGCGAAGAGGGTGCTGAGGATTTCTTCCTGGGGTGTGGGGGTGCGGCGGCGTTGCGGGGCGCTGTCGGTGTCAGGCGTGGTGTCGGGGGTGGTGGTGAGGTGGAGGTGTCCGCTGGTGGTCCAGTGGGCGGGGGTGCCGGTGTGGGTGAGGGGTGGGGTGAGTCCGGGTCCTGCGTAGCAGAGTTCGCCGGTGACTCCGGGGGGTGTGGGGGTGCCGTGGGGGTCGAGGACGTAGGGGTGGGTGTGGGCGGGGAGGGTTTCGCCGGTGGGCAGGGTGCGGGTGGTGGCGGGCCAGGTGTGGGTGAGCCGGTGGTGTTCCTCGTCGGTGAGGAGGGGGAGGTGGGTGAGGGGGCGTGCGGGGTCGGTGGTGGCGGCGCGGAGGAGGCGTTCCAGGCGGGCGGTCATCGCCTCGACGGTGGCCTGGTCGAACAGATCCGTCGCGTAGTCCACCGAACCCGTCATGCCGCCCGGCAGACCCTCCGGCGTCAGCCGCTCCTCGAACCCGAACTCCAGGTCGAACTTCGAGGTGTCCGAGCCGACCGCCTCCAGCTCGCCCGCCAGCCCCGCGAGCGGGACCTCCGCCCGCGTGGCCTCGAAGGTGAGCATCACCTGGAAGAGCGGGTGGTGGGCGAGTGAGCGCACCGGGTTGACGATCTCCACGAGCCGTTCGAAGGGCACGTCCTGGTGGGCGTAGGCGGCGAGGTTCGACTCCCGCACCCGGTCCAGGAGTTCGGCGAAGGACGGCTCACCGGAGGTGTCGGTGCGCAGCACGAGGGTGTTGACGAAGAACCCGACCAGGTCCTCCAGCGCGTCGTCGGCACGCCCCGCGACCGGCGTGCCGATCGGGATGTCCGTGCCCGCGCCCAGCCGCGTGAGCAGGGCCGCGAGCGCCGCCTGCACCACCATGAACACACTGGCCTGGCGCTCCCGGGCCAGCCGGGTGATGTCCCGGTGCAGCCCGGCGTCGAGGACGAAGTCGACACTGCGCCCCCGGTACGCGGCCACCTCGGGACGCGGCCGGTCCACCGGCAGCTCCAGCCGCTCCGGCAGCCCCGCCAGGGCCGTACGCCAGTGCTCGATCTGCCGCGCCAGCACACTGTCCCCGGCGGACTCGTCGCCGAGCACCTCGCGCTGCCACAGCGTGTAGTCCGCGTACTGCACCGGCAGCGGCTCCCACGCGGGTGCCTCCCCGGCGTGCCGCGCCGCGTAGGCGAGGGACAGGTCGCGGGCCAGCGGGCCCATGGACCAGCCGTCACCGGCGATGTGGTGCACGAGCAGCAGCAGCACGTGCTCATCCGGACCGACCGTGAACAGGACCGCTCGCAGCGGAAGTTCCGCCGCCAGGTCGAAGGCGTGCCGAGCGGCCTCGGCCACGTCCCCGTCGATGCGCTCCGGAGCGGACGCCACCGTCTCCAGCACCGGCCGGGCCGCCTCACCGTCCAGGATCCGCTGGTACGGCGTGCCGTCCGCCTCCGGGAACACGGTCCGCAGGCTCTCGTGCCGTGCGACCAGGTCCCCGAGGGCCGCCCGCAGCGCCGCCACGTCCAGGCCGCCGGTCAGCCGCAGCCGCATCGGCACGTTGTAGGTGGCGCTGGGGCCCTCCAGCCGGTGCAGGAACCACAGCCGTGCCTGGGCGAAGGAGAGCGGCAGCCGCTCCGGGCGGTCCATCGGCACCAGCGCCGCCCGCGCTCCGGCCGCGTCACCGAGCCGTGCCGCGACCCCGGCGACCGTCGGCGCCTCGAACAGGTCCCGCACCGACAGCTCCACGCCGAAGGCGGTACGCACCCGGCTGATGAGCTGGATGCCGAGCAGGGAGTGCCCGCCGAGACCGAAGAAGTCGTCATCGATGCCGACCCGTTCGACGCCGAGGACGTCGGCGAACAGGCCGCACAGCACCTCCTCGCGGGCGTCGCGCGGGGCCCGCCCCGCCTCGCCGCTCGCGTACCCGGGCGCGGGCAGCGCCTTGTGGTCCAGCTTCTCGTGCGCCGTCAGCGGCAGCGCCGCCAGCGGCACGAACGCCGACGGCACCATGAACGCCGGCAGCCGGCGCGCCGCCAGCTCCCGCAGCTCCGCCAGGTCCGCTCCGGTGGTGGTGTCGGTGGGGACGACGTAGGCGACGATGCGTTGGTCGCCGGGTCGGTCTTCTCTGACGATGGCGGCGGTGCGGGTGATGTGGGGGTGGGTGGTGAGGACGTTCTCGATCTCGCCGAGTTCGATGCGGTGGCCGCGGAGTTTGATCTGGTGGTCGGTGCGGCCGAGGTAGTGGAGTTGTCCGTCGCGGTGCCAGGTGGCGAGGTCGCCGGTGCGGTACATGCGGGTGCCGGGGGTGAAGGGGTCGGCGACGAACCGGCTCGCGGTCAGGTCCGGGCGGCCCAGATACCCCCGCGCCAGCCGCACACCGGCGACGTACAGCTCGCCCGGGGTGCCCACCGGCACCGGGCGCAGCGCCTCGTCCAGCACGTACACCCGCGTGTTCCGGCCGGGACGGCCGATCGGCGGCGCCTCCGCGCCCGACAGCGGGTCGCTCACCGTCACCCAGACGGTCGCCTCCGTCGGACCGTACGCGTTGAACACGCCCCGGTCCGCCGACCACCGCCCGGCGACATCGGCGGCGAACGCCTCACCACCGACGATCAGCGTCCGCAGCTCGGGCAGCGGCCGCACCGGCATGCTCGCGAGCGCGGCCGGTGACATCTGCACATGGGTGATCCGCTCCTCCTCCAGCAGCCGGACCAGCACCTCGCCGGCGAGGGGACCCGTCGACGGCACCACCAGCCGGGCACCGGAACGCAGCGCCATCCACAGCTCGAACACCGACGGGTCGAAGCTCGGCGGAGCCACCTGGAGCACCCGGCTGTTCCCGTCCAGCGCCCAGCGCTCCACCACGTCGGCCGAGAAGTCCACGACGCTCGCGTGCGGGACGACGACGGCTTTGGGGCGGCCGGTGGAGCCGGAGGTGTAGATGAGGTAGGCGGGGTGGTGGGGGTGGAGTGGGGTGGTGGGGTTGTGGGTGGGTTGGTGGTGGTGGGGGTGGGTGTCGAGGGTGAGGGTGGGGGTGGTTGTGGTGGGGAGGGTGGGGGTGAGGTGGGTGGTGGTGATGAGGAGTGCGGGGTGGGCGTCGTGGAGCATGTAGGTGATGCGGTCGGTGGGGTAGTCGGGGTCGATGGGGAGGTAGGCGGCGCCGGTTTTGAGGGTGGCGAGGATGGCGGTGACGAGGTCGGTGGAGCGGGGCAGGGCGAGGGCGACGTATTGTTCGGGTCCGATGCCCCGGGTGATGAGGTCGTGGGCGAGTTGGTTGGCGCGGGTGTTCAGTTCCGCGTAGGTGAGCGAGACGTCTCCGTGTTCGACGGCGACCGCCCCCGGCGTCCGTGAGACCTGCGCCTCGAACAGCTCCGGCAGCGTCGCCCCGGACGTGGCACGGGCGGTGTCGTTCCACTCCCCGAGCATCCGGACGCGCTCGTCGTCGGAGAGCACCTCCAGGGTGCTCAGCGGCCGGGACGGGTCCGCGGCGACCGCGCGCAGCAGCCGCTCCAGCCGCTGCGCGACCGCGACGGCCGTCTCCCGGTCGAAGAGGTCCGTGGCGAACTCCACGACACCGCCGAGCCCGCACGGCACGCCCCGAGCGTCGAAGCGCTCCCCGAGACTGACCGCCAGGTCCACCTTCGCGATCCCGGCGTGCACGTCCTCGTCCTCCGCGACCTGGAGGCCGTGCATGGCGAAGTCGCCCTCGGTGGCGTTCTGGAGGACCAGCATCACCTGGAAGAGGGGGTGGTGGGCGAGGGAGCGGGTGGGGTTGACGATTTCCACGAGGCGTTCGAAGGGGACGTCCTGGTGGGCGTAGGCGGCGAGGTCGGTGTCGCGGACGCGGGCGAGGAGTTGGGTGAAGGTGGGGTCGCCGGAGGTGTCGGTGCGCAGGACGAGGGTGTTGACGAAGAAGCCGACGAGGTCGTCGAGGGTGTCGTCGGTGCGTCCGGCGACGGGGGTGCCGATGGGCAGGTCGGTGCCGGCGCCGAGTCGGGTGAGGAGGGTGGTCAGGGCGGCGTGCAGGACCATGAAGACGGTGACCTGGTGTTCGCGGGCCAGGCGGACGATGTCGTGGTGGAGGCCGGCGTCGAGGGTGAGGGGGACGGTGGCGCCGTGGTGTGCGGCGATGGCCGGCCGGGGCCGGTCGGTGGGGAGCTGGAGCTGCTCGGGCAGGCCGGCCAGGGTGGTGCGCCAGTGCTCGATCTGCCGGGAGATGACACTCTCCGGGTCGCTCTCCTCCCCGAGCACCTCGCGCTGCCACAGCGTGTAGTCGGCGTACTGCACCGGCAGCGGCTCCCACGCCGGGGCCCCGCCCTCCTTGCGGGCGGCGTAGGCCCGCGCGACATCGTGGGCGAGCGGGTCCAGGGACCAGCCGTCGCTCGCGATGTGATGGGCGAGCAGCAGCAGTACGTGCTCGTCGGCGGCCAGCCGGAACACCGTGACCCGCAACGGCAGTTCGGCCGCCAGCTCGAAGGGGTGCCGGATCGCACGGTCCAGGGCCGCTCCGTACCCGGCGGGGTCGGTCTCCACGACCTCCAGCACGGGCCGCGCGTCGGCGCTGTCCAGGACGTGCTGGTACGGGGTGCCGTCGTGCTCGGGGAAGACGGTGCGCAGGCTCTCGTGCCGTGCCACCA
>NZ_JBVHNF010000053.1:0-5028 GCF_055558055.1 Streptomyces sp. NPDC025833
TCAGCCGCCGCGGGAGCCTCCTCCACAATCACATGCGCGTTCGTCCCACTGATCCCGAACGACGACACACCCGCACGACGAGGACGCCCCACCTCAGGCCACTCCCGCGCCTCGGTGAGCAACTCCACCCCACCCGCGGACCAGTCCACATGCGAGGACGGCACATCAACATGCAACGTCCGCGGCAACACTCCAGCGTGCAGAGCCATAACCGTCTTGATCACGCCACCGACACCGGAGGCCGCCTGCGCATGACCGATGTTCGACTTCAACGACCCGAGGTACAACGGCCGATCGGTGGACCGCCCCTGCCCATAGGCATCGATCAGCGCCTGGGCCTCGATGGGGTCCCCGAGCGTCGTGCCCGTACCGTGCGCCTCGACAACGTCCACATCTCCGGTGTCCAATCCGGCGTTGGCGAGTGCCTGCCGGATCACCCGCTGCTGCGAGGGACCGTTGGGAGCGGTCAGCCCGTTGCTGGCGCCGTCCTGGTTGACCGCGGACCCCCGTACGACGGCCAGCACCCGATGCCCCTTGCGCACCGCGTCCGACAGCCGCTCCACCACCAGCACACCGACGCCCTCGGCCCAGCCCGTTCCGTCGGCGCTGTCGGCGAACGCCTTGCAGCGTCCGTCGTCCGAGAGTCCGCGCTGCCGGCTGAACTCGATGAACATGTCCGGGCTGGACATGATGGTCGCGCCACCGGCCAGCGCCATCGTGCACTCACCCCGCCGCAGAGCCTGCGCCGCGAGGTGGAGGGCGACGAGGGAGGAGGAGCAGGCGGTGTCGACGGTGACGGCGGGCCCTTCGAAGCCGTAGGTGTAGGCGAGGCGCCCGGAGGTTACGCTGCCGGTGGTCCCGGTGAGGCGGTACCCCTCGACGGCGTCCGAGGTACGGCTCAGCAGTAGTCCGTAGTCCTGCGGCACCGCGCCGATGAACACGCCGGTCGCGCTGGCCTTGAGTGTGGCGGGGTCGATGCCCGCGCGTTCGAACGCCTCCCAGGAGGTCTCCATCAGCAGTCGCTGCTGGGGGTCCATGGCGAGGGCCTCGCGCGGGGAGATCCCGAAGAACTCGGCGTCGAAGTCGGCGACGGAGTCGAGGAACCCACCGTTCCGTACGTAGGTCTTGCCCAGGCTCTCGGGGTCGGGGTCGTAGATCCCGTCGAGATCCCAGCCCCGGTCGGTCGGGAAGTCCGTGATCACGTCACGCTCTTCCGCGACGAGCCGCCACAGATCCTCAGGAGACTCGACTCCGCCAGGGAAGCGACAGGCCATACCGACGATCGCGATCGGCTCGTCCGTCTCAGCCGGCGCGACGGGCGCGGCGGGAAGCGCCGGGGCGTCGCCCAGGAGCCGGGACTTCAGGTACTGGGCCAGCGCGGTGGGCGTCGGGTGGTCGAAGGTCAGGGCTCCGGAGAGCTGGAGGGCGGTGGTGGCGTTGAGGCGGTTGCGCAGTTCGACTGCGGCGAGGGAGTCGAAACCCGCCGCCTTGAAGGTCTGCTCCGGCCCGATCAGTTCCGCTGAGGTGTGGCCCAGCACCAGAGCGGCCTGGGTGCGGACCATGTCGACGAGAGCCTGATCCCGTTCCGCAGAGGACAGTCCTGCCAGCCGTTCCACCAGCGCGCCCTGCCCACCGCTCGCCACGGCGAGGGCCTGCGCGGCACGACGTACGGGCGCGCGGACCAGGCCGCGCAGCAACCCGGGCACCGGCCCCTGAGCACCCTGGGCCCGCAGCTCGGCGTGATCGAAGCGGACGGCGGCGAGGTTCGCGTCGCCGGCCTCCAGGGCGGCGTCGAGGAGGGCGAGCCCTTCCTCGGCCGACATGGCGACGACGCCGGAACGCCGCATGCGCGCCAGATCCTGCTGACCCAGCCCGCTGGTCATGCCGCTGGACGGCTCCCACAGCCCCCAGGCGACAGAGGTCCCGGACAGCCCGGCCTGCTGCCGCTGGGCGGCGAGGGCGTCCAGGAACGTGTTCGCGGCGGCGTAGTTGGCCTGCCCCGCGTTCCCGAGCAGTCCCGCGACAGAGGTGAACAGGACGAAGGCGGCGAGGTCGTGGCCCGCGGTGAGTTCGTGGAGGTTGACCGCGCCGTCGACCTTGGCGCGCAGGACGCGTTCGAGGCGCTCGGGGGTGAGCGACTCGATCAGACCGTCGTCCAGTACACCCGCCGCGTGGACGACGCCGGTCAGCGGGGCCGGAATGCGGGCCAGGACGGCGGCGAGCGCCTCCCGGTCGGACACGTCGCACGCCTCGACGACGACCCGGGCGTCCAGCCCCTCGGGGACCTCACCGCCGCTACGGCTCAGCAGGACCAGGTTGCGTACGCCGTGCTCGGCGACCAGATGCCGCGCCACCAGACGCCCCAGCGTGCCGGTACCGCCCGTGATCAGGACCGTGCCGTCCGGATCGAGCCGCCTGGGCATCCGCAGCACCAGCTTGCCCGTGTGCCTGGCCTGCGACATGAACCGGAACGCCTCCGGCGCCCGCCGCACATCGAACGACCGCACCGTCAACGGCTTCAACGCACCTGAAGCGAAGAGCGGCATCACTTCACACAGCAGCGCCCCGATCCGATCCGGTCCCGCGTCCAGCAAGTCGTACGCCTGGTACGAAACCCCTTCGATGCCGTCCCGGATATCCGTCTTGCCCATCTCCAGGAACCGGCCATCGGCCGAGAGCAGCCGCAGCGAAGCGTCGATGAACTCCCCTGTGAGGGAGTTGAGGACCACGTCGACGCCACCGGCGAACTTCTGCTCGAAGTCGAGCGTGCGGGAACTCGCGATGTGCGCGTCGTCCAGGCCCATCGCCCGCAGCACATCCCACTTGCCCTCGCTCGCCGTCGCGAAGACCTCGGCACCGACATGACGCGCGACCTGGATCGCCGCCATGCCGACCCCACCCGCGCCGGCGTGGACCAGCACCCGCTCGCCGGGCTGGAGTGCGCCGAGCTGCACGAGCCCGTACCAGGCCGTCAGGAACACGACCGGCACTGACGCGCCCTGCTCGAACGACCACCCCGCCGGCAGCGGAGCCACCGTCCGCACATCGGCCACGGCCACCGGGCCGAAGGACGGCAGCATGCCGAACACTCGGTCTCCGACCGCGAACTCGGAGACTCCGGGCCCTACTTCGCTCACGACCCCGGCGCCCTCGCCGCCCATCGCCGCGGCGCCCGGGTACATGCCCAACGCGATCAGCACATCACGGAAGTTGAGGCCGGCTGCCCGTACCTCGACCCGCACCTGACCCGGCTCCAGCGGCTCCGCCGACGACTCGGTCAGCGCCAGCCCCTCGATGGTGCCCCCGTCCGACATTCCCAGACGCCAGGTACCGGAGGCCGGCGGTGTCAGCGTTCCGTTGCGTCCCGGCCGGGTGAGCCTCGGTGTGAGTACCGTGCCCGTGCGTACCGCGACCTGGGTCTCGCCCGAGGCCAGAGCGGCGCGGGCCACCTCGGTCAGGTCCGCCGCGGCGGTTTCGGTGTCGACGTCGATCAGCAGGAACCGGCCCGGATGCTCGCTCTGAGCGGCTCGCACCAGCCCCCAGACGGGAGCCTGGGAGAGGCCGGAGAGCGGGTCGCCGGGGGCCGCCGCGACGGCGCCACGGGTCACGACCACGAAGCACGCGGAGGCCGAGGCCGTATCGGCCAGCCATGCCTGCAACGCCGTCAGTGCTTCGAGGGTCGCGGCCTTGGTGATCCCGGCGAGGTCGGATTCGGCTCCCCCGGCCGACAGGCAGTGGTGGAAGGTGAGTTCCGGATCGTCGTTGCTCCGCTCGGCCGTTGCGGTGCCGACCGGGGTCCAGATCACCGGGTACAGGGAGTCCGTGGCGGACGGGACGCCGGTCAGCCGTGCCGGGTCGGCCGTGCGTACTTCGAGGGTCGCGGCGGAGAGGACGGGCTGTCCGGTGCCGTCGGCGACCTGGACCAGGATCGAGTCGGCGTCCCCGTGGGCCGGGGCCAAGCGCACGCGCAGGGTGCCGGCGCCTGTCGCGTGCAGGGTCAGACCGTGCCAGGCGAAGGGCAGGCGCACTCGGTTGTCGTCCGGGGCGACTACTACGAGGGCGTGGAGGGCGGAGTCGAGCAGGGCCGGGTGGATGCCGAATCCGTCGGCGCCGACTGCCGGTTCGGCGGACTGGGCGACCTCGGCGAACAGTTCGCCGTTCTGGCCCTGGTACAGGGCGCGCAGCCCCTGGAAGGCGGGTCCGTAGCCGTATCCCGCAGCGGCGGCGCGGGCGTAGAAGTCGTCGGTGTCGACGGGGTGCGAGCCCGCCGGGGGCCAGGCGGACAGGTCGAACGCGGAGTCCGAGGCGTTCTCGGCCGTCTCCCCGAGGAAGCCCACCGCGTGGCGGGTCCACTCGCCGTGTTCGCCCGCCGTCTCGCTGCGGGAGTACACCCCGACGGGCCTGCGCCCGTCGGCGGTCTGCGGATCGACGTGCACCTGGAGAGCGAGGGCGCCCTGCGCCGGGATCACCAGCGGTGTTTCCAGTATCAGTTCGGCCACGTGCGGCAGCCCGACCCGATCACCGGCCTGGAGGGCCAGTTCCACGAAGGCTGCCGCCGGCAGCAGCACCACGCCCGCGACCGCGTGGTCACGCAGCCACGGCTGGGCCTGCGGCGAGACACGTCCGGTCAGCATCATGGCACCGGTCCCGGCGACGCGTACGGTCGCGCCGACCAGGGGATGCCCGGCCGCGATCAGACCGAGCCCGGCCGCCTCGACGGGCGCGCCGGGGGCGTCGTCGAGCCAGTACCGGCTGCGCTGGAAGGCGTAGGTGGGCAGATCGAGGTCCGCGCGGGCGGCGGGGAGCGAGGCCCCGGACCAGTCGATGGCGCAGCCTCGGACATGGGCGAGGGCAAGGGCCGACAGCAGGACCTCCCCGTCGGCACGGCCCGAGCGCAGCACGGGGGCGCTCGCGACCGACGCCGCGTTCTCCTGCGCCATGGCGGTGAGGACGCTGTCGGGGCCCAGTTCCAGGAACGTCCTCACCCCGGCCGCACGCAACTCCGCCACACCGTCACCGAAGCGGACG
>NZ_JBVHNF010000054.1:0-4989 GCF_055558055.1 Streptomyces sp. NPDC025833
AACCCGGCCTGCGTGAACACCGTCTCCCCCAGCAACTCCCCCTCCCCCCACACCACCTCACGCACCCCATGCCCCACATGACCCGCCAACTCCCGATCCAGCTCCGCGACCACCGCATCGAACGCCTCCGCGAACACCGGAAACGCCCCATACAACCCACGCCCCATCCCCACCCGCTGACTCCCCTGCCCACTGAACAACAGGGCGAAGTCTCCGGACCCGAGGGCCGACCCTCGTACGACGCCCGCTCCGGCTTCGCCTGCGGCGAGTGCGTCAAGCCCCGCCAGCAAGGCTGCACGCGAGGAGCCCACCACGGCGGCACGCTCGTCGAGAGCGGCACGCGATCCAGCGAGCACCGAGGCGACGGCGGCGAGACCGACTTCGGGGTGCTCACGCACGTACGTGGACAGCGCACGTGCCTGGGCACGGAGCGCGTCGTCGGATTTGGCCGAGATCAGCCAGGGCAGGACGCGGTCGTCCTCGGTGGGCTCGGCGGGGGCGGACTCGGGTCCCTGCTCCAGGACCACGTGTGCGTTGGTGCCGCTCGCCCCGAAGGAGGACACGCCCGCGCGACGAGGGCGCCCGGTCTCGGGCCACTCCCGCGCCTCGGTGAGCAGTTCCACCGCCCCGGCGGACCAGTCCACGTGCGGCGACGGCTCGGTGACGTGCAACGTCTGCGGCAGCACGCCCGCCTGCATGGCCATCACCATCTTGATCACACCCGCCACCCCGGCGGCGGCCTGCGCGTGACCGATGTTCGACTTCAACGAACCCAGATAGCACGGCTTTTGACGTCCTTGCCCGTAGGTCGCGATGACAGCCTGCGCCTCGATGGGGTCTCCGAGCGTGGTGCCCGTGCCGTGCGCCTCGACGGCGTCCACGTCCCCGGTCTCCAGACCGGCACTCGCCAACGCCTGGCGTATCACCCGCTGCTGGGACGGCCCGTTGGGAGCGGTCAGCCCGTTGCTGGCGCCGTCCTGGTTGACCGCGCTGCCGCGCACCACCGCCAGCACCCGGTGCCCGTTGCGCACCGCGTCCGACAGCCGCTCCACCAGCAGCACCCCGACGCCCTCGGCCCAGCCCGTACCGTCCGCCGCAGCCGAGAACGCCTTGCACCTGCCGTCAGCCGACAACCCGCGCTGACGGCTGAACTCGACGAACACCTCGGGCGTCGACATGACCGTCACACCGCCGGCGAGCGCCATCGTGCACTCGCCGTTCCGCAGCGCCTGGGCCGCCAGGTGCAGACCCACGAGGGAGGACGAGCACGCGGTGTCCACGGTGACCGCGGGTCCCTCGAAGCCGAAGGCGTACGAAAGCCGGCCCGATGCGGCGCTTCCGGTGTTGCCCATCAGCAGGTACCCGTCGACCCCCTCGGGCACCTTCTGCATCCCCGAGGCGTAGTCGTGGTACATGACGCCGACGAATACGCCGGTACGGCTGCCGCGCAGCGAGGCCGGGTCGATGCCCGACCGCTCCAGCACCTGCCAGGACGTCTCGAGGAGCAGTCGGTGCTGGGGGTCCATGGCGAGGGCTTCACGCGGGGAGATCTCGAAGAGCCCGGCGTCGAAGTCGCCCGCGTCGTACAGGAAGCCGCCTTCGCGGGTGTACGCCTTGCCGGAGGCCGCGGGGTCGGGGTCGTAGAGGTCCTCCAGGTCCCAGCCCCGGTCCGTCGGGAACGGCGAGATGGCGTCGCGGCCCTCGGCGACGAGGTTCCACAGGTCTTCGGGCGATTCCACCCCGCCGGGGTAGCGGCAGGCCATGCCCACGATCGCGATGGGTTCGTCGGTGGCCGCCGGCGCGGTGATGCGACTGGTGGTCTCGTCCTCGGTGCCGAGCAGTGACTCCCGGAGGGTGCGCAGCAGCGCGGCCGGGGTCGGGTGGTCGAAGACGAGGGTGGCGGGCAGTCGGAGACCGGTCGCCGTGTTGAGCCGGTTCCGCAGGTCGAGGCCGGTGAGTGAGTCGAAGCCCAGGTTCTTGAAGGTGGTGGAGAGTTCGGTGTCCGCGTCAGAAGGCAGGCCGAGTACGGCGGTGACCTGTTCCCGGATCAGGTTCAGCAGGGTGCGTTCGCGCTCCGCCTCGGGCATCGCGACGAGCCGCTGTGGGAGCGCGGACTGCGGTTGGGCGCTGGTGGCGCTGCTCGCGGCCCGGCGCGGCGGAGCGGGGACGACGCCGCTGAGCATCCCGGTCAGCGTGCCTTCGCCGGCTCGGACGCGGAGCGCGGCGAGGTCCAACGCGGCCGGGATCAAGAGGGGTTCGGACGAGGCGAGGGCGATGTCGAAGAGTCGGAGGCCCTGCTCGGAGGCGAGTTGCCGGACACCGAGCCGCTTCATCCGTTGCCGGTCGACGGCGCTCATCGCGCCGGTCATGCCGCTCGCCTCGGCCCACAGTCCCCAGGCCAGGGAGGTGGCGGGGAGCCCTTCGGCGCGCCGGGCGTGAGCGAGCGCGTCCAGGTAGGTGTTGGCCGCAGCGTAGTTCGCCTGCCCCGGACCGCCCAGGATGCCCGAGACGGAGGAGAAGAGGACGAAGGCGGAAAGGTCCAGGTCCCTGGTCAGCTCGTGCAGGTTGACGGCACTGTCGACCTTCGCCCGCAGCACCGTGCGGAGTCGCTCGTCGGACATGCCGGCCACGACACCGTCGTCCAGCACACCGGCAGCGTGCACCACACCCGCCAAACGACCCGGCACACGCTCCAGGACACCCGCCAGGGCATCCCGGTCGGCCGCGTCGCAGGCCTCCACCACCACCGACACATCCAGCGCGGCGAGCTCCTCCACCAGCTCGCTCACACCCGGCGCGTCCAAGCCGCGACGCCCCAGCAGCACCAGCTCACGAACACCGTGGCGCACCGCCAGATGCCGGGCTACGAGGCCACCCAACAACCCCGTACCACCGGTGATCAGAACAGAGCCCTCACCCCACGACACCTCCCCTTCCGTCACCACGTGCCGCATAAGACGCGGCACGCTCAACACGCCTTCCCGCACCGCCACTTCCCGCTCACTGACCGCCAACGCGGCCCGCACATCAGCCAGCCAGTCGTCCCCCTCCGTCTCCACGAGGACGAACCGGCCCGGATTCTCCGTCTCCGCCGACCGCACCAAACCCGCCAGCACACCCGCCGGGCCCCGCGTCGCCACCGCCAACCGCGAAGCCTCGAATTGCGCATCGGCCAACCAGGCCCGCACCACACCCAACACCCCAGCGGCCACGCCGTGGACGTCCGACCCGTCGAAGCAGGGCAGGACAACCACCTCAGGCGCACCGTCCACCGCGTCCAGACCAGAGGCGTCACCGTCGAGCACAACCAGCTGACCCGAGAACTCCCCCTCCACCGACCCCACAGGGATCCAGCCCAGGCGGAACATATCGTCGGCGACGTTCGGCCGGGCGGAGGTGACAGTGTCGGCGGCGATCGGGCGCAGGGTGAGCGCCTCGACGGAGGCGACGGGGCTCCCCGTCGCGTCGGCCAGCGTCACGCGGCTCACGTCAGGACCGGTGGGCGAGAGCCGTACCCGCACGTGGGAGGCGCCACTCGCGTGCAGGGTCACCCCCTTGAAGACGAACGGTAGCCGTACCTGGTCGTCCACCGCGTCGGTGCGGGGCAACAGGGCGTGCAGCGTGGCGTCCAGCAGAGCGGGGTGGAGGCCGAAGTCGCCCGCGCTCTGCGCGACGTCCTCCGGCAGCGTCACTTCCGCGTAGAGGTCGTCACCCAGGCGCCAAGCCGCGCGCAACCCCTGGAACACCGGTCCGTACATGTACCCGCTGGGGACCAGGTCGCCGTAGAAACCGTCGAGGTCCATCGGTTCGGCACCGGGCGGCGGCCAGGTTTCCGTGGTGAGGGGCGCTTCGGAACCGCGCTTCGTCAGGACGCCGGCGGCGTGCCGGGTCCAGCCGTGGGCCGCGTCTCCGTCGGTGTCCTGCGCGAACACCGTCACCGTGCGAGTCCCGTCGGGCTCCGTGGAACCGACGACGACCTGTATCCGTACGGTACCCCGCTCGGGGATGACCAGCGGTGCTTCCAGGGCGAGTTCGTCGATATGCCCGTAACCCACCTCGTCCCCGGCACGTACGGCCAGTTCCACGAAGGCCGTTCCCGGCAGGAGGACGATCCCGGCGACGGTGTGGTCACGTAGCCAGGGGTGCGAGGAGAGAGACAGCCGTCCGGTCAGGACGACGCCGTTCCCGTCGCCGAGCGCCACGGCCGCACCCAGCAGAGGGTGGCGGGCTTCAGCCAACCCCAGGTCGCGCGCGTCACCGGTGGGAGCGGGACGGTCCAGCCAGTAGCGGTGGCGTTGGAAGGGGTAGGTGGGGAGGTCGGGTCCGGTCGTGCGGGTGGTACCGACGAGAGGGGTCCAATCGACCGGGAGACCATGGACATACGCCTCACCCAGAGCGGTGGTGAAGCGGCGCAGGTCGCCCTCACCCCGGCGCAGGGTACCCAGGACCACCGCCGCATCCCCCACCGTGCCCTCCACCGGCGTGGTCAGCACCGGGTGCGCACTGGTCTCGACGAACGCGTCGAAACCCTCCGCCAGCAGAAGGCGTACCGTCTCCTCGAAACGGACCGTCCGACGCAGGTTCGTATACCAGTACACCGCGTCGAGGGGAGTCGTCTCCAGGCGCTCCGCGGTCACCGCCGAGTAGAAAGGGATCCTGGGCGTCATCGGCTCGATACCCGCCAGATCCGCGAGGATGCGCTCACGGATCGACTCCACCTGCACCGAATGCGACGCATAATCCACCGGAACCCGACGCGCCCAGACACCCGCGGCGTCGCAGTCGGCCAGCAGGCCGTCCAGGGCAGCCGGCTCCCCCGCCACCGTCACCGAACCCGGACCGTTGACGGCCGCCACCGACACCCGCCCCCCGTACGAGGCGAGCAACTCGGCCGCACGCTCCACCGAAACACCCAGCGAGACCATGCCACCCATGCCCGCCAGGCCCACGATGGCCCGGCTGCGCAACGCGACGACCTTCGCCGCATCC
>NZ_JBVHNF010000055.1:0-3963 GCF_055558055.1 Streptomyces sp. NPDC025833
GCCTCCCACCGCAAGGTCCGCGCCCGCGTCGAGCACACCTTCGCCCGCATGAAGAGCTGGAAGATCCTGCGCGACTGCCGCCTCAGAGGCGAAGGTGTCCACCACGCCATGCTCGGCATTGCTCGCCTGCACAACCTCACCCTCACCGGATGACAGGCAAACGAGCAGGTCAACATGCATGATCCGAAGCATTTACGGGACACCGTCTAGCGGCGGTGCTTCGTACGCAGTCAGTACGCGATATGTACGCTCCATGGTGGGCTAGGCGGTGCAGCCCCTACGCCTGGGCGGTCGGTTCCGGTGGCGGTCAGGTCCAGCGCATGCCGATGGCGGCCAGTTGCTCGATCCGCTCGGGCGACAGGGTCGCGGCTCTGGAGCGCTGGTTCCCGACCCATGCTCCTAGTCCCAGATGGTGTTCCTCCGCCTCAGCCTTCACACCCTCGCGGCCGCCGCCCTCGCCGCCGCCGATGACGATGGTCTCGATGTGTTTCCTCGGTACCCGTAGGTGTCCTTCGCGCTGGTAGTACTGCCGGGCGGCCGTCAGGTTCATGGCCCATTTGTCGGCCTGGCTGCGCCGTGGCTTGGGTTTCTCGTCGTCGGCCGCGGGCTGGATGCCGAGGATGTGTTCGCACAGCCACTGCTGCACGGTCGTGAGCTGGTCCCAGCCGAGTCGGACCGACTGCACCCACCGTCCGAGGTCCTCGCCCTGGTGCACGACGTCGCCCGCCTGGGTGGGCAGCGCCTCACCGGCGTCCAGGTGCATCCGCACCAGGTGGAAGCACCGCTGCCATGTCACCGGCCACGACGGGCACCAGGACGCGTCGATCTCCTCCAACTGCTCGCGCCGCGCCTCCGACAGGGCCCCGGCCGACGATTTCACGGGCAGGCCCTGGGCACGCCGCTGCTCGATCTCGGCGGCCTTGCGGGCGGCGGCCCGCTGGTTCTTCAGAAAGATGCCCACCCGGTACCCCTGGTAGGTGGCGTCCAGCGGGGCCAGGAGGTGCCCGTGTTCGGCCGCCCACCCGCGCGCGGCGGACAGGCCCTCCTCCCACGCGACGTCGAAGTGCGACCAGACCATGCCAAGCTTCTCCAGCTGTGCGATGCGGTCGGCGTTCATGTCCCCGCGGGCGTAGACGCGGCGAGCGTCGGCGATCCATTGCCCTAGTGGGAAGGCGGCGAGCGCGGCTGGCCACCCCTCGGCTTCCGCCTCCTGGTCGTCCGGGGCGGGCACGCGGTACGTGAACGGCACCTTCAGGTCCCCGTGGAGCCGTTGGTACAGGGAGGCGGCCTCGACACCGCGCCGCCAGTGGGCGTGTTCGGGGTTGAGGACGCGGAGGTTGATGAATGCGGCCAGCTGTGCGGGGTCGCGAGGGGTGGAAAATTCCAGCAGGGCGCGGGCCGGCACGGAGAGCCGGCCGCTTCGGTCGCTCCCTGCTCCCTCCTCGTCCTGCCCGCTGCGGCTCTGTACGCCTCTGACACTGCTTGGCGCCTGCTGCTCGGCGAGTTGTTCCACCACCCGGGTGTCGTGCGCCCTGAGCGCCTCCAGCAGCTTCGCCAACCCGCCAAAGGCATGGGAGGTGAGCATGTTGTCGACCGTCTCGCCGGGCCCGAGCAGGACCGGCACCACGAGCGAGGCGATCTTGCCCTCACCGGGCTGGATCCGAAGCGCGCGTCCGACGGCTTGGACGAGGTCGGGCATGGAGCCGCGGACGTCCGCGAAGTACACGGAGTCGCAGTTCTTGGTGTCGACGCCCTCGCCCAGCACCTTGACCGAGCCGAGGTAGCTCTTCTCCACGACGGTGCCGTCGGTGGCGATGCTGGTCGCGAACTCGGTGAGGACCCGCCGCCGGTGGAGGGGTTTGTGGTCGCCGCACAGCCAGTTGGCCCACACGGTGCGCGGGTACAGCTCCGGTTCGGCGGCGTGGAGCCGGCCGGCGACGTCGGGTAGACCGGCCGCGAACGCCTCGGCCTCCTTCACCATGTGGTGGAAGACGAGCGTGCGCCGGAAGTTCTCCTCCGAGGACGCCTTCACCAGCGCGGTCTGCAGAGCGGCCAGCCGGGCCCCGCGGATCTCGTCCGATCGCGCCTTAACGCCTAGAAGCTGGGCGGCCTGGAGCTGGGTGTCGGTGATGTCCACGCACACCACCTGGTACGGCGCGCAGATGCCCCTGTCGATCGCCTCGGACAGCGTCAGTGTGTGGCAGCGTGCCCCGAACGGCCCGTCCGGGTCGTCCTCCATCGACGCCACAAGCTCGCCCGGCGCGCCCGGCGCGGCTTCGGAGTCCTCGTCCAGCTGCCACAGCCGGGGGGTGGCGGTCATGTAGAGGCGGCGCAGGGCGGGGATGCGGGTGTTGTCGTGGACGACCGCCCACGGCTTGCCGATCCGGCCCGAGGTCCGGTGCGCCTCGTCGACCACGATCAGGTCCCACCCGGGAAGGCCGGCCTGGTGGGCGCGCTCCAGTGTGCCGAGCCCGAGCGAGGCGTAGGTGGCGAACACGGTGACCTTGCCGAACGGCCGTACCCAGTCGACCAGCTCCTGCACGTCCGTGGTGTTGGGAAAGGACACCTCCTCACCCCGCAGGGAGGACACCCCGATCACCGGGCCCGTCCGGCCTCCCTCACGCCACGCTGCTTGGGTCTGGGCCAGCAGATCGAGTGAGGGCACGAGGACCAGTACACGTCCTGCCCGGAGCTCCTCGGCGCTGCGCACGGCGACGAGTGTCTTGCCCGATCCGGTCGCCATGACCACCTGCGTCCGCAGCCCCCGCTCGGGCACAGTAGATCTTGCAGGAAAGTCAAGGGCACGCAGCACCCCGTCTACGGCTTCTCGCTGGTGGGGACGGAGTTCCTTCATTGCCATCGACCGGCTTTCTGCTATCAGTCGGAGCCCGGCGCGACCTCGCCAAGTGCCCTGTGATCGCTGCGCGTTGAACGCACGCGGCTGCGAAAGGCCACGGACCGCTGCGGGAGACAGATCCGATAACTGTCGGTGATCACGGCCTCGGATGCCTCTGCTGGTGGTACCTAGGCAGTCCAGAGTCTATCGCAACTAAAAAATGAAGCATAGTGATGGGGAAAGACAGCAAGCAGCGTGATAGTTTCCGACGCGGGGGGACCTTCTGCCATCCGCGCCCGCACCGAACAAGAGTGGCCCGCGGGCCCCGGAAGACAGGTAGGCGCCGGCTGTGACTGCTCAGTGGTACGTCCTCATCGAAGAGGACACCCGGACGACGGAACGCCCAGACGGCGTGGAACTCAGGCTGCACCGATGGATGCTGGTGGGCACCCATCACATCGGCCAGGACGAGACGGAAGCAGTGACGGCAGCCGAGGACGCGGCCCTGAACTACATACCGGGGGTGCTGGCCCGGCATGCACGGCCGGGAGACGAGCCGGCCCGGCACGCGTTCCTGGCCCAAGACGGTGCGTGGGTGGTGCTCCTGAGGCAGCGGCACCGCGAGTGCCATATACGGGTGTCCACGGCCCGGCTCATGCACTCGCAGGAAGAGAAGGAAGCACCCGCGAAAAGCCTGAAAGAGAAATTCCGCAACGCCCTGGAAGGGCCACCCCCTCCACCGAAGCCCTGGACCCCACCAAAGCAACCCGGGCACGACCGAACCGGCCGGCCCCTCTCGTAGCCAGCCAGGCCCCGCAGGGGCCTCAGGGTCCGGGAGCGCAGCGGACGGGCCCCGCACAAGGTTTGGGTAATCCCCATTCAGTGGGGATAACCCAAACCTTGTGCCGTAAGCGCTGCGCGGTACAGCGCGGGGAGCGCAGCGGACCACGCTGCGTCCCGGGCCGCAGGCCCGGGACGAGCCCTGCGGAGCGCAGCGGAGTAGGGCCGGACCGCGCAGCGGCCGAACGCCCGCCCGTAGGGCGGGCGGTGACACTCCGTCACTCGCCCCCGCGCAGCGGGGGCTTGCCCTTGCCCAGCGCGCAGCGCTGGGGGACCCGCTCCGCGGG
>NZ_JBVHNF010000056.1:1786-3714 GCF_055558055.1 Streptomyces sp. NPDC025833
TAGCCCCAACGGGTGTTGTGATGGGTAGGGGAGCGTCGTCTGCCGGGTGAAGCGGCACTGGAAGGTAGTCGTGGACGGTTGACGAGTGAGAATGCAGGCATGAGTAGCGATACAAACGTGAGAAACGTTTGCGCCGATTGACTAAGGGTTCCTGGGTCAAGCTGATCTGCCCAGGGTAAGTCGGGACCTAAGGCGAGGCCGACAGGCGTAGTCGATGGATAACCGGTTGATATTCCGGTACCCGCTGTGAAGCGTCAAACATCGAGCATCGTGATGCTAAGGCCGTGAAGCCGCCCTGATCTCTTCGGAGTTGAGGGGAGTGGTGGAGCCGCCGGACCAAGCGGTTAGTAGGTGAGTGATGGGGTGACGCAGGAAGGTAGTCCATCCCGGGCGGTGGTTGTCCCGGGGTAAGGGTGTAGCCCGAGTGGTAGGTAAATCCGTCACTCATGCAGGGTGAGACCTGATGCCGAGCCGATTGTGGCGAAGTGGATGATCCTATGCTGTCGAGAAAAGCCTCTAGCGAGTTTCATGGCGGCCCGTACCCTAAACCGACTCAGGTGGTCAGGTAGAGAATACCGAGGCGTTCGGGTGAACTATGGTTAAGGAACTCGGCAAAATGCCCCCGTAACTTCGGGAGAAGGGGGGCCACACTCGGTGATCGGATTTACTCCGTGAGCTGGGGGTGGCCGCAGAGACCAGCGAGAAGCGACTGTTTACTAAAAACACAGGTCCGTGCGAAGCCGTAAGGCGATGTATACGGACTGACGCCTGCCCGGTGCTGGAACGTTAAGGGGACCGGTTAGCTCACTTTCGGGTGGGCGAAGCTGAGAACTTAAGCGCCAGTAAACGGCGGTGGTAACTATAACCATCCTAAGGTAGCGAAATTCCTTGTCGGGTAAGTTCCGACCTGCACGAATGGCGTAACGACTTCTCGACTGTCTCAACCATAGGCCCGGTGAAATTGCACTACGAGTAAAGATGCTCGTTTCGCGCAGCAGGACGGAAAGACCCCGGGACCTTTACTACAGTTTGATATTGGTGTTCGGTTCGGCTTGTGTAGGATAGCTGGGAGACTTTGAAGCAGGCACGCCAGTGTTTGTGGAGTCGTCGTTGAAATACCAGTCTGGTCGTGCTGGATGTCTAACCTGGGTCCGTGATCCGGATCAGGGACAGTGTCTGATGGGTAGTTTAACTGGGGCGGTTGCCTCCTAAAGAGTAACGGAGGCGCCCAAAGGTTCCCTCAGCCTGGTTGGCAATCAGGTGTTGAGTGTAAGTGCACAAGGGAGCTTGACTGTGAGACCGACGGGTCGAGCAGGGACGAAAGTCGGGACTAGTGATCCGGCGGTGGCTTGTGGAAGCGCCGTCGCTCAACGGATAAAAGGTACCCCGGGGATAACAGGCTGATCTTCCCCAAGAGTCCATATCGACGGGATGGTTTGGCACCTCGATGTCGGCTCGTCGCATCCTGGGGCTGGAGTCGGTCCCAAGGGTTGGGCTGTTCGCCCATTAAAGCGGTACGCGAGCTGGGTTTAGAACGTCGTGAGACAGTTCGGTCCCTATCCGCTGTGCGCGTAGGAGTCTTGAGAAGGGCTGTCCCTAGTACGAGAGGACCGGGACGGACGAACCTCTGGTGTGCCAGTTGTCCTGCCAAGGGCATGGCTGGTTGGCTACGTTCGGGAGGGATAACCGCTGAAAGCATCTAAGCGGGAAGCCTGCTTCGAGATGAGGACTCCCACCCACTTGATGGGGTAAGGCTCCCAGTAGACGACTGGGTTGATAGGCCGGATCTGGAAGCACGGTAACGTGTGGAGGTGACCGGTACTAATAGGCCGAGGGCTTGTCCTCAGTTGCTCGCGTCCACTGTGTTGGTTCTGAAACCACGAACAGCCCCACCCGTGTGCGGGTGGTGTGGCGTTCACAGTTTCATA
>NZ_JBVHNF010000057.1:0-2840 GCF_055558055.1 Streptomyces sp. NPDC025833
GGCGAGGAGGTCTTCGGCGACCTGCTGCGTCTGGACCACAGCACCTCGCAGCTGGGTCTGATGACCGACCGGCTCGCCCTGTTGATGGGCGGCCGCTCCAGCCGCGTGTGGAACAAGCCCATCGTCATGGAGAGCATCCTGCGGGGTGCCGTCGGCAGGATCGCCGCCTACCGGCGTGTGCGTCTCCACTCCTCCAGCAGGGCCGCGATCAGCGGCTTCGCGGCAGAGGGCGTCATGCACCTGCTGGCCGAACTCATGGACAACGCCGCCAACTTCTCCCCACCCGTCGACGAGGTCCACGTCTACGTCGAGGAACGCAGCGCGGGCCTCGTGGTCACCATCGAGGACAGCGGTCTGAAGATGTCCGACGCGGCCATGCGGCGGGCGGTGGAGTCCGTGTCCGGCCGCGTCACCGACCTCGCCTCGCTGCAAGGCACCCGGCTGGGGCTGAGCGTGGTGGGGCGACTCGCCGCCAAGTACGACATCAGCGTCAGTTACCGGCCCTCCTCGCGCGGCGGCACGGGCGTCGTCGTCCTGATTCCGCCGCAGCTGGTCGCCCAGCGGCACGAGCCTGTGCCGGCCGGGCGGCCGAGGCAGGCCGTACCAGCGCCGCATTCGCCCGCGCACCCCGCCAGGGAGCCGCGGCCGGTACGTTCGGCACCGGTCGGACCGCCCCCGTCCACGTCCACGACCACGTCCACGACGAAGGTGTCCGCCGGGCGTGGTGGGGCCACCGCCAATGGACTGCCAGTCCGGGCCCCGGGCCGCGCCATGGCCGAGGCGGAGCGCACCCGGCGCAAGTCGGCCACTCAGACGCCGGCCGACCCGCGTGAATCCGGTCCCGCCCGCGACGCGGGCAGCCGGTTCGGGGCCTTCGACCGCGGACGGCGGCGCGCCGGCGGTGCCTCAGCCGACGGGGACACGCACGGCTCCGCCCCCGACGCCTGAGAGCCGGGCATCTTTCGTCGGCAGGCCGCAGCAGCCCATCACCCCGACACCGATTCGCCGCACTTTTCGCCGCACTTCGCTGGATTGGAGGCACGGGAGCGGCTGGTGACCTTACCGGTCGGCAGCCGACCCCACCCATCATGGAGACCACCGACAACAGCCTCACCTGGCTCCTGAAGAACCTGCTGGAGCGCACGCCCGGCACGCGCCACGCTCTCGTGCTCTCGCGTGACGGTCTGAAACTGTGCTGGACGGAACACATGACCGCCGACCAGGCCGACCAGCTGGCGGCCATCTGTTCCGGCATGCAGGCGCTGTCCCAGGGCGCCTCCGTGGAGTTCGGCGACGGATCGGGCGGCGTCCGGCACTCGATGACCGCGTTCCACGGTGGCCTTCTGTTCATCGTGGAAGCGGGCGAGGGCGCGCACCTCGCGGTCGTCGCGCAGGAAAGCGCCGACCCCGGTGTCGTCGGCCACCAGATGACCGAAATGGTCGAACAGATCGGGGACCATCTGCGGGCCGAGCCCCGAAAGCCCGCCGACCGGGGTGCCCCGGCGTGATGCGCAAACCCGTGGATCTCGGCGACCCGGACCGGCTGTACATGGTCACGGGTGGCCGGAGCGAAGCCGATTCGTCCCTCGACCTGGTGACACTGATCGTCAGCGAGTGCGAGCCCTCCACCGGCATGCAGTCGGAGCACGTCCGCATTCTCGAACTGTGCCGGCACCCCACCGCGGTAGTGGAGATCGCGGCCGAGCTGAAACTCCCCATCACCGTGGTGCGCATCCTGCTCGGCGACCTGTGCGCCCTGGGCAAGGTCAGCGCCCGCCACCCGCGTGCGGCCGCGTCCGTTGCGGGCCTTCCAGAAACCGCCCTGCTCCAGGAGGTGCTCCATGGGCTCCACAACCTCTGAGCTGCCCTCCCAGCGCACACCGCTGACCGCCACGGCCGAGACCGGTCTGAAGATCGTCGTCGTGGGCGGCTTCGGGGTCGGCAAGACCACCCTCGTGCGCTCGGTCAGCGAGATCCGGCCCCTGAACACCGAAGAGGTCATGACCCAGGCGGGCCAGGGTGTCGACGAGACGAGGGGGGTGGAGCGCAAAACCACCACGACCGTCGCCTTCGACTTCGGCCGCATCAGCCTCAACGACCGCATGGTGCTCTACCTCTTCGGCGCGCCCGGCCAGGAGCGCTTCTGGTTCCTCTGGGACCGCCTGTTCGCCGGCACCCTCGGAGCGGTCGTCCTGGTCGACACCCGGCGCATGGAGGACTGCTGGTATGCCATAGACCGGCTCGAGCACCACGGCACACCCTTCGTGGTGGCGGTCAACCGCTTCGACGGCGACGAGAAGCGGTTCTCCCTCCACGAGATCCGTCAGGCACTCGCCTTGGGCGAGCACGTACCCATGATCGAGTGCGACGCCCGCGTCAGGGCGTCGGGCAAGGAGGTCCTCATCGCTCTGGTGGACCACCTGTACACACGCGCACTGGCCAAGGAGAGCACACCGTGAGCGACACCACCGGCTCCCTGCCCACGGACGCCCCTCCGCCGGGCTGCCCCGCGCACGGCTCCGCCGTGCACCTGGCCGGGCTGGAGTACCAGCAGACGCCTTCCCAGCTGTACCGCGCCCTGCGCAGGGAACACGGAGCAGTCGCGCCGGTACTGCTCGACGGCGGCATCCCGGCCTGGCTGGTGCTCGGCTACCCCGAGGTCAGCTATGTGACCGCCCACGACGAACTGTTCGCGCGGGACTCCCGCCGCTGGAATCAGTGGGAGCACATCCCGCCCGACTGGCCGTTGCTGCCATACGTCGGCTACCAGCCATCGGTGCTCTTCACCGAGGGCGCCGAGCACCAGCGCCGGGCGGGCGTGATCACCCAGGCGCTGGAAG
>NZ_JBVHNF010000058.1:0-2802 GCF_055558055.1 Streptomyces sp. NPDC025833
ATCGCCGCCGCGCAGCAGCCGACCGCGAACTGGATCTGCAACACGCTGCGTCTGCTGCTGACCGACGAGCGTTTCGCGGTCAACGTCGCCGGCGGCCGGGTGAGCGTCGGGGAGGCACTGAACGAGGTCCTTTGGCTGGACACGCCCACGCAGAACTTCATCGGCCGCTGGGCCGTGCGGGACACGCAGTTGGGCGGGCGTCACATCCGGGAAGGGGACTGCCTCGTGCTGGGCCTGGCGGCGGCCAACACCGACCCGCAGATCTGGCCGGAGCCGCACGCCGGCTCCGGCAACTCGGCGCACCTCTCCTTCAGCAACGGCGAACACCGCTGTCCGTACCCCGCGCCGCTGCTGGCGGACGTCATGGCCCGCACGGCGGTGGAGACCCTGCTCGAACACCTTCCCGACCTCGTGCTGGCGGTGGGGCCCGAGGAACTGACCTGGCGTCCCTCGATCTGGATGCGGGGCCTGACGTCGCTGCCCGTGGAGTTCACCCCGTCCGTGAACTAGGCACCGCGAACCAGGGCCCTTCGCGCCCGGGCCTACCCCCCGGGCGCGGAGGCAGCGATCCCGTCAGGCCGTGACCGGTGTGAAGCGCACGGGCAGCGTCTTCGGGCCCCGGGTGAAGACCCCCTGCTCGACGAGGTCGTGTCCGTCCGCGAGGCGCAGGTCGGGCATGGCGTCCAGCAACTGGTTCAGGCCCACCTCGACCTCCGCCTTGGCCAGGAGCGCACCCACGCAAAAGTGCCGGCCGAGTGCGAAGGCGAGGTGGCCGGCAGCGGCCGAGAAGGCCGATGTCGTGGCAAGGTCGTCGCGGAAGATGTCGAACCGGTCGGGGTCGCGATAGCGCCGCTCGTCCCGGTTCGCCGCACCGATGAGACAGGTGACCGTGGCGCCCGCCGGTATGGTGCCCCCGGTGACCTCGACGTCGGTCGCCGACTGTCGCATGATCATCTGGACCGGCGGTGTGTAGCGGAGGGTCTCCGCGAAAGCGGCGGGTATCAGGCTCCGATCCGCGCGGACGGCCGCCAACTGGTCCGGGCTGTTGAGGAGGTTCGCCAGAATGCCGGCTATCGCCTTGTCGGTGGTCTCACCGCCCGCCGCGAGCAGCAGGCTGCAGAAGGCCTTGATGTCCTCGTCGCTCATGCGCACACCGTCCACCTCCGCGGCGCACAGGGTGGACAGCAGGTCGTCGCCCGGGCTGGCACGCCGTTCACGGATGACCGGAAGCATGTACTCGGCGAACTCCACGCGGGTGCGCTCACCGGCGGCGGCGACCCCGGGGTCGCCCGAGAGGTTGCCGAGGAAGGCGATGACGGCCGTGTACCAGCCGTGGAACCGGGCGTGGTCGGCCTTGTCCAGCCCCAGCATGTCCGCGATGACGTTGACCGGGAAACGGGTCGCGTAGTCGCTGACGATGTCGGCGGATCCGGAGTACCGGAAGGTGTCGATGAGCTCGCGCGAGTTGCCCTCGATGACCGGCAGGAACTTCTCCTGCAGATCGCTGCCGCGGAACGCAGGAGCGACCAGGGCTCTGCGTACCGCGTGTTCGCGGCCGCTGAGCTGGAGGATCGTCCTGCCGTGGACCGGTTCGAGCTGCCAAGTGTAGTTGTCGGTGGTGAACTCCGCCTTCTTGTCCTTGAAGACGCGTTCAACGTCCTCGTAGCGGGAGATGATGTAGCTCTGTGTGGCCTCATGCCAGATCAGGGGTTCTTTCTCCCGCATCACCGCATAGGCGGGGTAGGGGTTCGCGGCGAACTCGGGGGACAGGATGTCCGGGAGGTGGTGGGCAGCGGACACGGAACTCCTCAAGTCAGATGCGTGACCATCCCCACAAGGCTATGGATCTTCCAGCTCATCAAAAAGACGTCTGGGATCGGGAAACTCTGCTACCGCCAATTCGACTAGGGTCCAAGCGCGAGGCGTACCACGAAGCCGTCGAGCAAGCCCACGCTGACTTCGCCCGACTACTGCCCATTCCACCCCGCCAGCGGCTGCGTTCCCGAAGACCACTTCCCCGCCGCGTAGACCACCGCCCGCAACGACGAGACCGGCGCAACGGTGCCTCCGGCCAATGCAAGTGGCCGGGCGCACCGTCGTACACGCTACTTCAGCCGGACCACGACCTCGCCGCCCGTCTGGATCTGTTCCGCGAACGTGGTCAGTTCCGGGTCCGTGATGCTGCCTCCGCCCGTGTGCTCGGCCCACACCCGCTGGCTCTCAGGCTTGATCTCCTCGGCCAGGAGCGGGCGACGGGAACAGCCCGGGCAAGGCTGCGGGAGCTGCCGGCCTGTGGACGGGGCCGGCCAGGCACGACACGGCCCGCGGACCGGATCGCGGGCCCGGTGGAGCAACGGGAACACGGGGGACGGATACACGGCGCCGACGGGGCGAGCAGGGTGGTGCGGCAATCCGGCCGGGCAGCCCGGCCGACGGTGGCGCGGAGTCCGAAGTCGCACCGTCAGGAGCACGAAGTCCTCGGCCCGCGGGTGAACGGCGGCCCGGGGGCGGCGCGCGACAGGCCGGTACGACGGGGCAGCGGGACCGGAGTGCGGAACGACGGAGAGCGCGGAACGGTGGAGAACTAGGCACAGCGGACGGCGGCGCGCGGCGGGTCGGGCCGGGCTGTCAGAAGCGCGAGTTCTCCGGGCAGACACGCGGCCGGGTAGGCGCGGCGGGACGCAGGGGGGCGAGTCGGCAGACGGCTGGCCGGCAGGGCTACCAGCGGGCGCGGATGGCCGCGTCGATCCGCTGCTGGATGTTCCTGGGCGGGTGATTGCGCCCCGCGCCGGTGGCGGTTGA
>NZ_JBVHNF010000059.1:0-1793 GCF_055558055.1 Streptomyces sp. NPDC025833
TCCGGCAAGACCGCCCCTGACGTTCCAGCAGCCCACTACACTCCCGGCGATGCCTGTGACCAGGCAAGATAGCGAAACGCTGCTGGAGTACTAGGGCGTGTATCGAAAGTGCTGGTCGTCGGCGTGGCGCCGCCTAAAATGACATGCGGTCTTCGCCCGGTCGTGCTGGTATCGATCCCTATGAATGATTACTTTCTCGATGAAGCCGACTTGACGGAAAGGATGGAGCGGAACCTGGCGGAACATGCCTGCCATCTGCACCGGAGCATGTCCGGTGCGACCGTCACAGAGACCGGAGACCTCCTGGTCGCGGACAGCGGCCTGGACGACGACACGTTCAACATCGTCGCCGTGGCCCGCTTCACCGCCGGCGACGCCGCGGCCCGCATCTCCGAGACCGTCGGGACGCTGGCCGCCACCGGCCGCGGTTTCTCCTGGTGGGTGGGACCTGCATCAACACCGACAGACCTCACCACCCGCCTGACAGCAGCCGGCCTGCCGGTGTCCGAGCGTGAGACGGCCATGTGGGCTGAGCTGGACGACACCCTGCCGATTCCCTCTGTCCCGGGTATCGACATTCGAACGGTGACCACGCCCGAGCAGCTCGCCGACTACGCCACGGTCCTCGCCGCGAACTGGAATCCACCCGCCGAAACCGTCCGTGACTTCTTCGCCCGGGCTGCTTCCCAGGCGCTGGCCGCGACCTGCCCGGCCCAGTATCTGGTGGGCTACGTGGAGAACCGTCCGGTCTGCTCCGCCGAGGTGTTCCACCATGCCGGAGTCGCCGGCGTCTACAACATCTCCACCCTGGCCGCCCACCGCCGGCGCGGCTACGGCGGAGCCATCACGCTCGCGGCCCTTCACGCTGCGCGCGAGCGAGACCATGGCATCGCGGTCCTGCAGGCATCGGCCGACGGCGAGCCTGTATACCGCCGCCTGGGGTTCCGCGCCTGCGGCCAGTTCGTCGAACACGCCATCAACACCTGAACCTCCACGACTCCACGGACATCCGTCCGTCGCCCCTGATTGAGCTGTTCACAGCCATTCATTGATGGCCGCTACGAGGACAGTGGCCTCATAGCGGCCCGCGAGCTTGTCGTATCTCGTGGCCACAGCCCGGTTCCTTTTGAGGCGGTTGATGCCGCACTCGACGGCATGCCGAGCCTTGTAGTCCTCGGCGTTGAACCCAGGCGGCCGGCCACCGAGAGAACCGAGCCTCTTGCGGTTGCGCGCTTGGTCGGCCTTGTCCGGGATGGTGCAGCGGATGCCGCGGCGGCGCAGGTAGCCGCGGTTCCTGCGGGAGGCGTACGCCTTGTCGGGCCCCGGCCGCATGCTGGTGAGCGCGGCAGACTGCGGAGTCGACACTCAGGTCCCAGACGATCGCTCCTCTCGCATCGGCCAGGGACTGGAGGCGAATGAGAATCCACTGCCAGGTGCCGTTGCGCTGCCACCGACGGAACAAGTCGTAGACCCGGCTCCATGGTCCGTACTCGACGGGCACGTCCCGCCACGGCACACCGGTCCGTACACGGAACCGTATGCCGTCGATCAACTGCCGGCGCGGCCAGACAAGGGGCCGTCCCACTCTCGCGCCCTTCGGCAACAACGGTTTCAGCACTGCCCACTGCTCGTCCGTGAGATCTCCTCGTCCCATGAACGGTGATCATTCCCAGCTCAAGATCCGTTGCGATACACGCCCTAGACGGTGTCCCGTAAATGCTTCGGATCATGCTTGTTGACCTGCTCGTTTGCCTGTCATCCGGTGAGGGTGAGGTTGTGCAGGCGAGCAATGC
>NZ_JBVHNF010000060.1:0-1784 GCF_055558055.1 Streptomyces sp. NPDC025833
TCGGTGAGCTGGGGGACGACGTCGAAGAGGTCGCCGACGACGCCGTAGTCGACGAGTTCGAAGATCGGGGCTTCGGCGTCCTTGTTGACGGCGACGATGGTCTTCGAGGTCTGCATGCCGGCGCGGTGCTGGATGGCGCCGGAGATGCCGTTGGCGATGTAGAGCTGCGGCGAGACGGACTTGCCGGTCTGGCCGACCTGGTTGGTGTGCGGGTACCAGCCGGCGTCGACGGCGGCGCGGGAGGCGCCGACGGCCGCGCCGAGGGAGTCGGCGAGGGCCTCGATGAGGGCGAAGTTCTCGGCGCCGTTGACGCCGCGGCCGCCGGAGACCACGATCGCGGCCTCGGTCAGCTCGGGACGGCCGGTGGACTCGCGCGGGGTCCGGGCGGTGACCTTGGTACCGGTGGCCTGCGCGGAGAAGGTGACCGTCAGGGCCTCCACGGTGCCGGCGGCCGGGGCGGCCTCGACGGAGGCGCTGTTCGGCTTGACCGTGATGACCGGGGTGCCCTTGACGACACGGGAGGTGGTGGTGAACGACGCGGCGAACACCGACTGGGTCGCCACCGGGCCCTCGGCGCCGGCCTCGAGGTCGACGGCGTCGGTGATGACACCCGCGCCGATGCGCAGCGCCAGGCGGGCGGCGATCTCCTTGCCCTCGGCGGAGGACGGCACCAGCACCGCGGCGGGCGAGAGGGCCTCGTGGGCGGCCTGGAGGGCGTCGACCTTCGGCACGACGAGGTAGTCGGCGTACTCGGCGGCGTCGTGGGTGAGGACCTTCACCGCGCCGTGCTCGGCGAGCACGGCGGCGGTGTCGGCCGCGCCGGCGCCCAGGGCGACGGCGACGGGCTCGCCGAGGCGGCGGGCCAGGGTCAGCAGCTCCAGGGTGGGCTTGCGGACGGCACCGTCCACGTGGTCGACGTAGACGAGGACTTCAGCCATGGGAATGCTCTCCTGCGGGATGAGGAAGTGGAGGGGCGGTCGCGTCGGCGAGGGGCCTAGATGAACTTCTGGCCCGCGAGGAACTCGGCGAGCTGCCTGCCGCCCTCGCCCTCGTCCTTGACGATGGTGCCGGCCGTGCGCGCGGGGCGCTCGCTGGCGGCCTCGACCCTGGTGTACGCGCCGTCCGGACCGACCTCCTCGGCGTCGATGCCGAGGTCGGACAGGTCCCAGGACTGCACCGGCTTCTTCTTCGCCGCCATGATGCCCTTGAAGGAGGGGTAGCGGGCCTCGCCGGACTGGTCGGTGACCGACACGACCGCCGGGAGCCGCGCCTGAAGCCGCTCGGAGGCGGTGTCGCCGTCGCGGCGGCCCTCGACCGTGCCGTCCTGGACGGTGACCTCGGAGAGCAGGGTGACCTGCGGGACGCCCAGGCGCTCGGCGAGCAGCGCGGGCACGACGCCCATGGTGCCGTCGGTGGAGGCCATGCCGGAGATCACCAGGTCGTAGCCGGCCTTCTCGACCGCCTTGGCCAGCACCAGCGAGGTACCGATCGCGTCCGTGCCGTGCAGGTCGTCGTCCTCGACGTGGACGGCCTTGTCCGCCCCCATCGACAGCGCCTTGCGCAGCGCGTCCTTCGCGTCCTCCGGGCCGACCGTCAGCACGGTCACCTCGGCGTCGTCCGCGCCCTCGGCGATCTGCAGCGCCTGCTCCACCGCGTACTCGTCCAGCTCGGAGAGCAGACCGTCCACATCGTCGCGGTCGACGGTCAGGTCATCGGCGAAGTGCCGGTCGCCAGTGGCGTCGGGCACGTACTTCACAGTGACAACGATCCTCAAGCTCACGCCG
>NZ_JBVHNF010000061.1:0-1689 GCF_055558055.1 Streptomyces sp. NPDC025833
CTAGCCTGCGCGTTTCACTTGCCACGGTGTCCGGATCTTGAGCGGGAACGCGAAAGTGCCTTCCGAGCTGGGACGATGAGGCTTGTCTAAGGTCTCTGTCGTTCCAGCAGGAAGGCACTTTCTGCGTGCACACTACCGGGTCGCGCCCCAAACTCGTCGTCTCGTCCGACGGGCGCGGTGTGATCAACCACGCCGGATCCCGCCTGCTGGCCGATCTCGCCGATGCCACCGGCCTGACCGCATCCTTCACCGACGCGCTGCGCCGGTTGCGGCCACGCGGCACTGGACACAACCCGGGTAGGATCGCGGTGGATCTGGCGGTGATGCTCGCCGACGGCGGCGAGGCCATCACGGACCTGGCTCTACTGCGCGATCAGGCCGAGGTGTTCGGTCCGGTGGCCTCCACTCCGACCGCCTGGCGGCTGCTGGCCGGCATCGATCCTGCCGCCCTCGCGGCACTGCGGGCGGCCCGCGCCGCCGCCCGCGAAGTCGCCTGGATGCAGGCCGCCGATACCGCCCCCGGGATACCCGCGGCCCACGCGGGCGGACGCGACCTTGCGGGCCTGGTCCTGGACATCGACGCCACACTCGTCACCTGCCACTCCGAGAAGGAACAGGCGGCGGCCACCTATAAACGCGGCTTCGGCTACCACCCGCTGCTGTGCTTCCTGGACAACACCGGAGAAGCCCTGGCCGGAGTGCTGCGGCCGGGCAATGCCGGAGCCAACACCGCCGCCGATCACATCGCCGTCCTCGATGCGGCCCTGGCCCAGATCCCCGACGCCCACCGCCACGGCGCTCCCATCCTCATCCGCACCGACAGCGCCGGAAGCGCGAAGGCATTCCTGACCCACCTGCGCCGCTTGCGCTCGCGCGGCATCCACACGTTCTTCTCGGTCGGTCATCCCGTCACTGAACCGGTCCGCCGCGCGATCCGCGCTCTGCCCGAGCACGTCTGGCATCCCGCGCTGGAGCAGGACGGCTCCCTGCGCACCGGCGCGGAGGCCGCCGAGCTGACCGGCCTTGTGGACCTGGACGACTACCCCGAGGGCACGCGGATCATCGTGCGGCGTGAGCGCCCGCATCCCGGCGCCCAACTGTCCCTGTTCGACCTCGACGAGGGCATGCGCCACCAGGTCTTCCTCACCGACACCCTCTACGGCGAAGGCTCATTGCAGCACCTGGAAGTCCGCCACCGGGCGCACGCCCGCGTCGAGGACCGCATCCGCTGCGGCAAGACCACCGGCTTCGGCCGCTTCCCCTCGCGACACTTCGCCATCAACACCGCCTGGCTGGAGTTGTCCCTGACCGCCCTCGACCTGCTCGCCTGGATGCGCACTCTGCTGCTGGACGGCGAACTGGCCGCCGCCGAGCCGAAGAAGCTCCGCTACCGGCTGCTGCACGCAGCCGCCCGCATCACCCGCGGCGGTCGCCGCCTGCACCTGCGGATCTCCGCAACCTGGCCCTGGCGAAACGAGCTGACCAGCGCATTCGCCCGCCTCACGGCCCTGCCACGGCCAGCCACCTGAACCGCGGCACCGCCCCTGCCCACCCACGCCCCGAGGAACCCTGGAGAACCCGACCGGCGCGTCGGGCCCCGGCCATGCCCACCCGGCCACGAGCAACCGAAACCACCACTTCACCGCGATCCGACCAGCTCAGCCACGCGAAGCGAAACGGGGAGGCTAG
>NZ_JBVHNF010000062.1:0-1224 GCF_055558055.1 Streptomyces sp. NPDC025833
GCACGCCCCGCGACCGGCGTGCCGATCGGGATGTCCGTGCCCGCGCCCAGCCGCGTGAGCAGGGCCGCGAGCGCCGCCTGCACCACCATGAACACCGTGGCCTGCCGCTCGCGTGCCAGCCGCACGATCCCGGCGTGCAGCTCCGCGTCCCAGGTGAAGGCGATCGTGGCGCCGTGATGGCCGGCGGTCGCCGGCCGGGGCCGGTCGGTCGGCAGGTCGAGGCGGTCCGGGAGACCGGCGAGGGCACCGCGCCAGTGCTCGATCTGCCGGGAGATGACGCTTTCCGGGTCGCTCTCCTCGCCGAGCACTTCGCGCTGCCACAGGGTGTAGTCCGCGTACTGCACCGGCAGCGGCTCCCACTCCGGGGCCCGGCCGGCCCGGCGCGCCGCGTAGGCCAGGGAGAGGTCGGCGGCGAGCGGTGTCATCGACCAGCCGTCGCTCGCGATGTGATGGGCCAGCAGCAGGACGACGTGCTCGTCGGCGGAAGCCGACAGCACCCAGGCCCGCAACGGGATCTCGCGGGTCAGGTCGAAGGTGTGGCGGGCCGCGGCGGCCACGTCGTCGTCGAGCCGGTCCGGGGTGGTGGCCACGGTCTCGACGACCGGCCGGGCCTCCTCCGCCGGGACGATCCGCTGGTACGGCGTCCCGTCCACCTCGGCGAACACGGTCCGCAGGGTCTCGTGCCGGGTGACGAGGTCGGTCATGGCCCGGCGCAGCGCCGCCACGTCCAGGTCGCCGGCCAGCCGCAGCCGCATCGGCACGTTGTAGGTGGCGCTGGGGCCTTCGAGCCGGTGCAGGAACCACAGGCGCTGCTGGGCGAAGGAGAGCGGCAGCCGCTCCGGGCGGTCCATCGGCACCAGCGCCGCCCGCGCTCCGGCCGCGTCACCGAGCCGTGCCGCGACCCCCGCGACCGTCGGCGCCTCGAACAGGTCCCGCACCGACAGCTCCACGCCCAGCGCCCCACGGACCCGGCTGATCAGCTGGATGGCGAGGAGGGAGTGTCCGCCGAGGTCGAAGAAGTTGTCGTCGATGGTGACGTGGTCGATGCCGAGGGCGTCGGCGAAGATCCCGGTGAGGATTTCTTCGGTCGCGGTGCGTGGGGTCCGGCCGGTGGTGTTGGTGGTGTGTTCGGGTGCGGGCAGGGCGGTGGTGTCGAGCTTGCCGTTGGGGGTGAGGGGGAGTGTGTCGAGGGTGACGTAGGCGGTGGGGAGCATGTAGTCGGGC
>NZ_JBVHNF010000063.1:0-1020 GCF_055558055.1 Streptomyces sp. NPDC025833
GTCGTCCCGGCCGTGCACGCGGTGCTGGACAAGATGGCCGCCTTCGCCGACCGGGTCCGCTCGGGCGAGTGGACCGGTCACACCGGCCGCCGTATCCGCAACATCGTCAACATCGGCATCGGCGGCTCCGACCTCGGCCCCGCCATGGCCCACGAGGCGCTGCGCGCCTTCACCGACCGCGACCTGACCGTCCGCTTCGTCTCCAACGTCGACGGCGCCGACCTGCACGAGGCCACCCGCGACCTGGACCCCGCGCAGACCCTGTTCATCGTGGCGTCCAAGACGTTCACCACGATCGAGACGATCACCAACGCCACCTCCGCCCGCTCCTGGCTGCTGGCCGGCCTCGGCGGCGACGAGAAGGCCGTGGCCCGGCACTTCGTGGCCCTGTCCACCAACGCCGAGAAGGTCACCGCGTTCGGCATCGACCCGGACAACATGTTCGAGTTCTGGGACTGGGTCGGCGGCCGCTACTCCTTCGACTCCGCGATCGGCCTGTCCCTGATGATCGCCGTCGGCCCGGACCGCTTCCGCGAGATGCTCGACGGCTTCCGCACCGTCGACGACCACTTCCGCACCGCACCCCCCGAGGCCAACGCCCCGCTCCTGCTGGCCCTGCTGGGCATCTGGTACGGCAACTTCCACGACGCCCAGACCCACGCCGTCCTGCCGTACTCGCACTACCTGTCGAAGTTCACCGCCTACCTCCAGCAACTCGACATGGAGTCCAACGGCAAGTCCGTCCAGCGCGACGGCGAACCCGTCGCCTGGCAGACCGGACCCGTCGTCTGGGGCACCCCCGGCACCAACGGCCAGCACGCCTACTACCAGTTGATCCACCAGGGCACCAAGCTCATCCCGGCCGACTTCATCGGCTTCGCCCGCCCCGTCGCCGAACTCAGCCCCGGCCTCAAGGCCCAGCACGACCTGCTGATGGCCAACTTCTTCGCCCAGACCCAGGCCCTCGCCTTCGGCAAGAGCGCCGACGAGGTCCGCGCGGAAGGCGTCGCCGAGGAACAG